>JBIIQG010000047.1:0-9545 GCA_044342185.1 Ilumatobacteraceae bacterium | reverse complement strand
AACTTGGCACGCAAACGACGAACGTGAACGTCCACTGTTCGTGCACCGCCGTAGTACTCGTAGCCCCACACGCGTGACAACAACATCTCGCGCGTAAACACCTTGCCAGCGTTTTGCGCCAAGAACTTCAACAGCTCATATTCCATAAAGGTGAGATCGAGTGGTCGACCATTAAACGACGCTTGGTATGTCTCAAGATTGAGTACCAAACCAGAGTGTTCAACAAGTTCGGGACGTGCACCGCCATCAACCGATGAGAATAAGTGACGCAGGCGTGCTTCTAATTCACGTGGATGAAATGGCGTTAAACAAAAGTCGTCAAACAAATCGTCGCGCAATTCAAGATCGCCCAGTTGTGCACCAGACAACAACACCAACACCGAGTTCACGGGGTTATCGCGCTTGCGTAATGCGCGAGCAAATGCCCAGGCAGATTCGGCATCTTCGTCGCACGAAATGATGGCGCCCATCCAGCCATTTTGAGGCTCAATCTTTGATGCCTCGTCTGCACCCGACACGGCCTTCCATCGGTACCCACCCATATCGAGGGTGCGCGCCAAATCAGGTGATGGAGTTCCGGGGAACACAACAATCATGTCGGGCGCGGTCATGGGGTGGTTACAACGACTTCAAGTAGCGGTTGAGTTCGTACGGGGTGACTTGGGTCTTGTAACCCATCCATTCATGACGCTTGTTGCGCAAGAACCAATCGAAGATGTGTTCGCCAAGTGCTTCAGCAACAAGTTCTGACGATTCCATGATCTTCAGAGCGTCTGACAAAGACTGCGGCAACTGATGGATGCCCATCTTTGCAAGGTCTGCATCATTCATTTGGAAGAGGTTCGCGCCGGCTTCTGCTGGCAGTTCGTAACCCTCGCGAATTCCCTTCATGCCCGCAGCCAAAATGACGGAGAATGCGAGGTATGGATTGCACGCTGGGTCTGGCGAACGATATTCCAAACGCGTTGCACTGGGATTTCCACGCTTAGGAATAGGAACACGAATGAGGCCACTGCGGTTGTTGCGTGCCCACGAGATGTGAACAGGTGCTTCAAACCCAGGGACAAGTCGCTTGTACGAGTTCACTGTTTGGTTCGTTATTGCAGTGATCTCTGCTGCGTGATGCAACAGACCAGCCATAAACGCTTTTGCATCTGCGGACAAGAAGTTCGCATCGTCCGCTGAGTAGAAGGCGTTCTCATCACCCTTGAATAAGGACAAGTGAAGGTGCATGCCCGAACCCTGCACACCTTCAAGTGGCTTTGGCATGAACGTTGCGTGCACCTTGTGCATTGCAGCAAGCTCTTTCACAATCATGCGGAATGTCATGACCGAGTCGGCCATTGACAACGCATCGGTGTGACGAAGGTCGATTTCTTGTTGGCTAGGTGCATCTTCGTGGAATGAATACTCAACGGGAATTCCCATTGTCTCCAACGTGCGAATTGTTTCTTTGCGCAAAGATGACGCAACGTCTGTTGTGGTGAGATCAAAGAAACCGCCCTCATCGAGAGGTTGCAATGGCTGACCAGCAACGGGTGGAGCGAAGTAGAAGTACTCAATGTCTGGTGCCAACAAGAATTCATAACCATCGGCGCGAGCAGCGTCGAGATTGCGACGCAGCACTTGACGGGGGTCTCCACCAAACGTGGTTCCGTCCAAGTTGTAGATGTCGCAGAACACGCGAGCTTCAGCAGACTTGGAATCAACCCATGGCAGAACTTCAAATGTGTTGGGATCGGGAATGGCGAGAACGTCTGACTCTTCGGTGCGTGAGTACCCGTCGATGGATGAACCATCAAAGGTCATTCCGTCGTTCAATGCGTTTTCTAGCTCGGCCGGGCTAATGGCAAAGCTCTTCAATGTTCCGAGAACGTCGGTGAACCACAGACGAACCAGGCGTACGCCTCGTTCTTCTACGGTGCGGAGCACATAGTCGCGGTGTTGGTCAAGCATGTCGCTCACCTCTTCAGTCTGCCCCCGTATGGGGCGATGGGCTACTTAGAAAGCGAAACGGGGGGCCTTTCGGCCCCCCGTCCCTAGTTGTTCTGGGGTTTCTGCGTTAGCCGCAGACCGTCTCAAGGATGAGGCGGGTGACCAAATAGGGGTCACAGTTGGCGTTTGGACGACGGTCTTCTGCGTAACCGCGCTGGTCGCGCTCAACCTGCCAAGGAATACGCACAGATGCACCGCGGTTTGAAACGCCGTACGAGTACTTGTTCCAAGGAGCAGTTTCATGCTTACCGGTGAGGCGGCTCTGAATGTCGTGACCGTAGTTCTCCACATGCTCAAGAACGCGTGTACCAAGCTTCTCGCACGCATCGATGATTGCGCTGTAGTTCTCACGCATTGCACGAGTAGAGAAGTTGGTGTGCGCGCCTGCGCCGTTCCAATCGCCCTTTTCTGGCTTCGCGTCGAACGAGATGACCACGTCGTGATCTTCTGCGATGCGGTGAAGCAACCAACGTGCGATGTACATGTGGTCAGAAACTGTCAATGCATCTGCTGGTCCAATTTGGAATTCCCACTGGCCAGGCATTACTTCTGCGTTTGTTCCAGAGATACGAAGACCTGCATCGATGCATGCCTGTGTGTGCTCTTCAATGATCTGACGACCAACAACGCGACCTGCGCCAACGCCGCAGTAGTAAGGACCCTGTGGCTTTGGGTAACCGCCTACGGGGAAACCGTATGGTGAGCCATCGAGACGAAGCATGGTGTACTCCTGCTCGATGCCGTACCACATTTCCTGATCTTTGAATTTTGCAGCAGCAGCAGCACAAGCAGCGCGCGTGTTGGATGGGTGTGGTTCACCGGTCTTTGCAAGAAGAACGTCACACATCACGAGAACGTTCTTGCCACCACGGATGGGGTCTTGGCAATGGAACACGGGGCGAAGGATGCAGTCAGAAGCATCGCCGCTTGCCTGCTCGGTGGAGGAGCCATCAAAGCCCCACTCGTCCATTGGCATGTCGCCAATTGCGCCTGCGAAGTCGGGGATGACCTTTGTCTTTGAGCGGAGCAGCGGAGTGGGCTGCGTACCGTCAATCCAGATGTATTCGGCCTGAATGGGCATTGCGGTTCCTTTGCCTGAGGGGAGATTTCCCGTTGTCTAAGTCCCTACAGGATGTCACCTCGGAGTTTCTCTGCCTTTTCCCAAATGTGAACGCTGTGTGAAACGGGGCCGGCTTGGTGGGGAACCCTTATAGGGCAAGGGGATGAGAGGTGGGGTCGTTAGCCTCGGAGCGTGGCCACTTTCCCAACATTTGCCTCCGGCACCGGACTTCGGGTGGCGATGTCCCAGTTGAACCCCACTGTGGGTGATCTTCTTGGCAACGAACAGCTGGCCGTCGGCGATTACGCGCGTGCCGAAGCCGAGGGGTGTCACGTGATTGTGTATCCCGAGCTGACAGTCACCGGATATCCGCCTGAAGATCTGTTGTTGAAGAAAGCGTTCGTGCGCGACAACCGACTCGCTGTTGATCGCATTGCTGCTGCAACACGTGAATGTGTCGCAGCAGTGGGTTTCGTCGACGAAGAACACGGTGCCTTGTACAACGCAGTTGCGTTGTGTCGAATGGGTGAAGTGATTGGTATCTACCGCAAGAGGTTGTTGCCGAACTATTCCGTGTTTGACGAAGAGCGATACTTCGAACCAGGGCCCGACTCGGTAGACGGACACCCCGCCGGAGTGTTCACCGTCAACGGAGTCATGGTGGGTGTCTCGGTGTGTGAAGACATTTGGTTTGCCGATGGCCCAGTGAAGGCGCAAGCTGCTCACGGTGCGCGAGTGCTGTTGAACTTAAACGGTTCGCCGTATCACCAAGGCAAACACGATGAACGCGAAGACATGTTGCGTGAGCGTGCGCAACAAACAGGAAGCGCCATTGTGTATGTCAATCAGGCGGGCGCCCAAGACGAATTGGTGTTTGAAGGGTCAAGCGTTGTTGTCGCAGCCGATGGAACAATCGCATCTCGACTCGCATCATTCGACGCCGACTTTGGAGTTGTGAACATTCACACTGATGGTTCTGTTGAATCCGCAACTATTGCTCCATTTGAGTCTGATCTCGATCGCGTCTATCGCGCACTTGTTTTAGGAACTCGTGATTACGTTCGCAAGAACGGCTTTACCGATGTAGTTATTGGGCTCTCGGGTGGAATTGATTCGTCAATTGTTGCTGCCGTTGCAGTCGATGCTCTTGGTGCAGATCACGTGCACGGTGTGGCTATGCCATCGCGCTATTCCAGCCAAGGTTCATTAGACGATGCAGAAAAACTTGCTTCTGCATTAGGCATTGACCATCGCGTCATTTCCATTGAGCCTGCGTTCCAGTCATATCTGGACATGTTGCAACCATCATTTACAGGACGCGATGCAGATCTCACGGAAGAGAATTTGCAGAGTCGTTGTCGTGGCACCACGCTTATGGCACTCAGCAATAAGTTCGGGTGGATGGTGTTAACCACCGGAAACAAGAGTGAGATGGCCGTTGGCTACTTCACTATTTATGGGGATTCTGCCGGTGGGTACGCAGTTATCAAAGACGTGTTCAAGACGCAGGTCTTCGCATTATGTCGACGCATTAATGAACGTGCGGGACGCGAGATAATTCCCGAAAGCGTCATTACAAAGCCACCATCAGCAGAACTTCGGCCTGATCAGCGCGACGATCAAAGTCTTCCGCCCTACGAAGAACTCGATCCCATTCTTCGCAATTACATCGACAACGACCTTGGTGTTCACGAGATTATTGCTCTCGGTTTCGACGAGTCAGTGGTGAAGCGAATTGCTCGATTGGTTGATGTAAATGAATACAAGCGACGTCAGTGCGCACCAGGTGTTCGCGTGTCCACCAAGGCGTTTGGTAAAGACCGCCGAGTGCCCATTACAAACGGTTATCGCGCAGATCGCGCGTAAGCAGAAATTGCAACAACCGCTAGCGCAGCCAACACGGTTGCACTCACTGCAGGACCAACTGGCCCTACAGAATCGTATAAACGTGTTGCTACAGAACTGAACACTGCACGCCCGCACGTACCCGCACCAACAGTGAGTCCTAAACCAATGCCGCCAGCTGTGGGAACCAGGTTTGCAGCAAGAGGCAACATGCTGACCAGTGCGAACTCGAAACCCGCGATGAACAGAATCAACATGGGCAATGCAACGAACGACATGTGCGTTCCCACACTCATGGCGCACCCTGTAATGACCATCAACGCCACTCCGCGACGAACGCTGATCTCTTTGCCCCATACGTCGGTCACGCGACTACTACCAATGCTGGACACAAGTTCAAAGATTCCAAGTGCGACCACAACGGCAATGAGCGCGGCGCTCGTGAAGCCGAACTCATCTTCGAACCATGGGCCAAAGGTGATGCCCACACACTGGCTTGCTCCCATCAATAAGAACGAGCAGGCAAAAATCAGCCATGCATTGGCGGGAATCTTTCCACGCACATGCTCCTTAGGTGGAGCGTGAGCATCGTCACGAGGTAGTCCGGTTGCAATAAGTGCGCCCGAGATAACCAAGCCAACAGCACCGACAAGAAATCCTGCACGCCACGAGATGAGGGCTGTTGCAATTCCCATGATGGCAACACCGATGAACAGCGACAACGCCCATGACGTTTCAATGATTCCAACGATGCGCCCGCGCTTCTCATAAGGAACGTGATCGTTGACCCACACAATGAGAGATGTATCGAACAGAACCTTTGATGCACTCATCAAGAACATAGCGGCAGCAAACATGACAAGGTTCGTGGAGAACGCTGCGAGCAAGACAGATGCCGTGATTAACACCATGCCGGCGGTCATGGCGACCAAACGGTTTGCTCTGTCCACATATCGTCCGATGACGGGCGATAACAGTCCAGCAAATTCACCAATGGTGAACGCGACACCTATTTCGGCAACAGAGACATCGAGACCTCGTGCAATAACCGCAATGAATGGCGGTGCGAAACGGTAACAGGCGTTAGAGATGAGGCGACCCCATACCAAACGGTTCACGTTTGTGCGCACAACAGGCGCGTAGGTGGTGTCAATAAAGCGGTCGAACACGCTTATAACTCTTCGCCAAGTTCACCATGTTCAAACAAATCGACTACGTCGCCAATGTCAATGGAGGAAGAAGTACCAGGCGTAACAATGAAATGACAACCACCAAGATTTGCAATGCGCGTATCGGGCACTCGATGTGCCCGACGCATCACGCGGATAACGCCTGCATGCGCAACACATAACACTTCGCTTCCGGGGAATTGATCTGCCAAGTCAAACAACGCAGCCGACACTCGCGCGACGATTGAATCGTCACTTTCAAAACCTGGCGGCCGCTTGTGGTCGTCGAGATAGCCGGGCCAATCGCGTTCAATTTGTGTGTGCGTGAGTCCTTGCCATTCGCCCACGTCGGTCTCGCGTAACCGTGGGTCTGGGGGCAATATGCCAACTCCCAACCCATTGGCGATGATGGTGGCGGTGAGATGTGCGCGACGCAGATCGCTAGAAACGATGGCGTCGAACATGCCCAATTTCTCCGAGGCCCGACGAGCTTGTTCGTACCCTAAGTCGGTGAGCTCAATGTCGGCCTGACCCTGCCAACGACCCATGGCATTCCATTCGCTTTGTCCATGGCGCAGCATGAGGATTCGGGTTGGCATGGTCACTGCTTCATTGTAGTTCTGCGATGCATCAGTGCTCTTTGACACGCAACAGTTATCTGGCACTACGGCCAGCGATGTCGCTCAACAGCACTTATTCGGTGATGGCGGCAAGAATTTGGTCAAAGACCGAATCTGCAAGGTCGCGCATCTCGGCATCGGAGCGATCTTGGATGGGGTGAGACGTGAAGACTCTGCGGAGAGTGGGGAATCCGAGCGCTTGAGATTGTGCCTCAGCAGCCGAAATGAACTCTTCGGAGGCGACGAACACCCCAGGTACTCCTCGAAGTTCTAGATCTGCGATGTCATGCACACTGCATGTCGTACAGCTGCCTCAATCGGCGAGAGCTTCAATGACCAACGTGCACTGAGTGGAGATTTCATGACGCAGGTCAACAGGAGCAGGTTTTGTGAACGTGGGCTTTGCGAATCGCAATACTTTGGCACCACGTTCGGTGAGATGTTCTTCAAGACGATCCAGAAACACATTTCCGCGTGGCTTTGAAATGTCGAGCAAACCAATTGTGTGCCCGCTGATACCGCCGGGGCGCTGCAACAACTCGCGTGTTGCAGGCTTCGACTCATTGGTCGGATCAAGAATGGTGATGGAAGCCATTGGCATCAGTATGTCACGGTTGGAGCGTTACGGATTGACGATGCGGGTAACGGGGTCGCTACCAATTTTTCCATTTGCCCAGCCGGCAACTATGGACGAGAACAACCCTGCACCACCACCTGCGTATGTGACCAGTAGTCCACCTGGCCGGAACTTGGGCAACGTTGCCGATTCAAGATGGGGTGGTACCCCTTCCGCCATTCCGTGCGCGCCTCGAACAAGATCGGTTCCCGGACGAAGAGAGCGTTGGGTGACTTCTTCGATCAACTTCTCTCGAGTCCAGCCAGCTTCAGCAAAGACACGACCGTGGTCGGGGCTCACGGTCAAGATTGCGTCGAAACCAATCACCAATTTCGGGTGGTGCACAGTGAGAAGACACGCGACAAATGAGTTCACAAGTTCGTCTGCGGTGCGTGCAAGTTGGTCAACAACACAGCGTGGTCCTTCGCCAGCGAATACGGTGACCGCGTTAACGCCAAGTGGAATACCGCGTTCCACCGAGAGAGGAGTGAAGGGTGAACGCTCTTCGTCTTCGGCGAAGCAAAACGTAATCTTTCCTGGGTTGCCATGAGTAGCACGGTCAACTTCTCCGGGTCGACCGCCACCAACATTGCGGATCGTGAGTTGGACCGCTCGGCCAATTGTGTTGTTCGCACGATTTCCTTGACCGAATGTGTTGATTCCTGAGTTCATTCCAATGGCGCGGGTTCCGGAACCATTGCACACAATGACAGGCCCGACGGGCATTGTTGTTGCAAGCACGCCATGCATATTGAACTCGTCGTTACATACTGCTTCTAGTGCTGCAATCACCCACGGTAAATACTCGGGAAGACAACCAGCCATGACCGCGTTGATGGCGACCTTCTCAACTGTGAGTTCCACTAAATCTGGCGGACATAACGCAACAACATCTTGTGGATGGCGCGTCGTGCCCGTGAGCATCTTGAGAACGCGCTCACGTGTTGGCGGAATGACAGGTAACCCGTCTGTCCAGCCACGTGCATACATTGCTTCAAATTCATCTTCTGCTGTTGAGAATTCAATAGTGCGAGACAACACTGGCGAATCGGTGAAACGTGCGCGCAGTGCATCGACAATGTCGGGGTCAACACTCATTGATCCGCATCCCGGTCGCATTTCAGGCAATGACTCACCTAATGAGCGAACACCAGTGATGTTGCGCCATTGCTCTTTCGACCATCCAATAGTTCGGTCAATCTCACGACCGTTTTCAATCTTGAGAACTGTGGGAACTGTCTCAATGTCGTAGTGCCACGAGATGGAGAGGTCCTTGTCGTGGTGCGAGGCCACCGAAGGGGGGAACGACGGGTCGTCTTGCGTGTACACCGTGAGGGGAATGTCTGTGGCGGCCAGTTCAGCAAGAACCGGGTCCACCATTTGGCATGTAGCGCATTCGCGTTTCACGATGACAACGAGACCATTGGGCAACTGAGGAGCAGTGCGTTCCATGTGAGAACGGTACCCTCATGGCGGGGGCGTACGAGTACCTGGTGGGCTTCACTGTCTTCAACACAGTTGGAACGGGCGATCCCCGTTCGGCGGGTTCGATTCCCGTCCGCCTCCGCCACTCACCATGTACGGCCGGGAAGGCGACAGTCTCCCATTCGGCGGGTGAGCCCCATCTTGTCGAGACATTCAGACAGGGGAATCGCGTGCTTACGGGTAATTCCAAGTTGTTCACGCAATTGCGAGACCGTGAACCCCTGTGGCGAAAGTGCCCACAGTGATTCAAGGTGTGGGCGAAGCGCGCGCAAGGAATCTGAGTGAAAAGCAATTGCGTCGTGTTCGAACACGATTCCATCCTGAATGAGTTGACGCATGATGTTGCGGTCAACCGTGGATGATGATGGTCCGGTAATACCCCACGAACGTATTTCACTTGCCAAGGGATGCGATGCAAGTGGTGTGGCGGTGCGCAGTCGTAGTACATCACCCTGCCTCACCACATCTGGAATCAATGCAACAAGGTCACGCTCGTAGGGAAGCAATTGGCTCATGCTCAACTCTGAGTGCACTTCCAGTTGTTGCGTCAGATTGGTGAGTGCAGTCTCAACAACGTTTGGTGTTGCAAACCAGCGACCCACCACAGGTTCTAACGGTTGCCCTGTCAGACGTCGTGCTTCCTCAACAGGAATGAATCCGCGGCCACTCATGATTGATTCCACTGACCCAGTCGGTTGCGCACGCGAGACACGCACAATGGGATCAACATCAAGAATGGTTCCCCCGCCGATGGT
>JBIIQG010000113.1:0-2700 GCA_044342185.1 Ilumatobacteraceae bacterium | reverse complement strand
TTCTTGCCTATATGGCGCTGATCGTTCTTGTGGGAATGATGGTGTTTGTGTGGGGTCGCGGAGGTTTTGTTGTTCCCGCCGTGGTGACGGCATTGCGTCGTGCAGTCATTATGTTCGCCGTTGGTTCAGTGGGGATTTTGTTCTTGCAAGGGCCGTATGCGGCAGGCCGTGGATGGTCGGCAATCACCGACGGAAGTCTGTTGGCCGATGTCTTACCTACTCGACTTGGTCTTGCATCTCTTGTGCGGGTTGTTCTGGTGGCGGGGTGGGGGGCTCTTGTGCTGTCACTTCCACGCGCATCGCATCGCTGGTGGAAATGGCTCTTCGCATCAGTGGCCCTGTTGTCCATCGTGTCGTTCTCTGTGTCCGGGCACCCCAGCGCTGGCTCGTTACCTGGCGTCTTCATCCCTGTTGCTGTACTGCACCTTGTAGCGCTCAGTGTGTGGGTGGGTTCGTTCTTTGCTGCCGTGTTGGTGAAAACCGAAGAAGGGGTGGCTCGTTTGTCTCAACTGGCCACTGTTGCAATGCCCGTAGCGGTTGTAACGGGTGTTGCGCAAGCACTTCATCTCACCGGTGGTCTGTCCAACATCTTCAACTCGCGCTACGGAACATATCTGCTGTTGAAAGTGGCAATTATCAGCGCATGCCTGGCGATTGGTTTCCGTTTGCGCCTTCGCATGAAGAGCGGGAAGTCCACGGTGACCCAACTGTTGTCGTTTGAAGCAGTGCTACTTGTCGTGGTCATTGCCGTGACGGCTCTCATGGTGGGAACATCGCCCACTGCAACCTCTGCATCATCGACATCATTCAGTTCCACGCAGATTCAAGGTGATGTTGTTGTGGACTTCTCCATCTTGCCCACGCGTGTCGGAGCGGCAGAGGTGCACGTGTATCTCACGCCACCAGGCGGGTCACTTGCACCAGTTGACAATGTGGAGATGTCATTCACGTTGCCTGCGCGCGGTATCCCTGCGATTCCGGTTGATCTCATTGAGATCGGCCCGAACCATTGGAGTGGAGTGATGCAGTTTCCCTATTCAGGAAAGTGGACATTGGAATCGCGTGTTTCTCCAAAGACGAACTCCACGTTGCTGTACACCGCAGATGTGGAAATTAGCGACTAGAGACGTGTCACCACAATGTGATGGGGCATGTTGGTGGGCTCATCAATGAATCCGTCTCCCATTGCCATGAACCCACACTTTTCGTAGAAACCCAGTGCTGAATCGCGCGCACGCGCCCACACCACCACCGCACCTCGTTCACGCGCAAGAGAAAGACCAGCGTCAATGAGTGCGCGACCGTAACCCGTTGTCTGTAGAGATTCGTCAACAGCCATGCCCTTTAGTTGCAATGCTGGAACATGTGGAAATTCTGGACATTCTTTTGAAAACCAGGTGGACGTTGCGCACAACTCACCTCGTTCACGAATTGCTAAGTGCACGGCGTCGGCATAGGAGTCTTCGGGATAGTGCGCATGAGTAACAGGAGTTCCTTGGCGTAACACACGAACACGAAGGTTCTGAATGTCATCCACACTGACGCGTTCAACAATCATGTGTTACTGAACGCTCGCCACCGTGACAGAGTTCCCACTATCCCGCGCGCTTCGGTACATGGCTTCCACAATGCGGTGCGCTTCGAGTGCGACGGAAAAGTCGGGGAAGCCTGGTTCGTTCTCTGTTGCATTGCGCACAAAAGCACCATCGGGGTTTGCGTCGGTGATGGCGAGTGGAGCTGTTTTGTCGGTGAGTGCCTCACCCTCGAGAGATCCGGTGGTTCCGTCTGCATCACTCCACGACACGGGGCCAAACCAATCGTCACCCGCAATGATGACGGTGCGATTCTCGCAGAACACTTCTACATGGCGCAGGCTGGGTCGTGACAGGTTGTCGTGCCAGATAGTGGTGAGAGTTCCTATTGCGCCGTTCGCAAATTGCACGGACGCTGCAACGCAGTCTTCAATTCCCTCAATGTTGTGGCGATACGTGGCCCGTGCACTGACTGATTCCACATCGCCGATGAGAAAACGCAACATGTCTACGTCGTGGATGCTGTGTTCGAGAAGCGTTCCGGCACCAGCTTTTTCTTTGTCGCTGCGCCAGGTTGATTTGTAGTGGCCCTGAATAGGAATGAACTGATCATCTCGGAACACCACAGACATCACTGCACCAGCTGCGGGATCTGTGATGAGTTCTCGCGCCCACAGGTATGCAGGGGAGCGGCGCAGAATAAGTCCGCATTGATGTGTGAGGGACGATGACGATGCGCTTGCATGCATGCGCTTTGCTTGATCAAATGAAACACCAAGTGGTTTCTCGCAGAAGAATGGTTTGCCGGCTGCAATGCAGGCATCAACAAGATGTTGATGTTCGCTGGTCCAGGTGCAGATGTACACCATGTCGCTCGATGCAATAACTTCATCGGCCGACGACATCACGGTGCTTCCCGATGCTTGCGCGAAGACGTCCGCACGCGCCGTATCAATATCGAAACACCCGCCACGCACTAACGGAACACCAGAGTGCTTCAGCATCTTTGAATGGAACGTGGCGATATGGCCTGTTCCAATGAAACCAATTACGGGTGGAGAATTCGTCACGGCAATCACGCTAGTTGTTCTGCATCAACGGAGAAATGAAACAACCCGGCGGCTCGCCATCTTTCGATAACGGCCACCGGGTTGTTCCCAGTGCTTGT
>JBIIQG010000112.1:0-2716 GCA_044342185.1 Ilumatobacteraceae bacterium | reverse complement strand
GCGTCAATCGGGCCGTTTCCTTCGCCTGTGATGGTGATGTGTTCGCTATCAACAATGAGTTGAGCGGTGATGTTTGTGGTGCCCGACACTGAATCGCTCTTCAGTTCGTGGCTATGCAATCGAACGCGAGGCGTCTCAGGGAAGTACTCGCTAGAGAAGGTGTCCCAAATGATTGTGGGGCTCACTTCAGTACCGGAATCTTCCGTGATGTTTTGGATGGTCTTTGAAAATTCAATTTGCAGACGTCGCGGAAGATCGAATCCGTGTTCTTCTTTCATGATGTATGCAACGCCACCCTTGCCAGACTGGCTGTTCACACGAATCACTGCTTCGTAATTGCGGCCCACATGCTTTGGGTCAATAGGCAGGTACGGAACACCCCAGGTGTCGTAGTCCTTTGGCAGTGCTTCGAAGCCCTTCTTGATGGCATCTTGATGACTGCCTGAGAATGAGGTGTACACCAGGTCGCCAACATATGGATGACGTTCGGGAACAGGCAAACGGTTGCAGTACTCGGCCACGCGACGCAGCGCATCAATGTTGGAGATATCAAGTTCAGGGTCAACGCCGTTCATGAACATGTTCATTGCAACGTTGATGAGATCGAGGTTGCCGGTGCGTTCACCATTGCCGAACAAGGTTCCCTCAACACGATCAGCGCCAGCCATGATGCCAAATTCAGCAGCTGCGGTGCCGGTGCCGCGGTCGTTGTGTGGATGTAAAGAAATGATGACGGTGTCGCGGTTCTTGATGGTGCGAATGAACCATTCAATAACGTCGCCGTACACGTTGGCGGTGTAACACTCAACGGTTGCAGGCAAGTTCAAAATAAGTGGGTTAGCAGTTGTTGGCTGGATGATGTCCATCACTGCTTCGCACACTTCAACGGCGTAGTCCGGTTCGGTCAGCGTGAAACTCTCGGGGGAGTATTCATAACGCAAGTTGGTGCCAGCCAACATTGGTTCGAATTCTCGACACAACTTTGCTGCCTCAACCGCAATGTGCTTGATGCCATCTTTGTCCAGTCCGAACACCACACGACGTTGCAGCGGGTTGACGGAGTTGTAGAAGTGAACGATTGCGTTCTTGGCACCTTTCAAACATTCATACGTGCGCTCGATGAGCTCAGGACGGCACTGCACCAACACTTGAATGGTGACGTCATCGGGAATGAGATCTTCTTCAATGATCTTTCGAACAAAGTCGTAGTCCGGCTGGCTAGCGGAAGGGAACCCCACTTCAATTTCTTTGAAACCCATGTTGACTAATGCTTTGAACATGCGCAGTTTGCGCTCGGGGTCCATGGGGTCAATGAGAGCTTGGTTGCCGTCGCGAAGGTCAACGCTGCACCACATGGGTGCTTTGGTGATGGTGGTGTTCGGCCATGTGCGGTCTGTAAGAACAACTGGAACCCATGGCTTGTATTTGTCGAAGGGCATCCGCTTCGGAGTCACGTTCTGTGGTGGCATTTCTGGTTCCTTTGTGGGCGAGTGAGTGGAGTGTGAGGACTGATTCAGGCAAACAAAAAACCCCCTGCCTGGGCAGAGGGTTTCGACAGCAGCGATATTCGGCTGCTGCCGTTACATAAGGAGGAGGAGGCTGGATGAGAACGTCATTGCTCTTCAGGCTATACGCCAAAGCAGCCGAGCGCCACCCCAAAGGGTGAAGCGCCCGGCTGTTCGTACTTTGTCTATGAAGACTTAGGCGTCGCCAACAAGGAAGTTGCCGAACTGCCACGGATCGCTGGGGTCCAGCAGGTCTCCGTGATCGGCCCATTTGTTGAAAATGTCTTTGCGGCTGCGAAGTGGAGTCCAGTCGGTGGGTCCGGAGAACTGTGTTCCCAGGTACGGCCGCGCCTTTTCCAAGATGTATTCGTGTGGCAAGTCGTCGGGCACGCAAAGTCCCTTGTTCGGCTCGTCAATCATCCACTGAATGGCTGACACGATGGACGCCGCCACTTGCAATGTGGTTGCGCTTTGGTGAGGGAGAATCGCGCGCGCTTCGTCAATAGACAGAAGTGAGCCTGTCCACCATCCAGTGAAGTCGTGACCCAAAAGCAGCACACCAAGTTCGTCGCGTCCGCTGATGATTTCATCATTCAACAAACGTTGTTTTGGTTGCATCTCCCAGTCACGCATCTGCAACTCACGAACCGATGCAATGGCATCGTTTGATGGGCAGTACGCGTAGTGAACGGTGGGTCGATAAATGTCGACACCATTCTCATCGCGAACAGTGAGGTGATGACACATGGTGTAGGCCTCGCCATGGCGAATAACCATGCCGTGTGTCTCTCCACATGGCACCCAGGAACGCACCAAGGTGTTCATGCCGGGTTGCGCAATACAAATTTGATTGCTGGGGCCGTCGTCCTGGTGCTTGTATGCGCGAGGAGGGAGACGCTTCTCGTGTGTTCCCCAACCAAGTTCTGCAGGTGCAATGCCTTCTTCGTAAAAGCCATCTACAGACCACGTGTTGACAAACTCGTTCACTTCTTTTGGCTTGTTCGAGATTTGTGTATCGCGCTCTGCAATGTGAATTACTTTGGTGCCGCTCAACATGGCCAACTTGTTGAACTCGCGGTTCGCAAGTGCTGATTCCATCGCGCTCTGTCGATTTCCTGCACGACCTTCGGTGAGAATCTTTGTTGTGATCTCGGCGAGTGCCTGCTTCACAAAGTGACTGACTAGGCCTGGGTTTGCACCATGTTCGAGAA
>JBIIQG010000111.1:0-2719 GCA_044342185.1 Ilumatobacteraceae bacterium | reverse complement strand
GTCGGGCGAAGCACAAGTGTTCGAGCAATGGCCACGCGTTGACGTTGCCCGCCCGATAGTTGATGTGGGTATCGATCAGCGAGGTGATCAACTCCGAATTGCATCAGCATGTCGTGTGCGATGGTGTGGCGAGTAGTGCGAGATTCACCGTTTGCGCGAAGACCAAATTCAACGTTCTGCTGGCTAGTGAGATGAGGGAACAGTGCTCCTCCCTGGGGCAACAACCCGATGTTGCGTTCTTCTGGCTGCACCCAGACTCGTGACGTGGTGTCCACTAATGCAGCATTGTTCACGCTGATGTTTCCGGTGAAAATGGGAAGCAATCCAGCAATGGCATTGAACAGCGATGACTTGCCTGATCCGTTCGCACCCGTAATGGCGACGCATTCGCCATTACGAACGCTGAACTCGGCACGAAGAACGAACTCATCGCGCACGATTGAGGCATTCAGAGAAAGCGTCATGCTTGCCCCCGTCGAAATACTCCGCTTGTCCAATGAGTTCGCAACGACACCAACACCGTGAACGACACAACAATCAACACCACAGAAAGAAGGAGAGCCGCGTCACGGCCTGATTCGAGCGCTGTATACACAGCGAGCGGCAATGTTTGTGTGCGGCCTTGTGTGTTGCCAGCGAATGTGATGGTGGCGCCGAATTCACCAAGAGCTCGCGCCCATGTCAGCACCAGACCCGCAATGAGTGCAGGGCGCACGAGGGGAAGCTGCACGTGAAGAAGTACATGCCACGGTCTCGCGCCGAGTGACCTGGAGACGCCAACAAGAGCAGGGTCAACGCTGGTGAAAGCCGATTCCATCACGACGATGAAATACGGAGCCGCCACAAAGAACTGTGCAAGCACCGCCGCTGATTCAGTAAAGGCAATTCTGATTCCAAACCAGTCCCACAAATACTGGCCAATAACGCCGTTCTTACCCAGCACGTAAATGAGTGCAACGCCACCAACAACTGGCGGTAACACCATGGGCAAGACACACAACGCACGAATGATGCGCATGCCTGGGAATGTGTGGTGTGCAATAAGCCAGGCCACTGGTGCGCCGACAGCGACAGAGAGAAGTGTTGCCAACACTGATGTGCGTAACGATAAGACCAGTGCGCTTCGATTCGATTCGTCGGTAACTATTTCTGGAATTGCACTCCATGGCACACGAATCAACATGGCGATGATCGGTAATGCGAGCAACAACAAGCCCACCACTGCCACTGGGATGACTCCGCGAGGGCTGCGAGTGGTGTGTGTATTACGAGACACGAATGAATCCGGCGTTCTTCAGAATGTTTTGTCCCGCTGATGAGAGGATGAAGTCGACGAACAGTTGTGCCGCAGATGTGGCGCCAGATGAGGGAGTCGACGCAATGGCAATGGGGTATTCCGCGAGCACATTGTCTGCATCGGGAATGGACACCGCAGAAATATCGGTATTCGCAACAGCATCGCTGATGTAGGCGATTCCCGCGTCTGCTTCACCAGTGCGAACACGAGAGATGACGCCAGTAACCGAACTCTCGCGGCTTGCAGGAGTGATGGCCAGTCCAGCGCGCTGGAACATCTGGTCGGCATAACGGCCGCAAGGTTGACTGGCGTCGCACAGAACAACGGTGAGACCAGGTGCGGCAAGATCACTCAACGTGGCGATGCCGCGTGGGTTGTTCTGAGCGATGATGATGGCGAGGCGGTTCCGAGCAAACAACTGCACAGATGCTGCATTGACGGCGTTGCCCGCTATGACCTTGTCCATGTTGGAGTTGTCCGCCATCGCAACAACATCCATTGGTGCGCCAGCAAGAATCTGAGACGCCAAAGCTGAACTTCCTGCGAAGGAAAGTTTCACCGCGATGTTTTGGTTGGCACGGGAGAAGATGTCGGCTGCTTCAGTGAATACACCGCTGAGCGACGCTGCGGCAAGCACATTGATTTCAACGGTGCTGTCGGTGGGTGATTCGGTCGACGATTGAGGACTGAACACGGCAGCCACAGGAGCAAGAAGCACAACGAACACAATGAGAAGTGCGGTCATGGTGGAGCGACGCCGGTTCACGGATGAAACTCTAAAGGTCTATTTCTGACTACTCAGTAGTCCAACACGGACTACAATTGAGGTATGGCAAAAATTCTGGAGATTGAGCACCCTGAAGCGGGGGCCTGCCTTGCATTGGTTCGTTTGGGATTGCAGCACGGGTACGCAATCGCACGTGAGTTTTCCTCCGATGGAGAAGTGGGCACGGTTCTCACTGCAACTCGACCAGTGGTGTACCGAGAGATTGCCGCACTTGAGTCGAGTGGCTTGTTGGCGTCGCAAGACACGAAAGGAACTCGTGGCCAAGCGAAGAAGTTGCTGCGACTCACTAGTACCGGAAACAAGTCGCTTGACGCCTGGATTAATCAACCCGTCAGCCATATTCGTGAGATTCGTGGAGAATTCCTTGTAAAGGTCATTCTTCGCAATCGTTTAGAACTTCCTTTGTCGCCTTTCATTAGCGCTCAACGTGATGCTTTGAGTGATGTGATGGCATCGCTGAGATCATCGGCAGACACAAGTGTTGTGCACCTGTGGCGCAAAGAGCAGGTGCGAGCTGTCGCGCGATTCTTAGATGAACTAGAAGGGCGTACGCCGCTTGCTGTTGACAGTGCTGTTCATGATGCCGTGGTGTTAAGTGCGAGAAATCAATTGCGTGGCACCGTACGAAGTGTGCA
>JBIIQG010000109.1:0-2832 GCA_044342185.1 Ilumatobacteraceae bacterium | reverse complement strand
TTGCGTGTTCGCTGGCTTGGCAAGGTTCCCTACGCCGAAGCGCTCGCGGTTCAAGAATCTATGTTCCAACACGGTTCGGGTAATGCTCTGCTTCTCATGGAGCACCCGCATGTGTTTACGTACGGGCCATCTGCAGAACTTGAAAAGAATCTGAAATGCGACCCCGCAGAAGTGGGTGCCGACTTTGTGAAAGTAAAACGTGGTGGCGACATTACGTATCACGGGCCCGGACAACTTGTGGGTTATCCCATTGTGAACTTGCAACCGAAGCATGGTGCCGATGGCCCCGCCGATTCTGTTGCGTATGTACATTCTGTTGAGCAGGTCATCATTGATTCTCTTCGCGAAGTAGGTCTTTCTTCTGCAGATCGATTCCCCGGTTATCCCGGTGTGTGGGTAGATGTTGACGGAGACAATCCACGAAAGATTTGTGCAATCGGCGTGCGCGTTGGTCGTCGCCGCACCATGCACGGATTTGCTGTGAATGTTTCAACAGATCTTCACTTCATGTCGACAAACATTGTTCCGTGTGGAATAGCCGACTACCCGGTGACCTCGCTGGAAGCTGAAGGTATTTCGGTGTCCATGAAGGACTTCACGGAAGTCGTTGCGCGTCATGCTTCCAACATGTGGGGAAACGGTCTCTTCGAGCGCCAAGACGTTGTGTGGAAACACACTCCCGATGATTTATCGGCGTTCTCTCGCGGTGAAGGACCTGGTCAACCTGTTCGTATGTTGGGGCGTCTTGCGCAAGCAGGAGTGAAGGAATCCATCTCATTGTCGGAACGGAAACCCGATTGGATTCGTCCGCACGTGAAGCACGGTGAAGAAGTGCTCACACTGAAAAAGACATTGCGCGATTTGTCGCTAGTCACCGTGTGCGAAGAAGCTGGCTGTCCCAACTTGTCGGAATGCTGGAACGATGGCACGGCCACGTTCATGGTGTTAGGTGAACGTTGTACGCGTGCGTGTGGATTCTGCTTAGTGGACACACAAAAGCCTGAAGCACCAGACACCAACGAGCCGTCGCATGTTGCCGAAGCAGTGGCCCGCATGGGATTGAAGTTTGCAGTCCTCACTATGGTGGCGCGCGACGATTTGGACGATGAAGGCATGGGCCACGTTGCACAATGCATTCAGGCAATTCGTAGACGAGATGCGTCGGTACAGGTAGAGACTCTTATCTCAGACGCTCGTGGTACCGCATCGCTCGATGTGCTGATCAATGCGCGACCCAACGTGTTCAATCACAACGTGGAAACTGTTCCGCGTTTACAGCGCGCTGTACGCCCAAGTGCTGGGTATGCACGAAGCTTGTCGGTGTTGGCGCGGGGCAAAGCGGCTGGTCTCACGGTGAAATCGGGCCTCATTGTGGGTATGGGCGAAACCGACGATGAAATTGTTGGCGTGCTCGCTGATCTTGCCGACATTGGCGTCGACATTGTCACCATTGGGCAATACCTGCGACCCACCACGAACCACTTACCCGTTGCGCGGTGGGTAGAACCTGCTGTCTTCGACATGTACAAGCGTGTTGGTGAAGAGTTCGGCATTGGTCACGTGGAGTCCAGCCCGCTCACACGGTCTAGCTATCACGCACGAGAGTCGGCAGAACACGCCGTACCTGTCACAATTGGTACTCGATGAACACCATGCTCTCCTCACACACATACACCGAACGCCTGAGTCGCGCTCGAGCAGAGATGAAGCGCAGTGGTGTCGACGCCATGATTTTGTCGCTTGGTCACGACATGCCCTATCTCATGGGATATCTGGCCATGCCGCTCGAGCGTCTTACCATGTTGGTGATTCCTCAAGACGGCGAAGCGTCGCTCATTATTCCGCGTCTTGAAGGTCCGCGAGTTCACCAGATGAACGATGTGTTCACCATGGTTCCGTGGAATGAAACCGAAGACCCCGTGGCAATTGCACACACACTCTTGGGGTCTGCACAGACAATTGCAGTGGGTGACCAAATGTGGTCGCGTTTCCTTGTGGACTTGCTGGTGCATCGCCCGAATGCAAAGTATGTACGCAGTGTGACGGTGATGGAAGCCTTGCGTTCGCGCAAAGACGCAGCTGAAGTTGCTGCACTTGTGGCTGCTGGCGCCGCCGCCGACCGAGTGGCTGCTCAACTTCACGCCGGCGAGATTCCCATGGTGGGTCGTACGGAAGCCGAAGTGTCTGCAGATATCTCGGCGCGACTTATTGCAGAAGGACACCAGAAAGTGAACTTTGCAATTGTGGCGGCCGGGGAGAATGCGGCAAGTCCACATCATCATGCTGGTGATCGAGTCATTCAATACGGCGAAATTGTGTTGTGCGACTTCGGCGGAACCATGAACGGATATTGCAGTGACATTACGCGGTGTGTTCACATTGGTGACATTCCACAAGACATCGCCGACGCGTATGCGGTTCTTCTACGCGCGCAAGCCGCAGGTGTCAATGCTGGGGTTATTGGTTCATCGTGTGAAAACGTCGACGCGGTGACTCGCGCCATTATCGACGAGGCGGGGTATGGCGAATTCTTCGTTCATCGCACGGGCCATGGCATTGGCATGGAGGAACACGAAGACCCCTACATGGTCTCGGGGAATACCACTCCCATTGCTGCCGGGCATGCATACAGCGTGGAACCTGGCATTTATGTTCCCGGCAAGTGGGGCATGCGTCTTGAAGACATTGTGGTGGCCACCGACAATGGACCAATGGCTGTCAACCACGCCAATCATCACTTAGTAGTTCTCGACCGATAAGCGACTCGTCACAGTGATCAAACTCGACGCAGCAACAGTTCTTCTTCAATGGGCCACCGGAGGTCTGTTCTTC
>JBIIQG010000046.1:0-9969 GCA_044342185.1 Ilumatobacteraceae bacterium | reverse complement strand
GTTCCTGAAGGTGGATGTGAAGGCGTCATTGTGTGTCAAGGCGGAAACATGGCGGGCTGGACGTTGTATGTAGGGGCCGATGGTCGCCCCACCTATCACTACAACTGGATGGGCCACGATCATTTTGTGGCGACATCTTCTGTTACGTTGACGCCTGGTCGCCATTCCATTGTGGTGAATCACGCCTACGACGGCGGTTTTGGTGGCGGTGGACATTCGGTGATGCTTGTTGATGATGTTGTGGTGGGGCATGTGTATGTGGAACGGTCCGTGCCTGTGGTGTTCTCCATGAGTGGAGAGACATTTGACGTTGGCATGGACACAGGCGCTGCGGTGGGGGACTATCCGCACGTGTATCGCTTCTCTGGGCAGATTCATGGCGTCACCATTGAGCGATTGAGTGAGCCATCCCCCGATGTAGTGGCCTTGATTGTCGAAGGCGAGTTCCGCGCCAGTCTTGCCACTCAGTAGAAACAGCCCTAAGTGCGGGGTTTTCAGGGGTACGGTATGTCTATGGAGGCTCGCGTTCTCACCTGGAATTTGTGGTGGCAGTTCGGCCCGTGGCGTGAGCGCCAGCCTGCGATTTTGTCGGTGTTGCAAGAACAGAACGCCGATGTTGTGTTCTTGCAGGAAGTGTGGGCACAAGAAGGCGGGCTGGATCAGGCGCAGTGGTTGGCTGATGAGCTTGACATGTTTGTGGCGCGCACAGAAGGCCCGTGGTACGACGATGGTGTCAGTTTGGGGAATGCCATTTTGTCGCGCTGGCCGATTGTGTCGTGGGAAGTGCATCGTCTGCCCGATGCAACTGGTGCGCCTAGTTATCGACGCGCTGTAGTTGCGCTCATTGATTCCCCATACGGACGCGTGTGGACAGTGTGTACTCACTTGGATCATCGCTTTGATGCATCAGGTACTCGCATTGCACAGTGCGAAGCATTGAGTGGAATTGTTGATCAACTTCGTGTTGACCCTGAGAATGAGATGCCGGTGTTAATGGCAGGAGACTTCAATTCGGTTCCCGACTCGGATGAGATTCGCATGTTGACGGGACGACGTGAACCCGCGATTGAAGGATTGGTGTTTACTGATTTGTGGGAGATCGCCGGCGATGGCCATGGGTTTACGTGGCGACGCGATAATCCGTACATCGAAGACTCCACTTGGCCGAATCGACGTTTGGATTATGTGTTTGTGTCGTGGCCTCGTCCACGGCCCATTGGAAATCCATCGAGCATTTGGTTGGCCGGAGTGGATCCAGTTGCTGGAGTGCAGGCCAGTGACCACGCAGCAGTAGTGGCTGATATTCGGTTGGCTCTCGAACCGCTGTAGATCTCTGTTGGGTGTCGGTATCCCGCCGGCCGGGGTGCACCAGTCTCCAAAAAAACTTGTCGGGATACCAGCAAGTTTCTCACGGAATACCAACAAGACGGCATGCCGTCACGCGGATAATGCGGCACGTGATGGGATGCTGTCATACGGGCAATGCGTCATGCAGGGATGCCGTCATGCAGGGATGCCGTCATGCAGGGATGGCGAGCAAAACCTGGTGGAATACCGACGAATTTATTTTGGGTATTGCCCGTCCCCAGCGGCGGAATACCGACAGCACGTCCTCACACACTTTCGTACACATCTCACGCATGCCAATGAATCGAAACAACCCATTCTCAAACATCATTCGCGGAGTTGAAGCCGATGTCCTATGGGCTTTGTGCGAAGACTCGCTCTTTCAAACCGCGACCGCTATCGCACGAGAGTGCGGCCGATCACGAAGTGAAGTCAGAGTTGTTCTCAACTATTTCGCAGCAACCGAAATCGTCACAGTCTTCCAAGACGGCGGCTACAAATTCTTCCGGCTCAACACACAGCACCCACTTCACAGAGAAGTGATTGCCCTATCGCAGTCATTTCTGCGTCAGGGGATTACCACGCGCAATTCATTCGCTTAATACCGTTGATGAATGAGCTTTGCAGGTATGCAGGTTCGCTGGTGATCTCAAGAGTTGGCACGCGGCGACGAATCTCATCGAACATCACAGCCACTTCACGGCGTGCGAGGTTTGCTCCCAAACAGAAGTGAGGTCCACCAGCACCGAATCCCACTTGTGCAGGAGCTACGGGGCGACGAATGTCAAATGAATCTGGATTCGTGAACACGCGCTCATCACGGTTGCCTGATTGATAGAACATCACAACTTTTTCGCCGGCTGCAATCTTCTGGCCGTTGATCTCGGTGTCTTCGGTTGCCGTACGGCGGAAGTGAATAACCGGTGTCGCATAGCGAACAATCTCTTCCACTGCAGTCTTGGTGTGTGTTTCAAAATCATTGAACCACAACTCACGCTGGTCACGATTCAATGTCAATTCGCGCATGCCGTGTCCAATGGCCGTACGAGTTGTTTCGTTACCGGCCACCACAAGCAAGATGAAGAATGATCCGAACTCTTGTGCAGACAAACGCTGACCATCAACTTCGGCATTCATCATCACTGATGCAATGTCATTGCGTGGATTCTTCAAGCGGTCTTCACCAAGCGCAAGGGCGTACGAGAAGATTTCGCCACCTACGCGAACTAAGTCATCAAACGTTCCTACGTACTCAGGGTCACCCACGCCAAGAATGGTGTTTGTCCAGTTGAAGATCATCTCTTCGTCACTCTCGGGAATGCCCATCATGTCGCAGATGATTTGCAACGGCATCAAAGCTGCAACTTCACGAACGAAGTCGCATTCGCGTTCTGGAAAGCGTTCAAACATGCGATCAATCACTGAACGTGAACGAACGCGCACCGACTCTTCAAGCGCCGTGATCTCTTTCGGTGTGAAACCCTTTGACACGATGGAGCGCAGGCGGAAGTGCTTTGGGTCATCCATGTTGATCATGGAGCCAAAGAACTCGTTGATTTCAACAGGCAGGTCGCCAATGTTCGAGCCGTTACCGCTACAGAACAACTGAGGGTTACGACTGACATGCCAGATGTCGTCGTGGCGAACAAGGGCGCGGTAGCCAGGTCCGGGTGGAATAGGGGAGTTCTCCACCATGCGCTCTTCAAAGAAGTGGAACGGAGACTCATCTCGCAGGGTCTTGAACGCCCCGAAACGCCAGTCTCGCGGCTGTACCCAGAACTCTGGGTCGGAGAGGTCAATGTCGCTGAGGGGCACGTTTGGCGTGGTCATACAGGCAGATTAGGTGGCGAACCCATCACATTCACTCACGAAGGCTGAAAATGCCTCGGGATTGGCTACTGTCGAGGGGTCGGTTCGACCCGCGGACCACCAAACAGGGAGAGTTAGATGCCCGAAGCAGTCATTGTCGCCACAGCCCGTAGCCCCATCGGCCGCGCCAACAAGGGATCTCTTGTTGATCTTCGTCCCGACGACATGTCGGCACAAATTGTCCGGGCCCTCATGGCCAAGGTTCCACAAGTGAAGCCAGACGATATTGAAGACCTCATCATGGGTATCGGTCAGCCTGCAGGCGAAGGCGGATTCAACATTGGTCGTATGGTCGCAATCCTTGCTGGTCTCGACAACGCACCTGGCGTGACCGTGAACCGTTACTGCTCATCATCACTTCAGACAATCCGCATGGCAGCACACGCCATTCGCGCTGGAGAAGGCGATTGCTTCATTGCAGCGGGCGTTGAAACCGTCAGCCGTTACGCATCAGGCGCAAGCGACTCTGCACCAAACGCCATCTTCAAAGAGCCAGGTTCACGCACTAAGTCACGCGCTGAAGGTGGACAGGGAACTTGGGCACCAGCACAGGGCCTCCCCGACGCATACATCGCAATGGGTCAGACCGCTGAGAACGTTGTTGAAATCGAAAACGTCAGCCGCGAAGAGATGGACCACTTCGGTGTTCGCTCTCACAACCTCGCAGTTGCACACCAGGAAAATGGTTTCTTCGAGCGCGAAATCACACCGCTTGTTTTGCCAGACGGCACTGTCGTCAGCAAGGACGATGGCCCACGCGCAGGAACCACCTACGAAGCAACATCACAGTTGAAGCCAGTGTTCCGCCCCGACGGCAAAGTCACCGCCGGTAACGCATGCCCATTGAACGACGGCGCAGCCGCTGTCATGGTTATGAGCGACACAAAGGCAAAGCAACTTGGTCTTACACCGCTTGCTCGCATCGTGTCATCGGGCGTGTCTGGTTTGAACCCAGAAATCATGGGACTCGGACCCATCGAAGCATGTCGCCAAGCACTGAAGCGTGCCGGCATGACCATCGATCAGATCGACTTAGTTGAAATCAACGAAGCATTTGCTGCTCAGGTTTTGCCATCGGCAAAGCACCTTGGCATCCCAATGGAGAAGTTGAACATCCACGGTGGTGGTATTGCTCTTGGTCACCCATTCGGTATGACCGGTGCTCGCATCATGACCACACTCATCAACGGACTTCAGTGGGAAGACAAGCAGTACGGCATGGAATCAATGTGCGTTGGCGGTGGCCAGGGCATGGCGATGATTGTTGAGCGCTTGAGCTAACAACTCGTTCAAAAAACTGAACGTAACTAGTCAGTAGTTACAGATCGCGAGTCAGCGGTGGTTCTCAACATGAGGGCCACCGCTGTTCCGAATATGACCATCAACCCGGCAGCAAAACCGAACGTGAGAACGCCGCCGTGTTCGTCGGATGAGCCGTACAGCACAGGCGCAATTAACGACATGATGATTCCGGCGATGAGGTCGCCGCTTCCGTTGAGGCCTTGAGCAGCCGCAGCGCGTCCCTTCGGTGCCACCTGTGCCATCAATGATTGCGTCGCCGGAATAGACAATGCACCGATGACGCCTTCCACCACAGCGAATCCCACGAGCAACCAAGCGCTCTCCAGTAATCCGTAGACAAGAACAAGTGGCGCGGTGAGGAAAATGCCGACGACGGTCATCTTTGACGCACCGCGTTTATCCGCAATGCGTCCACCAGCAGCACCCAACAAGATGAACGGAATGGTGTATAGCAAGAACGTTAAACCAACCATCAGATTGGTGCCGCCACGATCGGTGATGTAGCGATCCCATAACGCGTCGTAAATGCCAATGGGAATGAACAATGTGAGCGAGGCAAGCGCCGCAGCGCGCACGGGACGAAGCCGCAGCAGTTCGAGACTGAGGCGCTTTGATTCGTTAGTTGTTGGCAATGATGGAAGTTGTCGCGGGAACACGACAACAAATGCAGTGAGTGCAACACCACTGAAGATAAGGAACGCTCCGCGCAGCCCGAATGGCTCAATGAGTAATGCGCCAATCAATGGGCCGCCCGTGAACCCCGCTAGTTCCATGCCGCGCAAACGCCCTAAACGTTCTGCTGCCCGTGACTTATCAATATTCGCAGCGATGGCCTTGATGGCAGGTCCACTTGTTCCTAGCGATGCACCAGTGATGGCGCGCGCAATAACAAACATCCACAGAGAGTTTCCGAATGCGAACAATGCCGATCCAATTGCGGCCAAGATCAATGCAGCGAGAACGAATCGTTTCGGCTTTCCCCGGTCGGCGTACGGAGCAAGAAACAATTGGACAATGAGCGATGCCAAAAATCCAGATGCCGCAATGAGACCTAATCCGGAATCGGCAAAGCCGTACTCGTCCTGCAAATCAGAGAGCGCAGGAAACACCATGCTGTTGGCAACAGGAACACTGAATCCACACAACAACAGTGGGCCGATGCCCATTGTGAATTTTGCAATGCCGCGTTCTTCAGCCATAAGTGTCCAACCTAATGGACACAGCGAACCGCTCTAGCGACCAATTGCCGCAAGAACAGCGTCGTTGAATGCGGGCCAGTACTCCATGCCCCATTCATCGAATTCTTTTTCCGCCAGCATCACGCAGGCACAATCGGCAAGGGGGTCTACCCACATGAATGTTCCAATGCCACCGAAGTGTCCGAATGTGGAAGATGAATTACGTGAACTGGTCCAATGCGGAGTCTTCTGTCCACGAATTTCGAATCCCAATCCCCACGGACACGGATCGAACGTTCCGATGCCTGGCACTACTCCGGAAAGTTCGGGGAAAACAGGCAGGACAGCTTCAATGAATGTCTCTCGCGCAATCAACGTGGGGGAGCGCAACTCGTGCACAAACTGCACCAGATCGTCCACAGTGGAATGCACATCTTTTGCGCACGAACCTTCAAGTGCGGTGTGATGCATCGCGAGTGGCGCAAACACAGCGTCATCGATGTATTCAACAAATGCAATACCGGTGGATTGTTCAATGTGTGCAGCCAGCATGTCGAACCCGGTGTTTGAATAAATTCGCTTTGCCCCTGGACGCCCAACAGGTTGCGCGCCATCGAAGGAATACCCACCCGAGTGCGACAGTAAGTGGCGAACAGTGCATCCTGTTTGACCGACGGCATCGTCAAGCGAGATGCTTCCTTCTTCCACGGCAATCAAGGCTGCGTATGCCGCTAATGGTTTGCTCACAGACGCAATGCGCTGTCTACGCGAAATGTCGCCGTGTGAATCAACTCCATCTCGATGAACGACAGCGACCGATGCGACGACAGGCCACGAATCAACAAGTGCCCAAGCACTATCGAGAGACGACATGTCAGCCGTGGTTGCGAATGAGTTCAGCGACGCGGAATGCGAGGTCGACTCCCTGGCGACCATTCAAACGAGGGTCGCACACCGTTTGGTAGCGGTAGTCGAGATCGTCGTTCGTGAGGTCGTCGGTGCCGCCAGTGCACTCGGTGACGTTGTCGCCGGTGAGCTCTACGTGAATACCGCCGGGCCAGGTTCCTTCGGCCTTGTGTGCACGAACGAAACCTGCGATTTCACCCACGATGTCTTCGAACTGGCGTGTCTTGCGTCCGTTTGGTGCGGTGATGGTGTTTCCGTGCATTGGGTCGCATGCCCACACCACGGGGTGTCCGGCTTCTTTCACTGCACGAAGAAGAGGGCGAAGACCGTCTTCAATCTTGTCTGCACCCATACGTGAGATAAGTGTGAGGCGACCAGGAATGCGGCTGGGGTTCATCTTTTCGCAGAGTTCGACAACCCATTCCGGAGATGTGGTGGCTCCTACTTTGCAACCCACTGGGTTTGCAACGCCACGCAAGAATTCAATGTGGGCACCGTCGAGTTGACGCGTGCGCTCGCCAATCCACAACATGTGCGCAGATGCGTCGTACCACTGACCAGTTAATGAGTCTTGGCGGGTGAGTGCTTCTTCGTATCCCAAGATGAGTGCTTCATGACTTGTGTACACGTCTACTTCATGAAGTGACGAGTAGTTCTCGGTATCGACGCCACATGCGCTCATGAATGCAAGCGCACGCTCAATCTCGTTGGACAGAGCAACGTAACGCTGACCTTCAGGGCTGGACTTTGCGTATTCCTGGGTCCACGCACTCACGCGATTCAAATCTGCGAAGCCACCCTTAGTGAACGCGCGCAACAAGTTCAATGTTGATGCCGATTGTTCGTAGGCCTGCAGCAAGCGATCGGGGTTAGGAATTCGTGCATCGGCAGTGAAAGCAGGATCGTTCACAATGTGACCGCGGAAAGAAGGCAATTCAATGTCGCCAATCTTTTCGGTGCCCGATGATCGAGGCTTTGCAAACTGGCCAGCCATACGGCCAACCTTCACAACAGGAACCCCCATTGAGTAGGTGAGCACAACTGCCATTTGCAGAATGACACGCAACTTCTCGCGAATGTTGACGGCACTGAACTCGTCGAAGCTTTCGGCACAGTCGCCGGCCTGTAACAAGAAAGCGCGCCCTTCGGCCACCTGACCAAGTGCGCTTTGCAGTGCACGTGATTCGCCAGCGAACACCAATGAAGGTTGCTCAGAGACCTTTTTCAGAACAACATCGAGAGCAGCCGTGTCTGGCCAGTCTGGTTGTTGTTGTGCGGGGTAGGCCTGCCACGATTGCGGAGTCCAACGGTCTGCCATAAAGAATCTCTTGGTTAGACGGCGAGAATGCGCTCTGCGTCGTCGCGCAAGCCTTCAACGGCACGGCTGACAAGGCGGCGAGCAGCCTCTGCAGTGACGCCAAGGTCTTCGCCAACTTCACGGAAGCTCTTGCGCTCACCATCGAGAAGACCGAAACGTGCTTCTACTGCGTAGCGAGCACGGTCATCGAGGGTTCCGAGCAATTCGTCGAGCAATTCAGAGTCGACCAATGCCATGACTGCGTCTTCAGGGGTTCCCTGACCATTGTCCATGAGATCGCCAAGTGTTGCGTCGCCATCGTCGCCCACGGTCTTGTCGAGAGACACTGGGGTGGTGAGGCGGTGCAATTCTGCATTGCCGGCATCGAGTGTCTCGCCATCGCCAGATGCCTGACGAAGTGCTGCGCGCAAGCTTGCGGAGCGGTCACCAGGAATACGGATGAGGCTTGCCTTCTGGTCGAGCGCACGGCCAATTGCCTGGCGGATCCAGAATGTTGCGTAGGTGGAGAACTTGAATCCACGGCGCCAGTCGAACTTGTCTACTGCGTGCTCAAGACCAAGGTTGCCTTCTTGGATGAGGTCGAGGAGGTCCATGCCCTGTGGCAATGGGTAACGACGAGCAATGGAGACGACGAGACGAAGGTTGGAGCGAATGAAACGGTCCTTAGCGGCGGCTGCATTGCGCAGGTCACGGCGAAGCGCTGCACCGCGCTCACCAGCCTCGAGGCGCTTGGCTGCTTCGCGACCAGCTTCGATGGCTTTGGAAAGCTCGCGCTCGTCCTCGGCGGTGAGGAGCGCAACTTTGCCGATGTCATTGAGATAGAGGCCAATTGAGTCATTCATGATGCAGTGTTCAACCGTTTTTTCGTAGTGCTTTGTTCCCGTGCGTTCCGTGGCAACGGGCACATGGGAGGTTCAACGAGGAGGGGGTTCTCCAAGTGGGGATTGATGAGAATAACAGAGGGGTGGGGTCTCGTCTAGGGGTAATTTGTTCTTTCTCATTTCTGCAGGTAGAAGCACCCCTCTGGCTTCTACACTCGCCACGTGCCACAGCCCGCCCCCCACCAATTGGGCCTCCTCGGAGGGACCTTTGACCCACCACATCTTGGGCATCTGGCTGCCGCACGTGCTGTTCAGGCACAACTTGGTCTTCACCGGGTCGACCTGCTGGTGGCAAACGATCCGTGGCAGAAATCGGGTGACCGCACCGTGAGCCCAGCGGCTGTTCGTTTAGAGATGGCACGTGCGTTGGTGACGGATACCCCCGGACTTGGGGTGGACGACCGTGAGATTCGCCGTGGCGGCCCTACGTATACGGCCGACACGTTGGAAGAGATTCGTCGCGAGTCTCCCAACACGGAGATCTTCTTGATTGTGGGTGCAGATACTGCGGGACGAATTCACTCGTGGCATCGCCCTGAGGTGGTGTTGGCACTCTCTACGCTCGTCATCGTGAATCGCACCGAACACGCATCAGATATCGTAGGAGCGACAAGCGTGCATGTTCACATGGACCCCGTGAACGTGTCCAGCACGAGCATTCGTGAACGCATTGCTGCTGGTCAATCGCTCGACGGTTTCACAACGCCAGATGTTGCGCGCATCATCTCTGAACATGGTTTGTATGGAGAGCGCACGTGAGCGCTATTCCAGCACGTCGTCGTCGCCGCATGATTGCCGCAAGCATTACGTCGGTGCTCACAGTTATTGCTCTACCCAGCGGATTGGTTCTTGGTGCGAACGAACTACTGAATGAAACGGGTGGAGACAAAGTTGACAACAACGCAACAATCTCTATTCCGCTGACTCCCGTCACCATGCTGGCTGTGACGAACTCTCGTAACGAAGTCGCATCGCTTGCACTTCTTGCTGTTGATCCGCAGTTGCAAGGCGGAACCATCGTGTCCGTTCCTGTTGGCGCGCGAGCAGACGTTGCAGATGGAGAAGCACCACGACGAATTTCCGATTCATACGTCACTGGTGGTGTGACTGCATTGAAGACCGATGTGGAGAACCTGCTCAACGTGTCGCTCGAGAATGTGGATGTCCT
>JBIIQG010000108.1:0-2852 GCA_044342185.1 Ilumatobacteraceae bacterium | reverse complement strand
AGTGCTGATTCCATCGCGCTCTGTCGATTTCCTGCACGACCTTCGGTGAGAATCTTTGTTGTGATCTCGGCGAGTGCCTGCTTCACAAAGTGACTGACTAGGCCTGGGTTTGCACCATGTTCGAGAACGGCAGTTGCTCCGCTGTTGCCGCCCCATGACTCCACCATCTTGCGAAGAGATTGGTGCCGCACATAGAGAGTGCGATCAAGCGGGTGCGTGTTCGCCATGTCTTCGTATGGATCCCACAGTTCAACGGAGGTGTTCAAATAACGAACGCCATGTTCGTGACACCAGTTGAGAATGGTGGGTGCATCGATGTTCCATGCAAGGTCAAGAAGCAAATCACCTTCGGAGACCCGAGCAGAGAGGAACTCGTCCAGGTTCTCTGGGGTGACACGACCAATTTCGTAGGTGACGCCCATTGCAATGAGATCTGCAATGCGTTCACGATTGTCGAGAAAGTCGACCACCGTGATGCTGTTGGGTGCAATCTTCACGTCGCGAACGAGAAGTGGAAGAGTGCACTGGGCAACACCGCCGCAACCAAGAACGAGGACGCGGCGGGGGATAAGAGATGTTGAAGCGTTAATGGGTATCAGTTACCCGCGCTCTGCAGTGACGGAGTCGTCACTGATGAGTTCGTCCAGCGATTCGCTGAACTCCGGTTCTGCTGGCACGAGCAATGCTTGCCAGTCGTATGCGATTCCTTTTCGGCCACATGTCTGTGTTCCGTCGAGTTGTGCGTCCATGAGAACTCCTCCCTGGTGGGTAGAGGGTTCGCCCGTGGCGGGTGGCGCACGCCGTTGTCTACTGACCCGGTTCGTACGACTTTTGCTCGGTGCTGATCCGTGAGTGGTTGGTCCTTTCTGCGCGAGGCTTTCCCGCGTCAGGATGGGAAAAACTAACGGAATGAATTGCCTCTTGCTCGCCTTTTTAGGAAAAGTTCATTTTCTGCGTCAAAGAGTTCGTGAAAAGTCCATGTAGGTCACTGAGATGGGCAGATAGCGCCGATACGGTAGGTCTCCGTCATGACCACACCTATTTCAACCCCTACGGGATTTGCGGCACTCGGAGTGCCTCCCGAGGTGGATAAAGGTCTTGCGGCCGCCGGATTCGCCGCACCTTTTGCCATCCAAACTGAAGCCATTCCTGTTGCCATGCGCGGCGTCGACCTCTGCGGTCGGGCACGCACGGGTTCAGGCAAAACCCTGGCCTTTGGGGTCCCCATGTTGGCCAGAACAACGAAGTTCTCTCGAGTGCGAGCTCCACGTGGGTTAGTGCTTGTGCCAACGCGCGAACTCGCACTGCAGGTAGCTGAAGTGTTGCAGCCGATCGGCAAAGAGTGTGACCGTGTTGTCCTGCCCGTGTACGGCGGAGCGTCTCGTGACGATCAAGTTGATGCATTAGAAAAAGGTGTCGACATCATTGTTGCAACGCCTCTGCGATTGATTGACCTGATGAAGGGCGATGAAGTGTCGCTTTCTGATGTGGAAGTTGTTGTTCTGGACGAAGCCGACCGCATGGCCGACGAAGGATTCACTCCGCAAGTGGAGTGGGTGTTGCGCCATGTCACTGGCGAGCATCAAACGATGCTGTTCTCGGCCACTTTGGATGGCCAAGTAGGCAACCTTGTGCGTCGATACATGAAGTCCCCCGACGAAGTGAGCATCGATTCGCCCACTGACACGGTGGGAACAATGCACCATTTGTTCTTGGCAATTCACAAGATGGATAAAGACAAAGTGATTGCTGCAATTGTTGAGTCCACCGGTAAGACGGTTGTGTTCTGCGACACGAAGCGTTTGTGCGACAGAGTCACGGAGAATTTGCAAGACCTTGGCGTGAACGCGGCAGCAATTCATGGCGACCTCACGCAAGCTGCGCGAGAGAAAGCAATTGTTCGGTTCACCGATAACCAGTTGAAAGTTCTCGTGGCGACAGATGTGGCCGCTCGAGGAATCGATATTGATGATGTGGCGTGCGTAGTTCATTACGTCCCACCTATTGACACGAAGGCGTACTTGCACCGTTCGGGTCGAACTGCTCGCGCGGGTCGCGATGGTTGGGCTGTCACATTGGCTGAATACAACCAGCACACCACGTGCCGCATCATTCAGCGTGCGTTGCGTCTTCCGTTGTCTGCGCCGGTTGAGGTGTTCTCAAACGACAAGCGCCTGTCTGACTTGAATTCATTCTTGTAACACAGCATTGGTGCCATTCAGTACAGTGGTCCTAGACACAATCTTGAGGCAAATGCTTCAAGATGGGGGAGTTATTGTGAAACTGAAAACAGCACTTGCGACCTGCGTGGTTGTAGCAACACTTGCTGCCAGTGGGGGAACTGCTTTGTCGGTTCCGACAGAAGACGAGCAAATCCCCAGTCCACATACATCGGCTACCGGCGCCCATGGTGTGGAGATGAATGAAGTATCTGGTCTTCGAGACAATGTTTCTGTCTTGGTGGGTAGTGGAGGAACAAAGATTTGCTCGTCCACGCTTGATCCTGCGTGCTCCACTTCTAGTGGGTATTACTTCCGTGCGGTGCTTGGCCCATGCACATCCACAACGACAGTGGATTGCATTGAAGGTGTTAGTGCAACGCGTGGAGGCACTGTGAGTAGTGGTGCGTTCTCGCGATTCTTCCCCGCAAGAGGCGTCACCGACTTCACAGGTTCTACTGCAGATGGTGTGCCCGATGGAGTAGCACCCGGACTCTGGAGTTTTCCATCGGTTCCACATTCAAACGGAACCGACTACCAGGTGACGGTTCAAATTGTTGGGTCTAAGAAGAACGGAAATGCGCTCAGCCCGCAACGAACCTTCTTTGCGAACATCACGCCAGTCAGCATTTA
>JBIIQG010000106.1:0-2871 GCA_044342185.1 Ilumatobacteraceae bacterium | reverse complement strand
ACATCACGCCCGACGCTCACGCTCTTTACCTGTCATCCGCGTGGAAGCACCAGTAAGCGCTACGTGGTGCGAGCAACATTGCTTCGTTAATGCGCCGTCATCTCGCACCGTTCGCCTCAGGGCTCCTCGTTGCCGCATCACTGCCGCCGTGGGGTTGGTGGCCGCTGAGTTTTCTTGGCATCGCGTTCTACGGTTCACTCGCACGAACGCGCCAAGAGAAATCACCACTGGCCACTGGTGCAGCATTTGCTCTTGGGTGGTTTCTTCCAGGAATGGCGTGGATGTGGTTCCTGACGGCGCCGGGGTATCTCATTGCTGTGGCCTTGTTTGCCAGCCTTCATGGCGTGGCAGCAAAAGCGGCTGCATCGTTTAACAACACACGACAACACACGGCGGCTCTCATTGTATTTCATGTGCTTGCCGAGACAATTCGATTGTCGTGGCCTTTCGGCGGAGTGCCACTGGCAACGTTAGGAATTGCGCAATCACAAAGTCCGCTTGCGTCGTTCTCTCCGTGGGGCGGAGTCATTCTCATCTCTGTTGTTGCGTTCTGGATTGGCCTATCGCAAAAACGCACCCGCGCAATCCTTGTCACGCTTGTGCTTGTTGGCTGCGCAAACATATGGGACGGAACATCCAATACCGGACGCACGCTCACTCTTGCAGTGATTCAAGGTGGCGGCGAACAGGGAACTCGCGCAGTGAACACAGACCCACGTGAAGTGTTTGAACGACATCTTGAACTCACCAAAGCATTGCAGCCTTCCACCAAACGCTCCGCAGTTGTCTGGCCAGAGAATGTCATCAACGTTTCAGCGCAAGGCTTGTTTGTTGATAGCCGGGAATACACAGAGCTCGCAACAGAGGCGAAGCGGCTTCGTGTTCCACTTGTTGTGGGTATCACCGAAAGCGCTGGTCCCGACGCATTTACAAATGCGCAAATTGTCATTGAGCCAAACGGAGTTATCTCATCGCGCTACGACAAAGTGCGTCGAGTTCCCTTTGGCGAATACATGCCCATGCGATCGTTGCTGTCTTCTGTTGGTGCACCAACTCACTTGGTGCCGCGTGATGCGCGCGCAGGAGACGCACGCGGATGGATAGACATCGGTGATGAACGTGCAGCAGTTGCTATTTCTTGGGAAATTTTCTTTGGCGGGCGCGTAAACGAGGGCGTCGTTGACGGCGCCACATTCATCATCAATCCCACTAACGGCTCCAGTTACACCTGGACAATTCTTCAAACTCAACAAGTTGCAGCATCACGACTTCGTGCCCGCGAACAAGGGCGGTGGGTAGTGCAGGCCGCACCCACCGGGTTTAGCGCTTTCATAAGCCCGCGTGGTGAAGTTTTTGAACGAACCAGCATTAGCGACGCTGCTGTGATTGAACGCACGGTTTCCTTGTATTCAGGGCGCACGCCCTACTCCCGACTAGGGAATGCGTTCTATATCGCTCTACTTGTTTTGTGGGCTATCACTCTTCTTCAGCGCCGTTACAGAGCCATTCCACGGGGTGCCAGTTAGCCTGCAACGCCTATGTCAGGTGCTGCCTACGACCCCAATGGCCCATTGCAACTCGCGTACCTCACGTACCGCGGAAAGCCACACGTTGGCGGCCAAGGCGTGTACACGCGTCACCTCACGAAAGCTCTTGTCGATCTCGGACACAGCGTCGAGGTTTTCGGTGGTCAGCCCTACCCCGTGCTTGACGACCGTATTGAATTACACAAGCTTCCCAGCCTCGACATTTTCAACGATATGTATCCAGGTCGACTTCCTGGCTATTGGGAATTGAAGTCCTGGCCCGATGTTGTTGAGACTGCCCGGTTTCTCACTGGCCAATTTTCCGAACCACTCGCTTTCTCGAAGCGTGCGTACCGCGAACTTCGCACGCGTGCAAATGACTTCCATCTGGTGCACGACAACCAGTGTCTGGGTTGGGACATTCTGAAGATTGAAAAAATGATTCCTACCATTGTCACTCTGCATCACCCCATCACGAAAGATCGTGAACTGGAAATGAGTCATGCACCGAATTGGTGGAAGCGCCGTTCGTTGAAGCGTTGGTATTCCTTTGTTGACATGCAAGGAAAAGTTGCCAGCAAAATGCCACGCATTGTTGTTGTGAGCGAGAACAGCATTAACGACATCAACAAAGACATGGGTGTCTCACGTGACCGCATGCGCCTTGTTCCTGTTGGCGTTGATCCCGACTTGTTCAAACCACTTCCTCATGTCACTCGCCAACCTGGTCGACTCATCACCACAGCCTCTGCAGACGTTGCACTGAAGGGCTTGTCGTACCTATTAGAAGCAATGGCCAAACTGCGCACTGAACGCGACATTCGACTCACCATCATTGGTAAACCACGTCCAGGTCACAGCATGGACCTCATTGAATCTCTCGGGCTGAAGCCCCACATCGATTTCGTATCAGGCGTTTCCGACGAACGGATTGTTGAGCTGTATGCAGAAGCCGAACTTGCTGTTGTTCCCAGCTTGTACGAAGGGTTCAGCCTGCCGGCAATTGAAGCCATGAGCACGGGCATTTGTTTGGTGGCAACAGATGGCGGTGCGCTGCCCGAAGTCACCGGCACAGACGGCGAGACGGTTTTGCAGTGTCCAGCAGCTGACGCCGATGCACTTGCCGCCACAATTCGTCGCGGTCTTGACGATGCACAGTTGCGTGAGCGAGTAGGCAATGCGGGCCGCGAACGTGTTGTGTCGCGTTGGAGTTGGAGGCACTGCGCAGAACTCACCGTTGAGCAGTACCGCGAAGTTCTCGAGATGCCACACAACCGCGCCAAGTTGGCGAAGCGAGGCTGACATGCTCACCATCCGTTTCAACAAATTGGGTCTTCGTCCTGGA
>JBIIQG010000107.1:0-2871 GCA_044342185.1 Ilumatobacteraceae bacterium | reverse complement strand
ACATCACGCCCGACGCTCACGCTCTTTACCTGTCATCCGCGTGGAAGCACCAGTAAGCGCTACGTGGTGCGAGCAACATTGCTTCGTTAATGCGCCGTCATCTCGCACCGTTCGCCTCAGGGCTCCTAGTTGCCGCATCACTTCCCCCGTGGGGTTGGTGGCCACTGAGTTTTCTTGGTATCGCGCTCTACGGTTCACTCGCACGACAACGCCAAGAGAAATCATCACTGGCAACCGGCGCGGCATTTGCTCTTGGGTGGTTTCTTCCGGGAATGGCGTGGATGTGGTTCCTGACGGCGCCGGGCTATCTCATTGCTGTGGCCGTATTCGCCTGCCTTCATGGCGTGGCAGCAAGAGCGGCTGCATCATTCAATAATCCACGGCAACACACGGAGGCACTCATTGTGTTTCATGTGCTTGCCGAGACAATTCGATTGTCGTGGCCTTTCGGTGGAGTGCCACTGGCAACGTTAGGAATTGCGCAATCACAAAGCCCGCTTGCGTCGTTCTCTCCATGGGGCGGAGTCATTCTCATCTCTGTCGTTGCGTTCTGGATTGGCCTATCGCAAAAACGCATTCGCGTAATCCTTGTCACGCTTGTACTTGTTGGCTGCTCAAACGTGTGGGACGGGACATCCAATACCGGACGCACGCTCACTCTTGCAGTAATTCAAGGTGGCGGCGAACAGGGAACTCGCGCAGTGAACACAGACTCGCGTGAAGTGTTTGAACGCCATCTTGAACTCACCAAAGCATTGCAGCCTTCCACCAAACGCTCCGCAGTTGTATGGCCAGAGAATGTCATCAACGTTTCAGCACAAGGCTTGTTTGTTGATAGCCGGGAATACACAGAGCTCGCAACAGAGGCGCAGCGGCTTCGTGTTCCACTTGTTGTGGGTATCACTGAAAGCGCTGGTCCCAAGGCATTTACAAATGCGCAGATTGTCATTGAGCCAAACGGAGTTATCTCATCACGTTACGACAAAGTGCGTCGAGTTCCCTTTGGCGAATACATGCCCATGCGATCTTTGCTGTCTTCCGTTGGTGCACCAACCCACTTGGTGCCGCGTGATGCGCGCGCAGGCGATGCACGCGGTTGGATAGACATCGGTGAAGAACGTGCAGCAGTTGCTATTTCTTGGGAAATTTTCTTTGGTGGGCGCGTGAACGAGGGTGTTGTCGACGGCGCCACATTCATCATCAATCCCACTAATGGGTCCAGTTACACCTGGACAATTCTTCAAACTCAACAAGTTGCATCATCCCGACTTCGTGCCCGCGAACAAGGGCGGTGGGTAGTGCAGGCCGCACCCACCGGGTTTAGCGCTTTCATAAGCCCGCGTGGTGAAGTTTTTGAACGAACCAGCATTAGCGACGCTGCCGTGATTGAACGCACGGTTTCCTTGTATTCAGGGCGCACGCCCTACTCCCGACTAGGGAATGCGTTCTATATCGCTCTACTTGTTCTCTGGGCTATCACTCTTCTTCAGCGCCGTTACAGAGCCATTCCACGGGGTGCCAGTTAGCCTGCAACGCCTATGTCAGGTGCTGCCTACGACCCCAATGGCCCATTGCAACTCGCGTACCTCACGTACCGCGGAAAGCCACACGTTGGCGGCCAAGGCGTGTACACGCGTCACCTCACGAAAGCTCTTGTCGATCTCGGACACAGCGTCGAGGTTTTCGGTGGTCAGCCCTACCCCGTGCTTGACGACCGTATTGAATTACACAAGCTTCCCAGCCTCGACATTTTCAACGATATGTATCCAGGTCGACTTCCTGGCTATTGGGAATTGAAGTCCTGGCCCGATGTTGTTGAGACTGCCCGGTTTCTCACTGGCCAATTTTCCGAACCACTCGCTTTCTCGAAGCGTGCGTACCGCGAACTTCGCACGCGTGCAAATGACTTCCATCTGGTGCACGACAACCAGTGTCTGGGTTGGGACATTCTGAAGATTGAAAAAATGATTCCTACCATTGTCACTCTGCATCACCCCATCACGAAAGATCGTGAACTGGAAATGAGTCATGCACCGAATTGGTGGAAGCGCCGTTCGTTGAAGCGCTGGTATTCCTTTGTTGACATGCAAGGAAAAGTTGCCAGCAAAATGCCTCGCATTGTTGTTGTAAGCGAAAACAGTATTAACGACATCAACAAAGACATGGGTGTCTCACGTGACCGCATGCGCCTTGTTCCTGTTGGCGTTGACCCCGAATTGTTCAAACCACTTCCTCACGTCACTCGCCAACCGGGCCGGCTCATCACCACAGCCTCTGCTGACGTTGCGCTGAAGGGCTTGTCGTACCTATTAGAAGCAATGGCCAAACTGCGCACTGAACGCGACATTCGACTCACCATCATTGGTAAGCCGCGGCCAGGTCACAGCATGGATCTCATTGAATCTCTTGGGCTGAAGCCCCACATCGATTTCGTTTCGGGCGTTTCCGACGAACGGATTGTTGAGCTGTATGCAGAAGCCGAACTCGCTGTCGTTCCCAGCTTGTACGAAGGATTCAGCCTGCCGGCAATTGAAGCCATGAGCACGGGCATTTGTCTGGTGGCAACAGATGGCGGTGCGCTGCCCGAAGTCACCGGCACAGACGGCGAAACGGTTTTGCAGTGTCCGGCAGCTGACGCCGAGGCCCTTGCCGCCACAATTCGTCGTGGTCTCGACGATGCACAGTTGCGTGAGCGAGTAGGCAATGCGGGCCGCGAACGTGTCGTGTCGCGTTGGAGTTGGAGACACTGCGCAGAACTCACCGTTGAGCAGTACCGCGAAGTTCTCGAGATGCCACACAACCGCGCCAAGTTGGCGAAGCGAGGCTGACATGCTCACCATCCGTTTCAACAAATTGGGTCTTCGTCCTGGA
>JBIIQG010000105.1:0-2872 GCA_044342185.1 Ilumatobacteraceae bacterium | reverse complement strand
TCTTGTAACTCCATTGCAACGGACCTTCTGGCTACGGCATCATCGGACCCGCGACCTTTTGTTATTGGAACAAACAAGGACGAGAACAAGTTGTGGGCGGCTTTCAATCCTTCCGCTGCAACAGTGACGCAGCAGGATTGGATTCAAAAAACAACCAAAATCTTTCAGGGAAACGCCTCAGCCGCACAGGCTGCATACGAACAACATCGTCCAGGTGAATCGCCACACTTCCTGATGTCTGCTGTGGATACTGACGTTGCGTTTCGCGCCCGAGCATGGTCTCTTGTTGATCAGCGTTGTTCACACTCCAATCCCACTTGGATGTACTGGTTCACGTGGGCGACTCCGGCTTTCGGTGGAATCCTGGGAAGTTGCCACGCACTTGACATTCCATTTGCGTTTGACAACTTGGATGCACCGGGCGGCGAGATGTTTACCGGGACCGATCCTGAGAGACTCCCCCTCGCTGAACGTTTCGCCGACGAAATCGCGCACTTTGCCACGCACGCTCACCCCACGTGGGAGATGTACAACACCACCACCCGCCCAACGCTTCGTTTGGACTCTGAGGTCTCTCTGTTGCAGGACCCCGAGAGAGCACTACGCGAGTTGTTTACCACCAAGTAACACGACTGCAGATGTGGGGGTTTGCACTTACGCCGTAGCCTTATGGGCGAGAACGGAGCCAGAGTGAGCGCTACACCAAAGAAGAAATTCACTGTTCCCATGCTGTCGGAACGCATGTTGTCCGGAATAGCCATGTCCATGGTGACCGCATACGACTCAACATTCGCCAGCATTGTTGATGAAGCTGGTGTCGACATGATTCTTGTGGGCGATTCGGTCGCAACAGTCATGCAAGGTCAAAAAACCACACTTGGAGTCTCCATGGAACACATGGAGTACCACGTGCAAATGGTGGCTTCGGTGAAACCGAACGCTCTCATTGTTGGCGACATGCCGTTCGGCTCGTATCAAGGTTCGGTTGATGATGCAGTCAGGAACGCGATTCGCCTCATTAAGGCGGGAGCAGAGATTGTCAAACTAGAAGGTGGCATCCACGCTGCAGATCGAATTGCTGCAATTGCAAATGCCGACATTCCTGTGATGGGCCACATTGGCCTCACTCCACAGAGTTATCACCGCATGGGTGGAAACAAAGTTCAAGGTCGACAATCCGGAGATTCCGCCGGCAATCGTGAACGACTTCTTGAAGATGCGCACGCAGTAGACAGCGCTGGCGCTAGTGCAATGGTCATTGAAGGTGTGCCAAGCGATCTCGCGGCCGAGATCACACAGAAGGTGTCTTGCCCAACTATCGGTATCGGAGCAGGTGTTGGGTGCTCGGGACAAGTTCTGGTCATGCACGATCTCTTGGGTTTGTCGTCCCGTAGTTTCACTTTTACTAAGGCGTACACCAACTTGAGAGCGGCCGCGCTCTCCGCAGTTACTGAGTATGTAGAAGAAGTCCGAAACAAGACGTGGCCCGACGCCGACCACAGTTTTGAATGACGTGGAGATCATCACCACACCACAGGACATGCAGGCCTGGTCTCGAGAGCAACAGCGCCAGAGTGGTTCAATAGGTTTTGTGCCCACCATGGGTGCTCTTCATCGTGGTCATGGTGTGTTGCTCGAGAACAGCGCACATCAATGCGAACACACTGTTCTCTCTATCTTTGTGAACCCCACCCAGTTCAATGCGTCAACCGACTTCGACACCTACCCGCGTACGGTGGAAGAGGACCTAGCGTTAGCCAAGACACTCGGTGTTTCTTGTGTCTACATGCCCACCGTAGAAACCATGTACCCGGAAGGTGCGAGCGTGTCCGTCCATCCCGGCACTGCATCAGTACCAATGGAAGGCGCCATGCGTCCCGGACATTTCGAGGGCGTTGTCACCGTGGTGAGCAAACTGTTCAACGCGGTTCTTCCCAACTACGCATATTTCGGCAAGAAGGATTATCAACAACTTGCCGTCATAAGGCAGTTAGTCAAAGATCTTGATTTTCCTGTCGCCATCATCGGGGTAGATACGGTTCGAGAATCAGATGGACTTGCATTATCTAGTCGCAATGTTCGGCTAACCCACGAGAACCGTGCTTTATCGGTGTCCATCTCTGCTGGATTATCGAAAGCCAAAGCTCTTCATGTAGCTGGTGAGTTCTCATCGCACGTACTGCAAGACACTGTTCTGAATGAACTCCGCTCAACACATGTGGCCAACGTGGAGTATGTCAGCGTCTGTCATCCTGAAACTCTTCAAAACATCGACAACAGCACGGATGGTGCGGTTATCTGTGTGGCTGTTTGGTTTGGCGATGTACGTCTCATTGACAACATCGAACTTTTGCCAACTTCAGCGGTGTAGATGGGCATCTGTTTGGGTAACTCGCAGTCGAACTGTGAAGGCTGAATCGCCAGACAGAATTCCTCCTCGCGCAAACAGGCGTCCACCCTCCCAGTTACTCAGCCCCAACTCGGGACGAAGCAGTGCAAACTGGCCATCTACCCAACGAGTGAAACCGTTCCCTACAAACGGTGCATTGGCTTTTTGCCAGACGTACCGTTGTTCCTCTTCAGATTTGGAACATGTAGAGACGACAAACTGTGGAGAGTAGGTATTGAACAGGTCTACTGCTTCTTGAAGAGAATCCACCAAGACAATGTGAAACTCAGGATTCTCCTCCCACTCAAATTCGTGGCCGATGGACTGAAGATCACACACCGTTACTTGCGGCTCTGAAACGGAACCTTCTGCTCTTTGCACCACTATCTCTGTAGCGGCTGGTAGATACTGATCGGATCCCGCCGCAGCATGAATGCGCGGTTCAGTACCGCGTTTACGTCCTGCTTTTCGTGCAGCATCGAA
>JBIIQG010000045.1:0-10205 GCA_044342185.1 Ilumatobacteraceae bacterium | reverse complement strand
GGTGTGCGCGATGCAACCTCTCTCACGCGCTCGGCAAGTTCTTCGGTGGACTTCACGCCCGGCACAACAACACCGTTTGGCATCATGCGAGGAAACCATCCGACGTAGGGAATGAAGTGGAACATTCCTGCCATCACATGTGAATGTGCCTCAACAAAACCAGCCGTGAGAATCTTGTTCTGAAAGCGCGTGTCGACGTTCGTTATTCCCCATGCCTTGCACTCGTCGAGTGTTCCGACGCACAACACCTTTCCGTCACGCACAGCAATAGCGCTGCCCGTTGGGCGAGAAGGGTTGGCCGTGCGAATCAGGCGCGCGGTATAGATGACGTCGTTCGTCGACGTTGAGTTCTTTGAAGCCACCTAATCAGTCTTACCGACTAGACCTGGGTTCTAGTAACTGCGTGCTGGCTTTTTGCGAGCGCCGTCTGCTTTTCCGCGTGGACCGGGGCGTGAGCCGCGGTTTTCTGTGCGAGGTCCGCGTGCTGGACGGTCATCGCCACCACGTGCTGGACGGTCGTCGCGTCCGCGGAAGTTTCCACCGCCGCGTGCTGGACGGTCGTCACGATTGCGTGCTGGACGGTCATCGCCACCACGTGCTGGACGGTCGTCACGGCCGCGGAAGTTTCCACCACCGCGTGCTGGACGGTCGTCACGATTGCGTGCTGGGCGGTCGTCACGGTCGAAGCGTGGGCGATCATCGCGTGCTGGACGATCATCGGGACGGAACTCGCGATTACGGAATTCTCCACCACCGCGTGCTGGACGGTCGTCACGATTGCGTGCGGGGCGGTCGTCACGGTCGAAGCGTGGGCGATCATCGCGGTCACGGCGATCTCCACGGCGGTCGTCACGGTCGCGGAACTCACGACGTGGTCCACCAGAGGAGCGTCCACCTTGGCGACGCTGTCCACCACGTGCACCGCCACGGTTTTGTGGGCGACGCTCTTCGATGTCTGGCATTTCACGCTTGGTGCGCTCGCCAGGTGCAATCTCGGTGAGGATGTCATCGCCAAGTACAACGGTCTTTGTGATGGGGTCAATACCTGCATCACGTGCAAGACGCTTCACATGGCGACGCATGTTCTCGGTCACCATGGTGACAACGGTTCCTTCTGCGCCAGCGCGTGCAGTACGACCTGAACGGTGAAGGAACGCTTTGTGCTCTTCTGGTGGATCGGCGTGAATCACAACGGCGATGTCGTCAACGTGGATTCCACGAGCAGCGATGTCGGTGGCAACAAGCGTGTCTACTTTTCCGCTGGACAACGCAGCAAGGTTGCGAGCGCGGACTGCTTGCGACAAGTCACCATGCAATTCAACGCTTGGTACACCAGCGGCAACCAGAGCGGCAGTGAGCTTGCGCGCACCATGCTTTGTGCGTGTAAACACCAGTGAACGGCCAGGTGCTGCGCACAGATCAGCGATGATGTCGAAACGATTACCTTGAGTCACCTGGAAGAAGTAGTGCGTCATGGCAGCGTCCTCTTCGTCGTTTGATTCAACTTCGTGTGTGACGGGGTTGCTGAGGAATTTGCGGACCAATTTGTCGATACCGCGGTCGAGGGTTGCAGAGAAAAGCAAACGCTGGCCTTCGCGTGGTGTCTTTTCCAAGATGCGAGTCACGTGTTCAAGGAACCCGAGCTCGGCCATGTGGTCGGCTTCGTCCAAGATGGTGACTTCAACTGCGTCGAGTTCAATCTGACCTGACTCCATGAGGTCGATGAAACGACCAGGACATGCAACAACAATGTCGACACCGTTGCGCATGGCATTGATTTGGCCGGTGTAGCTCACGCCGCCGTACACGGTGGCGGTGCGCATGCCGAGAGCGTCGGCAAGTGGAACAAGTACGTCACGTACCTGGTTTGCTAATTCACGCGTTGGAACCAAGATGACGGCACGTGGGCGGTAACGATCTCGGCTGTTGCCGCTGTTGTGCAAGCGGGTGAGCATGGGCAAGCAGAAGGCAAGAGTTTTGCCAGATCCGGTGCGGCCGCGGCCAAGTGTGTCTCGTCCCGATAAAGCATCGGCAATGGTTGCCTGCTGGATGGGGAAGGGGTTGACGATGCCTTGATGTGCAAGTTCGTCGACCAGGGGCGTGGGCAGACCGAGGTCAGCAAAAGAAACAGGACGGGGGTCCATGGGGGTATCTCCCTTGTAAGGGCCATAGATACCGGTTTGTACCCATGGACAAATGAATGAGTTTCTACCGTACAGCAGAACCTGTGGAAAACCTAGGGATATCCCCAGATTTCTTTCTGGCTAGTGAAGTGTGACCTTGATGGCGCCGTCGCCTGCAGTGGATCCCTTGCCCAAGATTTTCTTCACGAAAGACATGACGCCCAACAGTTTCGTACCAATGGAGTACTTCTTCTCGATGAGCTTCGACACCTTCTCTGCGTCGTCATCGTTCAACACAACAGCGCTTCCGACGTGAGTGGTGGCACCTTCGGCAATCTTGCCGCGCATGTCGCACACAGTAAGAGTGGCACGAGCGTCGTTGCGAAGACGACGAACTTTGTATGCAGTGGGATCGGTGGTGAACGCGTATCCACCGTCAAACGGAACAACCCACACGGGTGTTGCCACAGGTGTGCCGTCTTTTTTGTAGGTAACAAATGAGACGTATTTGGCGGAGTCGAGATCTGCAGGCATGCGATGTCCTCGTTCTAAATGATCGAAATGGTCGGGGTGGGGAGACTTGAACTCCCGGCCTCCTGGTCCCAAACCAGGCACGCTACCAACTGCGCCACACCCCGTGGTGTCCGAATAACGCTATCGGTACTCAGACGATTGTGAGAACTACTTGGCTCGTTTTGCTTCGCGTGCCAGGCGGCGCGCAGTACGGCCAGTGGGTTCGAGATGGCGATGATCAAGGTCGCCAATTTCTGCTCCATTGGTGAAGAGAACTCGGTAACGAAGCCAGTTGAAGCCATTTGCCAAGATGACCTTGCCTTCGGTGCCTTCTGGGGCATCGTCGATTCCGGCCTTGGCAACCACTTTGTCGCCAACTCGCAGATTGATTTGACCCTGGTGAGGGTTGGCAAGTGCGTGGGGCTTCCAAAGCGTCATGTCTCCATTATTGCTGGAAAGTGAGCAATGAGGGCGAACCGATACACTCCGAACCCTGTGAAAAGCACTCTCGAAGCCCTAGAAGGCAACATGGTCAAGCTCTCCATCGAGGTTGACGAGGCCGAATTTGACCGCAATATCGACGCCGCGTTCCGAAAGATCGCACGCGAAGTACGTCTGCCAGGGTTCCGCCCGGGCAAAGCGCCACGCCGCATTTTGGAAGCACGCATCGGTATCGACGCCGCACTTGGTCAGGCACTGCAAGACGCAATACCTGAATACTTGGGCAAGGCAGTACGCGAACACAACATCGATCTCATTGCACAACCAAACGTCACGTTGTTGAACAACAACGATCCGGTCACCGAAGAGAACCCCACGCCAGCTCCTTTCGAATACCCCGTGAAGTTCGAAGCAACATGCGAAGTGCGTCCAGAGATTCAAGTACCTGGTTATGCAGGGCTTCGTGTTGAACTCGTCAATCCATCGTTGTCTGACGAAGAACTCGACGAAGCAATCTCTACCGAGCGCCGTCGTTTCGGAACACTTGTCGACGTTGATCGCGCAGCAGAAGTTGGCGACAACGTTGTGATCGACTTAGAAGGCACCCGCAATGGTGAGCCTGTTCCTGGGTTGAACGTTGATGAATGGACCTACGAAATTGGTCGTGGTTGGGTTGCTCCTGGCTTCGACGACCAGCTCACAGGTTCGAAGAAGGGCGATTCACTCACCTTTACTGCGGTTCCAAATGGCACCGAAGAAGAGGCAGATTTCGCTATCACCGTGAATCGTGTTCAAACTCTTGAAATTCCGGAACTCACCGATGCATGGGTCGCAGAAAACATTGCCGACGCCGACACCATCGATGAATGGAAAGCGGCGCTTCGTACTCGTTACGAAGAGATGCGCATGAACCAAATGCGTCGCACCGTTGTTGATCGTCTCACCGACGAGCTTGAAAAGCTTGTTGAAATTGAAGCTCCAGAAGCAATGGTCAACAACGACCTTCAGGCTCGTGTGCAAAATACTTTGCAGCAGTTTCAGTCTCAGGGCATCGCGCTCGATCAGTGGCTGTCCGCAACCGGACAAGATGCCGACTCATTCATTGCTGGCATGAAGACCCAATCTGAAAAGGCCGTCAAGGTAGACCTTGCACTCCGCGCTGTTGCTTCTTCGGAAGGTATCGAAGTCACCGACGCAGATCTCGACGCCGAATTCGAGCAAATTGGTGTGCGAGTGGGCGAAAAGACCGCCAAGGTGCGCCGCGCATATGAACAGAATGACGCCGTCACCGACTTGGTTGCACAAATGCGCAAGTCACAAGCGCTCGAGTGGCTCCTGCACAACGTCACATTTGTAGACCAGAATGGGGAAGTGCTCAGCACCGATACTGTCCTTGGTGAGCACGACCACGATCATGACCACGACGGTCACGACCACGACTAAATCAAGGAACGACGCAATGAATTTCCAGAACTACTACGTTCCAAACGTTACGGAAACCACAAGTCGTGGTGAGCGTGTGTACGACCTGTACTCACGCCTTCTCAAAGAAAACATCATCTTCTTGGGAACACCCATTGACGACACCATTGCCAACCTTATTTGTGCGCAGCTCATTCACTTGGAAAGTGAAAACCCAGACCGCGACATCAACATCTACATCAACAGCCCTGGTGGAGACATCAACTCGTTGTTCGCCATTTACGACACCATGCAGTTCATCAAGAACGACATTGCAACTATTTGCTTGGGTCAGGCCGCGTCGGCCGCTGCCGTTCTTCTTGCTGCTGGCACAAAGGGCAAGCGTCTCGCTTTGCCACACAGCCGCGTACTTCTTCATCAGCCATATGGCCAGGTGGGGTACGGCCAAGTCACCGATCTTGAGATTGCTGCAAAGGAAATCCTTCGTATGCGTGACCTTCTCGAGGAAATCCTTGCCAGCCATACGGGCCAGAGCATCGAGCGCATCCACGCCGATACCGACCGTGACTTCGTATTGGAAGCACAAGAGGCCCTTGAGTATGGCATTATCGATGATGTGATTTCGTCACGTCAGCTCACGGACCGCTCCGGTCCGATTCGCTGATTCACATCTCGAGGGAGGGCCTTCGTGGCCAAATTTACGGACACTGGTGAGCTGCTGAAGTGCTCTTTCTGTGGCAAGTCCCAGAAACAAGTAAAGAAGCTCATTGCCGGCCCCGGCGTATACATCTGTGACGAGTGCATCGAACTGTGTAACGAGATCATTGAAGAAGAAGTGGGCGAGCGCTCCGACGTTCGGCTCGACTCACTCCCAACACCCGTCGAAACACGCGCATTCCTAGACGAATATGTCGTTGGCCAAGAACGCGCAAAGAAAGTTCTCTCGGTTGCGGTTTTCCACCATTACCGCCGTTTGCAATATCTGCAACAGAACACAGGAATTCGTCGCGACGAAGTGGAACTGCAGAAGAGCAACATTCTTATGCTCGGGCCAACTGGCTGTGGGAAAACGCACCTTGCACAAACATTGGCGCGCATGCTGAACGTTCCGTTCGCTGTTGCCGATGCCACCGCTCTGACCGAAGCCGGTTACGTGGGTGAAGACGTTGAGAACATTCTGCTGAAGTTGCTACAGGCAGCGGACTTCGATGTGAAGCGTGCAGAACAAGGCATCGTGTACATCGACGAAATCGACAAGGTTGCGCGTAAAGCAGAAAACCCCAGCATCACTCGTGACGTGTCGGGCGAAGGTGTGCAGCAAGCACTGTTGAAGATTCTCGAAGGAACCGTTGCTTCTGTTCCGCCACAGGGTGGTCGCAAGCATCCGCACCAAGAATTCATTCAGATCGACACCACCAACGTGTTGTTCATTTGTGGTGGCGCTTTCTCTGGCCTCGAACAAATCATTGAGCAACGTATTGGCCACAAGGGTGTTGGTTTCCACGCCACCGTTGAATCGAAGGCCGACAAGGACCCGGGCGAACTGTTCGCGCAGGTATTGCCAGAAGATCTCTTGAAGTTCGGAATGATTCCAGAGTTCATTGGTCGTTTGCCAATGGTGGGCGCAGTGCACGCTCTCGACAAGCCGGCACTCATGAGCATTCTCACAGAGCCAAAGAATGCGCTTGTGAAGCAGTACATCAAAATCTTTGAATTCGATGATGTTGAACTTGAAATCTCTGATGATGCATTGGAAGCAATTGCCAACCTTGCGCTCACTCGCGGAACAGGTGCACGTGGTCTTCGCGCAATTCTTGAAGAGACTCTTCTCGATGTCATGTATGAGGTTCCGGGCCGCACCGACATTGCAAAGGTCATCGTTACCGCGGACTGTGTAACAGAGAAAGCAATGCCAGAACTTGTTGCGAAGGGTGCTACGCGCACGCCTCGTCAACGCCGCGCTGCATCCTGAGAGCCACATGAACTTCGAAGAGGCGCTCGTTTATCTTGATGAGCACGCCTCATACGAGAAGACAGGGCGCATTACAGAACCCTCAACGGACAAAATTCGTGGGTTACTCGAAGTATTGGGTGACCCACAGAACGACTATCGCGTCATTCATGTGACGGGAACAAACGGAAAAGGTTCCACGTCCCAAATCATCACGAAAATCTTGATGGCGCATGGGTTAAAGGTGGGTACCTACTGCAGCCCGCACTTGGAAAGTGTTCGTGAGCGAATACTGGTGAATGGCGAGCCGATACATGAAGAAGATTTCGCGGAATGTGTGGCTGCCATTGCAAATGCAGAAGGCATTTCAGGATTACGACCAACCTATTTTGAGATCATGACGGCTGCAGCTTTCCGTTGGTTCTCCGACGACGCAGTTGAAGTAGCTGTTGTGGAAGTAGGAATGCTGGGCAGGTGGGACGCTACAAATGTTGTGTCTCCCGACGTTGCAGTAGTGACGAACATTGCTCTTGACCACACCGAGTTTGCAGGGCCAACTGTTCAACACATCGCGAAAGAAAAAGCCGGCATTATCAAGCCGAACAGCATTGCCATTATTGGTGAAGCACGCGACAGCTTGCGACCAATCTTTTTGGAAGAACCTCACGCCGAAATGTTGTTCCGTAAAGAACACTTTGATGTAGTGGATAATCATTTGGCACTTGGCGGCCGCTCACTGCATATCCGCACGCCACATGCCGACTACGTAGACATGTTTCTGCCGTTGCACGGTTGGCACCAAGGCGAAAACGCAGCGGTTGCAATCGCTGCGGCAGAAGCGTTCTTTGGTGGCGCACTCGATCGAGACACATTGTTGGAAGGTCTTGCAACAGTCACCATGCCTGGACGATTCGAAGTTGTTGGTCACCAGCCACTCGTCATTTTGGATGGTGCGCACAATCCGGCCGGTGCCGATGTGTGTGCGAGCGTTTTCTTTGACGACTTTGATCCGCACGGACGTCGCATTCTGGTGGTGGGCGCGTTGGGTGGCAGGGAACTGTCTGACACCTTGTCGGCTCTCAAAGTTGATGAGTTCGAGATGGTGGTGTGTTGTACTGCGCCATCACCGCGTGCCCGCAGTGCCCGCGAAATTGCTCAAGTGGCCACCGAAATGGGAAGCGCTCACGTTCTCACAGCCGACACCGTGGAGCGTGCCTGCGATATGGCTTTGGCTGACGCCACCAGTGACGACGCCATCTTGGTGGCGGGGTCGCTGTATGTGGTGGGTGCAGCCCGTGCACATTTGCGCAAGGTGCTTCCGTAAAGGCTTTGCGACCGCTTAACGGGGCAAGCGGTGCCCCAGCCCGTAGCCTAAAAGAATGTCTAATCGCACCCTCGTCCTCCTGAAGCCAGACGCCGTAGAACGCGGCCTTGTCGGAACAATCATCTCCCGTTTTGAAAACAAGGGCCTCCGCATTGTTGGCATGGAGTTGCGCACCTTGAACTCGGCCATCTTGGAACGCCACTATGAAGAGCATGTCGGCAAGGGCTTCTACGCCGAATTGGTGACATTCATGTCCCGTGGTCCCGTCGTTGCTATGGCAATCGAAGGCCCGGAAGACACCTGGGAAATCGTTCGCACCATGATGGGTGCCACCAACCCAGCGAAGTCAGCGCCTGGCACCATTCGCGGAGATCTTGGCACCTTGTTCACCGAGAACCTTGTTCACGGCAGTGACTCGGCCGATTCAGCCGCACGAGAATTGGGAATCTTCTTCCCCGCCCTCTAAGGCGAGGGTCGTTACCATTTCCACAGGTCACCTAGTTCGCTAGGTGGTCGGGGAGAATTACTCATGAGTCGCAATAACCCTTTGGCCATAGGTCGTGACATAGCTATCGACCTTGGCACTGCAAACACTTTGGTGTACGTACGTGGGCAGGGCGTTGTCTTGAACGAGCCATCGGTGGTCGCTATCGACATGCGTGATGGTCGCCCCGTTGCTGTGGGTTGGGAAGCAAAGAGAATGTTGGGCCGTACGCCCAAGAACATAGAAGTGATTCGCCCATTGAAAGATGGAGTTATCGCCGACTTCGATGTGTGCGAGAAAATGTTGCGCTACTTCATTCAGCGAATCACCACCAGTCGCTGGAGCAAGCCGCGAATGGTTATCTGTGTTCCTTCTGGAATCACCGGAGTAGAACAACGCGCTGTTCAAGATGCCGCCGAATATGCAGGCGCACGTCGACCAGTGCACATCATTGAAGAACCCATGGCAGCGGCAATTGGTGCCGATCTTCCCGTTCACGAACCAAGTGGAAACATGATTGTTGACATTGGTGGCGGCACAACTGAAGTTGCCGTTATTTCGTTGGGTGGAATTGTGGTGGCCCAAAGTGTTCGTGTCGCTGGCGATGAACTTGATGAAGCCATCGTTGCTTACATTCGTTCTGAATTTGGACTCGACATTGGTGTGAACACCGCTGAAGAAGTCAAAATTCAAATGGCGTCAGCGTGGCCGCTTTCCCAAGAACTCACGGCAGATGTTGGCGGACGCGACACAGTTTCTGGGCTACCACGGACCATTGAGATCACTTCTGACCAAGTGCGCGACGCCATCGCCGAGCCAGTTGCTGCAATCATTGACGCTGTGAAGTCAACTCTCGACAGAACCCCGCCAGAGCTTGCGGCCGACATCATGGATAGAGGCATCTATCTGTCTGGTGGCGGCGCGTTGCTCACGGGTCTTACGCAGAGAATTCATCATGAGACCGGCATGCCCTGTTACGTCGCTCCAGATCCGTTGTACGCAGTCGCAATTGGTTCGGGTCGCGCACTCGAAAACATTGAAGCGATGCGCGGAATGATGTCCTCTCCAGGACTCGATCAGTCGTAGTCGTATCTCTGTGGCGGGCTCATCCTTCACACGGCGCCGAGCAATACTTCTGCTCACGCTCACGTCTGTTCTCTTAATCACGCTCGATCTCCGTGGAAGTTCAGTCGTCAATGGCGCGCGATCCGCGTTCGGAAGCATCTTTCGCCCCATAGAAAGTGCAACGCGTGTTGTCACGCGTCCTGTCCAAAATGCGTGGAACGGAATTACGAATTACAACGACGTGGTAGACGAAAACCGCCGTTTGCGAGACCTGGTTGCCTATGGCCAGGGCGCAAATATTGCAGCAATCGCAACTGTTCGTGAAGCACAGGAGTTGCTCGCTTTGAACGGGCTTCCCACGCTTGCCGGAATTTCTTCGTGTACAGCTCAAGTTGTGGGTCAATCACCATCAAACTTCTCGCAGACAGTCGAGATCAACCGGGGTTCTGAATGTGGCATCAAAGTAGGCATGCCTGTTCTGAACGCCGCGGGAATGATTGGCAAAGTCACAAACGTGTATAACAAGCGAGCAGTGGTCATGTTGCTTACCGACCCTGGCTATTCGTTGTCGGTGAAAGTAGTGAATACGCCACCCACTACAACCACCACCACAGTTCCTGGTTCTCCATCTACCTCGTCCACAACTACAACGACCACCACCACGACAACCGTTCCCCGTACGACCACAACAACCATCAAGGGCTTCACGCCAGGGTCCACGTTGCCGGTCACCACGTCGTCGTTGGCACCAGGTGTTACGGCGCCCCCGGGTACCGCCGGACCTAATCAGCCTGGCCAGAACACCAACACGCAGATCACAGTTCCTCCTGGCGCAGACTTACCATTACGCGAGACCGGCGCACTCGAAGGACGTGGATTATC
>JBIIQG010000104.1:0-2949 GCA_044342185.1 Ilumatobacteraceae bacterium | reverse complement strand
ACCGCGCCCACTACGGCTGATTTTTCGCCCACTGAGGGCAATTCACATCCCCACGGAGCAGGGTGAACACCCCTGTCGGCACTAGCGTTGTGGTCGTTATGAGCACGAACGCAGCACCTGCAACAGAGAAGGCTCCCAAGCGCCTTCGCCCGTACCAGCTGTCCATCGCCCTCGGCGTTGGCATCGGTACCTTCGCCATGTTCTCTGGCATCTTTTCCACCCTCACTGGATGGAAAAGCACTTCAGAGATCCATCGCGATGTTTTCGGGGGAATTCCAGGCGCATACAAAGCTGCGTTCTACACCGTCATACCCATGATGTTGGTATGGGGTTCATTCCGTTTCGCAGATCGCATTCGCAACTGGGAACGCGGCGCACCAGATCGTCGCAAGACCACCGCGAAGAACGCAAAGCGTCGCCTTGCTGATTATCGCGCTGGTGTCTACATGCGCACATTGTTGCGCGATGGCGCTGCAGGTCTCATGCATTCCATGATTTATTTCGGTTTCTTGGTGTTGCTTGGAGTTACCACCACACTTGAAGTCGACCACGTACTGCCAGAGTCATTGAAGTTCTTGCATGGTGGCGTGTATCAGAGCTACGCATTCATTGGAGATCTTGCTGGTCTCGTGTTCACGCTTGGTGTTGTGTGGGCAATTGTTCGCCGTTATATCCAACAGCCATATCGCATTCGCATCAAGACCAAGGCTGAACACGGCGTCATTCTCGGTGTCCTATTGGCACTTGGCCTCACCGGTTTCGGTGCTGAAATGTTCCGCATCGCCGCGTCAGCTGCTGCTGGCAAAGACATGGGATTCGAAGTGTGGTCGTTCGTTGGCTACCCACTATCACTCGCCGTGGACGGTATGTCGCTGAGTGCACTTGAGTATTGGCATCAAGGAATGTGGGTCGTCCACGTTCTGTCCTTCGTTGCGTTCCTGGCCATCTTGCCCATCACCATGTTGCGCCACATGTTCACATCCCCGTTGAACATGTATTTGAAAGATCGCGATCGTCCAAAGGGCGCAATGCGTGCAATGCCGAACCTCACCGAGACTTCACTCGAATCATTTGGTGCATCGGTTGTTGAAGACTTCACGTGGAAACAATTGTTAGATACTGACGCATGCACCATGTGTGGTCGTTGCACCAGCGTGTGCCCAGCTCACGCAACAGGCAAGCCTCTTGACCCGCGCGAAATCGTGTTGAAGACCGGTGAAGTGATGGCAGCAACTGCATCTCACGCACCTGGCGGAACAGTGTCACCGCCATTGTCGATTGATTCTGAAATCACCATTGGTGCCAACTCATTGTTCGAACGCATTAGTTCTGAAGAAATTTGGTCTTGCACAACATGTAAGGCATGTGACGAAATCTGTCCGGTCAACATTGAAATTCTCGACAAGATTCTCGACATGCGTCGCTACCTGTCGCTGATGGAATCGAACTTCCCTGCAGAACTTGGTAACGCATACCGCGCAATGGAAAACCAAGGAAACCCATGGGGCATGAACCAGAACGATCGTGCAGATTGGGCAAAAGACCTCAACGTCGATGTTGTAGACCCTGGCGCTGCGTTCAACCACGAATACCTCTACTGGGTGGGTTGTGCTGGTTCGTTCGACGACAAGAACAAGAAAGTCACCCAAGCGATGGCCAAGTTGTTGGAGCGTGCAGGTGTGGACGTTGCAATTCTCGGACCAAGCGAAATGTGTACCGGTGACTCGGCTCGTCGTTCAGGTAACGAGTACTTGTTCCAAATGCTCGCTTTGCCAAACATTGAAATGATGAACGGCATGGGCGTGAAGAAAATCATCACCCAGTGCCCACACTGTTTCAACACACTCAAGAACGAGTACCCGCAGTTGGGCGGCAACTACGAAGTTGTTCACCACAGCGAGTTCCTTGAGCACCTCATCGACACAGGTCAACTCGACATGCGCAATGCATCGTTGGAAGACCGCATCGTGTATCACGACTCGTGTTACCTCGGTCGTCATAACGACGTCTACATGGCACCACGCAAAGTTGTTGGCTCTATCAAGGGTTTGCAGATTGTGGAAATGCCACGTAACGGCACCAAGGGAATGTGCTGTGGCGCAGGCGGTGCACGTATGTGGATGGAAGAGTCCATCGGCGTGAAGGTCAACGACGAGCGTGCGCAAGAGGCAATCAGCACTGGTGCTGGGCGCGTGGCCACCGCATGTCCGTTCTGCTACATCATGTTGGACGACGGCGTGAAGGCTGCTGGTGCAGAAGAAGATCAGGTCAAGGTGGCTGACATTGCTATCCACGTGCTGGAAGCTCTGGAAAATGGCGAGAAAGCCCTTGTCGCAACAGATGCTCCGCTTGCTGCTAGCCCTGGGGAATAAGACCAGCAACACATCGCACTCGCACTCGCACTCGCCCCAGGCACTGCGAGACACGCTTATGATGACCCAATGAGATGGGGGCATCTATATTCACTGGCTTTCGCTGGTTCTCTTGTCGTTGTCTCAACTTCAAATATTTCCCACGCAACGGCAGCCCCTAAGCCAGCTCCTCGGTTCACGTGGTTAGTTAAGTCGTTGCAACCCTCGCGCAACTACAAGCTGTCGACTCTGGTATCGACCAACTCAACCGGGAAGAAGACCTGGAAGGTTTCTGGATCATGCAGTCTCACAACAACACTTCTCAAGACAAAGAGGTCTGGATCGTGTCGGGTCACAATTACTTTGGCGAGCAATAGTCGCTATCGCAGTGCGAGTTCTTCGCGAACGTTCTCGTTGTCATCCCCGACTACATCAAACACAACTGTTCCTCCCACAACAACCACGACGAGCACCACAACCACAACCACAACAGTTCCAGTTGACCCATCACAAGCCGCCACTGCCACACAGACGGCAACCTTCCCTGAACGTGGATGTCTTCATTACGCTCTTGGTGACAGTGAGTACGACAGAGTCA
>JBIIQG010000059.1:0-7854 GCA_044342185.1 Ilumatobacteraceae bacterium | reverse complement strand
AGGCCCAAGTGGGATTCAACATTCGCTGGCGATTCTTCAGCCTTGAAGAAGTGAACCGTGAAGAAGGTAAGCCACATCCGTGGGAGCGCGAGTTTGCCTATGGCTGGACACCCATGCGCGTTGCTGCATGGCTTCGCCGCCAAGACAACGACTGGTGCGGCAAGTTCTACGAAGTATGTGGTCGCACGCTTCACGTTGACGGACGACGCCACTACGACAAAGACATCGCATTGGAGTTGTTGGCCGAAGCCGGCTTGCCGCTTGAGGCGTGGGACGAGGCTCTTGCAGATCCCACTACCAGCGATGACGTACGTGCCGATCACGAATACGCAATTAAGGACCTCGCCGGATTCGGTGTTCCCATCATCACTGTCCCAGGTGGCCGTCCCGTGTTTGGCCCGGTCGTTCTTCCTGCACCAAGCGGAGACCGCGCACGCGAGCTGTGGGACCTCACCGTTGGGTACGCGCGCTTCCCTGGTTTGTTTGAATTAAAGACACCCAAGACCGATGAGGACATGCACATGATTGGGCGAATCTTCTCGCCATATTTAGAAGCACGTCAATGGCGAACAATTCAGAACCCAGCACGATAAGGACACGCACATGATTCCTGTAGACACCATCAACACGTTGGAACAAACATGGCGCTCCATGACCGAGTTCTGCGAGACGCTCACAGAAACTGAGTGGAAAACTGCATCACAGCTTCCGAATTGGTCAGTGCAAGACAACTTGTCGCACATCATTGGAACTGAATCGTCCATGCAGGGCATTCCGCGTCCAGATCACACTGCGCCGGACAAATCACACGTGAAGAATCCAATTGGCGATGTGAACGAAGACGACGTCGATGTTCGTCGCGCTCGCAGCGGTGCAGAAGTTCTCGCAGAATGGAAGTCCGTGATGGAACAGCGTTTAGCCACTCTGAGGTCTGGCGACGAGGCGTACTTCGCACAAGAATCTTTCACTCCGACAGGACCAGGAACGCTCGCAGATTTCCTGCACATTCGCGTTCTGGATTGTTGGGCACACGAACAAGACATGCGTCGTGCGGTGAACAAGCCCGGCAATCAAGGTGGCCCTGCTGCCGAACACACCATCGGCCGACTCATCCGGACAATTCCTATTGTTGTTGGTAAACGTGCAGGCACACCAGAAGGCGGATGCGTGGTCATTCGCATCACTGGCGAAGTGCAGCGCGTCACTGCTACCACAGTTGTTGAAGGTCGCGCTCAGGTGAGTACAGAAGTGCCAGCGAATGTGTTGTGCGACATCAGCATGGACAGTGACACATTTGCGCAGTTAGCCATGGGGCGTGCTGGTGCCGATGAACTTGCACCAAACATCTCCATAAGTGGAGACGCAGAACTTGCACACCGCGTGGTGAGCCAGTTCAACATGATGATCTAGACGGTGTCAGCCTTCGGGCCTACTGCACCAATGGCTGCGAAGTATGCGTTGTGTGCGTCAAGTACATGTACAACGTCGACATCGTCGAGTACTTCCACACCACGTTTCGTTGCTTCGTCTAACAAGAATGCGGCGAGATGCATTTCATCCACCACAAGTGGCGTATCAATATCTTGACGACGATCAATTACATCCTGCGGAACCAAATTGCGTTCCGCCAACCAGTTCATGTGACCCAAGAGCAGGGCACGAACTTCGTCCAATGTGAGACGAGCTTGAGTGTCTGCAGGCAATGCATTGGCTACAAAGTTCACCGCAAGGTCAAGTTCGTACACCACTCGTGGAGCAACTGCGTCTAGTCGGCGTGCTTCGCGACCGACCACCACAGCTGCAATAGCGAACACGCTCACCACGGAGAGAACAAGAAACACAATGGTGATGGCGGGCATAACCACAGCCTACGAGAACGACCTAGAAGCTCTCCATCAGTAGCCACGCCGGATCATCGGCAACTGTCACAACACGCGCCATGAATCCGGAACCATCTGCGCCCCATGAGTACTCCATGTATTGCGGCAACCCTGGGCGATAAATGAGGTCTCGTCCCCGAAATGCAAACTCATACGCAACTGACGGACAGATGTAGGCCGTGGTACCTGCGAATGGCGCAGAGATAGTCATGTGCGCATGCCCACTGACCACCGCCAGTACATGGTGACGTTGTACAACCTCTGCAAGTCCCGCGATGGATTCGTCATCAAGACGAACAGAACTAAGTGCCGGCCCACCAATTGCAAAACACGGATGATGCATTGCAATGAGCGAGGGATCTCCGCCAGCCAGTGCGTTGTCTAACCAATTCAATTGATCATCATCCAACGCGCCGTCACCGCGACCTAAGCGTGACGAGTCCATGACGATTAACTGTCCATCAGGAAGCGGGCGCACGTAATCAAGCCGACCATTGCGTCCTTCTAACGAGAATGTTGACTGCATACGCTGTGACTCGTCGTGATTACCTGCACATAACAAGACATCACGATCCACACTGTTCAACACATCGGCAAAACCGCGGTACTCATTTTCCGTACCAGCACGCGCAACGCAGTCGCCCGTAATGACAATGGCCGTGCTCTTTTGTGCTGCATGACGCAAGGCCTTACCTAAGTTGCCCACTGGGTCCGACGCTTCAAACAGTTCATCCCCTGGGCCAGGAATATGCGGATCGGAAATTTGAGCGACAACAGTGCGTGGCATAAACGAAGAGTAGAACACCCACCCTTTCAGTGATGTATGCACAAACAAAAGAGCCCGGGCACAAGGCCCGGGCTCTGATGAAGTTTTCTGAAGGTGAAATCAGATACCGATGCGCTGAGCAAGAAGCTCGCGGTGGTAGGTGGGGTCACCAAAGATGAGTTCACTTGACTTTGCACGCTTGAAGTAAAGGTGCGCTGGGTGTTCCCAGGTGAAACCAATACCACCGTGAATCTGAATGTTCTCAGCTGCTGCGTGGAAGTAGGACTCTGAGCAGTATGCCTTTGCAAGTGATGCAACCGAAGGAAGTTCTTCGTTCATCTCTGCTGCACACCACATGCCGTAGTAGGCAGCGGACTTTGCGGACTCAACCTCAAGCAACATGTCTGCACACTTGTGCTTGATGGCCTGGAATGAACCGATGGGGCGTCCGAACTGGATGCGGTCCTTTGCGTACTGAACAGCCATTTCGAGAACCTTCTGTGCGCCACCAACCTGCTCTGCTGCAAGTGCAACAGCTGCAAGATCCATGACCTGACCAAGAACGTCGCCGCCCTTGCCTTCGGTGCCGATGAGCTTTGCTGGAGTGTTGTTGAACTCAAGCTTTGCTTGCTTACGTGTCTGGTCCATTGTGGAAAGAGCAGTGCGGGTCAAACCAGATGCATTGCCGTCAACTGCAAACAAGCTGATGCCCTTCGCTGTGCGAGCAGCAACGATGATGAGGTTTGCGGTGTGACCGTCGAGCACGAAACTCTTTGTTCCGCTGATGGTGAAATCGGATCCGGAACCCTTTGCTTCGATGGTGATACCTGCTTCGTCCCAACGACCTGATGGCTCGGTGGTGGCAAGTGTTGCGATTGTTTCGCCGCTTGCGATGCCAGGCAAGTATGCCTTCTTCGCTGCGTCGTCACCGGAGAGAAGCAATGTGTTTGCTGCAAGCACAACGCTGGAGAAGAAAGGTCCGCAATACAGTGCGCGTCCCATTTCTTCCAGCACAACGCCAAGCTCGATAAAGCTTGCGCCCTGGCCACCGAATTCCTCTGGAATTGCGAGTCCCTGAGGGTTGATTTCGTTAGCCATCTGTGACCACACGCCTGCATCGAAACCATTAACGGTTTCCATCTGCTCGCGGACCGCTTCTTCTGATGACTTGTTCTCAAGGAACGAGCGCACCATCTTGCGGAGTTCTTCTTGTTCTTCACTAAATGCAAAATTCATGCCGTCATTCTGTCGGGACAACCCACCCGTTCGCTACTCGCAATGTGTACGCAGGTGTACACATCTGCGGTACCCTGACCTCATGGCACACATCGGCATGAGAGAACTACGCGCTGCCCTCTCCACATACCTACGCCGCGCCCAGCAAGGCGAACGGGTGGTGGTCACCATCGACGGCGCACCCGTAGCTCAACTGAGTCCCTTAGTGGGAGACCTAGCCGGGGTGTCGCTGGCTGATCTTGTGGCGCGAGGAACCGTGGTGGCACCACGTCGACGTGGCGATTGGGTTCCCGACGATCCACTTCTCCTCACATCTGGCGCACGAGTTGATCGTGCACTCGGGCAGGTTCGTTCATGAGTGTGTTCCTCGATGCAAGTGCGCTGTTATCGCTGCACATAGATGGCCCGGCACGTCGTGTTGTTCTGGATGCTCTTGAATCGGACACCACATGGGTAGCCAGTGCCCACGCCCTTGGTGAAGCAATTGCGGCTGCCTCTCGTCTCACCGATGAACCAGTACTTGTGCGTCACCTCGAAGACATGGTGCGTCACACCTGGGACTTCTTGCACGTTGTTCCCCTTGACCAGGCTCTCCTCGATGACGCGACTGCGTTATGCCAACAACAACCGGTTGGTTTCTCCACTGCACTGCATTTGTCCGCAGCCGTTCGTTTGCCTGGCCCTACCCAATACATCACCTTTGACGCTGCACAAATCCCTGTCGCCCTGTCATTTGGGTTCGATGTTGTGTCAGGCTAAAGACATGTCAGGTTCGCTAGGGACACTCCACTACTTCGACCACAACCTTGAAGTACATCGCGTGGTGGTTGGCCCTTACGCAAACAATGTGTTCGTTGTGCGCTGCAAGCACACAGGCGATGCGGTGTTGATAGACGCCGCAAACGAACACGAACGACTTCTCGATTTGTGTCAAGCACTTGGTGTGCGTCGCGTTCTAGAGACCCATGGGCATCACGATCACATTCAGGCAGTTCCCGCTATGCGCGAAGCCGGATACGAAGTAGCAGTAACACCCGATGACGCTGCAATGTTAAAAGACGTTGGCTACGACGTGTTCATCAACGATGGCGACGTCATTGAAGTAGGTCGTCTTCGCTTTGAAGCAATCTTGAACCCCGGCCACACACCAGGGTCTGTGTCGTTCAAAGTGAAAGATGCACCGCTGTTGTTCACCGGTGACACATTGTTTCCTGGTGGACCGGGTGCAACACACTTCCCTGGCGGAAGTTTCGACACCATCATTCAGTCAATAGATTCACGCCTCTTCACTTTTCCGGGTAACACCGTGGTGCTCCCTGGACACGGCGTAGACACCACAATTTCTACAGAACGACCACACCTTTCCGAGTGGGTACAACGTGGCTGGTAAGACGCCATTCCTTGGGGGCATGTCTCCTACTGCGTTACCTCAATCGCACGACACTCAGCACGTCTCTGTTGACGGTCGCTTGTCGCCGGAAGATCGTGCACGTCTTCGCAAGATTCCATCATTGAAGAATGCGTGGAGTGTTGTGTGGCTGTACGGACAAAACATTCTGTTACTTGCTGTCACTGTGCGCATCAATCACCCACTGTTGTGGGTAGTGGCATTTCTTCTCATGGGACGTGCACATGCGCAGTTCTTGTCTCTCATGCACGAAGCGGCACACCGACTCCTCTTCGCACACAAGGCAACGAACGATTTCGTGGGCAATTGGTTGCTTGGTTATCCAACGCTCACAAGTACTCCTGCGTATCGCCGTGTTCACATGGCCCACCACAAGAGAGAGTTCGGACCTAACGAACCCGATGTACCGCTGTATGCCAACTACCCCGTCACTCGTGCAAGCCTGCGACGCAAACTTGTTCGCGACGTAACCGGACAAACTGGCTTCAAGTTGTTGCGTAATCAAATGCGCGGACTGAAATCTCCCGATACTCGAGTTCGCCACACATTATGGAAAATGCTGGGAGTGCAAGCAGTCATCATCACCGCGTTTGCACTCTCTGGTTATTGGTGGATGTACGTCGCTATGTGGGTGGCGCCGTATCTCACGGTGTGGCGCGTCATCAACAGGTTGCGTTCCATTGCCGAACATGGCGGCATGCGCGAAGACGACGACCGTCGATACACGACGCACTCTGTTCACCAGCATTGGTTCGCACGATTCATGCTGGTTCCGTACAACATCGGTTTTCACATGGCCCACCACGTCGACGCCGGCGTTCCTTTCCGCAATTTGCCTAGGTACCACCGCCTTCTGCACGAGGCCAATTACCTTGACAACACGCTCGAGTACCCCTCGTATCGCAGTGTCTGGGCCGCCCTGGCCAACGCTTAGTTTCCACTACGCCCATAGTGGTAATCCCTTTCCCCCCTTTAGACTGAAGGGGTGAGCGACCTGTTCCGCATTTCCAACCTTCATGCCCGCCCCGTCTCCGACGATGTTGAGACCGCCGACGAGATCTTGAAGGGCCTCTCCCTCACCGTGAAGGCTGGCGAAGTCCACGCCATCATGGGCCCAAATGGTTGCGGCAAGTCCACCTTGGCCAGCACTCTTCTCGCCTCTCCCGAATACGAAGTGGTCTCGGGCGACATGTTCTTGAACGACGAAAACATCACCGACTGGACCACCGACATTCGCGCAAAGGCCGGCATGTTCCTGGCGTTCCAGTACCCACAAGAAATCGCCGGTGTGTCGGTTATTCAGTTCCTTCGCCAAGCATTGTCGGCGCGTAAAGGAATCGACCTTTCTGTTCTTGAACTTCGTTTGTCTGCAATGGACTGGATGAAGCGCCTTGGAATGGATTCTTCGTTCGTCGATCGTTATCTCAATGAAGGTTTCTCTGGCGGCGAGAAGAAGCGCAATGAAATCATGCAGATGGCATTGCTAGAACCCGAGTTCGCGGTGCTCGACGAAACAGACTCCGGTCTCGACATTGACGCGTTGCGCATTGTTGCCAAAGGCATTCGCGAAGTACGTGCAGATCGCCCAAGCTTGGGCATTCTGCTCATTACGCACTACCAACGATTGCTCGACGAACTTCAGCCCGATCACGTGCACATCATGATCGATGGTCGCATTGTGAAATCTGGCGGAATGGAACTTGCAGCCGAACTTGAAAAGAACGGCTACGAGGCTTACAAGGCGTAAATACCATGTCGTTCGATGTTGCTCGCATTCGCCAAGACTTCCCGGTTCTTGCCGAGCGCATTAACGACAAGCCACTCGTGTACCTCGACTCTGCGAACTCATCGCAGAAACCTCAACAGGTCATCTCCGCCATGTCCCAGTTCATGGAACATGCCTACGGTCCAACAAACCGCAGCGCATACCAACTAGCTGCACACGCAACAGATCTGTACGAAGGTGCTCGCGTAAAGGTTGCAAAGTTCATCAATGCGAAAAGCGCCTCCGAAGTTGTATTCACCAAGAATGCAACGGAATCACTGAACCTCGTTGTTCGTTCATGGGCATCGGCAAACATGTCTGCTGGTGACGTGGTTGTGCTCACCCACATGGAACATCACGCAAACATTGTTCCCTGGCACATGTTGGCCGCAGAAAAAGGAATTGTCCTTCGTTGGGTGCCGCTCACAGCCGATGGTCTTCTCGACCTGTCTCAGGTAGATCAACTTCTCACTGGTGCAAAAGCATTTTCGTTCACAGCAATGTCGAATGTGTTGGGAACAATTAACCCAGTAAAAGAACTCATCGACGCGGCGCATCGTCATGGCGCAATTGCAATTGTCGATGGATGCCAGTCCGTGCCACACATGCCCACCGATGTTCAAGCATTAGGCGCCGACTTCCTTGCGTTCAGTAGCCACAAAATGGTGGGGCCAACCGGTATCGGCATGTTGTGGGGACGCGAAGAACTTCTCGATGCAATGCCACCATTCCTTGGCGGCGGCAACATGATCGCCGACGTCAAACTCGACGGCTTCACATGTGCAGAACTTCCCGCAAA
>JBIIQG010000020.1:0-22551 GCA_044342185.1 Ilumatobacteraceae bacterium | reverse complement strand
TGTCGTGGAACACACTGGCCGAAGCACTCGATACCGCCACTGCGTAACCATTGACCCCACTTGCATAGGCAACACAGTTAGCCTTGCACTCACGATGAAACACCCCGCCCGCATCGTTACTGGATTGCTTCTTGCAAGTCTTGTTCTGCCCGTGTCATACGCACGTGCTACCGACACAACAATTCCTGAAACGGTTCCGTCAACAACCGATGCACCCACCACAACCACGTCATCGTTGCCTGCGGTGTCGCCGCCACAACGCAAGCGAGTCAACATCGCATTCGCACGCGTTGTCCTCGACGAACAACGTGCGTACTTCTATAACAAGAATCGTCGTCTCATCGCCACGTTGCCGGTCTCTACTGGCGTAGACGACCAAACTCCGGTTGGGGTGTTCAAAGTGTTCTCAAAGTCGGCGCAAACCTTCTACACCCCAAACCCGCGGGAACGCATGCGCTTCATGACGCGCTTTACTGTTGGGCGCGAGGGCGGCAACATCGGCTTTCACGGCATCCCCTACACCGTCACCAAATCGGGAGAAGTGCCGTTCTACACCCCGCTCGGAATCGCCCCCTCCTCTCACGGATGCATCCGCATGCGAGTCACCGACGCCAAATGGGTGTTCCAGAACATGGCCGTGGGCTCAACGGTGTCCGTCTTGCGCTCTCGCCGCTGACACGCCGCTCCGCGAGTAGTAACTTTTGGGTACACGCCGTCAAGGGGGACACCATGGAGCGAGCAACTTTCAAGTCATTTGAAGAGTCCACAAAAGAAGAGTGGCAAAACATCATGGTGTGTTTGCAAGACACCCAAGCAATGGTTGCCGATCGCGTACTCGAACAACTTCGCTACCTCGAAGACGATCACGGCGGCTTCCCTGTCAACCGACTTGAGCATTGCTTACAAACAGCAACACGTGCAGAGGCCGATGGTCGCGATGCTGAATACATCGTGTGCGCCCTCATTCACGACATTGGCGACAACCTTGCGCCCTTCAATCACCCAGAAATTGCTGCTGGCATATTGAAGCCATTCGTTTCAGAAAAGAACTGGTGGATGGTGAAAAACCACGGCATCTTCCAGGGCTACTACTTCTGGGATTACATCGGTCTCGACAAGAACGCACGCGAGCAATTCCGCGGGCACGAATACTTCGAATACACCGAAGAGTTCTGCGCCAAATACGACTCGCCAGCATTCGACGCCGACTACAAGAGCGCACCGCTCTCGCATTTCGAGCCACTCGTTCGCGATCTGTTCAAGCCTCGCGGGCGCTAACCGTGTGGACCGAATGGTCCGTGTTCATTTTTCCTTCTCATCGCACCCGTTAGGTTGCATGCATGAAGATCACATTGCTCGGTACCGGCAGCCCACTTCCTAGCGTCACGTGCGCCGGCCCATCCACTCTGGTTCAAGCGGACAATCAGTTCATCTTGGTCGATGCGGGCCGTTCGGTCGTTCCTCGCTTACTCGGAGCGGGCGTACCACTCCCCTTTGTCGGCGCAGTGTTTCTCACCCATCTTCACAGCGATCACATTTGCGACTTGAACGACGTCATCACGACCCGTTGGATTTCATCTCCGGCCGCAACACCACTTCCTATCTACGGCCCAATTGGCACCAAGAAGATGATTGACGGTCTGCTCGCCATGTTGTCGCAAGACGAGAGCTACCGCCTAGACCACCACGACGACCTTCGCGCTGCTGGCGGAATGAAAGTTGAAGTGCACGAGATTGAGGCCGGCCACACATTCTCCATTGGAGAAGTGAAGATTTCAGTTCACGCAACAGACCACCGACCTGTTGCGCCAACAATTGGTTTCCGTTTTGAGCACGACGGAGTTGTTGCTGCGTTGGCTGGCGACACCATTCCGTGTGACGGGCTCTACGAGATGTGTCAAGACGCCGACTTCTACGTGCAAACAGTTATTCGCGAAGACCAAGTACGTGCTTTGGCTCCGCTTGTGCCTACTGGTGAGCGCTTTCTCGACATCATCGACTATCACTCAACAGTGCAACAAGCTGCACAAACCGCAACTAAGTGCAATGTTAAATCACTGGTACTTACTCACTTCGTTCCCGCAATCCAACCTGGTGGCGAAGCCGAATGGCACGCAATGGCCGCAGAGCATTTCTCGGGTGAAATTGTTATTGGCCCAGACCTTACGTTTGTAGAGAAGTAGACCTCGTTGACGTTGCAAGCCACACACCGGCGATAGCAACCACAAGTCCTACAACCGACAACACACCAAGTTCTTCTCCAAACAAAATTGCGCCTTCAACGGTGGACAGCGCCGGAGTAAGAAAAAACAAACTGCTCACTTGCGATGCGGCTTGCCTATGCAACAGCCACAACATGATGAGAATTGCTGCAAGCGACAACACACCTACCGCCCACGCCAATGACCAGAGGCTGCGGGCAGTGACGGTGAATTCCCATCCTTCGAAAACCACGGCACCAATGCCCAAAATGACAGTGGTGACTGCGTATTGCCATGCAGTTCCGCCAAGCAACGGAACACCCACGGCGGTTCGACGCTGAATCAGGGTTCCGCCCGACATTCCGATTACTGCAATTCCCATTGCGACGAGAGCGAGAGTGCTGACCCCATCAGATGCACCACCGCGTTCCACCACCACTGCAATGACTCCAATGCAGCCAAGCGCAACGCCAACTCCACGGCGCACATTCAGATTTTCACCCAGCACTACGCGTCCGAGCACCGTGGTGAGAACCGGGTGTAATGCAGCGATGAGTGCGCTGACGCCAGAGGGAAGACCGTGGTCGATAGCCACAAACACTCCACCCAGATACATGGCGTGAATGCCTGCACCCACAATCCATTGGATTCGGATCTGGTCGCGTGACAGTTTCGCTTCGCCCATCAGACGCGCGACGCCAAACAGAATGACCGCCGCGATCGCTGTACGAATGGCCAAAAAAGTGAGCGGACCCGCGTCTTTCGTGCCATACCGGGCAACGATGAACCCAGTGCTCCACAGCACCACAAACAGTGCGGGGGCCACAGAGGTTGCTCGCCGAGACGCACCTGGTGCCGAAGAAGACATTCCAATGACTGTAGGTCGCCGAAGGTTCGGTACTGTGCCCACATATGAATAACAAAGAACTTCTCGACGCGGTGTGCCCCACCATTGGTGCCTTGGGCTCCGCCTTCTATTTCATTCCCGAAACCGCAGCACTTGGTAAAGAACTCGGTCTTGGCGGAATGGAGTTTTATGTTCAGGGTCGTGGTGGACAATTGGGTAACACCGACTCCGCCGCAGTTGCTGCAGCATTCGGATACTTCAGCCCCGCGCTCGTGAAGAGCGTGTGGGATGCCGCGTGCGCAAAGTGTGAACCGCGCAAGGCAGGCACTGCCCACATGCAGGCAGCAGCAAATCTTGGTCGAGCAAAACTCTCTTCACTTTCCAACCTCGAAGCGTTTGTTGCAGCAATGGACAAGGTGAACAATTCAGCAAACCCAGAGGGTCTTGGTTTGTATGCCGCAATGCGTACCGAAACCCTTGCCTCCGACGCAGCAGGCCGTGCAATGCAACTCATCGCCATCCTCCGCGAATTCCGCGGAAGTGCTCACTTGATTGCGCTACGTGCAGTTGGTCTCGACGGCAAAGTTGCGCATGCATCAAAGCGCCCCGACATGTGGAAGCAGTTCGGTTACTCCGAGGACGAGATGCCAGTAATCGACGACGCCATCAATGCAAAGATGGCAGAAGCCGAACGCTTGACCGACGCAATTGTTGAATCTGCTTACGGCACCTTGAGTGACGCAGAGCGCAATGCGTTAGTAAACGGTATTCAGGCCGCAAAGGAAGCACTCGCCAGCTAAGACTGTTGTGTGGCGAGATTCGCCGAGATCTTCCCAAATGCAGATGCCACAGCTTTAATTTCTGTGGGTGTCAATAGGTCCACCATTAGTCGACGGACACTCTCAAGGTGTTTGGGCGCTGCGGTCTTCAACAAGTCGAATCCTTTTGGTGTGATGTGCGCGTAAGCAACACGACCATCTTCTTCGGACTGAACGCGAGCAACCAGTTTCTTTTTCAGTACACCTTCCATGCGACGAGTCAATCCACTGCGTGTCAATCGCAAGCTGTCGGCCAGGTCACACAAACGTAAGCGCTGGTCTGGCGCTTCAGACAACATGGCCAGCAACTGATAATCACCGCGATCAAGACCGAACGGAGCCAGGTCTTTCTCGATGGCACGCATGAGGTCACCCGTGGTCTCTATGTATGTACGCCATGCAGCCATTTCTGCAGGTGAAAGCCACTGTGTTGCCATGTTGGTGAACCTATTCGGGAGGGAAGAATGATTGCTATCGCAACCATATCGTTATATGGTTGAGTCCTCAACTACCCCTAGTGAAAGTGAGACACCGTGGACATCGTCCTTCTCATCGCAAGAGTCCTCTTTGCATTCATGTTCCTTGGCTCAGGTATCAACCACCTGAAGCAAGCCGATGCAATGACCGGCTACGCACAATTCAAGAAAGTTCCCATGCCAAAACTGTCCGTACAGTTGTCTGGCGTCATCATGTTGCTCGGTGGCCTGTCGGTCATCTTGGGCGTCTGGACCGACATCGGGGCTATCGCTCTTGCAGTCTTGCTTGTGCTCATGGCCGTGAAAATGCACGACTACTGGAATGCAGATGAAGCTTCCAAGCAAGTTGAAATGATTGGCTTCTTGAAGAACATCTCTATGGCCGGCGGCGCATTGTTCATCTTTGCAGTCTCTGCTGCTGATGGCGCACAGTTTCCACTCCAAATTGTTGGTGGACTCATTCAGGGCTAATCCCCTTCACCACTGTCGAAGCGAAGCCGGGGCATCACTGCCCCGGCTTTTGCATGTCTACTACTCAACGAGTCGAGTCAGTATCTCCGATATTCGCGCAGTACCGATTCCGATGTGTTGATCAGAAATTCCATACGGCAAAACCAGAATGTCACCATGCACCATTGCGCCACATGAGTACACAACGTTCGGTACATACCCATCACGTTCATCGTCGCGCGGACTCAATAATGGTTCTTCCAAACAACCAATCACGCGAGCTGGGTCGTCGAGGTCTAGCAATACTGCACCCAGGCAATATGTGCGCATTGGCCCCACGGCATGCGTAATGAGTAGCCATCCCGCTTCTGTTTCTATAGGTGAGCCTGCATTTCCCATCTGAATCAACTCCCACGGCCGCGTAGGAATTTGTACCGTCATCGATGCATTCCAGTAATCCAGGTGATCCGAAAAGGCCACCGAGTTGGTCTCGTGATCTGCACGTGACATAGCCACATACATGCCGCCAATCTTGCGTGGAAACAGTGCCATCCCCTTCCCTCGTGCGGCACGTCCAGAAATGGGATGCGTCTCAAAGGCAAGGAAATCATCTGTTGACAACAGTTGTTGCGAGATACCAACACCATCGAACGCTGTGTAAGTGGCGTAGTACTTCACCGATCCGTCATCATGGACAAACCGCACTAATCGTGCGTCTTCCATGCCACGCCACTCTGCATAAGACACGGGCCACAAAATACGTTCTGAGATGTCTTTGTCGGCAGAAAACGTGACGGAATAATTGCGTTCTGCAATCATGCGAAAATGATGCACTGTTGCATCTGCATTTCGAAATGAATCACGGTCGTCGAGAAAGCGGAAAAGAACATCATTAAGTTCGGTGAGCGTAAACGTTGCGCCTAACTGACCGAGAACAAAGCCAGCGTTCTCCCCCATGTCGTCTAGTTCTTCCAACAACCCGCGAAAGTTGATCTGCTCCAACATTGGTTCCCAATGGGTTCCAATAGTTGGGTGCTCGCCAGGTGAATCCATCTGTATGTCCCCGTCCGGGGCAACCACCCCAGAGCGAAAGCCAATAGACGATCTATGTCCTTCGCCAATCCCCCGAACACTCATCACAAATCGAAGAGACCCATCATCTACGCCTTCTTGATTCGGGTGAACAACGATTGACGGATTGGTCAGTGCAGACGCCTCAATGGAGAACTCGTGAGTGAAAATGGCCCCAATCAGTCGCCATCGCTCTTGGGACAAAATGAGTCCCGGCTGTACACGGTTGGCCATTCGATGCGCATGACGTTCAAGTTCCTCAGTGAGATCTTCATGGCGCTCAATAAAACGGTTGTACACATCATCTAACGCTCGACACACATCGTCTTCAGATAAGGCCAGAACACGATCAAGAACTTGTGTAGCACGTGATTGAGTTGCCCCGTAGTCCTCTTGACCCGCAACAAACAATCGCGAAATCACCCGAGTTGGGTCTGGCATTAACCGATGCAACGACCTCTGCACCAATGGATCATGGCTTCGAACATCAATCACACAAGCCACATTGCCGATCGGTGCTGCATAGTAGAAAGCATTGCCAAAGTGGACTCTGCACCTTGATTCACATTCACTCCATGCTCGTGCAGACCGTCGTAACCACCGCCATGTTTAAGGTCAATCATGGAGAGACCTGTGTCGTTGTTCCCCAAGAACCAATTGCCAGCCATGTGGACAACCTCATCCCACTCATCGGTGCCACTCACTGAACCTGCCCTCATCGCAGCGTCGGCAAGAGCTGCCACTTCAATCGGCTGTTGATCGAACTGCGGAGCGTGATCGAGTGGTCCGCGTCCACCTACTGGCGTTACAGACAAGTGATCGTTCATTGTCTCTTTCTCCACCAACCATCGCAGTAAGTCGAGCCCGCGCGTTACTAATGCGTTATCGCCCAACGCATAGCCACACGCAATCATCGCTTCTGGTATCACTGCATTCGCATACGTGAGCCGCGGTTCTACCCACTGCCAACTGCCGTGACCGTTGGGGTGAAAGGCCAACATGGCCCGAATGTCTTCAAGAAGCGCGAAAGCCCCGCGATTTCGTTCATCTACTTCCAAGACAGATGCTGCACCAAGAGCAGCAAAACACATCGACCGCAAGGTGTTGGAACGCGCGAGCGACCCAACATCAAAACCGTCATAACAGCGGTTCTTTACTTCCATGTCTTGAGAATGAAGCACAGCTTCACCAAATCCCCACAAAGCGCGACCCCAACAATCGTCAGTGGTCGCAGTGTCCTGCCAGATGCGCTCAAAGCTCATGCGATTATGCGTATGTCCGTCACGACGTTGCGCATCAAGTAGGAAACGAGCCCCAATGCGAGCGAGCGTTGCAGATTCTTGAGATTCGTTTTTGTCTCGAACAGCAACGATGAGAAGCCGTGCATTGTCATCAACGCAGTATCCGGTGTGAAAACGAGGATGAGCACCTCGTGCGTGCTCAATGATTCCTCGATCATCGGTCATGCGAACGAGGTGGCGAAGGCCAGTTCGTTGCTTGGGCTCATGAACCGCCATCATGATGCGACCCGCTCCCCAATAAGTACCCGAACCCCAAGGTCAACGTATTTCGCAGCTACGGCCGACCAACGATGTTCCGCTGCAATTGGCACTGTTGCCTCTGCCATCTGAGTGACGGCTTCTCTATTGTGCGCAACCCGACGGATGGCATGGGCCAATGACACCGGATCTCTGTGTGGAACAACAATCCCCGCCCCCGTGGCCAGAAGTTCATCTGCGTGAGGAAACGCCGTGGCAATCACTGGTCGCCCTGCCGACACGGCGTCAACAAGGACTCCAGACGTGATCTGGTCGTCGGAGTCATACGGCAACACCACACAGGTGGATTGATTCACCAACTCAAGTAGAGAATCCAGGCTGCGATATCGATTATCAAAGGTGATGAGTGATGAGACACCCAACAAGTGCGCCCGACGTTTCAACATGTCCCTGTAGCTCTCGCCATCATTCGCACGAATCTTCGGATGCGTCTGACCGGCAACTGTGTAATGAACTTTGTCGTGCAATTCAGGCACCATTGCAAGCGCATCAATCACCCATTCAATTCCCTTGCCTGGGCCCAGTAGGCCCCATGTCAAGAGTGACACGCCGTCTGAGAGTGGTAGAGCGGATCCAACAGGAACTGTTGCGCCGTGCGGAATAGTGACCACCTTTGCAGATGATTCCTTGAAAGTGTGCACACACCGGTCATGAGCGATGGTCGTCATCGCAACAAGAGCGTCAGCACGCCGAGCAAGTTCCTCGAATACCTTTCGTTGACTCGCCGTAGGTGCAAGCGGCACTGTGTGCATTGTTACAACAACGGGAATGTGCACATCTTCAAGAAGCTCTAGGACTTCTGAACCGTCATTGCCCCCAAAGATTCCAAACTCGTGCTGCAAAAACAGCACATCGTAGGAATTAATGAGTCGGGCAACTTCAAGTCGTGATCGAGCGGACTGCGACCGCAAGATTCCCACCACTTCCTCAGATGGCACATCGTTCGGGTCGTCAGACACTCGAATGACACCGACTCGCGAGGCACCAACATCTTTTAGACCGCGATACAACGAAGCTGCAAAGGTTGCAAGCCCACATTGTGTTGGCGGGTATGTGCTGAGCACCACGAATGATGGGGTTTCCCCTGCTGCAGGATGCAGGGGTGAGACCCGAAGTGAGGTCACACCTGCGGGGGCTTCAAGAAGAGCTTCCATCTACTTGCCTCCCCGAGTGCGTCGACGTGAGCGACGATTCGACGAAACAGTCATGCTTGCCACTCCACCGAGAAGTACAACACCAGCGAGAATGCTCACAAGCCCAAGCGATGTGCCAGCTTCCGGAAGATCCTCTGGGAACAACACATCCAATACGTCCTCTGTGCCTGTTGGGTTATCAGGTGTCACCACTTGAAGCTCAACGGGCAAGGTGGTCGTTGGCGCAACAGTTGTTGTGGGGGCCAATGTGGTGGTGGTTGTCGTAGTCGTTGTAGATGTCGTACTTGATGTCGTGGTGGACACGAACGGAACCGTCACCTGCTTCGACGATGAGACAACTTCTCCCGCTGCCGCAAACGCCGTGTTGGTAACAGAACCCTCAAGGTCTCCGGTCACTGTGGTGTAGACCGCGGTGCACTGCAACGTGGCCTCTACTGCAAGAGTGCTAGCCGCAGGTCCACAAGCAAACGGAGCGCCACCATTGATCTTGTCGTCATCAATGGTGAACTGAACAGGCCCAATGGCCACATTGCCAGTGTTCTTAATGACGTAGGTGTACGTAATCAACTGACCAACACCCGAATAATTCTCTACATCTGCCGTCTTTGTTAGCGACAACGCCGGAGCAGGGGCAATAGTGGTGGTGGTTGTCGTAGTCGTTGTAGATGTCGTACTTGATGTCGTGGTGGGCACGAACGGAACCGTCACCTGCTTCGACGATGAGACAACTTCTCCCGCTGCCGCAAACGCCGTGTTTGTGACCGATGTATCGATATCTCCCGACGATGTTGTGTACACCTCGGTGCACTGCAACGTGGCCTCTACCGCAAGCGTGCTAGCCGCAGGTCCACAAGCAAACGGTGCACCACCATTGATCTTGTCGTCATCAATAGTGAACTGAACAGGACCAATGGCCACATTGCCAGTGTTTTTAATGACGTAGGTGTACGTAATCAACTGACCAACACCAGAGTAATTCTCCACATCTGCCGTCTTTGTTAGCGACAACGCCGGAGCGGGAAGTGGTGAGTTGAAGAAAGTGCATGTCACATCTTCGCCCTCACCAAGCGTGATGCTTGCCGCACTTCCATTTACAGAGGTAGACCCAGTGGTCTGATTCGTAATGCTGCACGACACCCTGTCGAGGCCCCACTTTGCGGTGGTTCCTTCAGTGACTGTGTAGGTGCCGAATGCTGTAATTCCGCTGAAAACACGAGTGTTTGCACTTGTTCCATCGTCAGTCAAAGTGAAGTTGCTCAATGGTGCTGGCGAACCAGTAAAGCTGAACTGTGTTGCACCTTCAGGCGATGCTTGCTTCACGATGGTGATAGATGAAGGAATTTTTACAGCAGCACTACTCATGGAACGATCCATGTTGCCGGCGCTGCAGTGCTCAACATTCGAGCACCTCAAATCAAGAATGCGCATGTGATACGGCGAACCAGGAATGGCAGCAGCTGATTTTCCAGCACCCCAATCCATGCGAGACGCAATGTGACCACCCCATGCAAGAACTGTCGTAGAACCTGTGGCGGTGAAGTACACGCTGATTCCGGTTTGACTGCTCGTGGCATAAGTTCCCGCAAATGAGTACGCGCTGGGATTTGAAGAGATAGTGCACGACGCAGTGCCACAGAGATTGCCTGTGTTCGCAACAACTGCTCCCGATGCCGGGAACGTTGCACCAAAGGCCGAAATAACTTGAGAACCAAGTTGTGTAACACCAGCTGTTGACACACGTGAGTCAAGTGGTATGGGAAGAGTTGCAGTTCCTGGAGAACATGTCACCCCTACGCATGGCGCCGCTGTTGTTTCAGTTCGATCAAACGACGTGATGTAGTCAATGGCGTGAGATCCCGACTTAGTGGAATCCCATTCAAGAACCGCTTTATAGGTTTTCCCTGAAGTGAGATTGGTGAACATCGCGCGATACGGAACCGACTCGCCCTCTGCATACTCTGAATTGCTCGAACCCAGGTTTCCAGTCTGCCACTGAGAGGCATGCGTTGAATCGCACGTTGTGCCGAGGTTGGCACACTGCTCCAGATCGACTGCAGGTTTCACCGACGCTTGAAGTGGGGAATCCCACCGCCCCACAAGAATGATGGATGCCGCAGTCATTACAAAAAGTAAGAGACGCAAGAGTTTCTGCGAGGAGTCATGAGTGGTTGCCATTGGGTCTTCCCATCGAGTGGAGGAAGCTCAACCAAAGGTCCGGGGTCTCGCTATGTGTTCAGGTCATGCATCTGGTTTCTGAGATGCAGTCACGGTGAACTTCACCGCGCAACATCAACATAACTGCGCAAAACACAATGCTCAATAAACGAAGGTACCTATCTCGCCTTCCAGGAGTTTAGGTGTGATTTCTCTCTCGCTTTCTTGCACATGCGCTTTATGGTGACAGAATGAGATCTCGACTGATTGTGATAGTGCTAACCCTTGTCATCGCGACAACTTTTGGTACCTACGCGAGTGCCACAGTTGCTCCAACGAAGCAACCAACAACCCTCAACCCAACTCGCATCGTGAGTTTTCGCCCCTACTACGGTTATTCAGCGCAACGAGTTCGAGTCCGACTCTCGCAAAGTGAAGTTGACATCATCGCTCGCATGCAACGAATTGCAGATAATTGGGAATCGGCGACTCCTCCACCGACCAACCTTCTCAATTGGCGCATTGAACCTTCGGTTGCGGGATCCCCAACAGTGTCCTTGGCCATTGATGCATTTCACCAAGCGCGCGCATTCCTATCAGTTCCATACAACTCGGGAACCGTGCAGATAGCCATCATCATTGGACGTACCCAAAAATACATTCAAGAACAAGTTGCAGAGTTTGGATGTAAACCAACTTTGGCAACATCAAATGGTATCTACCTTATGGGAGCAACAATTTGCAACCGCAACGTCATTGTGATCAATCTCACTGGTTATCTATTTCTGCGAAGCGTGACACAGCCCATTAGTTCTGCCATGGAGACACGTGCGGAACCAGCTTTGTCATCAATGTCGTATCTCATTGTCGATAGGAATCTCAGCAGCATTGCTCATGAGTGGACACACGTTGCACGTAACCGATTGAGTGATGGTTTCGTTCCGGATAATGAACCGGCATGGTTTAGAGAAGGTTTGGCGGAAATCATCAGTGGACTATCTCGAGTAAAAGCGTCTGCAGGTCGCTATCGATATAGCCACTTCCACATCATTCGGCTTCGCAAGTTTTCTAATTGGCCAAACATCTGCGGTATTCGCTTGACGCGCTTCCGCACAAATGGCGACTTCGCTAGTGGCTGTGAATACCTCAGTGGCGGAGCTGGCGTTGAACTCCTTCTCGCAAAGTACGGCGGTATTTCAAAAGTCATCACCCTGTACAGCCACATGCGTGAATCCGGTGACTTTCTCGAGTCTTTCAAGTACACCTACGGCATGTCTTTGCGCGAATTTGAGCGCCGCGCAGATATCTACGCGAAGTACATCTCACAGGCTGCCAATTGGTAAGAGGCACTCGGTACTTTGGTTCACCTGTTCGGTACTCATTCACCGTCTGAATCCTGTCGTTTTCCTGTGTGATGGGTAGTAACGACGGAGGCAACCGAATGAACCCAACACTGGACACCCGAACCCTGGCAGAGATGTTTGCCGACATGACGGACATCTTCTGTGATTCAGTGGACATAGACGGCATCAACATGTTGCTCTCGTACTGTCTTGAAGCGTCTGGTGTCGAACAAGGAGTCATTCTCGTTCGAGGTGATGCCTACCAAGGAGACATCGTCGTTGGCTCACAAGGTCGCGTTGATAGTGCAAGCTTCACGCTTCCGCTTGTTGGCTCACGGGCTCTTCGAACGCTTCAAACCGAGTTCTCTATTTCCGGCGACTCCACTCTTGTGTACTACGACTATGCATTCCCATTACGTGTGCGGGGAACAGCTCTCGGAGTCATTTGCCTCTTCAGCCACAACACTCCTGGAATTGACGAGCAAGGCATCGCAGTTCTTCAAAGTATCGCCGACATTGCTGCCACCACTATTGATCAAACGCATCGCATTCAGCAGGCCCGCACATTGGTTACTCAACTACAGGGAGCACTCGATAGCCGAATTGTTATTGAACAGGCCAAGGGAGTTCTCGCCGCCCGCAACAACACCGACATGTCCGTTGCATTCAACGAACTTCGATCACAAGCTCGTCGTGAACAACGGCCAGTTCGTTCCGTGGCTCACGACATTGTTCACGGCATTGCGAGCTAGAGAGTTACTCCAACAAAAACGTAAGCACGGCTTCTGCAATTGCTTGGGGCTGTTCAGGCAATAACGCATGACCCGCATTGTTTATTTCCACCAACTGCGCGTGCGGCGCAGATTCGGCTTTATAGCGTCGGCCATTCTCCACAGGGGCAATGGCATCTCGTAGCCCTTGCACCACCAGCACTCGATCCACATTTGCTGACCACCACTCATCTCGTGGAGTTCGCTGAACTGCGGCACGCTGATACCGCATAACTTCTGGCATCCACCCATCACGCCACACGGTTGGGTCGTTGCCATCAGCGAAGAAAGCTTCCTTCACATACGACAAGTGTTCCTCGGAGGAAAGTTCAGTGTTGTAGCACTGAGAGAGTGCACGCCAGATGTGGGGTTCTGGTTCCACTAAGCCACCAGCAGCCAGCAACGTGAGTGACTCAACTCTCGAGTTGAAGTCCGCAGTGATGCAACGAGACAATCGATTACCAAATGCATGTCCTATGAGATGAAATTGTGTAACACCTTGTTCTTCAAGATTGGCCACAACCGCACCTGCCAGATCGTGGAGAGTGGGCCCACCTTCCCATTCAGGAAATGGTTCCACCGAAACAGGCATAAAGCCTGCGCCCGCAAGATCTCTCTCTAGGCGAGCAAAGTCAGATGCAGGGCGCCCTAATGAAGGGACAAGAACAACGTTGTGGGATTTGCTCATACTGATTGTCTCACTGCAGCCCGTATCGAGATTTACGAGACGAACTTGGCGAAGCCTTCAAACGGCATGCGTTCTGACACCAAAGAGTTCACAGGTGCAGATTCATCTGTGTAGCCAATTGCCATACCGCAGAACAGCAACTCATTGTCCGGTGCACCACAGAACTCACGAACTGCCTTGTGCTGTACCGACCAGTACTCCTGTGCGCACGTGCCGAGACCGCGCTCGGTGGCCAGCAACATAAAAGTTTGCAAGTACATACCAAGGTCAGACCACTGAGGCGCACCCATCTGACGATCAATGAAACAAAACATTGACGCCGGGGCATCGAAGAACTGCATGTTCTTTGCCATTTGGCGCAAACGCCCTGGCTTGTCCTCGCGCGGAATTCCCAACTTGGCATACATCTGTTCCCCGAGCGCGAAACGATTGGTGCGATATGGCTCCGTGAGACCCGATGGATAGATGTCGTACTCGGGTTCAGCAACCTCTGGATTCCCAGCAATGATCGCGCGAAGGCGGTCTGTTGCATCTTTTTCCAAGACGTAGATGCGCCATGGCTGAACGTTTCCGCCACTCGGAGCTCTAGCCGCATCAACAACCAACTGACGCAACACGTCATGGCCCACAGGTTGGTCAGTGAATTGGCGGACAGAGAGGCGCTTGTTAACAGCATCAATTACGTTCATAGCGTCACGCTAGTGCAGCAGAAACTTCTCGGACCAAGCGAGTCGCTCACTACCATGCAGTCATGGCTACATCGGACGGCGACCGCACAAAGTTCTTCCCCGCCATTGAAAAGAAACACGGGGGCAAGATCTCTCAATGGATTACTCGTGTCAAGGACCTTGGCGACGTGAAGTACCCAGAACAGATCGCCTACCTGCGAGAAGAACACGGCTTCAGTCAGGCGCACGCAAACGCATTGGTGATGTATGTGCGGGGTTCAACAACGTCGAAGCGATTCGCCACGCCAGCGGAATACTTCAAAAGTCTCGACGCTCCCACCGCGAAAACCTCACAGGCTATCTTTGCCGCAATTCAGTCCAAGTTCCCACAACTAGAACTTGTCATCGCATGGAACCAACCAATTTTGCGTGTTGGAAAACAATCAATTTTCGGCGTCTCTGCGTCAAAGAATCACCTCACCATCAATCCCTTCAGCGTTGATGTTCTTGAGGCCCACGAGAAGAAACTGACTGACTTCGTCGTCAATAAATACACCTTTCAGGTCCCCACAGACTGGAAAGCGAATACAAGCCTCTTGCAGTCACTTGTTCGCACACGTCTGAAAGAAATTGTGTGAAACTGTCCGAATGGACGACACCTATACCAGCCTGCGGAAACTCAACATTCGGGCAGGCGTCTTACACCTCGCTTCATTAGTTGCAATCGTTCTGCTTTCCAACGATGCATCACTTCCCGTAAACGCCATCTACCTCACCGAAGCACCCGGCACCGGCCAGTTCTCCGACCCCATCAACCTGCTCAACTTGAACATTGGGTACATGGTCGCCGCCTTCATGGCGCTATCTGCGTTTTTCCACTTCTTTGTTGCATCGCCGTCTGTGTTTCCGAAGTACGTCCAAGGCTTACGTAATCACATCAACACCTATCGATGGGTTGAATATTCATTGTCGTCATCGATCATGATCATCGTCATTTTGCAACTCAATGGTGTTGCTGACTTTGTTGCCCTTCTTGCGATCTTCGGAGTAAACGCCAGCATGATCCTGTTTGGATGGCTGCAAGAGCGCTACACCACCCCTGGCGATGGCGACCTTCTCCCCTTCTGGTTCGGGTGCATTGCCGGTGCCGTGCCGTGGATAGCCATGGCCATCAACATGTTCGCCCCCAACGGCCCACCCCAGACAACAGTGCCAGGCTTCGTCTACGGCATCGTTATCTCGCTGTTCATTTTCTTCAATTGCTTCGCAATCGTCCAATGGAAGCAGTACAAGGCGCAGGGCAAATGGGCCGACTACCTCTATGGCGAACGGTGGTACATCCGACTCAGCTTCGTCGCTAAGTCCCTCTTGGCATGGCAGGTCTTTGCTGGAGTTCTCGCCTCCTAAAACTTGACATGAAATACTTGATTTTCATATCATGTATTTCATGCCCCCAAAACCTTCGGCCCCAAATGAGCCGTCGTGGACGTTCTTGTCGAACCATGCGCACGTCCTCATTTGCCTTGCACGACAACCCGATGTACGTCTCAGTGAAGTTGCCGACTTAGTTGGTATTCAAGAACGGACAGTCCACCGGATCATTCACGAGTTATCTGACGCCGGGTACGTCACCGTGTCGAAGGTGGGACGGACCAATGTCTATGAGATTGATCTCGACCATCCACTTCGCCATCCCCTCGAGTCAGAGCACGAGATTCGAGAAATCATCTATCCCCTCCTCAAGAAAAAGCGAGTATCCAAATGATTGCCGCATCCCTCGCCGACAATCTCCTCACTGCGCCGGTCATCGCCTTCATCGTCGCGCTTGTTGCCACCTTTCTGCGCTTTGAAGTACGACTCCCCGAGTCGCTTTATCCAATTCTGTCCACATTCCTGTTGTTAGCAATTGGAATCAAAGGTGGCCGCGCACTCGCCGAGGCATCACCATCAGAGATCTGGAAGCCACTCCTTGCAGCGTTAGTACTGGGAGTCATCACGCCCATCATTGCGTTCGGACTTCTCCGTCTTTTCGGCAAACTCGACATTGTGAACTCAGCAGCAATCGCGGCTCACTACGGTTCGGTTTCAGCAGTCACGTTCACTGTTCTCATTTCATCGCTCGAGTCGCGCAATATGAGTTATGAGGGATTCGCCGCAGGTCTCCTTGCCGTCTTAGAGATTGTCGGAATCATCGTTGCTCTCTTCCTTGCAGGTGGAGCATCATCTGGTTCGTCATGGAAGGAAGCACTCAGTGAAGTCATTCGTGGTCGAAGCATTGCGCTGCTGGTTGCCGGCCTCATCATTGGCTCTGCTGTAGGCACAGAAAGACTCGCCCCCACCGACCCACTCTTTGTCGGTCTCTTTGGTGGAGCCCTTACGTTGTTCCTCATCGAACTCGGAGTTATTGCGGCTGAACGTTTGCGGGACATCAAAGAAGCTGGAGTGCGATTGGTGATCCTCGGAATTGTCATTCCGCTCGTCAATGGTTTTCTTGGTGCGCTTGCGGGCACCGCCGCCGGACTATCTACTGGTGGCGTAGCTGTTATGGCCACGTTGGCAGGTAGCGCGTCGTACATTGCAGCGCCGGCAGCAGTGCGAATTGCTCTGCCCAAGGCAAGCCCAGGTCTCTACGTCACTGCATCATTAGGCATTACATTCCCGTTCAATCTCACCATCGGCATTCCCACCTACATTGCTATGGCGAATGCGCTGACATAAAGGACACAACATGAACACAGCTGCACGTCAACTCATCACCATCGTCGCCGAATCTGTTGTTGAACAGAAACTGATTGATGACATCAAGAAATGTGGTGCAAAGGGTTACTCCGTTAGCCATGTACGTGGCGAAGGTGTTACCGGGAAGAACACGCTCGACTTGAACGGTCCAAGCATTCGCCTTGAATCAGTTGTGACCGACAACGTCGCAGAATCAATCCTTGAGATGCTCGCCGAGAAGTACTTTGACAAGTACGCCGTCATTGCGTGGATTACTGCCGCGCACGTAGCGCGCCCCGATCGTTTTTAGATTTCGGTCACCACACAACAGGGCGAGTTGCCCCAACAGCGCGTCCTTCTGTGCGAACACCACGAGAGACCATGTCGTCTGCAAGTTCGCTCCACAAAGCCTTCAGCTTGTAATGCGGAACGCGAGGGAACAAGTGGTGCATTGCGTGATGGTCATGACCGCGGATGAGCAAACCTGAACCGCGGAAGACAGCAACTCGAGTGTGTCGATAGCGAGATGTTTCATTCGCAGGGTGATGCGGATACCAAGCAAAAATGAAGATCAACCAACACAGCTGAAGTCGCGTCGGTAACCACCACAACAAAAGTGCTTCAACGCCATGCCCGGTGATAAAGCTTGCGATAAGAACAATTGTGGTGAGTAACCAGAAACGAATTTGAGCTTTGCCTTCCTTGGCGTTTCCTCCACGCTCATTGAAAACCGCCTGCAATGACTTTGGCAACAGAATTCGTAGTGGTGGAACGAGCGCAAAGAACGGAAGAAATGAATACAACATGGTCATTCCGTAGAACTTCACGGGCAGTTCACTTAATCGTCCGTCGGTGAAATGATCTGGGTCTCGCTTCGGGTCATTCGTGTATGCGTGATGTCGCATATGGCCCGCACGGTGCGACGAGAAATTGATTCCAGTTGGAATTGAAGACAATGTTCCGATTGCTTCCTCAACCCAACGACCACGCGACACCTTGCCCCAGATGTTCTTGTGGGCCGCTTCATGCATGGGCATGTAGAAGGTGGAAGCAAAGATTGAGTTCAAGACAAGGCATTGCCACAGGGGCAACGTGCCGTTTACGCCCAGAACGATGACACCCACCCAACACACTGCAAACAAGAGAAACGTGACGATGATTCGGACTTGGACGCCGCCCCAGTACTTGGCCGCTACCAAATTCTCTGCTCGTACGTTCTCCGAGCGAATTCCATTGGCTGAAGCGCTACTTGCCTGGGCCGCCTCTTCAACAAGGATGCTCTCGAGGGCCTCTGGTTCTGGAGTGTTATCGGTCATGCGCCTACCGTACTGACAGCATCGGGCGCCACTAGAGCGATTCAAGTATGAGCCCTATTCCTTTGAAGATGTTTCCTTGACTCGATGGTCTTCGAACAATTGAGTTCGACACTCCAGGCGAATCACGAGAATGACTTGTGACTTTGTGCTCCAGGGACAAAAGCGGGTAGTGATGGCGTTTGCGTGACCACGCCCCATTTTGTGGTTGGTTTTCAACATTGCGACCATCTCGCCACGTTCCGCTGGGAAGGTTTGCTCTCCCCCATCGAAGAAACCTGACCAGGTTGCAATTCCCGACTAATTCAGTCATAATTGTCGGGAATTACCCCACAACCCAGGAGTTCCCCCATGTCCGTTCTTCCCGAAGTGCTTGCTGCCAATAACAAATACGCCGAATCATTTGGCGAAAAAGGCTCCCTCGCTCTGCCGCCCGCTCGTGGCTTTGCGATTCTCACCTGCATGGACGCCCGCCTCGACCCAGCAAAGTACGCTGGACTTGCTGAAGGCGACGCTCACGTCATTCGTAATGCTGGTGGCCGCGCAAGCGACGACGCCATTCGCTCTCTTGTTATCTCGTACAAACTTCTTGGTACGAAGGAATGGTTCGTTATTCATCACACAGATTGCGGAATGGAGTTCTTCACAAATGATGTGATGAGTGGACTTCTTGCATCAAGTCTTGAGACAGCACAACTGGGTGCCGGTGGATTCACCGACATTGGCAAAGGCCCTGGCTCAACAGAAGGTCGCTACATCAATTGGCTCACCATCGCCGATGCCGAGAAGAGCGTTGTTGAAGACGTCGCACGTATTCGTAATCATCCGCTCGTGCCAAAGAACATTCCTGTGTACGGCTACATCTACGACGTTCGCACTGGGCGCCTTGTAGAAGTTCCAGCAGCTACCGCAGCAGGAAAAGCAAAATAGCTCAGCAGGAGGGTTTACCAATAACCCTTCATCAGTTCCGTTGACCACGAGGGCTGCGCAATGTCACCGCGTGGACCGAACTCGACCATCCACGGCTTTATGTCAACAACTGGGGTTCCATCAATGGCGTCAAGACCGGCAACATGAACCGTTGAACCCTCGACTTTCACAATTTGACACACAGTGACGCCAAGTCGATTAGGCCGATCCTTTGCTCGTTGAGCAAAGATGCCCACTTCTGGCCAATCTTTGTTGCCTCTCGGATGTCGCGACATCTTTGATTCATCCCACGCAGCCTTGTCGAATACATAAACAACAATGCAGTGGGAAAAACTCTCGAGCCCCATGAGTGATTGAGCATCAAACGGTGCAACCATCTCAATGCGAGATGATTCTTGATCCCATAGGTCATCCTCGGGTTCACTACGGGAACTGCAAACCGTTCCCACTGCGTTGATTTCATACTGACCCATCATGACTCAACAATAACTAGGCGTGCGTCCCGTCGGCGACTACTCCGCATACGACGCGCACGATGTCTGCTATCACAGAATTCGCTCTTGCGAATCGACGTCGCACCTTTCAATAACCGTATGGCACGCTTCAGATCGGTGACCGCGCCACGTTTGGTCTTCACAGATCTCTGAATTCAGACTAACTAAGAACGCTTTCTATGCATGTCATGTCCCACAATCCGAAGGACTTCCTCTGGAGTTTCTGCACCAGAGTCACTGTTTGTAATTGGAGAACCAAGAACAGAAGTGATGGGCATATATCCCGACCATACGGCAAGCTCTTTATCATCTACTTCGTTGATTGCTTCACCGGCTCGTACTTTTGCTGACTTTTCATCCAATGGCAGCGCGATGATACGAGTTGCACGGATTTCGCCTGGAGATAGATTTCTTGTCGTATTCCACGTTGGAACGATGTGATCGGTCATCAATTGAAGAGCACACATGACCTCTTCATCGTCTTCAACAACTCGAGCCTTACCGCGCACGACAACAGACCGGTAATTCATTGAATGATTGAATGGTGTTTTTGCGAAGACAAGACCATCAACAATTGTCACTGTTACGCAGATATCCGTGTCGGCACCTGACTTCAACAACGAATTCGCTAACGCACCATGCAAATACAGCGTGTCATCAGTCAATCCGTAGACCATTGGCAAAACCAATGGGCCGTCGTTTGTGTTCACACCAACATGGGCGACCGAACCTGCTCGCAGGATCTCAAGAATGTTCTCCTGGCCGTACTCTGCTCGCTTCGCACCGCGTCTCACGGTGGTGCGATCACTCGATGGTGAACTTTCCGAAAATGTATCCGCCATCACAGTGTCCGCGGAGGACGTCTCACGAGTTCCCCTGCACAGTTCGGACACACTCGCTGCATGGAATCACTACACGGCGCGCAGAATGTGCATTCAAAACTGCAGATAGCTGCTTCACCTTCTTTGGGCAAATCAACATTGCATTTTTCACATTGTGATTTCATCTCAAGCATTTCAGTCTCCTTTTGACCACATTGCATCGATGAACCGCTGATTCTCATCAAACAGCCAACACTCTCTTAGTTTTTCATCTTGAACTCGATACAACAGCACCCGACGCACTCGTTGAGCTGGATCTCCCAGGTCTTCGACTGCAATTAATGCACCAAGAGATTGACCAACGAGAACGTCTTCCACATCAATTAACTTGCGACCAGTTCGTGTTGAAGCTTGGCCGAGAACAGCAAACGCAGCATCACGCCCACGATGAGTACCTGCGAGCGGGCTCTCCCCCATGTAGTGCAGTTCAATGTCATCGTGATACGAGTCCAACACTTTTTCAAGATCTGATGCGAGCCATGCCTCGGCATACGCACGCAGCACTCGGCTAGTTTCATCACTGTTCGACATAGAACCACACTATTTCGCTTCTGTTGCTCGCTGAGCGATTTGATGCCGTCGACTGCGACCGGCATATTCAATACCGTGAGCGCTATCGGCGCTTGAGGTTGGTGACAACTCCACCGGCGACGCGCACGATGTCTGCCGGCGCGGCACCGAAGTTGTCGTTCCACGTTCCCGCTGCCGCCCACACTTCGTCGTATTGCAACAAGTCCGGATCAACAAACACACGAAGTTGAGTGCTGTGACCAAAGGGAGGCACGCCGTTATTGGTTTAGACAACCCAAGAGAAAAGTTATTCAAGATGCTTGTGCGCGAAACCAGTCAATAGTTGTTGCAAGTGATTCGGCCAGCGGAGTTGCATGATCTCCAAACACGGAGGCATATGCGGAATGATCAACAACGAAGTCCTCTTCAAACTCGTACAGCATTTCAATCAATTCACGCGCTGGAGGAATAAACAAGCCCGCCATGCGCATTTTCCCCTTGCCCAGTTTTGTTGAACGTGGCTGTGTACCTGCAATGTCAGCTGCCATCTCCAAAAAGCGACGATTGGTGACCGCAGGTGCACTAGGTACATGCCACGGGCGACCAAGTGAGCGATTGTCGAGCCCTAGACGAACAAGCGCCTCCCCGAAATCTCGCACGTAGGTATATGTGTGCAGCGCATCGGGATTTCCCATCACTTCTGCTTTTTTACCAGCAATAATGCGCGGAAAGTATCTGCTTCCCGTCGATGAATCATTGGCATGCGGGCCGAAGAAATCAGAACTACGGCCAGCTGTCACACGCAATCGGCCTGCATCTGACTCTGCTTGCAGCGCCCTCCACATATCTGCACGCACTTTTCCTTTGCGACCAGTGGACGCCAACGGCATGTCTTCTGTCATCGGTTTCTGCACCGGGCCGTATCCGTACAAGTTTTCAATCACGACAAGAACTGCATCGTTCTTTTGCACCGCACTCACAATGCTCCGCTGCAATGGTGGAAAGTCCTCGCGGTAGCGGTGATACTCAGGCGACGATGCTTGATACACAACATCTGCACCTGCAATAACCGAAGCGAGACGTTCAGTGTCGAGTGCATCAACCACTGTTGCTTGCGCACCAGGAATCTGTGTTCCGGATCGACTCAGCACCTGTGCCTCAATCCCGCGCGACGTCAACGCGTCAACAATTGCTCGGCCTACTGGCCCCGCACCAATCACCACATGTCTACCCATGTCAACTGTCCTCCGTGTTCAGACTCAAATAGTGAGCATTGCTCACAATACGAGACGGAGACACAGAATTCAAGAGCAGTGCTCACATTTCTGCGACCCCCAACTTAGACTGACCTCGTGACAGGCAAACGGGCAGTTGTGAGAACAGAAACAACGGCGGCCATCATTCGCCACGCCCGACGTCAGTTAGAGACGCGAGGAGCTGCGAACATCTCTCTTCGCGAAATTGCTCGAGATCTCGACATGGCGAGTTCGGCAATTTATCGATACT
>JBIIQG010000103.1:0-2994 GCA_044342185.1 Ilumatobacteraceae bacterium | reverse complement strand
TGTCGTTTCGGCGAGCATGAAACCACCCGTCGTCAAGAACAAAACGTTCAATACCCACACGCGCAGCAACTGTGGCCAAGTTCTTCAACGTGTCCAGATCGTGATTGAAGTACACGGCTTCCCATGTATTGAGAACAACTGGTTTTGGTGATGATGCTCGGAACGATCGCATGTATTGATGAAATTGCTGCGATACTTTGGCGAGCCCCCCGGATGAGTACGACACCACAACATCGGGTGCTTCGTATTCTTCCCAATTGTCCAAAACAATTTCGTCTGGATGCAGTAATTCACCGGCATGAATTGTTTTCAGAGTTTCAGAAACCCCATCACACATGATGCGAAAGTTTCCACTCCACGCAACATGCACACCCCATACATCACCAGTTTGTTCTGTGAAGCCAGGTGTACCAGCGAAGACAACACCGAGTTGTTCGTGCGAAGTGCGACCAGATCGGTTCTCAAGAATCTGTTTGGTGCGTCCCCACACGCTGCGCTGTTGCACTGCCTCCATGGCGTGGCGTCCACCCAGGGTGAGTATTTCATTGGCATGTCCACCAATAGGAAGGCATGTGTGGACCGAATTGATGGAGACCCGCTCAAAGTAATTGTTAATGACTCGCGTAGAGAACTGGACAACTCCGCTTGAATGAAGACGGACCTTCACTATCACTGAGATTTCGTGAATCCAGTCTTCTAGCGAAAAAACTAATTGCGTGAGTGGTTCGGCCCGCAGAACATCTACAAAGCGAAGGTCGAGTGGAAGCCTGTCGCCGTCACGTGACACTTCAAGTCCGGGAAGCCCCATCCATCCTTGCGACGGCAAAGGAATGATTCCAGCAACCACTTCGGCGTCAAGGCCGCCACCAACCACGCCTCGAGAGAAGAGTGATGGATCTAGCTCCTCATCGCCCAGTGGGCGGCCAAGGTGTGCAATGAATAGGACCTCATTTAACGTGGCAAAGACAACGCTGACATTGTCATTGTGCAAATGCCCAACAATGTCGATCTCTCCGCCCATGGAGATTCATTCTGCCAGCCGTGGCTTAGACGGCACACTCCGAGTCGCCCACTTCGCCAGTGAATGGTCCTGTTTCGCCGTAATCCACGAAGAAATCGGGAGCCGCATCTGGCTCGGGGATGTTGTCCAAGTCGCGAAGCCCTTCGGCAACAGCAACGGCACCACCAGAGCGGGCCAGCCAACCCTGGAAGGTTTCCCCAGCGGAACGCTCTTCAGCGAAGCGACGAATAACGCGAGCTGCACCCTCGGGTGCGTTCTTTGCAGGAAGTCGAAGCGCCTTTTCACCAAAGTGAATTTGTTCTTCACCGACATAGCCACCCAACAACATTTGGTAGCCGGGCAGTGATTTGCCGTGCGCACGACGCTCGGCTCCGAAGAATCCGATGTCGCTTGCATGGTGCTGACCGCAACTATTGGTGCAACCAGAGATGTTGATGCGCACTCCGCCCACTTCGGCCAAGCCTTCTTCTTCCAGCTTTTCACCGATTGCATTTGCGAGTCCACGAGACTGGGTAACGGCAATGTTGCAGGTGTCTGCACCAGGGCAGGCCACAACGTCACGTGCAAGTTCTGCACCAGGTTGTGCCATACCAATGTCGCTCAACATGTCGTAGAGCTCTCGCATTTGCTCTGGCTGCAAACCGCGGAACACAACGTTCTGGCGGTTGCTGAGGCGAACGTCGCTTTGGAAGTGACGCTGAATGCGAGCAAGCCCACGGAATTGATCTGCGGTGATGTCGCCTAATGCTGCATACGCAACGGCCGACACTGTTCCGTTTGCAACACCGCGAATAACGCTTGCGTTTTCCCAACGACGGAATGGATCGCTAGAAGACAGCTCAACACGTACACCTTGGCCTACTTGGGTGATTTCACCAGTGGTGGCCTTGCCGGCTGCAGCGTCTCCGGCTGCAACTACTTCGGGTGGAATGCCGCCGGGCCAGGTGCTGGAGGCGGGGAGTGTGTGGCGAATTTTGATCACGCGACGACGCACTTCGTCGATTCCCAACTGATCAACAACCCACTTCAAACGAGCACGCAACTTATTGTCGCGGTTTCCTGTTTGGTCAAACACGCGAAGCACAGCTTCGATGGTGGGCAGCAAGTCTTCGCGAGACGTGAATTCTTCGAGAGCAAGTGCGGGGTGTGGTGTTGCACCCAAACCACCCGCGATGTACACGCGGAAACCGGGTTCGATGGAGCCATCTTCGTGTTCACGCACGGTGGCAACAACACCAACGTCATTGAACATTGCTTGACCGCAGTCTGTGGAGCAACCAGAGAAGTTCACTTTGAACTTTCGGGGCAAACGCTGACCCAATGGGTTACGTACGAAATGGCGGAATACCGCGTCGGCCCACGGAGTGACATCGACCTTCTCATAGGGGCAGGCACCAGCAAGGTGACATGCCATGACGTTGCGAACGGTGTCGCCGCATGCTTCACGCGAGGTGAGACCAACATCTGCAAGACGACGCAACAAATCGGGAATGCGCTGCAGTTGCACATAGTGGAACTGAATGTTCTGACGAGTGGTGATGTGACCCCATCCGCGAGAGAACTCCACTGCAAGGTCGGCCATCACATCGAACTGCTCTGGCGTAATGGAACCTGCGGGCAACTTGATGCGCACCATCTGGTTTGTTCCACCTTGGCGCTGACCGTAGATGCCGTTGTTCAGTCGCATGACACGAAACACATCTTCGGAGATCTCGCCATTCAGGTACTGCTTGATGGCAACCTCAAAGCGTTGAATATCGCGTATCTGCTCTTCATACAGATCACGTGGAAATGGTGCAGGTGCAATTGATGGATTCGTTCGCACAGTAGGTGTGGTGCTCATGATTGTCCTTCTTCTGTAGGTTCGCCCACCTCACGGAGGGCATCTGCGAGTGCGCGACGAAGTCGTCGTGCATTTGTGGGAGAGAGATGTGCAACAAGACCTTCGCCTGCTTCACCGAGACGCTCAACGG
>JBIIQG010000044.1:0-10519 GCA_044342185.1 Ilumatobacteraceae bacterium | reverse complement strand
CAACCTGAACTGTCTGGTGTTCATGTGCTGCGAACACTGAACGATGCAATGGCTTTGCGCGATGAACTTACTGAAGGCGCGCGCGTTGTCGTTATTGGTGCTGGCTTTATTGGTTTAGAAGCTGCTGCAACGGCCACAAAACGTGGTGCTCACGTCACTGTGCTGGAAGGTTTAGAAGCACCACTTATTCGTGCGTTGGGTGCTGAAATGGGCGCAGCCATTGGTGATGTTCATAGGCGTCACGGCGTCACCGTGTTGTGTGGAGTGCAGGTGGCAGAAATTCGTGGAGACTCTCGCGTGACAAGCGTGGCACTCACATCTGGTGAAGAGATTCCTGCAGATGTTGTCATTGTGGGTATTGGTGTTGCGCCTGCAACGGCGTGGCTAGACAATTCTGGATTAACCATTCGTGATGGCGTGGTGTGCGATGCCGACTTGTGTGCCGGCCCACCGAATGTGTTTGCCGCTGGCGACGTGTTGCGTTGGCCCAATGCATTGTTCGCCGATGTTGAAGCAGACATGCGCGTTGAACACTGGACAAACGCAGCAGAACAAGGAGCGCATGCAGCAACCAATGTGTTGGCAACGCTTAACAACACAGAACTCACTCCGTATGAAGCCGTTCCATTTTTCTGGAGTGATCAATTCGACGCACGCATTCAATGTTTGGGTCGCCCAAGTGGCTCAGCAAAAGTTGATGTAGTTGCAGGTAACCCAGCAGAAGGCAAGTGGTGTGCCATTTACAGCGTCAACAATCGCTTAACGGCAGTGCTTGGTGTGTCACAACCAAAGCTTGTAATGCCTAGCCGCGGGTTGTTGTCTACGCACACCACGCGTGACGATGCGCTTGCGCACTTTGCACGAGTAACGGCACCACCGCCAGCATGACATTGCCTGACCCAGACCGTCTTGGCGTGTGGCGCGCATTTCGCACCGCACACGCAGCGATAGACAAGATGCTGACGCACGCGTTAGACGAACAAGATGGTCTTCAGTTGCCGTGGTACGAAGTACTCGATGCGCTGGCAACAAGCGATGAAGCTTCGTTTCGTTTCACCGATCTCGCGGAGCGTGTCATGGTGAACCCGTCTAGCTTGTCTCGCCAATTAGACAAACTGGAAGAGCGCAAACTGATTGCTCGTGAAAAGTCCGTGCTGGACGACGGGCGGGCCATCTTGGTGGTGCTCACACCAAAGGGACACGAGGTCTGGCGCGAGGCCAGTTTCACCTATTACCGCATTGTTCGCCACGCCTTCACCAACACCCTCACCGAGACCGATGTGGTGGCTCTAAACCGCGTTTTTGCCAAGGTTCTCGAGGGGTAGCAGCCCCTGGTTTCTCTGCTTTGGCGCGAGGGCGTTGAACAGGGCAGACTTCTCACCACACTCGGAACCACAAAGGAACCATCATGCAGAACGCAGTCATCGTCGACGCACTCCGTACACCTCTTGGCAAGCGCAACGGCCGCTTGAAGGATTGGCACCCTGTTGACCTTGCTGGTCACACCTTGAAGGCACTCGTAGAGCGCAACAACATTGACCCACATCTCATTGAAGACGTCATCATGGGCTGCGTTATGCAAGTGGGCGAACAGAGCCTGAACGTTGGACGCAACGCAGTTCTTGCAGCGGGTCTTCCCGAAACAATTCCTGGTACCACCATTGACCGTCAGTGTGGTTCTAGCCAGCAAGCAGCACACTTTGCAGCGCAGGGTGTGATGGCCGGCGCATACGACGTTGTTATTGCAGCAGGTGTTGAAGTTATGACTCGCGTGCCAATGGGTTCAGCAATTGCCGATGGCAAGTACGGCTTCCCCTTCGGACCGATGGTGTCTGCGCGTTACGCACCAGAAGGTGGTCTTGTTCCACAAGGCATCAGCGCAGAAATGATCGCCGACAAGTGGGGCATTACTCGCGAAGACATGGACCGTTTTGGTGCACGTTCACAAGCACTCGCTGCACAAGCAACTGCTGAAGGCCGATTTGAACGCGAAATTCTTCCGGTGTTAGACACTGAAGGAAAGTTGATGAACACCGATGAAGGTATTCGTGAATCTCCGTTCGAGAAGTTGCAGACACTGAAGCCTGCATTCCGCAGTGAAGAAGAAGGTGGCCGCGTGACCGCTGGTAACTCCAGCCAAATCACTGACGGCGCATCGGCGGTTCTCATCATGAGCGAAGAGAAGTGCCGCGCACTTGGTCTTACACCACGCGCTCGTTTCGTGAACTTCGGACTTGCTGGCGACAACCCACAACTCATGCTCACCGCACCAATTCCTGCAACACAAAAGGCATTGGCAAAGGCCGGCCTCACCATGGGTGACATGGACATCACCGAAATCAACGAAGCATTCGCCTCGGTTGTTCTTGCGTGGGAGAAGGAATTGCACCCCGACATGTCAAAGGTGAACCCAAATGGTGGAGCAATTGCTCTTGGTCACCCACTTGGCGCAAGCGGCACACGCCTGCTCACCACATTGCTTCACGAACTTGAGCGCACCAATGGTCGCTACGGTTTGCAGACAATGTGCGAAGGCGGCGGCATGGCCAACGCCACCATCATTGAACGCCTCGGCTAAATCGTCGTTGTGATCAGCGCGCTCGCACTGTCGTGGCCGGCATGGGGAACCATCGTTTGGTTTGGCGTAGGTGTGCTCATCTTTCGCTTCACGTGGAAATTTGGCTTCGGCATGTTGAAGTCGATGACCACGAGCATGCCGCCCCCGCCACCCACCGGCGAGATGCGCAAGATCAACGTGCGTTACAGGTGCAGTGTGTGTGGAGTGGAACTACGCGTGGTGATGGCACCAGATGAAGACCCACCCCCGCCAAAGCATTGTCTTGAAGACATGGACATGATCGCCCCGCTCTACGAATAGAAGTTTCCACAGAATGTGGATAACTCTGTTGGAAACAACAGCGTTGTCATTCGTGATATCGCACCCAGTGCAGGGGATACCCCTGGGTTAGTGATATTTGGTGGCTGTGTATAACCCGCCCAAAAGCGAGACTAAACCAACAGCCAAGTACCAATTGCTACGACCACCGGGTACAAAACCCACGTAGTACAAAAAGATGATGAGGGCTCCGAATCCGAGCAGGCCAAACAGCAGATACAACATCCATTGAGGACTTGGCTGCTTGAGCTGAGCCGCAGAGGGTGGGGTGTAGCGAGTGCTTGCGCCCACAGATTCATTGTTCACGCCATGCATATTGGTGGGGCTTGCGTGTCCGCCTTTAGGGGTCACGCGGCCACCCTTTTTCTTCTTTGTTGCCACGGCTCAAAGTGTAGAACGCCGAGACCTAATTGGTTTCACGAAACGGCCCGAAACACGGCAGGCTAGAGGAATGGCACGGGTGCTCGTTATCGATAGTTACGACAGTTTTGTCTACAACATCGTCCAGTACCTGGGTGAACTAGGGGCCGAACCCGTCGTTGTGCGTAACGACCAGATCACTGTGGAAGAAGCCGTAGCACTGAAGCCAGATGGTGTGTTGTTGTCACCTGGCCCGGGTCGACCCGAAGAGGCCGGAATCATCTGCGACGCAATTACAGCGTTCGCAGGAAACACTCCCGTGTTTGGCGTGTGTTTGGGTCACCAGGCAATTGGTCATGTGTATGGCGGCAATGTTGTGCGCGCGCCGCAGTTAATGCACGGCAAAACATCTTTTATTACACACACCAACACGGGAGTATTCACGGGAATCCCATCGCCGGTTGAAGCCACGCGGTATCACTCACTAGTGATCGATCGTGACTCCATGCCGAAAGAACTTGTGATCACTGCTGAAACAAGTGATGGCATTGTGATGGGCGTGAAGCACCGCGATGTAGACGTTGAAGGTGTTCAGTTCCACCCCGAGAGCATTCTCACGGGCAATGGTCATGACATGCTGCGCAACTTCTTGCAGCGCTGCAGTAACTAGCCAGCAGGTGGCGCAGTTGCTGCGTCTCGACCAATGGTGAGAACAATCTTGGTTCCAGGAGTCACCATGGTGCCGGTTGTCGTTCCTTGAGAAATCACTTTGCCAATGTTGGCGTTTCCGGCTGCAACATCGAAGTACTCAACGGTGGCGTCCAAGCCAAGTGATGTGAGCCTGGCGCGAGCATCTGCTTCCGTCAGACCCTTTACGTTTGGCATAGCAACAGGTTGCGGACCAGACGAGACATACAACGTGACGGCAGCACCCTTGTCAACAAGTTGACCAACTACAGGATCAGTGCGAATAACAAGACCCTTCGCAATTGTTGCGCTGGGCTCTTCTGCGATGGTGACCACAAACTTGTAAGGGTCTGCTTGCAAGAACGCTTGAGCGGTTGCCGTTGTTTGGCCAACCACAACAGTAGGAATCGCAAGTTGTCCGGTTCCACCCGACAAGTTCACTGTGATGGTGCTGCCCTTTGGTTGTTGTGTTCCGCCCTCGGGTGTTTGCACAGCTACTTGGCCAATTGCATAGGTCTTATCAATAACGTCGGGACCTTTTACAAACACGAACCCGGCGCCTTCAATCGCAGCGCGCGCTGCTTCTTCGGTGAGCCCCTTCACCGCAGGCACCTGAATGCCAGCAACAGGGAATACCAAAGTGACGGTTTCGCCTGATTTTGCTGTGTCTGTGGCGGCTGGAGATTGATTCTGAACTACTGCGGTGGCATCGCACACGGTGTCAACAGGGTTGAGCGCCACAACAAACTTGGCAGCTTCCAATTCAGCTTTCGCCACGTCACATGTCTTGCCCTTCACATTGGGAACAGTGACACCCGATGAGCCACCCATGTTGAGAATGAGAAAGAGAATTCCACCCAGAATGACAACACCTGCAGCAACCGCGCCAATGATGTAACTGCGCTTAGATGGAGAGTCGTCTTCGTACTCGGGAAGAGTTTCTACTGGTGCCATGGTGGCGGGCATTACTTCGGTTGCCGGTGTTGGTGCCATGGCCACTGTTGCGTTCGGGTCTGTGTTCACCGGCGGCATGGTGGTGGTGACGTCGTCCAAGTTGAGTCCGGTGAGTGGTGCTTGACCACGTCGCGCCCGGAAATCGTCACCCGCAAGTGTTGGCTTGCCATCAATGAAGCGCTTTAAGTCGTCACTGAGTTGTTCAGCGTTCGAATAACGCAAGTTCATTACTTTCGACATGCACTTGGCAACGACGGCTTCAATCTCTATTGAGAGACCGGGCACAATGCTGCCCATTCGCTTAGGCGTATCGTTTACTTGCTTGTATGCAGTTGCCAATGCAGTTTCGCCAGTGAATGGCGGTTGACCTGTAATGAGTTCGTACAACAAGACACCAACGGAATAGATGTCTGATCGTGCGTCGAGGCCTTCGCCCTTTGCTTGTTCGGGAGAGAAGTAGGTGGCGGTACCCATGACGGCGCCGTCTTGTGTGAGGCCTTCATCGTGTGCAGCGTCTAATGCACGCGCAATTCCAAAGTCCACCACTTTCACGTTGCCGTCGTTGCTCACCAAAATGTTCGCGGGCTTAATGTCGCGGTGCACCACGTTGTTGCGGTGTGCATATGCCAATGCATCGGCAATTGCGCGTGCAGCACCTGCAGCATTGCGCGGTTCTAGTTTGGTGTGTTGACGAAGGTGTTCTGCCAAGGTGCGACCCGCAACAAACTCCATGGCCATGAAATAGGTATTGCCAGTTTGGCCCCAGTCGTACACGCTGACGATGTTGGGGTGATTCAGCCCGGCCACGGCCTGGGCTTCGCGGCGAAAGCGCTCGACAAAATTTGGGTCGATGGCGTGTTCAGGGAACAACACCTTCAGAGCAACATCACGGTCGAGAAGAAGGTCATGGGCCAAATACACCTCGGCCATGCCACCGCGGCCGATACGGCGAATGGTTTGGTAGCGGTTGTTGATGACCGTGGGATTCTCGTTCGACATAAGGCTCTGTAGAGGCTACCTGTCCGCCCTTAGGGGGCTGGGGCAGGGCTTGCAGGCAAGGCCAAAGCGGCGTCGAGAACCTGTTTGGCAATGGGGCCCGCAAGACGTCCACCGGTGCTGGCACTCACTTCGTCGTTGACGCCTTTGATGAAGACGGCGATGGAATACCGCGGTGCTTCCACAGGGGCGAATGCTGTAATCCATGCGTGCGAGCGCTGCGTTTGTCCTTCTGGGTTCAACTGCGCTGTTCCGGTTTTGGCCGCGACAGAAACTCCGCCACGCAACTGAAGACAACACGTTGCTGTTCCGTTCTTCACCACTCCAACCATCAACTGCGCCAGCGTTGCAGCTGTTGCTGGCGCCATCGCGGCCTTCCATAATTCAGGCTTGGTGGCAGAAATGACATTGCCTACGTAGGTGAGTGTGCGGTCTACGACGTGTGGCTCCATCATGCGGCCACCGTTGGCAACGCTTGCAGAGATCATTGCCATGTGTAATGGAGAGATCTGCACTTGTCCTTGACCGAATCCGTGAATGGCAAGAAGAGCGAGAGAGTCGGAGAAATTTTTGGCAAGTCCGCCGAATGTGCTGGCGGCCGCGCCAGGAAGATCGAGTGGTACACGTTCTTCGAATCCGAAACGACTGACACCGTTCACCATTTGGTCGGGGCCAATCTCTACGGCAAGTTGCGCAAACGGAATGTTGCAACTGCGGCGGAACACTTCGGCGACATCTCCGCCGCACAACTTCTTGCCATAGTTACGGATCGGTTTGGTGGTGTTCGGGGGTAACCACGAGCGTTCGTTCTTGAATATTCTCTCGAGTGCAAGAATTCCGGTATCGAAACCAATGGCGGTGGTGACAACCTTCATTGTGGAGCCGGGCATGTATCGCTCCTGATACGCATTGGCCAGCAGCGGTTTGCGTGTGTCGGCTTGTAATCCATTCAAGTACTCGTTCACGGTGTTGCCGTTGTGTGATGCGGCAAGGTTGGGGTCAAACGAAGGGTTCGAATACATAGCAACGACTGCACCAGTTGTGGGGTTCAACACCACTACCGAGCCTTCGCGTTTGCCTAAAGCTTTGCGCGCAGCTTCTTGAATGCGACTGTCAATTGTGGTGACTACTTTCCCAGCGGTGTTTTCATTCGACAACAAGTTCCCTGTTGCCTCAAGAAGTTGTTGTGGGGTTTTGCCTACCAACACATCATTCTGTGTGCGCTCAAGTTGTGTGGAACCAAACCCCAGTGAGTAATACCCCGTGATATGTGCATACAAGTCGTTGTATGGATACACGCGTTGCAAGTTGAACTTGTCGTTGGGATTCTCTTCAGTGTCTACAGGTTCGGTGACAGCCATTACTTTGCCATCGGCTGTCACAATTTGGCCACGTTGCTTATCAAACTCGCGTAACTTCACTCGGTTATTGCGACCATCGCTGACCAAACGATCTTTACGCACTACTTGCCATGTGGTGAGTTGCACAAACAACACAGCGAACAAGGCAATGAGTGCAACAGTGAGATGCCGAACACGCTGGTTCATTGTGCTGCCCGCTTCAATTTCCAGGTGACGAACCGTTCCCGCGGCGACGCGCTACGTGGAACTTCATGTAACTGGCGAGATGTGTGGTCGCTGACGCGAATAAGAATGGCCAACAACACGTAGTTGGCAACAAGGCTTGATCCGCCGTAGCTCATGAACGGCAAGGTGACGCCGGTAAGGGGAACTACGCGAAGGACACCACCAACAATGATGAAGGTTTGTACGGCAGCGATAGTGGTCAGGCCTACTGCAAGAAGCTTTTCAAAATCCCCTTGTGCACGAAGTGCTGTGCGCATTCCCGCACCCACCAACAACACGAACGCCGCCAAGATGGCCGTTGCACCGAGCAAACCAAGCTCTTCACCAACGGCAGCAAAGATGAAGTCGTTGTGTGCAGCAGGAATTGCACCGGGTGAACCAAGACCCAACCCTGTTCCGGTCATGCCGCCGTTCGCCATTGCAAACAACGCTTGAATGGGCTGGTACCCGCGGCCGGTGTATTGGTCCCACGGGTTCAACCAGATGTCGACGCGAGTTTGTACATGGGAAAAGATTTGATGCGCAATAACGGCACCTGTTGCGAACAAACCAAGCCCCAAAGCGAGGAACGCGGTGCGCTCCGTTGCCACCCACAACATGACAACAAACAATGTGAAGAACAAAAGCGATGAGCCCAGGTCTTTCTCGCCCACCATGACAACAACAGACACAGCCCACGCCAAGAGAATGGGAGCCAAGTGTCGCATGTCGGGAATTTCAATTCCTAAGAATGTCTTTCCTGACGACACGATGAGCGCGCGACGCTCTGCGAGATACGCAGCAAAGAACACCGCCAACAGAATCTTTGCGAACTCACCGGGTTGAAAATTAATGGGGCCAACACTGACCCAAATGCGTGCGCCACCACTGCTGAATCCCACTCCAGGAACCATGGGCAGCAATAACAAGAACAAACCAACGCCGAGAGATGTCCACTGCCATCTGCGCAGGTCACCGGGGCGCTCCAACACAAGCAATGTGACGGCAAATGCGCCAATACCCACAAGGCTCCAGGTGGCTTGAAGGCCGGCCCACCGGTCGGACAGGCGAGCGATCATCACAAAGCCCATGCCATGCAAAAACGCTGCAGTGGGAAGAAGAAGTGGGTCGGCGCCACGCGCCACAAGGCGAATCACAACGTGAGCGCCAATAACAAGGGAAACAACAAACATGAGGAATGGCACAATGCGTGCGGGCATAGAAGCGTTTTCGCCTAACGACGCAAGAACGTATGACACCGTGGTGATGGTGGCAGAGAGAAGAACTAGTCCTAGTTCTGTGCCTCTGCGGGCGCGAGCAACAGAGCCATCCACGGCAATACCTACTTCGGAACTGTTGTCGTTGTGGTGGTTGTTGTTGCGTCGATAATGGCGATCTTGACCAAGCTGAGATACTTCTGTGCCTGTGATGACGAGGTGAATGTGCGGTTCATTGCAACGTCGCGAAGGATGTCTTCCGGTAACTCATCACCCGCAAGTTCTGTTTGCGTGTCGATGGTGGGTTGGAACCACAACCAACCACCAGGGCGTCCGCGATACACCGCGACATTCTCACTGTCGTCGAAACCGATGAAGTATCCACTACGCGCGTACACACCCATAATGGAGAACGCGCCGATGACAATTGCGGTGAGTGCCGACCAAAACAGCACAACTCCCACCTTCGATTTCTTCTTTCGTCCACCGATGACAACGGGTGCAGGCGCTTCGGTGACCGCAGGCATTTGACCCGTGGTGTCTGCTTCAGGAAGTTCCACAGGTTCGCTGATGTCGTCCAGAATGTCCACCACAACAACAGTGGTGTTGTCGCGCCCGCCATTTGCGTTTGCCACCATCACCAGTGCTTCCGCTGTTTCTTGCGGATCGGTGTGTTGTTGCAAGACGGTGGCAATTTCCACATCGGCAACTTCGTCAACCAGCCCGTCGCTGCACAACACAACGCGGTCGCCCGTGCGCACCATGTGGCTGAACACATCGACCATGACAGAACGTTCAATTCCCATTGCGCGCGTCACAATGTTGCGACGTGGGTGCACGCGTGCCTCTTCTGGCGTAATGATTCCTTCGTTCACCAGTTCTTGTACATAGCTGTGGTCTATGGAGAGGCGAGTAAGAACCCCTTGACGGAACAAGTACGTGCGAGAGTCGCCCACGTTTGCCACCAGCACGCGTGGTTCTTCACCGGGAACAACGGCCATTGCTGTAAGGGTGGTGCCCATGCCGCTTTGTGTGCTGTCGTCCAAACTGGCGGTGTAAATGGCCGTGTTGGCTTGCTGTACTAATTCACGAAATTGTTCCATGGAGTGAATGCCGCTTTTGGCGCCAGCCTTCACGGTGGTCACGGCAAGTTCGCTGGCAACTTCGCCTGCGTTATGGCCACCCATGCCGTCGGCCACTACATACAAATTTTCTTCAGCCAAGAACGCGTCTTCGTTTTGCTGTCGCACCATGCCTACATCTGTGGTGGCGCCCCATTTGAGTTTCACGACCGCATCTCCAACACTGTTGATCCCACTTGAATTCTGTCGCCTTTTCGCACGGATCGCGCATCGGTGACACGTTGACCATTTACAAAAGTTCCGTTTGTTGATTTCAGGTCTACAACCCACACACTGTCGGGACGAATTTCAATGCGCGCGTGGTGCGATGAGATGAATGAATCATCGGTGATGATGATGTCGTTGTCATCGAGTCGACCAATTGCAAGAGCGTTTGACAGGGTGAATGATTGACCGCGGTGTTGTTTTGGTTCAATAACAACAAATGTAGGAACACCCTTCACACCTGCGCGTCGCTTCACTTTTGCTGCACCGCTTGTAGCAATGGGAGTGCGTACTTCGCTCCATACCGCCCACAACACGCGACCAAAGAACAAATAGATGAGAGCGAGAAGAAGAAACTTCAGTGCATTAAGAACGGCGTCGGTCATGCGTGAATTACGAGGCCTCGAACCTGACCTGGGCGGTTCCAAAGTTGATGACATCGCCGTGCTGCAACAACTGTTCGTTGGTGACAAGCACACCGTTTACTTTGGTGCCATT
>JBIIQG010000014.1:0-31144 GCA_044342185.1 Ilumatobacteraceae bacterium | reverse complement strand
GTGAAGTGAAAGCTTCCGTGGGTTCGAATCCCACCTCTTCCGCCAGACATAAGTAGGTTGTGCCCATGACTCACGAAGAGGCAATGCGAATCGCACTTGAAGAGGCCAAGCTTGCCGCTGCCAAGGGGGATGTTCCTGTGGGTGCTGTGGTGTTGCGAGATGGCGAAGTCATCGCCCGCCGCCACAATGAGCGTGAAGCCAGCAACGACCCCACCGCTCACGCAGAAGTTCTTGCTCTTCGCGATGCGAGTTCACTGTTGGGTAGTTGGCGACTCAGTGACTGCACGTTGGTCGTTACGTTGGAGCCCTGCGTGATGTGCGCTGGCGCAACACAATCCGCTCGCATTGGTCGGCTTGTCTATGGCGCTGCAAATTTTGAAGCCGGAGCAACAGCAAGTTTGTACAACGTCATGAGCGATCCGCGTCTTGGTCACAATCCACCAGTGGAACATGGTGTCTTGGCCGATGAATCTGCTGCGTTGCTGAAGGAATTCTTCACCTCAAAGCGTTCGTAGCCCCGATAGCGTTTATTAACGGAAGGGTGCTAGAGCGGCCGAATAGGACGGTCTCGAAAACCGTTGTGGTGAATAGCCACCGTGGGTTCAAATCCCACCTCTTCCGCCACTACGACCCAGCTTCGGCTGGGTCGTTTTTGTTTATTTGCTAGTAAAAGTTCGCCACGCTTTGTCAGATACACGCCCATCAATATGTGGAAGCCCAAACTTTGCAAGTGCAACCAAGATGGGCTTTGTTTCTTTTCCGCGTGGAGTGAGTCGATACGCAACATGGCCGGTATCGGGTTTCTCACACTGCTCAATGAGCCCAGTGTGTATGAGGTCTTTGATTCTCTGAGAGAGAAGTGTGGGCGAAACACCTGTGAGGCTGTCTCGAAGTTCAACGTATCGACGAGACGAAAAGATGAAGAGATCGCGCAGTATCAGAAGTGTCCAGCGGTCACCCATGAGGTCGAGGGACTTGGCGATGGGGCAGTTCATGTCGTAACTGCGTTGCGTGGAGGCAGCGGATTTCGTGGATCGCGGACGGCTCATGTCTCTATGGTACATTTTTTGTACCACAAGGGGAAATCATGAGTCAGACATCGTCGCCTTCACACAACTTGCCAGCAAGTCCGTGGCCAACATTCATTGTCACTGCAATCGCTGCGTACATTTCAACATTGGACTTATCCATTGTGAATGTTGCTTTCGCGGAGATTGCAGCAGATTTTCCTACTGTGAGCCGCGGAACCATCTCTTGGGTTGTCACCGCGTACTCAATCCTCTTTGGGTCACTACTGGTTGTGTCTGGCCGACTTGCCGACCGAATTGGTCGTAAGAGACTTTTCCAATTTGGTTCTGTTCTCTTTCTGGTTGGTTCCGTTATTTGCGCGGTAGCTCCGTCAATGGGCGTGCTCATTGCAGGTCGCGCCGTACAAGGTGTTGGTGGCGCCATCATGACCCCGGCATCGTTGGGCTTGTTGCTCTCGGTGTTCTCACTAGAGCGTCGAAGCCAAGCTGTGGCGTGGAACGGTGCAATTGGCGCGTTGGGTGTTGCATCGGGGCCAACCCTCGGTGCTTTGTTCGTTGAAACGCTTGGTTGGCGGTCTGCATTCTGGATCAACGTTCCTATTTGTCTTGTTGTTGTGTTGTTAGCAGCCAAGTATGTGAAAGAAACCCCTCGAACAGATTCGCCACGACCAGATATCGGTGCATCAATTTTTGTCACTTTGTCTGTTGCATCTTTGGTGTGGGGTATCTCTCGTGCAGAAGAACACTCATGGACCGATTCTTTGGTTCTCTCCCTGTTTGTTGCCGCAGTTGTCTTTGGTGTTTTTGTTGTACGACGCACACTCACACATCCCGTTCCACTCATGCCGCCCGCAATGTTTAAGGTACGGTCATTCTCCGTAGCCAATACCGCAACGTTCCTGTTTGGTGCCGCTTTCTCCGCAAACATCTTGAACAACGTTCTCTTTCTAAGAATCGAATGGAAGTACAGCGTCTTGGAGGCTGGTTTGTACTCGGTACTTGCTCCCGTCATTGTTGCTGCCACTTCATTTGCCATCGGCCGCCACATATCTCGCATTGGCTTCAGAAGGCTTTTGGTCGGTGGTCCACTTCTGTTTGGTCTTCTCGTACTTATTGGCGCACGTATTTTTGGTTCCAACCCAACTCCGTGGTCCGAATGGCTGCCCTTGATGTTCGTGCTGGGAATCTCCATCGGTCTTACGTTCCCCACGTTGTCGGCAGCAACGGTGCATTCGTTGCCACCCACGTTGTTTTCGCTTGGTGGCGCAATCAATAACACGTCGCGCCAAATTGGGTCTGCAGTCGGTGTTGCACTTGTGGTCACTATCCAGACATCGTCCGATGGCTTAGTCGGGTTCCAGCGTGGCTGGTACTTCATTGCGGCATGCAGCGCGGCGGCAGGCATCGTTGCGCTACTACAACCACGCGTCGAAGCCCCTTCGGCGTAGTCCATCAGTGGCACTTGAGTGAGTGCATACACTCTCGCTATGCACATCGCTCTTCGTCATTCTCCCGCATACACCGTCGCTCGGGTCACACTTGACCCGAATGAATCAATTCGAGTTGAGTCCGGCGCCATGGTGGCCCGTTCTGCAGATGTTGAACTGACATCAAAGATGGAAGGTGGCTTACTGAAGTCACTCAAGCGTGCAGTAATGGCAGGTGATTCTTTTTTCATGTCCACTCTTACTGCAGGCGCAGGCGGCGGCTGGGTTGATCTTGCCCCTGGACTTCCCGGCGACATTATTCACCTTCCAGTGACCCCAGAGTCTCCATGGGTATTGACCCGCACAGCATGGCTTGCATCGGGAGAAGAGGTTGCCATTGATTCAAAGTGGGCAGGATTCGGAAACCTTTTCGGTGGAGAAGGTGGCTTCGTGGTTCTTGCACAAGGCAACGGTGAAGTGATTCTGAACTGTTACGGGGCACTCGACATTCACGATCTCGCTGCAGGGGAAACCATGGTGATCGACTCTGGTCATTTAGTCGCACTGCAAAGCACCGTGACAGCAACATTGAGCAAGGCAGCTTCTGGCTGGATGAATACCATCAAGTCGGGCGAGGGCTTGGTCTTCACCGTCACTGGTCCAGGTCGTATTTATGCGCAGTCGCGTAACCCGAATTGGTTTAATCAGTTCGCACCAGCCAACCATTCACACGGTTCGCGCTAACAGCTTTTCTCAGACCAAGAAATTTCGGTGGTGATGAGGTAGTCGTTCACCGCATCTACAACGCACTGGTTTGACCCGTATCCGGTGTGCCTGTTGTCTGTCACCACAATGATGCGGCCGTCTTCCAAAGCCTTAGCCATGTTTCGTGAGCTTTCTAGAGGAGTGGCGGCGTCTCCTGTAGTTCCGACAACAACAATCGGACCAGCGTTGTTGCCGGTGATAGTTACGCGAGTATCAGTTTTTGTTGGCCAAAAGGTGCACACATAGCCAGAGGCAAAAGTCGAGCTCAATCGCGGAGCGACTTCTTCAAATTCCTTGAAGTAACTATCAACGCCTTCAACCGATTTCGGACCTGGATCATCGAGGCACATGATTGCATTGAATGCTTCTAGTTCATTTCCGTATGTTCCGTCATACGAACGTTGGTAATAGTCGTCGTACATTGAGAGAAGAAATGATCCAACACCCTTCCGTGCTTCGCCGAGAGCAGTTTCTAGCGCGGACCACAAAGTTGATGAATACATTGCCTGTGTAACAGCGGTGAGAGCAACGCCTTGATTAACGGGAGATCTGTCTGACGACACCACGAGTGGATTCTTGTCGAGAGACACCATCAAATCGTCAAAAGCCTTCTCCGAATTTCCGCCGTTGTAGATCTCGCATGTTGGTCGCGATGAGCAGTCAGCGAGAAATTTGTTTAGTTCGGTTTCAAACCCTTTTGCTTGGTCGAGTCCACCTTGTATGTAACCAGAGTTGGGGTCAGTCGCTCCGTCCAGTACTGCAGCTCGCACGGTGTTGGGAAACATGGTTGCCCATGCCGCTCCTAGTTCGCTGCCGTACGAGAATCCGAAGTATGTGATCTTGTCTACGCCTAATGCCGCGCGAATTCTGTCCATGTCGCGTGCCGAGTTATTGGTGGAGACGTATTGAAGGATGTCTCCGCTCTTCTTCTCGCATTCAGCAACAAAATTTCTTCCGGCTTGAACAGCCGCATCTTTCTCGGCGTCAGAGTCGGGTGATGGGTCGTATGCGAAGTACTGGTCGTAGTCGTCAACACAATCCACTGCGGGGGTGGAGTCCCCCGTTCCACGTGGGTCCCACCCAACAATGTCGAACACCTCAATAAGGTCTGACCCAAAAAATGAGGTAGGGGATTCAGCGAGATAAGAGCCACCGAATCCAGGACCTCCAGGGTTGACCAGCATGGGACCAATTCGTCGAGTGGGATCTGATGCGGGGTGCATCACCAAATTCAGGCTGAATGTACCGAGGTTGGGGTTCTGGTAGTCGTACGGCACTTCGAATCGTGCGCACTTCAATGTGATGTCGTCCTCACAATTCTTCCAGTCAATAGTGCCGCCGGTTGCTGGTGTCTCTACAACAGTGGAACTGCCAGAAGAAGGTGAATTGCCGCCGCCACATCCCGCAAGTAGAGCTACTACCGCAAGGGAGACAAGGCGAGTACGAGGCACGCCTAGAGACACTAGGGGCAGAGATGCCCGTAGCCTCATCAGGGTGCGAATGGGTCCACATATGCTTCTTCCCGGTGATGCCGATGCCATAAAAGGCGCGCGGATGAAACGGGAATCGTTACGTCGTGCCTGGCAGTTCTCCGCCCCATATAAATGGCATGTCATTGGGTTTCTCTCAGCCATTGTCTCGTCGGCACTGTTGGCCCTGGCTCCGCCCTTTCTCTTCCGTGCAATTCTCGACAAAGCAATTGTTGAAGACAATAAAGGTCTCATCACAACACTGGCCATTTTCTTGGTGTTGGCAGCCATTGGCGATGCGGCGCTCGCCATTGTTCAGCGTTGGCTCAGTTCAACAATCGGTGAAGGTCTCATTTACGACCTGCGAGTTGCATTGTTCGACAAAGTTCAACGTATGCCTGTTTCGTTTTTCACTCGAACACAAACAGGCGCGCTCATTAGCCGATTGAACTCCGACGTAGTGGGTGCACAAACTGCAGTGACATCCACTTTGGGAAGTGTTGTTTCAAATGTGGTTGTCCTCGTTACGTCTCTGACAGCGATGATTGTGCTGGAGTGGCGACTCACACTTCTTGCTCTTGTTGTTCTTCCGTTGTTCATTGCACCAGCGAAGCGGGTGGGCTTGAAGTTGGGTGCGATTGCACGTGAACAAATGGACCTCAATGCGCAAATGAATACGCAAATGAGTGAACGATTCAATGTTGCTGGCGCAATCATTGTGAAGTTGTTCGGGCGTCGTGAACGCGAAGTTGCAACATTTGCGTCTCGTGCTGGCGGAGTTCGAGACAGTGGTATTAAGTCAGCGTTGTATGGACGAGTGTTCTTCGTTGCTCTCGGATTAGTGGGCGCTATGGGTGCTGCGGCAATTTATGGTGTGGGCGCGCACATGGTGGTGAACGAAACCATTAGCACTGGCACTCTCGTTGCTATGGCTGCGCTTGTCACTCGTATCTATCAGCCGCTCACCGGTCTCACCAATGCTCGTGTTGAAGTCATGACGGCATTTGTTTCGTTTGATCGCGTCTTCGAAGTGTTAGATGCACCCGTAGTAATTTTTGATCGCCCTGGTGCTGTTGATCTTGTTGACGCACGCGGCGAGATTCAGTTCGACAACGTGGTGTTTAGGTACCCGTCAGCTTCATCATCGTCTGTTGCTTCGTTGGAAACTCCTGGTTCTCACTCAGGAGACCCCGATGTCGATGTCATCAAGGGTTTGTCACTTCGTATCGCGGCTGGCGAAACGGTGGCAGTTGTTGGTGCAAGCGGTTCGGGAAAGAGCACACTTGCCTCACTTGTGCCGCGCCTCTACGACGTCACGTCTGGTGCTGTGCGAATAGATGGTCTCGATGTTCGAGATCTCACCGGAGACTCACTGCACGATGCCATTGGAGTTGTCTCGCAAGATCCGCATCTCTTCCACGAATCAATTGAATCAAACTTGCTGTACGCACGCCCCGATGCAACGCAGGCAGAAGTTGTTGCAGCGTGTCAAGCAGCGCGCATTCATGACACCATCGATGCTTTGCCCGACGGGTACAAGACACTTGTTGGCGAACGTGGATACAGATTGTCGGGTGGAGAAAAGCAGCGCCTCGCCATTGCTCGCATGTTGTTGAAGAACCCCGCCATCATGATTTTGGACGAAGCAACCAGCCATCTAGACAATGAGAACGAGGCCCTCGTGCAAGAAGCGTTAGACGCGGCATTGCATGGTCGTACGGCGCTCGTCATCGCTCATCGTCTCACCACCATCCAAGACGCCGACCGCATCGTCGTTCTCGATAGTGGCTCCATTGTTGAGCAGGGGACGCACGACGAATTGATGGCTCGCGATGGGGCGTATGCCTCACAAGTGCGGGCCGGCGATTCATTCGGCTCTGCAACACCAACTTCGTAGAGTAGGGAACATGCCAATGGAGATTGACTACATCAACGGAGTTCCTGCGGTCACCGTTGGTCAGTTCTCAGAAGTAGTGAATCAACTTGTGTCATCGGCGTTCGATGGTGGCGTGTGGATCGAAGGGGAGATTGAGGGCCTCAAGAGGCCGAATCCTCACTTGTACTTCAGCCTCATCGAAAATGTTGATGGCAAGAAGGCGCAAGCCAACATCAGCCTGTTTGCCGGAAACCTTCGCGCAATTCAAACCAAACTGCGTCAACAGGGTTTAGAACTGAAAGATGGTTTGCGGGTACGCCTCTACGGCATCCCCGAGTATTACGCACCATTCGGAAAACTTTCCATTAAGGCCGAAGACATTGACACTCAGTTCACAGTTGGCGATGTTGCTGCAAAACGTGAAGCCTTATTGAAGGCCTTGTTGGAAAAAGGTGTCGACAAGCTGAATAAGCGTCGGCCCGTCCCACTTGTTCCCCTTCGTCTTGGAGTTGTGTCATCATCTCAAGCAGCTGGTTGGGCAGATGCTGAGCGCCAGCTTTTGGAATCTGGGTTCGGATTCTCTGTGTCGTTCATTGACGTACGAGTCCAAGGTGACGATGCACCTCCACAGGTAGTCGCCGCCTTGAACACACTTTCTCGCCGTGACGACATTGATGTGGTGTTGCTTATGCGTGGCGGCGGTTCGAAGAGCGACCTTGCAGCGTTCGATGACGAACGTATTGCTCTCGCTATTTCTCAATGCCGCCACCCGGTCTTTACGGGCCTTGGTCACCAAATTGATACAAGCATCGCCGACATCATGGCGCATACGGCACACAAGACTCCTACGGCTTGTGCACAGGCCATTATCGCTCTAGTAGAGGAATTCCTGTCAGACCTTGCGTCCGCCCAGAATCAGCTGCGGCTTCTTACTGGCAACTCACTTCTTCGTGCACGCGGTCGAGTCTCTATGGCTATTGAGCGCCTCACCACACGCCCACGAAATGCTTTAGAGCGTCAAAAGCAAATTCTTGAGATGCGTGCATCAACGGTGCGATTACTCGACCCCGCAGTCACCATGGCGCGCGGATGGAGCATTACACGCGATAGCAACGGAAATGTTGTTCGGTCTACAGACCAAGTATCTGCGGGAGATGTTCTTGTTACGTCTCTCGCACAAGGATCAATTACAAGCCGAGTAGAAGGAAAGTCCTGATGGCTACAAAGAAGAATCAATCTGCAGAACCATCGGGTTACGCCGAAGCAATGCGCGAAGTGGAATCAATTTTGTCCGAACTCGATTCCAATTCAATCGATGTCGATGTCCTCTCGGTAAAGGTAGAGCGAGCTTCGTATCTCATCAACTGGTGTAACGAAAGAATTTCTTCAGCGCAAATGACTGTCGATGCACTAGTTGCCAATCTGGCATCAAACAATGACTTCAGTGAAGACGATTTTGACGACGACGAGTTCGAGGACGATGAAGACTTCGACGAAGATGACGAATGAGCACTGATTCCTTCATTCTTCGTGAGGTCGAGACTGCACTTCGGCATCTCTTAACCGATCAGCGCCATCGCTGGCAGGCTGTCAATACACAACTTTCAACGGTGTTTGATGAGTTAGAAGTGTTAGTGCTGTCTGGTGGAAAGCGTTTGCGCCCCCAATTTCTTCACTGGGGTTGGGTTGCTGCAGGGGGAGACCCAACCGAAGTCGGACACCATTCATTTGGTGCGGCCATTGAACTGCTGCACGCTTTTGCCTTGTTTCACGACGACGTCATCGACGATGCCCACACTCGACGCGGACATGAAACCACACATCGCCGGCTTGCGCGACATCACGAAGAAGACGCACTCGCTGGCGAGTCGCGACGATTTGGTGAAGGCTCTGCAGTTCTCATCGGTGACATTGCGTACTCACTGGCTGATTTCCTCATGAAGGAACTTCCTAACGAGGCTCGTCCATACTGGAATGAACTGCGCTTAGAAATGAACGTTGGCCAGTATCTCGACACTCTTGGTTCAGCACTGCGTGAACGATCACTCGAGCATGCTCACTCTGTCTCACGGTTGAAGACCGCAAAGTACACCGTTGAACGCCCGTTGCACATTGGTGCAATGGCGGCTCACGCAGAAAATGCGCAAGCACTGCTTCACACTTTGTCGGCATACGGAATTCCATTAGGCACCGCGTTTCAACTTCGAGACGACGTTCTCGGTGCATTCGGAAACGAGTCGGTCACAGGTAAATCCGTTGGTGGAGATTTTCATGAAGCAAAGCCAACAGCCTTGCTTGCTTTTGCGTATCAGAATGCAAATCCGCAAGAACTACAGGTTCTTCAGCGAGTGGGTGAGCGTGAGCTTTCTTCAGAAGACATTGAAGCAATACAGAATGTCATTCTTGACACAAAAGCTTTAGAGAAAACTGAAGCTCTCATCGTTTCGTTGCGTGATCAAGCGGTTGCTTCCATAACTGAGATCAAGTCCGAAGCGCGGACTGAACTTGAGAGACTTGCTGTAGCAGTAACCGACCGTTCGGTCTAAGACGCGGCGAAGATGTCTACTGCTTCTTGCAGTGTGATGTCTGTAATCACGCCGGGCTCAGCACGAATTGCTTCCACCCATGGTGGCGTCACTTTGCAAGTCACAGCAATGGGCTCATCTAACGATGACCCGGTTGTCGCTAGGCGAACAAAAGTGACCGCATAGTTTGGCGGTCTCGCATCGCGTGAGAGTTCAATGAGTGCCCAAGGGTCTGGCGTGGTTCCAGGTCGATCTGTAATGGCAATTTCCGACGACGACGTTGCTTGAATTGCGCCGCCGGAAAGACCAGGGCCATCCATAATGACGACACCACGAACAAGTTGTGGTCGCGCGCCTGCAATGAGAAAGCCGATGTAACCGCCAAGCCCACGCCCAACAATGGTGGCCTCACCAATGTGTCGTAGCGCAACGTCCACATCGGCCATCAGAATTTCCGCGGAATACCCTCCACCACGTGGAACAGATGATTCACCGTGGCCAGTGAAATCGAGAGCCCAGACAGGACCATTCCAATTCACGGGAAGTGTTGACATATTGGCTGCGGACTCACTGAGTCCGTGCAACAGAAGAAGAGGGGGACCCGAACCTTCCTTGATGCAATGAAGTGCCAAAGAGATGCGGTTGTGCTGAAGGTGAACTGTGCTCATGACAAGAACTCCAACACCATTGCACTCACTCGATCTGGTTCTTCAATATGAATGAAGTGACCAACATCTTCCAGCACTTCAAGGCGTCCACCTTGAGGAATCCATGGCAATACGTCGCGTGCGCGTGCACCCCAACCCATTGGTTCATCAACTGTTCCGAGTAAACCAAGAAACGGCATTGGCAAAGATGCCATGCGAAGAGCACTCCATTCGGGGCGCCATGGTCCGAATCCACCAAAGCGCATTGTGGGGTCAAGTTTCCAACGCCATCCGTCACTGTCGTGACGAGCACCCACGGTGACCAAGTATTCAAGCCATTCAATGGAAAGGCGCGGGTTCATCTTTGCGCGACGTTGAGCAAGGTCGACCAATGTGCCGGGCTTGCGCACTGCTGTTGGTGCTTCGTGTCGATAGTCCAACCAAGAACCAATTTCGCCAGCGAGAAGCCGAGATTGATCGTGGTCGGGGACATCGGGCATTCGACGCTTGCTGGGCATGCCATCGATGTTCACCATTTTCGTTACCCGATATGAACTTGCTTCGGCAAGCTGCATCATCAGAGCGCCACCTTTGGAGTGAGCGATAACAGGGGCTGGCTTCGACGTGGTACTGGTCATCACGGCTAGTGCATCACGAATGTCGGCATCCCAGCTGTACAGCGATGCATAGTCACTGTCGCCGTGACCACGATGGTCCCATGCCACGGCTCGCCAGCCTGCATCGGCAATCTTTGCGGCAAAGACGTCGAAAGTGCGTGCAAAGTCGGAACCACCATGAACAAGGAACACCACGGGGTCACTTTCCTTGCCCCATTCGTGTACGGCGATACCAACTCCGTCAGCATCAACTCGACGGGTGCGGTCAGGAGTTCGGGCTCCGGGGTATGAGCGAGTCTCTTTAGTCACGGGTCTTCAGGTTAGGACAGCCCAGGCCATCAGCGTGCAGTGGGGCGCACACCTGACATACGCCACACCGACCTAACATGACAGAGATGTTCCTGCGTACCCGTCTCCATATGTATTTGTTGTGGAGCACATGCGCGTTTGTGTTTCTTGCCGTTATCTCTGGGTTACTCACGGATGGTGGCTCAGATGAATCACCCGACGTACAACAAGAGAGCACTACAACGGCCGTCGCAACAACTACAACCGTTGCGGCAGGGGAACTTCGCAAGTACGTGGTGCAGTCGGGCGAGTCTTTGTTTGCAATTGCCCAGAAGTTCAATCTCAGCGCACCAGCGCTGGTCGAGCTCAACAGAATAAAAAATCCCGATCGTGTGTCTGCTGGCACAGAACTGTTGCTCCCACCCAGCAACGGTTTTGTACCTATTGGTGCCACAACCACCATGCCACCATGACCACATGGTTGCTTACTTCGTACTTACACTGAAGATATGACCGCGACTTTTTGGCCCACGCAAGAACATTGGTCTGTTGCAATTCCACTGCGCACTCCACATGTACGTCTCGATTGTCTTGCCGACACCGGGTTTGTTGGGTTGAAGCCCATCCCGTTTGACGTGCCATCGCAGGAGTGGGAGTCGTTGGAGTATTTCGATTGGAAGAGTGGTGGTGACACAAACTTTGCGCCCCTTGCATCTGCAGATGGCGAACTTGATTGCCGTGGTTTCTGGGACAAAGGCAAAACAGATAAAGACGCATTGTGGACATCCAATGCGGCACTTGCGCCAACACTAAAGAATTACGTGTCGTCTGTAGGTGCAAACTTTGGGCGAGTGCGCATCATCAAGCTTGAGCCGCAAGATCGCGACCAAGCAATTCGATCAATTCATCGTGACGACAACAATCGCTTTAATCCCGAGAACGAGGGCTGGGTTGTTCGTTCATGGGTTGAACTCACAGATAGCCCCGATAGCTACATGTTGTTGATGGACAATGGCCCAGACGGATTACCTGATCCTGCAACAGAACGCCGAGTTCCGCTTTCCAAAGGTTCTCGTTTTGTCGTTGACACGCAACGCTTGTGGCACGTTGTAGTGCACAATCACAATTTCCCGCGTTACGCGTTGATTACAAGTTTCGAGAGCGGTTCGGCACTCGATTCATTTATTGCGCGCGAACGCGCATAACGCTTCTTACAGCGCGCCTTCAATTGCGGCGATGACGTCGTCTGCATCGGGTGCTGTCTTTGGATGAAAACGCGCGATGACTGAACCGTCGCGACCGACGAGGAATTTTTCAAAATTCCAACGAATGTCTCCGTTGACACCTTCTTCGTCTGCAACCGGAGTGAGAGAGTCATACAACGGATGACGGTTGTCTCCGTTTACTTCAATCTTCTCGGTGAGTGGGAAGGTCACGCCGTATGTGGACGAGCAGAAGGTCGCGATCTCTTCAGCTGTTCCGGGTTCTTGTCCGAGGAACTGGTTGCAAGGAACGCCCACCACACTGAATCCGCGAGCTGCGTAGTTCTTTTGCAATTGCTCAAGCTGTTCGTACTGAGGAGTGAGGCCACACTTGCTCGCAACATTCACCACAAGAGTGACTTTTCCGTCTAGAGATGACAATGCGTTTGGTTGGCCGTCAAGTGCTGCGATAGATGTGGAATAAATACTCATAAGTAATGAAACACCGCGAAGGTGTGCATCATTCCCGAATGAGTGAATTAGTTGTTTCGATGAGCGGCAGCCAGCTCGGCAACTTCGCGCATAATGCGAGCGATATCGAAGTCTTTTGGTGTGTAGACCGCAGCGACGCCCTCATTGGCCAAGCGGGTTCGGTCTTCTTCGGGGATGATTCCGCCGACAATAACCGGGGCATCAACGCCCTCTGCCCGAAGACGACGCACCACATCGGGCACTAACTGCAAGTGTGAACCCGACAAGATGGACAGGCCAACCACATCTGGATCTTCGTCGCGCGCGCTCGCAACGATTTGCTCGGGCGTGAGGCGAATGCCGCTGTAGACAACTTCCATTCCGGCATCACGTGCTGCAACTGCAATTTGTTCTGCGCCATTTGAGTGACCGTCGAGGCCCGGCTTTGCCACCAAGAAACGTGGGGGACCACCTGGGATGGTGCGTACATACTCAGCCACCTCGGCGAGTGCACTAGTGCGACGACCTACTGCAGCGCCCACACCAGTGGGCGCGCGGAACTCGCCAAACACTTCGCGAAGTACCTGTGACCACTCGCCAGTAGTTCCACCTGCTTCGGCTAACTCAATGGAGGGCTCCATAATGTTTTCGCCAGAGACAGCGGCATCACGAAGGTGAGTGAGTGCCGCTTGAACGCGTGCAGTGTCGCGCGTGGAACGCCACTTCTCTACGTCGGCGATCATTTCTGTTTCAACAGCAGGATCTACCACCAAGATGTTGCCCGGAGTAGCAAGAGGGCTGTCTTCTGTTTCGGTGTATGAATTAACACCAACAACAACCTGTTCGCCAGATTCAATGCGGCGTGTGCGTTCAGCCATTGAACGAACAAGGCGACCCTTTAGTTCGTCTACGGCGTTGAAGGCACCGCCAAGTGCCATGACTTCTTCAAACTCTGCCCATGCGGCATCGCGAAGTTCAGCAGTGCGACCTTCAATTACCTTTGATCCGTCAAAGATGTCTTCGTACTCAAGCAAATCGGATTCGAACGCCAACACTTGCTGCATACGTAGAGACCACTGCTGATCCCACGGGCGTGGAAGTCCGAGCGCTTCGTTCCACGCAGGCAACTGAACGCTTCGTGCGCGAGCTTTTTTGGAGAGCGTGACAGCGAGCATTTCCAACACAATGCGTTGAATGTTGTTCTCTGGTTGTGCTTCGGTGAGTCCGAGCGAGTTGACCTGCACGCCGTAACGGAAGCGTCGCGCCTTTGCATCGGTGACGTTGTATCGCTCACGACCGATGCGATCCCACAACTCAGTGAATGCGCGCATCTTGCACACTTCTTCAACAAAACGAATACCCGCGTTTACGAAGAACGAAATTGATCCAAACACTTGGTCGAACCGCGCATCGTCTACTTGCCCACTTGCACGTACGGCGTCGAGTACGTCGACTGCAGTTGCCAACGAGTACGCAATCTCCTGAACTGGTGTAGCACCTGCTTCTTGCAAGTGGTACGAACACACATTCATGGGGTTCCACTTAGGAGCATTCTGTGCGCACCATGCCACCATGTCAACGATGAGGCGCTTTGATGGAGCTGGCGGGAAGATGTACGTGCCTCGCGACAGATATTCCTTCACGATGTCGTTTTGAGTTGTTCCGCGCAGTTCGTGCGACGACACACCTTGTTCACGTGCGTTCGCAACGTACAGCGCAAGCATCCATGCCGCAGTGGCATTGATGGTCATGGAAGTGTTCATTTTTCCTGGCGGAATGGAATTGAGAAGCGTGCGCATATGGCCGAGGTGAGACACGGGCACACCCACTTTGCCTACTTCGCCACTAGCGAGAATGTGGTCGGGGTCGTATCCCGTTTGAGTGGGGAGGTCGAAGGCAATGGACAGACCTGTTTGACCTTTTGCAAGGTTGGTTCTGTACAGCTGGTTGGACGCGGCGGCAGTGGAATGGCCCGAGTAGGTGCGCATTAACCACGGGTCATCGCGGCGGGGAGTGCTTGCGTCTGTCACGGGTCAAGTATGGCAACGAGATGCCCGGAAAGACACCAGAAATGGGCTATTCGGCCACCGCTGACGCCAGAAGTTCTAGGTACTCACGACGGGGAATGTCAATTCCCCCAAGGCTGGCGAGGTGGTCGGTGAGCCACTGTGTGTCGAACAACAACATGCCGTCCAGCTGCATGAGCTCCACCAAGTACAACAGCGCCACTTTGGATGCATCTGTCTCGGTATGGAACATGGATTCTCCGGCGAAGAAGTTGTTGATACGAATTCCGTAGACACCACCCACCAAGTCGCCCGTGGCATTACGCACTTCCACGCTGTGCGCTTGGCCCAATGTATGAAGTTGGCTGTAGGCATCAATGAACTCGTCAGTAATCCATTCACCTTCCGTGTGATTTGCAGCGCACGCTTTCATGACTCCTACAAAGTCGGTGTTCACACTGCATGTGAACTTTCGTGCACTCTTCTTCAAGGAGCGTGACGCGTGGAATCCGGACAATGGAAAGATCCCGCGTTGAACGGGAGACCACCACCACAACTCGCCTTCTGCATACATGGGAAACAACCCGTGTGCGTATGCATACAACAATGTGTCTGGTTCAAGATCTGCGCCAGGAATAATGAAGTCGCGACGTGGCCACTTATGTGACGGCGGGAAATTCCACCTGCAGTCTGTTGGCGTCTTCACGACACCGAGACTATGGGTTAGTACGAGTAGAAGCCTTCGCCGCTCTTGCGGCCAAGCTTTCCGGCAGCAACAAGACGACGAAGTGTTGGAACCGCGGCGTAGTTCGAGTCGGCGAACTCTGCATACAACGCATCGAGAATTGCAAGCGATGTATCAAGGCCGACAAGGTCGAGAAGGGCAAACGGACCCATGGGGAAGTTACAGCCACCCTTCATTGCGGTGTCAATGTCTTCCATAGATGCGGTTCCGGTTTCCCAGATACGAATTGCATTGTTGAGGTATGGGAAGAGAAGTGCGTTCACAATGAAGCCTGCGCGGTCTTTTACCTGTACGCCGTTCTTGCCACACTTTGCGGTGAAGTCGTTTGCTGCAGCAATTGTTTCGTCTGATGCAGTGATGGGACGAACAACTTCAACCAGTGGCATTGCTGTTGCAGGGTTAAAGAAGTGAATACCGCATACTTTGTCGGGACGACCAGTGGCCATTGCCATTTCAACAACAGGCAATGTGCTGGTGTTTGTTGCCAAGATGGCGCTTGGCTTCACAGCTTTGTCGAGTTCGGCAAACAATGCCTTCTTCACATCAAGATCTTCCACTACTGACTCGATAACAAGATCACAATCGGCAAGGTCAGACACTTTGTCGGTTGCAGATAGGCGACCAAGAATTGTCGCTTTGTCGTCAGCGGTGATCTTCTCGCGTTGCACCTGCTTGTCGAGGCCCTTTTCGATGGATGTGATCATTGCCTGTGCTGTTGCTGCGCTACGTGAGCGCACAATGACGGTGTATCCCGCCTTTGCTGCAACTTCTGCCAAGCCTGAGCCCATGATTCCTGAGCCACAAATGCCGATCTTGTTCATGTCAATCCTCCCGAATGAGTACTCGGCGAGGCTAACAACACTGACCGCATTCGCAAGAACGCAGGCGTTTTACTTTTCGGTGATGGTGACCGAGGTAACGGTGACGGTGCGGCTTGGTGCTCCACCAAGGCCACTGTCGTCTGCTTTGTGCAGCGCCATGATTCCCTTGGCAATCTCGAGTCCCTTGGTGACTTTTCCGAATGTCACATACGTTCCCTGAGAATCAAGAAGAGATGCCTTCGGGCCGGTAACGAAGAAGAACTGTCCGCCACCTGAATTTGGCTCTGAACCGCGTGCCATCACCAGGTCACCTTCTGAGTACGTGAACGGCCCGCCCTCGTCCAAGATGGAGTAGCCGGGATTATCGGTGTTGGTCTTGCCACCACCTTGGATGATGTCGATGCTGGGGTCGGTGCGGAAGATGGTGGAGCCGTCGTAGTACTTGTAGCGAGAGAGCGCAACGAAGTTGTTCACGGTGCCAGGTACCGATGCGGTGTTGAGTTCAACAACAATTTCTCCCTCGGTGGTATCAAACGTTGCGGTGTATGACTTTGTCTCGTCGATGCACTTCTTCATTGATGAAGCGAATGTTGTGACTTGTGCCTGTGTCCCGTCGGTCTTCGGACATTCTGTTTGGCCTTCAACAATTCCTGCTGTATTCGTGACAGGAGGCGTGGTAGTGGTCGAGGCGACCGACGCATCGTCACCACCAGCGAGACGGGCCACAAGGAACAGCGCAACCACGATGGCGGGGATGCCCACTCCGAAAACCAAGCCGCGCTTGCGGACCTTGCTCATCTTTTGCTTTCGAATGCGCTCTTGGCGTGCTCGATCGCGGTTGGCTTTTTGACGTGCTCTTTTATCTGTTCCCACGAAGTCGGCAGGTTAGTCGCACAGGGGTAGCCTTTGACAACAGTGGCTCTCATCGTTCAGAAATATGGCGGCACTTCGGTGGCCGACCCCGACCGCATCAAGTCCGTTGCCGACCATGTGGCCTTCACGCGCAAGCACGGAAATGACGTGGTTGTGGTGGTGTCAGCCATGGGAAAGACCACCGACAACCTGCTGGGCCTCGCCAATGCCGTGTCCGATGTGCATCCAGGTCGCGAAATGGACATGTTGCTCACCACTGGCGAGCGAATCTCTATGGCGCTGTTGTCCATTGCTCTTGCTGGGGTGGGGGTAGAGGCCGTCAGTTTCACGGGGTCGCAGGTGGGCATCATCACCGACACCATTCACACCAAGGCAAAGATTCTTGAAGTCAAAGGCGATCGCGTTCGTGATGCACTTGCCGAAGGAAAAGTTGTGGTGGTTGCCGGATTCCAAGGCGTGTCCACAGATGCTGAAATCACCACGCTCGGGCGAGGTGGAAGCGACACAACAGCAGTTGCACTTGCTGCCGCGTTGAATGCCGATGTGTGTGAGATCTACACAGACGTCACGGGTGTGTTTTCAGCAGACCCCCGCATTGCACCGCAAGCGCGCAAGTTGTCACATTTACAGTTCGATGAAATGCTTGAAATGGCCGGAGTAGGAAGCAAAGTTCTTGCACTTCGATCAGTTGAATTCGCCCGCAATCACAACGTTCCCATACATGTTCGCTCCAGTTTCACCTGGGAACACGGCACATGGGTCAGCGTGGAAAAGTCACAAGGAGAATCCTCCATGGAAGAGCCAATTATTTCTGGTGTCGTGCACGACGCAAGTGAATCCAAAGTCACGTTGCTCGGTGTTCCCGACCGGCCAGGCATCTCTGCAGCGGTGTTCGAGAATTTGGCAAACGCCAACATCAACGTGGACATGATTGTTCAGAACACCTCGAAAGACGGCCTCACCGACATCTCCTTCACTGTTCCCAAAGCCGACATGAAAGTGGCAGAAGACATCGTGTCGCGCGTGTCAAAAGAGATCGGTGCACAAGGCGTGTCACACGAATCTGACATTGCAAAAGTGTCCTTGGTGGGTGCCGGCATGAAGACCAGCCCTGGTGTTGCAGCAAAGATGTTCCGCGTTCTTGCAGACAACAACATCAACATTCACATGATCTCCACCAGCACCATTCGTGTCTCGGTCGTGGTGTCTGCTGCAGACATGGAATCGGCAGTTCGCTCGCTCCACTCGGCGTTCGACCTGGATTCAGGTACTGCTTATTCAGCACCATTGCCTGAACGCAAGTAACCCGCCTGCCATACTCGGAGCATGGCTCTTCGTCGTCAACTCATCCCATGGCGTGCTGCTGGCACCCGTGCCGAGATGCGTCGAAATGCGGACGAAGTAGTACGAGACACTGGTTGGGTCTTCAATAATCAGACAGGGAGCACGCTCACGCTCGATGAGTTTGTCAAGACTGGCGACGCGGAAGTCGACATCTATCTCGATCGTTTCGGCTGGAACTCAGTTGCTGGCGAGTCGTCCGTGCTTGAAATTGGATCAGGTATCGGACGTATGACCTCTGCGCTGTCGCGCAAGTTTTCATCGGTAATTGCCACGGACGTCGATGCAGCTTTTCTCGAACGGTGTCGTGAAACTGTTGCGCGCTTTGGCCGTGTGAATACTCTTCGCACAGTTCACATCGCAGATGGCAGCTCAATTTCCGTCAGCGATAATTCTGTCGACACTGTGTTCTCCTACATCACGCTTCAACATTGCAAAGCAAGCGATGCGTTGCGCCTTACCACTGAAGCACTGCGAGTGGTGAAGCCAGGAGGACACATTGCGTTGAACTACCGCACTTGGGTTCCGGCTGACGTTGTTCTTGTTCCCGCCGGTGGAGTCATGCGCATGTTGTGGCGAATTCCGGTGGCTGGCCAGAAGTTGTCTCAATGGCGTTGGTCCACTCGTTTGGGGTGGCAGGCAAACCGTCTCGACCCTCGTCGGGTGCTGGCTCTTCTGCAGGCATCAAACGTTCAGTTCGACGAGTTGGTCATCTTGCACCACCCGGGTCGCCCACAACGTTCGGTCTCTTTCAACGGAAACCCCGTGCCACAGCGCGATCTAGATGTGGCCAATAAAAGTCATTGGTGGCTGCTCGCACGCTGCCATTAGCCTGAATTACTATGCGCGTAGGAGTAGTCGGAGCAACAGGCCAAGTGGGAAGCGTTATGCGAACGCTGTTAGCGGAACGCAATTTCCCCATCACAGAACTGCGGTTCTTCGCATCTGCCCGTTCTGCCGGCAGCACGCTGCCATGGAAGGGCGGCACGATCACCGTGGAAGACGCATCTATAGCGGACCCCACCGGACTCGACATTGCATTGTTCTCTGCAGGCGCCACGTCGTCTCGTGAACTAGCGCCACGTTTTGCTGCTGCGGGCGTCACCGTTATTGACAACTCAAGCGCATTCCGCATGGATCCAGATGTTCCTCTCATTGTGAGCGAAGTGAATGGTCACCTTGCACACACTCTTTCAAAGGGAATCATTGCGAATCCCAATTGCACCACCATGGCCGCAATGCCCATCTTGAAGCCACTGCACGACGAAGCCGGTCTTCTGAAGATGATTGCCAGCACATATCAAGCAGTCAGTGGTGGCGGTCTTGCCGGTGTAGAAGAACTAGATGTGCAAGCACGTGCAATGACAGAACGTGCAGCGGAACTCACCTTTGATGGTGATGCAGTTGCGTCTCCCACTCCGAAGAAGTTCGCGCGCACCATTGCATACAACGTGTTGCCATATGCCGGATCCATGGTGGACGATGGTGAAGGTGAAACTGACGAAGAGAAGAAGTTGCGCAATGAAAGTCGCAAGATTCTCGAGATTCCGAATCTGCTGGTATCGGGTTTGTGCGTGCGTGTTCCTGTGTACACAGGCCATTCCATTGCGGTGAACGCTGAATTTGCACGTGAAATCACTGTGAAGCGAGCACACGAAATTCTCGCAAATGCACCTGGTGTTTCGTTGGTAGACATCCCAACTCCGTTGCTTGCAGCAGGAAAAGATCCCAGTTATGTGGGTCGCATTCGTCAAGACGAAACAGTTGACGGCAACCGCGGTTTGGCATTGTTCCTCAGCAACGACAACTTGCGTAAAGGTGCTGCGTTGAACGCAGTGCAAATTGCTGAGCTATTGGTGAAATAAAAAATGAGCCGCATCAGCGGCTCATTGCAACCTTGTCGGGGAGACAGGATGTGAACCTGCGGCCTCGTCGTCCCGAACGACGCGCGCTACCAAGCTGTGCCACACCCCGTGGTGCTACGCGAGGCTATCTGCAGCTTCAATTCCCGACTCTGGTGCGCCGTTGTCCGCTTCAGCAGATTCAACAACAGGAGTAGGGATTCCTTCGGCGTAACAGCCGCCCGTGGAGATGGCCTTCACGGCTTTGCGAAGACGCAATGCATCGAGTGGCTTGATTGTCCAGCCGTCGGCTCCGCTGCGTCGCGCCATGTGAATGTCTGCAACGCGGTCGAGCAACATGAGCACTGGGACCTTTGGCAAGGCACCACTTGATTGATCGAGTCGAAGGTCCATGGTGATGGCCATGCCGCCCATGGTTCCGACCTGCATGTCGAGAATTGCAATGTCGGGGGTGCGCTCGCGAACACTGCGCGCAACATGGCGACCATTTGAAATGATCTCGAATGATGTTGAAGGCGACTCGAGTGCTGCCTTCACTTCATCTACAACCCACTGGGCATCTGTGGCGATCAAAATATGCACGGGAATGACTCTACAACTGTGGCTTGGCTACTGCGAGTTGATGTGCCAAAACACCAATGGAATCCATGCTGTGGATGTCTTCGGCCAATTCTGTGGCGGACGCGAGCGGCACCTCGGGGAATGTGGTGCGGGTGCGTTGGACAAATGCGTCAACACCGGCTTCGGCCTGCTCGGCATCTTCATACAGAGAAGCCAGTAAAGAATGAAGTGCGGCTTCATCTCCTGTTGATTGAGAGGCACGAACATGTTCCGTCGCTGATGTGGAAGACCCGAAACGCGGCGGCATTCGATTGGCGACAAGGAGTCGCAGTTGAATACCCAACCGCGAGAGTTCGCTGACAAAGTGGTCTGCTTCTTTCAGTGCATCAGGTGATGGCGCAGTGATCACCACAAAGTGAGTGTCGCTTCCACGCAGTGTTGATGCCACAGCAAGTGCTCGTCGAGAAAATTCAGTTTCCATTCCGTCGAAGGCACGAAGGAAAGCGGCGACTCCAGTGAGTGCATCGGATCCAACAACTGAGGAGATGGCCTTCAACACGGGCGTCATTGCAGCACTAGCGAAACGCAATCCGCCACGACTAGGTGCAACAAGTAAGCGCACAACAGGATGTTTTAGGAAACGCGCAAGACGTTCCGGAGACTCAAGAAAATCCAAGGCGTTTCGCGATGGCGGAGTGTCAACGATGACCAAGTCGAATCGTGGGTCATTATGTAAACCGTGAAGGCGTTCCGCCGCCATGTAGTCGCGCGTACCAGAGAGTGAACGAGACAGGCTGCGATAAAACGAATTCTCCATCACTTCGCGCGCGCGTTCCGGTGTGGGAGATGTTTCTTTCACCAAATTGTCAAATGTTTCGCGTACATCGAGCATGGTGACCCATAATTCACCCGATGCGTCTACAGACACTCTTTGTGGTTCATTTCCTAACGCACCATCGAGGCCGATTGCGTCGGCGAGTCGGCGAGCAGGGTCGATAGTGATGACAACTACTTTGCGGCCTGCTCGTGCTGCGTGGACACCTAATGCTGCAGCAACGCTTGTTTTGCCAACGCCGCCTGTTCCGCACGCCACAATGACACGTGCTGATGAGCAAATGGAGTCGAGTGTTGATGTCATGGCATGTTCGCCAGTTCGTGCGCTAAGTCATCGGCAAGTGACGACACCAGTTCTGCGCCCTCGAGGCGTCGACGTTGTACACGGAGTTGTGTTTCGTTGCGAGATGTACTGAGAACGTGAAGTGCAGCCGATTGAGCTGCGAAACGTTGTGAGACGTATTCGTACGCCTGCGCGTCGCCTGTGTTGTTTGGTGGCGTTGACAGCACCGGCACCGATGGTTCGCATTTGTTCACCACAAGCGGTGCAAGAACTATTCCCACGCTGTCTGCAAGGTCTTCTGCAATCTCAATCGTTTCTGCAACAGGTGTCATGGCAGGTGTGGTGATCAACATGACCTTGCATCGTGCGCCGTCAGCCAACATGGTGAGTACTTCGTCTGCTTGTTGTCCGATGGGACCAGAACTAATTGCACGCTTCAGTTGCTGCGGAGCACGAACGAGGTCACTGGCATGTCCGGCAGCGGGTCCGTCCACGATGATCACGTCGGCGCGCAGTTCTTTTTCGAATGCTTTGATGCGTCCCAGTACCAATAGGTCGTCCAGGCCGGGAGCCGTTGTGGCCACCAATTCCACGATTCCCGAGCGTGCCAACTGGCGTGACAGAAGTCCCATTCCTTTGGAAGAGAGGTAATCGGTGAGGGCTCGGCCAGGCGTGACGGTGATGCGTTCCAGCAGTTCGTGCTGAGGAACCTCAATAGTTTCGGCGTCTAATGAGACCAAGAGGGTGCGTAACCCACTTCGGGCTGACAGCAGAGCAAGAGCGCCAGAGATGGCGGATTTCCCTACGCCGCCTTTGCCAGCAACAATAAGGACACGCTGTGCCGTGAAAAAGTGGTGTGGTTCCATAACGCAAGGAGAGAACAGTGAGGGTAGGCGCAAAACGACGCTTCATGTGCGGATTGGGAGTTCTTTTGGCACTCCCAACTTTTGGCGCCCTTGCGTCGGGTGCAGCGCAGGCTGCTACGGGCGCCGACGAGCTCGATCCAGTAGACGTGGTGGAAGTGAGTGGTCTATTGGACCGCATCGTGGCCGACAACATTGAGACGGCAATTGAACGTTCACAGAACAATGGGTCGCAAGCTGTAATTCTTCAGTTGAACTCAAAGGGTGCCGTTATTGGTCGTGAACGAATGGCAGAACTCTTGGAATCCATTGCGGCATCAAAGGTGCCCGTTGCAATTTGGGTAGGTCCAAGCGGTTCGCGTGCGTACGGTCTACCTGCACAGATGCTTGCAGTTGCCGACGTGACTGCGATGGCGCCAGGTGCACGTGTTGGTCGCACCGGAACATTGTTGTCGGTGAACGACACACAAATCACTTTCGGTTCAGACGCAGCGAATGATGCCATCTATAAGGAGACACTCGGATTCCTTGATGCACGTGAACAAAAGATTTTGAAGTTCTCAACGGACGACCGTGGAGTTCCCGTGTTGCGCAACATGTTGTACGCGTTAGACGGAATCTCCGTGAGAGGTGCAACGTTGGACACTGTTGTTGATGCACTCGACTCAAAAGGTCAAGTCACGCGCGAAGCGACCACAGTGCGATTCTTCAAGTTGGGCTTGATGCCTCGACTCCTTCATACGGTTGCTAGTCCGCCTTCGGCATATCTTCTGCTCACTATTGGTGTTGCGTTGTTGATCTTTGAGTTCTTCACAGCAGGCATCGGTGTTGCAGGTCTTGTCGGTGCGGTGTGCCTCATTCTTGGTGGTCTGGGGATTGGCGCATTGCCCATGAGCGGTTTTGGTGTTGCGCTGTTCTTGTTAGCCATGGTGGCGTTTGCTATCGATGTGCAAGTTGGTGTTCCGCGATTCTGGACTGGAGTGGGTTTGTTTACCTACGTCATCGCGTCGTTCACCATGTTTAGGTCTGTCGATGGTTTGTCCATGCGGCCGTCGTGGCTCACGCTGTCGGTGTGCATTATTGGAATTGCACTCACCTTCATTGTGGGTATGCCGTCTATGGTGCGAACCCGTTTCGCAACGCCCACTATTGGTAGAGACAACCTGGTGGGAACAACCGGGGTTGCAGTGGGCGACATTGCTCCAGATGGAATTGTTGTTGTCGATGGTGCGCAATGGCGCGCTCGAACAAACCGCGCTACGCCATTGACCAGTAATCAAGAAGTCCGTGTGGCATCTATTGATGGCGTCACACTGATTGTGGAACCGTTAGAAGGTGCTGCGCGCGATTATCGCGAGGCGCGTCAGCCAAAGTAACCATGCTTCTTTTGCTGACTGCGTTTGTGGTGATCATGCCACTAGTGGAGTTGTACTTCATTGTGCAGGTTGGTCAAGAAGTAGGCGTCATCACCACAGTTGCACTGTTGCTGGTTATCTCCATGGTGGGAACTGCATTGGTAAAGCGCGAAGGTATGCGCGTGTATTCGCAGTTCATGGCAACTGTTCGCGCAGGTCAGGAGCCCACGCGCGAGATTGTGCACGGAGTGTGCATTCTCGCTTCGGGTGTGTTTTTGCTTGCACCAGGGTTTATCTCCGATGTCTTGGGAATTCTGTTGTTGTTGCCACCCACGCGAGCCCTTGTATCAAGAATTGTGTTGCGCAGAACACGGCGCATTTCTTCAGTGATTAAGGCAACGCACTCGGGGCGTAGGGTGGAATACAAGGGCTACATGCCAAGCGCGGGGGACGTGATTGATGTAGATCCTTTTGAGGGGGACAACGGCATATGAGCACGCCAACAAAAACAGACGAGCCATTTGATCCAACCACCGTTCCTGTGAAGCCAGCTGCAACCGTGTTGCTCATTCGAGATGCAGACGCAGGTGGCATTGAAGTGTTCATGTTGCGTCGTACCTTCAATGCTGCGTTTGCTAGCGGAATGTTTGTTTTTCCAGGCGGCAAAGTGGACGATGTTGATGGCGTTGAAGAGATTGCCGAGTTGTGTGATGGTTTAACCGACGCGCACGCAAGTGCATTGTTGGGAATTCAATCGGGCGGCCTTGCGTATTGGGTGGCGTGCATCCGCGAATGTTTTGAAGAAGCAGGTGTTCTGCTGGCACGCCACGAAACAACCGGTGATGTTGTGCGCTTTGACGATGACGTAACGGCTGCAAAGTTTTCTGCAGAACGCGAGAACATTCACGACGGCTCTGTTGCATTGCTAGACCTTTGCAAGAAGGAAGGTCTTCGATTAGCTACTGATGAGATCTTCTACGTGAGCCACTGGATTACCCCAGTGGGTGAGCGTCGCCGTTTTGACACTCGCTTCTTTATTGCGCGCGCACCGGCCGCACAAGAACCGTTACACGATGATGGTGAAACCATTGAGAGTTTCTGGATTAGTCCACAAGAAGCAATTGAACGCGCACACGAGAAAGACCTCATGTTGATGCCGCCAACAAAGGCCAACATTGAGTTTTTGCTTCCGCACGCCACAACCGACCAAGTGCTTGCGGCGGCATCTCAGATAGGAATTCCGCAAGCCATCTTGCCGAAACTAAAGATTGATTCAGACGGCCGAGTAGTGGGAATTGCTATGCCTGGGGATCCTGGGTACGACGCACTGTGACGCCCACGGCGATGTCTTCATCGCGTGCGGAGCATCCGGCCATATCGTCAACGTCTGGTGTGTCTTCAATAATGCGCGCAGCAATTCGTGAGAACACAGCCGCAGCAGCGCCAATGCCAGCAAGAACCACTGGTTCGCCTGCGTCTCCGCCAGCAGCAACCGTTGGCTCAATAGGAACTTGACCTAACAACTCCACACCAATTTCATCGGCAAGTGCTTGGCCGCCGCCACTTCCGAACAGCGCGTATGACTCTCCATGGGCGCATTCGAATGCGCTCATGTTTTCGATAACTCCCGCAACACGCAAGAAACTACGACGCGCCATGTCTGCTGCACGGATGGCAACTTTCTGTGCGGACACTGCCGGAGTAGTGACAATAAGAAGGTCGGTTCGTGGCAACATGCGTGCAAGACCCATCTGCACATCGCCCGTTCCAGGTGGCATGTCAATAACTAAGTAATCCAGATGACCCCAATGCACGTCGTTCAAAAATTGTTCAACGGCTTTGGTGAGCATGAGACCACGCCACATAAGTGCCGTGCCTTCGTCTTCCACCAACATTCCTGTTGACACAACTTTCAACAATCCGCTTCCGACACGACGTTCATTCGGAATGATTTTTGGTTTGTCGCTTCCGTCTACTCGTTGTGCTTCAAGACGGTCGGGCATCCCCAACATGCGGGGGATAGAGAACCCCCAAATGTCGGCGTCGAGAACACCAACGGTTTTGCCCGCGGCAGCAAGAGCGGCTGCAAGGTTGACCGTGACAGACGATTTGCCTACTCCGCCTTTTCCACTGGCAATGGCAAGAACATGAGCACTGTTCGGCACTGCAGTATCGGAGGCGTTCTCGCGAGCGTTCCATCGAGCGCGGGTCATGACAGCCGATCGTTCATCGGCGGTCATTTCGCCCCAATCGATTTTCACCTTCTGCACCCAAGGGTGCACTTCAAGGCGCGACCGAATGTCTTTTTGAATCTGTGCCCGCAGTGGGCACCCCCGGATGGTGAGTTTGACGCCAATGGTGATGACGCCCTCGACCATGGTGATGTCGCCGGCCATCCCGAGATCCACGATGTTGTCGCCAAGCTCGGGGTCGATGACGGCTCGCAAAAGGTTGCGTACCTCGTCCTCGGTGGGCGGCTGGGGAACTCGCTGGCTCACGGTGTGAAGTGTAGAGGCGGTGGCGAAAAGCCGTTAGGCACGCCTAGTATGAACCCAACAGGTTCCGTCCCAGGAGGCTCCCATGATTACTCTCACCGACACCGCAGCCCAGAAGGTCGCACAGCTCATCGAAGCAGAAGGCGCAGCCGACGTTGCACTTCGCGTTTCAGTGAAGAGCGGCGGATGCTCAGGCTTCTCCTACGATATGTACTTCGACTCAGACATCGCATCAGACGATGTCACTCTCACCTTTGGCAATGTCAAGGTTGTTGTCGATCCCGCATCTGCTCCAATGCTCGAAGGTGCAAGCCTCGACTTCAAAGACTCGCTCACCGAGCAGGGCTTCGCAATCACTAACCCGAACGCAACGCGTTCATGCGGTTGCGGTAAGTCGTTTAGCTAACTCCATTCGCGGCTAACACGTCGCGAATTTCGTTCACATCGAACACTGCATCAAGGCGGTCTACAAGGACGCCTTTTGAATCAGTGATGTACAACACGGGTTCGTAACTCAGTTTGTATTCCTGAACTGCGGGTGCTGTCTTGTTCGCCGATTTGTCTGCGTACACCTCTGCGTGAACAAAAACTGCTGCATTTCCTAGTGATTGTGACACCTTGATGAGTGCATCAAGTCCGGGTGTGCATGTTCCTGTTGTGCAATACGCCGGCGTACCAATGAGGTACACAACAGGTTTTCCTTGTGCGAGTGCATCAGTCAAGGTGACGGAATGGAACGGACAAAATTCGTTTGCTCGTGTGCAAATTGGATCAACACCGCGTGCATTGTCTGTTGTGGGCGTGTCGAACGGCGGCAATGCATCGCCAATGAGTGGCATGGGCACCATGTCACGAGCAAGAAGTTGGAACGACACATCCGACTCCGGTGCTTCAGCAACTTTCAGTACGTAAATGCCCTCGGTGTCCACTGTGAAGGTGAATGGCCAATACGGCACCGACAGATTTTCTTGATGGCGCTCTGCGGTGATTTTCTCGATCACCACATCGCCGTTCTCTGAGTTGATGACTTGAGCAGTGAGAGTTTGTGGCAACTCGACCTTGGTGTCGGCGGGCAAGAGGCCCGTTGTGTCGGCCAACGAAATAGGAAGGCGAACCTTTCCGGGGACCAATGCGTCTTGTGGGAACCGCTTCACCACTTGAAGGGTTCCATCGGCCGAGGACGACGACCCACCACCACACGCAGCGAGAACTGCTGAGGCGCCAACACTGGCCGACAGTACGAGGAATTGACGACGGCTGACGGGTGCTGGGATCACAGTGACAATGGTATGTCCTGGGGACTGTGGCGTAAGGTTGGGGTATGGCAGCACCTGCACAACCCCCATATACCCCTGTTGTTCGCGCCGGAGATTGGATCATCGTCTCTGGTCAACTTGGCATGAAAGACGGCGCACTCGTAAAGGGTGGCGTTCCTGCGCAGACCGAACAAGCAATTGTGAACTTGAAGGCACAGCTGGCATCTATGGGTGCAACCGTGAATGACATTGCAAAGACATTGTGTTTCCTCACAGACATGGACACCTTTGGATTGTTCAACGAGGTGTACGCGCGAGACTTTGGCAAGGCGCGTCCTGCTCGCTCAACCATCGGCGTGAAAGAACTTCCATTCGGCGGTGCGGTAGAGATTGAAGCGTGGGCGTACTTGCCTGCCGGTGCAAAGAAGTCTGCGCCTGCAAAAAAGAAGTCGGCAGCGAAGAAGGCTCCGGCAAAGAAGAAGGCAGTAGCGAAGAAAGCCACTGCAAAGAAGTCAGCTCCGAAGAAGGTGGCTAAGAAGTCACCAGCACGAAAGAAGAAGTAGTTCCATGACTGGTCCCATCATCCTTGCTGTCATCTTGCTTGTATTCCCCATCGTTGTGGGACTGTCTACTGCAGCACTCGCCGGAATTATTGGTTACTTCCTCAACAAAGATGCTGAGATTCGTCACGAGGGCAGCGAACTTCTCGAGACAAACGTCTAACAACACGTTGGTGCAGTGTCAGTGACATGACTGCCGATCTACTCGTACATAACGCACTTCTCGTTGCCACTGTTGACGCAACACGCCGTGAAATCCCTGGCGGTTGGATAGCAATCACTAACGGACTCATTTCGGGTATTGGTGTGTCCACCGACGACATGCCCGAGGCTCACGAGAAAATCGACGCGTCTGGGTGTTTAGTGACACCGGGTCTTATCAACACACACCACCACTTGTATCAAAACCTCACACGTGCGTATCCGCCAATGACATCGTCGCCGTTGTTCGGTTGGTTGCAGACGTTGTATCCGTTGTGGCGTGCGTTGAATGAAGAATCGGCTCATGTATCTGCGTGGATTGGTTTGGCCGAACTGGCTTTGTCTGGATGTACAACATCGACCGACCATTTGTATTTGCACCCGCGAAATGGCGGCGACTTGTTGTCTGCTGAAATTGCCGCAGCACAAGACCTAGGTATTCGCTTTCATCCAACCCGGGGTTCTATGTCGTTGTCGCAGAAAGATGGTGGTTTACCACCAGACGATGTGGTGCAAGAAGACGACGAGATTCTGGCGCTGTCACAAGCCGCAGTTGAACGTCATCACGACCGTTCATTCGGCGCAATGACACGTGTTGCACTTGCTCCGTGTTCGCCATTTAGCGTTACGAAGGATCTCATGATTCGCTCTGCTGAGTTGGCAGAAAAGCTTGATGTTCGTTTGCATACGCACTTTGCAGAGAATGCCGAAGACGATGATTTTTCCATTGCCACATTTGGTTGCCGTCCGTTTGAATATCTGAAAGAGGTCGGCTGGCTCAGTAATCGCACATGGGTGGCGCATTGCGTGATGCCAAACGCCGATGAAATAGTGCAACTTGGTGCCGCGGGTATTGGTGCTGCACATTGCCCATCCTCCAATCTCATTTTGGCGTCTGGAATTTCTCCCATCGTTGACTTGCGTCGTGCTGGAGTGCATGTTGGTTTAGGAGTTGATGGTTCGTCTAGTGCCGACTCTGCATCGCTGTGGTTGGAGGCGCGTCAAGCCATGTTGTTGGCAAAACTTCGCAACGGAGCCGATGCCGCTGATGCGCGAATGGCATTAGAAGTAGCCACACTGGGTGGCGCCGGATGCTTGGGCCGTATTGGAGAGATTGGTCAAATTGCGGTGGGCCTTGTGGGTGACCTTGCTATTTGGGATCTCACGGGGATTCAGTTCGCTGGTGCAATTGCAGACCCAGTAGAAGGTTGGTTGCGTTGTGGGCCAACATCGGCGCGCGACACAATTGTGCATGGTCGTGCAGTTGTGCGTAATGGTCACTTGGTCAGCACGAAAGTGGATGAGATGATGCGTTCACACACTCGTCTTGCTGCTGACATGCAAAAGTTGAACTAATACATGTTGACGGCCCTGTTTATAGCGTTTGGTGTGGTGTTTGTTGCCGAATTTGGCGACAAGAGCCAGTTACTGACACTCACTTTGGCAACGAAGTACAGAGCGCTTCCCGTTCTCATTGCCATCACTGCAGCCACGATGGTGTTGCAGGCGCTGTCCGTGGGCGTGGGTGGAGCACTTGGCGCATCGCTTCCCACCACTTTCATTAACTCCCTTGCTGCCGCGGCGTTCTTGGGGTTTGCTATCTGGACGTTGGTGGATTCTGATGACGATGATGATGTGGAGACATCACCCACTTTCACGCCTCGTCGCGTGATTGTGTCCGTTGCCAGCATGTTCTTCCTTGCTGAACTGGGTGACAAAACAATGTTGTCGTCGATGACACTTGCAACTGACCGCAATCTCTTTGGTACGTGGTTAGGCGCAACATTGGGAATGGTTGCCGCCGACGGTTTGGCATTGTTGCTTGGCAAGTATTTAGGTGATCGAATCCCGCGTCGCGCAATTCGCTATGGCTCGGCAGCGGTGTTCTTTGTTTTCGCTGCATTGATGCTGTTCGACGTATTGCGCTAGTAGTTACTACTAACCTTGCACCGTGAATCTTTTTGGTGAAGTTGTTGTCACGATGTTGGTCATTCTTGACCCACCTGGAAATACGCCGATTTTTCTTTCTGTAACGCAGAACCTCACACAGAAGGAACGCCACAAAGCTGCGTATCTCGCAATTGGCACTGCGTTTCTTGTTATTTCAATGTTCGCAATTGGTGGCCAAAGCATTCTTAGTTATCTGAATGTGTCAGTTCCCGCCCTCCAAGGTGCCGGCGGAATGCTGCTACTTCTGGTTGCACTTCAGTTGCTCTACGGCAAAGGCCACGAGAACAGTTTTGAAGCAGCTACTCCAGAACAGCGCACATCAGTGGCAATGGTTCCTCTTGGCACTCCACTTCTGGCAGGCCCAGGCACCATTGTCGCCACCATCGTTTTCTTTCAAGAAGCCAGTGGCGCTGCTGAGTGGTTCAGTGTTCTCGCTGGAATTGCAGTTGCATTATCTGTTTCACTTCTTGCGCTCAGATTCAGCGGACTAGTGGTGAAAATCTTCCGACCAGCCGGAGTCATCTTGTTGGCGCGCGTTGCGGGCATGATTCTTGCTGCCGTAGCAGTCCAGATGATCGCCGATTCTGTTACCGCGTTCGTCAACGCAGCCTGAGAAGTTACGAGCCCCAGCGGCCTTGACCGAAGCGGTAGCCCACAGAGCGAACTGTCTGAATGAGGTTCGCGTGTTCTTCGCCCAACTTGGCACGCAAACGACGAACGTGAACGTCCACTGTTCGTGCACCGCCGTAGTACTCGTAGCCCCACACGCGTGACAACAACATCTCGCGCGTAAACACCTTGCCAGCGTTTTGCGCCAAGAACT
>JBIIQG010000102.1:0-3072 GCA_044342185.1 Ilumatobacteraceae bacterium | reverse complement strand
GCCACGTGTCGGCTAACCCGGTGAACGTTGCCAACAGCCACAATGCTTCGCTTCTGCCGCTTGCTACTCCGCGTCGCTTGCCGTGGGCACCACCGCTAGACGCAGCCCATGTCAGCCACTGCAACGCGTTGTGTGTGGTCATTTGGGAAAAGCTCACATCGTGAAGCCCTAACGCTCCGAAAGCATCTTCTATTTCGCCATCCACCACAACTGCGCGCGACATGCCGTTTGAATGAGCCGTCCACGGCTCCATCATGCGTGCGAATGCGGGAACAGTGTCGTCTTCTAGTGCTTCGACCTCGCGCGTGTCTGTGGTGTGCCACTTCAACGACAGCGAGGGCATGTCGTCGACCACGCCATCGTCGTTGTACGACACCAACGCATACGGTGGTTCCCACGGCGCTAATGCAAATGGAATCTCTAATGCATGGTCTTCGTGTGGCGGTATGACGTCACCACGCAGAGCGCGTTCGTATGCAACAAGAGATCTGTCATGGGTGAACTCAAGATGTGGCTCTAGGTCTTCCCACGAATGGTGAAGCGCCAGAATCTCACTGACTGGCCCTGGCATGAACGTGCGGGCTTCGTCGTCTAGTGCGCGAACCGCAAGATGAGCCGGAGCCCACAATGCCAAGCGGTAGTTCGCAAGCGTTGCAATGGGCCATAACTGACGACCTGTCTTCACCGCATTACGAGCATCGTCACGAATGCGAAGCAGATGATCCCAATCACGCGACGAACATGTGTCGTCTACATGGCGAACGAGTCCGTCTAGGTCTGCACGCTGAATGAGTTCGTCTAGAGAAGAGGCCATGGGTACTGGTATCTACTCTCGGGCGCTGGAAACACGCGGTTTTCTAACAACCACACTGCACGTTCCACCATGGCTTCAATTTCATCATCGGTCAGCAACGCCGCAATGGAAACCGGAACCGACTGAACAAAAGTCTCTAGCGGCGCCAACAGGTTGTCGTCGATCTCGTCGCCTGCAAAGTCCCAAATAACAGTGCGGAGTTTAAACTCATCGCTGAAGCACACGCCATGGTCAATACCCCACACATTGCTGTCGTCATCAACAAGGACGTGTCCGCCTTTGCGGTCGGTGTTGTTGGCAACAATGTCGAACACGGCAAGTGCGCGAAGGCGGTCGTGCAATTCGGGGCGACCATCGAGAAACGTGAAGTAGTGCTGCGATGGGTCGTGGCGAATGAACAACTGGAACGAGCCCTCGCCCAGTTGGTCTTCACGAACAACAGTGGGGGGAATGATGTTGTAGCCAAGCGCATCACTGAGGCGATATGCCGCAACTTCTCGCTTGTACAAGCCGGGGTCGAAATCCCACAATGGGCGCTCGCCAGACAGGGGCTTGTAGATGGCCTTCATGGGGGCAGAGTCGCCGTTGTAGTCACCAATGGTGACCAGAAACGTTGCATTCGACGAGTTCGGCATGCGACCTTCAATCTCGACTGCACCGTGTAACAAACGGTCCAACACGTGAGGGCCGTGCTTCATTGTTAGTTGAACTTCGGGCAGGCGTGACCAGCAGGGTCGACGGGTTGGCTGCACCATTTGCATGTGGCCCGACCAGCAGACACAAACAGATCTGCCGTGTCGCAGAACGCACGAACTTGTTCTGGTGTGAGCAAGACGCGCACCACAGTTGTAGAGGCTTCATCGTCTTCGTCGTCATCAAGAATGCTGAAGATGTCGTTGTCTTCATCGTCTTCGTCGAGGAAGATCATCTCTTCAAGTTGCACCACCATGCGCATGTTGGAACGGTCGACGCCAAGTCCAATGGAACCAAGAACAAAATCTTGTTCCACGGGGTTGACCAATGACGACGTTGTGGGATCGAGTGCGGGGCCGGTGTCGGGCATGTCGGCCAACATGTCGCGCAAGTAATTGCTGAGCGCTGCGACTTGGCCTTTCTCACACTTCACTGACACTGTTCGACCTTCTGCTCGAACCTGCAAATAAAAAGTGCGTTCACCAGGGCGACCAATTGCGCCAGTGGCGAATGCGTCTGCATTTTCGAAGTCGAAGTACATGCTCATGGTGCTACCAGTGTGTCAGCCGTATCAGGATGGTCGCAGGTCGGCCAATGAACCGCCTGTTGAATTCACAGTGAGGACAATTGGACCATGTGGTGAGTATGCAACTGCGCTCACCGAACAGGTTCCGATAACGATGCGCTGGAAGAGATCGAGGTGTGTTCCCATGGCGTGCGCAACGGCAGCCTTAATGGGGTCGGCATGAGACACGCACACCACTGTTCCGCCTGGGTGCGCTGCGCGAATTCGATCGAGTGCAGTGACCATACGAGTTTGCATTTCGGTGAATGATTCTCCGTTCGGGAAACGGAACGTGCTGGGAGCTTTCTGCACGGTGGACCACTCGGGCTTCTTCATGAGCTTGCCTAATTCGGCACCGGTCCAATCGCCGAAGTCGCACTCAAGCAATCCCTTGTCAATCTTCACGCGTTGCTTCAATGCCTTTGCAATGGGCGCTGCAGTCTCGCGAGCGCGTTCCAAAGGCGATGCATAGATGGCGTCGATGCGGGGAAGTTCAGCAATGCGCTCGGCTACTCGGTGTGCTTGTTGCACTCCGGCGTCTGCCAGGTGAAGCCCTGCGGCACGTCCCGGCAGAATTTTGCCCGTGGTGGGAGTTTGGCCGTGGCGCACGAGGAGAATCAACGTGGACGACGGCGGAGCCTGCTTCTTTTTTGCGGTTGCCATGCACTTTCCAACCTACTGTGAGAGCCGTGGATTCCCTGAAACGAGTGTGTGACGATATTGCGGCCTGTCGTACGTGCCCACGTTTGGTGGACTGGCGCGAGCAGGTGGCGGCAGAGAAACGTGCGTCGTTTCGAGATGATGAGTACTGGGGTAGGGGTGTTCCTGGATTCGGTGATCCGAACGCCACATTGTGGGTGATGGGGTTAGCACCTGCAGCACATGGCGCGAACAGGACGGGGCGAATGTTTACGGGCGATCGCAGTGGCGATTGGTTGTATCGCGCCATGCACAAAGCGGGTTTCGCAACTCAAGCTGAAAGCGTGAATGCAGACGACGG
>JBIIQG010000043.1:0-10886 GCA_044342185.1 Ilumatobacteraceae bacterium | reverse complement strand
GACCTCATCGGTTTTGGCACTGGCACTTCCGAAGCAGCTGCAGACTCTTATGCGGTCTCAATCCAATTCGGAGCAATCCTTGCCGTTCTCGTTTTGTATCGCTCACGCATCCTGTCCATTCTGCGTGGTCTTGTCGGACGCGATGAAAAGGGTCGGTCAGTTCTTCTGGCATTGGTTGCCGCATTTCTTCCTACAGCCGTTGTTGGAGTTGTGTTCGGAGACGCATTGAAAGATGCGTTGTTTGGCCCGGTACCTGTCGCTGTTGCGTGGGCAGTAGGCGGCGCGGCGCTCCTTGTGTGGAAACCGCAACCAACGCAAAGTTCACTTCACGAGTTGTCCATGCGTTCAGCGCTCATCATCGGATGTGCGCAAACTGTTGCGCTGTGGCCAGGTGTCAGCAGAAGTTTGGTCACACTGATTGCTGGGTTAGCCGTGGGATTGTCGTTGGCTGCTGCCGTGGAGTTTTCGTTTTTACTTGGGCTCGTCACATTGTCAGCGGCAACGGTTCTCGACGTGTCTCGTCATGGCGGCGACATTGTCGATTACTTCGGAATCGCCACGCCACTCATTGGCGCAGTGGTCGCGTTTGTGACAGCGCTTGTTGCTGTGAGGTGGATGGTGTCGTATCTGAACTCGCGCTCGTTAGCCATCTTTGGTTGGTACAGGCTTGCCGCAGCCAGCGTGACCGCCGTGTTGCTGATAACGAACGTGTTGTAGTTATAGGTGGGGCAGAACTTCTGACCCCACCAATTCAAGATGGTCAAGATCGGTGAGGTCGAGGAATTGCAAGTACACGCGTGGTGCGCCGTGGGCTGCCCACGAAGCCAACTTTTCAATGGCTTCTGACGGCGTTCCACACACTCCGTTGGCTTTCAGTTCATCCACATCGCGTCCTATTGCTGCTGCGCGGCGAGCAATCTCCGCATCGTTGCGGCCGACGCACACCACTTGTGCGGTGGAGTACACAAGGCTTTCCGGATCGCGACCAATGGTGGTGCACGCCGCACGTACGCGGTCGCATTGTTCGACGTAGCGCTCCATGCTTTGGAAGGGAAGATTAAATTCTGCTGCGTAACGCGCAGCCAACATCGGTGTGCGCTTTGGTCCACCACCTCCAACAATGATGGGTGGTGGTGATTGAACTGGCTTTGGGAGTGCAGGCGAATCGATCAGTGTGAAGTGTTTGCCGCTAAATGAGAAGTCGGCGCCCACTGGGGTTCCCCACAGACCAGTAATGATTTGTAATTGTTCTTCCAGCACGTTGAATCGTTCTCCAAGAGGCAAGAACGGAATTCCATAGGACGAATGCTCTACCTGGTACCAGCCAGCACCCAGACCAAGTTCAACTCTGCCGCCCGACATCTCATCAACGTTGGCGACTGAAATGGCAAGCACGCCAGGAAGTCGAAACGTTGCGGAGTTCACCAACGTGCCAAGACGAATTGTGGACGTCTCTCGTGCGATGCCAGCAAGAGTGATCCACGCATCGGAAGGACCAGGAAGCCCCGAGAAGTGAGTTCCCATGCGTTGGTAATGGTCGCTTCGAAAGAATGCGTTGAATCCACTTCGCTCTGCGCATTGCGCTACGGCAAGAAGTTGTTGGTAGCTGGCGCCTTGTTGAGGCTCGGTAAAGACACGTATTTCCACGCGCCCAAACTAACTGTTCTACGAAGATGGGGTAGTGGCAGACGACACGTACGTGTCGAGCGCGCGACGAATGTGGTTACCTAAACGAACGCCGCCATGGGCGTTCATGTGGACACCATCGCCAGTGAACCAATGTTTTTGGCGTTGAGAAATGAGTGCCCAGTCCAGAACGGTGAACCCAAGTTTTTTGGATTGTGACTTCACTACTTTGTTGAACTGTCGGCCCTTTATCTTCACATTCCCGTTCTCGCGGTACGTCAACCAAATGAGATGAGCATTCTGTGAGGTCACTTCGGTGTGAATGCGACGAAGGGATTTTTGTAGATAAGAAGCGCCGGTGTCGTTGTATCCGGTCGCCACAACAACAATGTCGAATTCTTCTTTCCGATGCTTCTGCAAGAGTTTTAGTGCGCTGGCTTGTGGTGCGTCACCTTCGATGCATCCCGGGTCCACAAGTTTCTGACACCCCCATACTTCGAGCGTGACGTCGTAGGGGCCCTTCCATAGAGATTTCATAGAGGTGGGCGACCACCGGAGAACTGATGCAACAGAGTCGCCAAGAATGAGCACTTTGACTCGTTCAGCATGAACAGGCGAAGGAAACAGTGACGCGAGCACAGCAGCCAGCACCACAAATGTGCGAAGGGGCTTTGGTGTGCGAAGCATAGAAGCCAAGGCTATGAGACGCCCGATGGTGAGTGTGTGCTTTCGCGTAGGTTTTGCATCCAATCGTGATGGGCAATTTGTAACTGATTGGGGAGTCGCCCGAGATGACGTTGGGGAAGTGAGGGCAGTGATTTCCGCACGGCCAATGTACGAATGGGTTGAACCGCGATGTGTTCAGCAACGCCGAACATGACACAACGTTGAAGGGCACGAACGAATGGGTTGTGGCGCCCTTGGGTGTAGGCCACCCCAATAGTGCGGGCAAGTTCGTCCATGTTGATGGTGTACCCAGGCGGGCTTTGGAGAATTCCCGACACGAGGCGTCGATAGAGCCACGTAGCGGTGGGGCCAAGCACCGGTAGCCAGAACATCTCGATGTACGGGTCGTTCACGGCGAAACCTCGTGATTCAACAACGGGGTCTTCCCATGGAACAACACGAAGTGTGACGTCGTGTGGAGTGTGTGTTGGGCTCATGTTTCCTCTCTTCGTTCAAAGCACGGCCATGTGTGCGTTTGGGTAAGAATGAGGAACATATGAGTAGTGAGTTCCCAGCAGACGACGATCTGAACCTTGTTGCGCAATGGTTGCGTGAGGCAGAGCGAGTCGTTGCATTTACGGGAGCAGGTATTTCCACTGATTCCGGCATTCCCGATTTCCGTGGGCCAAATGGATTGTGGGTGAAAAATCCGCTTGCAGAGAAAACGTCGACACTCAGTTACTACTTGAATGATCCAGAAGTGCGCAAAGTTGCATGGGAAGGCCGCGAGCGAACGTTCAATGGAACTGCCGTACCCAACGCAGGACATCATGCACTAGTTGCCGTGCACCGCGCTGGCAAGTTAAGTGCTGTTGTCACACAGAACGTGGACGGGTTGCATCAAGACTCGGGTCTCTCGCATGACCTTGTCTATGAAGTGCATGGAACCATCAAGTTCGGTCGTTGTTGGGAATGCAAAGATCGCCGACCAATGGCTGAGTTCATTGAGCGCGTTCGCGCCGGCGACCCCGACCCGCATTGTGAGTTATGCGGTGGCATTGTGAAAAGTGATGCAGTGTTGTTTGAACAAGCACTAGACCCAGCCGTCATTAATGGTTCGTTCGACGCCGCCGAGAACTGCGATGTGCTCTTGGCCATTGGTTCTACGTTGGCGGTCACACCGGCTGCATATGTGGTGGATCGCGCACGTGCATCCAACAAGAAGGTGGTCATTATCAACGGGGGCCCCACGGAGCGAGACCAGTACGCCCACCTCATCTTGCGTGGCGACATCTCGCGCATACTCACCGACCTGGTGGCCCGCGCTGGATTCCCGACTTAGTTGGTAGGGTTTTGGTCATGGCAACCTTCCGTGACCTCCTCGCCAATGCAAAGTCCCAGATCACCGAAATCGACACCGCCGACGCCCAGCGACGTATTGAAGCCGGTGGCGTACTGGTTCTCGACGTACGTGAGCCCGACGAATACGAACAGGGTGCATTGCCCAATGTGTTGCACATTCCTCGCGGCCATCTGGAAGCACAAATTGAAGGCCGTGCGACAGACCGCGACCAAGAGATTGTGGTGTACTGCGCTGGCGGTGTGCGAAGCGCATTTGCTGCGAGCACATTGCAAGAACTCGGCTACACAAATGTGTTGTCAATGGCCGGCGGTTTCGGCAAGTGGAAAGACGAAGGGCGTGAATGGCGTCAACCTGTCACGCTGACACCAGACCAACGCAATCGTTACCAACGCCACCTTCTTCTTCCTGAAGTGGGTGTGGAAGGTCAAGCAAAACTGCTTGGCGCAAAGGTTCTGATGCTGGGTGCGGGCGGTCTTGGTTCTCCTGCTGCGTTGTACCTTGCTGCAGCAGGCGTTGGCACAATCGGCATTGTCGATATGGACGATGTCGATGCATCGAACCTGCAACGCCAGATTCTGCACAATATGGACCGCATTGGCGAGCGCAAAGTGGAATCAGCACGCATGACCATTGCGAAGTTGAATCCCGATGTCAAAGTAAAGACCTACGACACTCGTCTTGACGCAAGCAACATCATGGAAATCATGTCGGGCTACGACGTTGTTGTTGATGGTGCAGACAATTTCCCCAGCCGCTATCTCTTAAATGACGCAAGCGTGAAGTTGGGAATCCCTGTGGTGCACGGAAGCATCTTCCGCTTCGAAGGAATGGTCTCGGTGTTCCATCCGAAACTTGGCCCTACCTATCGCGACATGGTTCCCGAACCACCACCAGCAGAACTTGCTCCGTCATGTGCAGAAGCTGGTGTTCTTGGTGTGCTCCCCGGAATCATCGGGTCCATTCAGGCGCTTGAAACCATCAAGATCATTCTTGAACTTGGCGATCCGCTCATTGGTCGCATTCTTAGCGTTGACACAACGGAAATGTCATTCCGTGTCTTCAAGTTGCGCGCCGATCCAAGCAACCAGGTCACCTACGAAAATCGTGACCGCATTGAAGTTCGTGACCTCGATGGCCTGTGTGCCCCGTGGATGAGCCACTAAACAACTAGCGTTTCACGCGTGACAGCTTCCATCGTCATTGTTGGTGCCGGGTTCTCTGGCGCCGTTGTGGCTCGCCAATTAGCCGACGCCGGAATTGCATCATGGGTTGTTGACGGCCGTTCGCACGTAGCGGGCAACGCACACACAGAACGTCGTTCAAATGGAGTGATGGTGCATGTGTATGGACCACATATCTTTCACACCGGATTTCAGAATGTGTGGGAGTACATCAACAAGTTCGGCGTAATGCAGCCGTACAACCACCGGGTCAAGGCAACCTCTGGTGGAAAGGTGTATTCGCTTCCAGTGAACTTGCATACCATCAATCAGTTTTTTGGGCTTACCTTGTCGCCAAAGGAAGCGGAAGCTTTCATTGCGTCTCGCGCCGATACAACAATTGATGTCCCCGTCAGTTTTGAAGACCAGGCATTGAAGTTTGTTGGTCGTGATCTGTATGAGGCGTTCTTCAAGGGATACACGCAGAAGCAGTGGGGAGTGTCTCCGACAGAACTTCCTGCGTCAATTCTTGCGCGACTTCCTGTGCGTTTTTCGTACGAAGACAGTTACTTCAACCACCCTTGGCAAGCCATTCCTAAAGATGGGTACACACCCATTGTGGAAGCCATGCTTGATCACCCACTTATTGAGGTCACACTGAACCGAACAGTGACACCAGACGAATTGTCAACCGCAGAACATGTTTTCTGGTCTGGCCCTATCGATGAATACTTCTCAGGTCAGTACGGGCGTTTGGGGTACCGCACACTCGACTTCGTCGAATCAGAAGAAACGGGTGACTTTCAGGGGTGTCCGGTCATGAACTACTGCGATGAGAATGTGCCGTATACGCGCATTACAGAACATAAACACTTCGCTCCGTGGGAAAGCCACGAAGGAACCACCCTGTACACCGAATACAGCCGATTGGCCGCCGAGGGGGACATTCCGTATTACCCCATTCGGCAGGTAAAGGAAAAAGAGCAGCTGCACCAATACGTCCAGGCGGGCCGAGCGGCGTCCCGGGTGACCTTTCTGGGTCGTTTGGGCACGTATCGATATCTGGACATGGATGTCACCATCAAAGAGGCTCTCGATGTCGCCGAAGAATTTCTGGCGAGTCGGCGTGAACAACGTCAAATGACACCGTTCATGGTGAATCCCCTGTGAAACTAGGGGAGTGACATCCCACCCCCTGGCCCGAATTCTGGTTCCGGCCCCCGACTTCAGTGAACCGTCACTGTATGTACGAACGGGTGATGGGGTCCTCCATTCAGATGGCGTTCACCTGTCCGTTGGTCAAAGGATCACCTTCGATACCGCTTTTGGCGTGTTCGCCGCTGGCCGTTGGAGCCGACTGACGTCTATTGCCGATCTCGCCGCAACAATGGACGTGTCTGGTCGCTGTCGCGTTGAGTTAATCGCCTACGCCAATGGTGTCGACACGGTTGTCCATGTTTCTGAAACAGAATCATCGGTCACGTGCGCCGGTATTCGTGATCTAGGAGCCGAGTCATTCTTTGTTGCGGTGACGGCCCTTGAAGACGGCGTTGTAGTGCGCGGTGGCGAGTGGAGCACCACGACGGCACCTGCTCGAGAAGTTCGACTCGGCGTGGCAATCACCACCTTTAATCGTCAAGAGTATGTTCTCGCCACCATTGACAAACTGGTGCACATTGAGTCGACAGTGCCGAATGTGCGCGGACATCTGAAAGTCATCGTTGTAGATAACGCACAGAACTTGCAGCCAATAATTCCTGCAGGTGCACCTGTTCGCGTACTTCCCAACCCAAACTTAGGTGGTGCAGGTGGATTTGCTCGCGGAATCATTGAGTTCAGAGAAGAAGGCTGGAGCACACACGTTGTCTTAATGGATGACGACATCTCCTTAGAGCCAGAGTCAATTATGCGAACAATTTCGCTTCTCTCATTCGCAGACGACCCAGACCTGTGCATTCATGGCGCGATGATGAGTGAAGAACAGCCGTGGATGCAGTTTGAAGCTGGTTCGGCGTACGAATTCCGTTCGGTGTATCCATTGCGCGCCCATGGTCGCGGTATCGATCTTCGCAGCAGGGCGGAAATGGTTCGTGACCATTTAGAAATCGACATTGATTATTCCGCATGGTGGTTCACGGTGTTCCCGATGCACCTGGCGAAAGAGAATCCACTTCCCGTCTTTGTGCGAGGAGACGACGTTGCTTTCGGACTAATGCACACCGGAAAGCACACGGTCACCCTCAACGGAATCGCAGTGTGGCACGCCGACTTTGCTCTGAAGAACAATCCGTCATCGTTGTACTACGAAGTGCGAAATTTTGCTCTTATCGACACGTTGGTGTTTGATGATCACAAGTGGAGACACTTGGTGTGGCGTTATCTCAGTTTCGGCTTCCGCAATGCGTATTCACACCGCTACGCAAGTGCTGAATACATGATTTGGGGAATGAAGGATTTTCTTGCAGGTCCAGACGAATGGATGAAGATTGACCATGCTGCCAAGCATGACGAAATTCGTCAGGTGTCTGAAGAAAAGGCCATGCCGCTCACCGATGAGATGAAAAGTTTGGGATTCACCCCGCCACGGTCGAAGTTGTATCGCCTCGGTGGTTTCATGTTGGCGCCATTCACCGGAGCTGGCCAATGGGTTCCCTCGGTCTTACGTTCGCGAAAAATCGGTGTGGCGCAAATCGATGTTCGAGCCGTGGGTCTTGCCATTCGTCATGACCAGATCTTGTATCGCCACCCTCGTTTCGAAGAAGGTTTCGTGTGTGCGCGTGACCGCCAGCGATTCGTTCGGATTCGTCGCGAGGTGTTTCGAACGTCGTGGCAGCTGGTACGCACGTATAACTCGTTGAAGAAGGCCTATCGTGCGAAATACCCTGAAATGGTGAGTACCGAAGCGTGGAAAGCCCGCTGCGGTCTGTAGTGCTACTTCGCTAGGGCTGCTGCAGCCATGAGCGATGACCAGGTACTTGGTCCCACCTTGCCACTGGTGCGAATCTTTGCTCGCTTCTGGTAGGTCTTCACGTCATTTGCAAGAGACGATGTGAATTGGCCTGTCACTAAAATCTTCTTTCGCAATACTCGAGCCAAAGCACGTTGCAAAGTGCTGACTGAAGGATGTTTGCTGCCTATCTGCAACACCGCAAGATCCGTGCGTGCACCAAGCCCCATGGCTTCCCATGTTGTTCGGTCAACAGTTCCCGTTGCAGGAAGGTTCATGGAAACCTGGAATGCCTTCACTGCTTTTGCTGTACCCGGACCAAAATCACCGTCCATCGCAAGACGTTTCGAGCCCTTGAGTTTCATTGCGGCGTTCAACGTTTTTTGAACCGTAGTGACCATTGGCCCCTTGTGCTTCCGCGCTAGTGGCAGACCGTGAATGATGGGTGCAGCAGGTGCGGATAGCGGGAGAAGGTTCTGAGCACGTAGTGCGTCGAGTTGTGCGCGCAGGAAGAGTGTGAACTCGGTTTGACCGCTGGTGGAGAGATGGACCCAGCAACACAATGACGTGTTGTCGAACCAACGCCATTTGTTGGGTGCCGAACTTGCTGCGTTCCAGTCGAAGACAGAGATGGCCGGGTTTGCAGCAGCAGCTGCGAGTAGAGCGGCATTAGAGATTGCGTAATTTCTAGATGTGGCACGCGTTGACATGTTGACAAAGATGATCCGCTGAACTGCTTTCGACGCTAGTGCCGAGATCATTTGTTGTAGTTCAGCATTGAATGTATTTGGGTCGTCGTTGTATCCGAGTTCCACAACAGCAATTGCAGGGGCGGGAAGCGCGTTAGCGACGCCAACACCGTCTAGATCCACTTGAGGTGCAGCAACGGTGAAGAGACAATCGGCTCCGGCCATACCGCGTCCCGCGCATGCTTGGAAAGTAGTGGCGGGATAGGCGGGTGTAATTGCTGTAGCGAACTCGTTGGCGATGCTTTCGCCAACAGAGTCACCAATAAAGAGAATGGAACCCACGGGCGCTGCGGTGGGTTCTGCAGAGAACACCGGTGTGGTTTCGTACCACGGTGCATACAAGTCCCAGTCACCTCTGAAGTTCCATCCCGATCGTGTGACAGAGCCCGCGGTGCCGGTGATGGTGACAGAGGTGGCGTATCCATTCCAATCTCCACCAAGGCCATCGTGAGCTGTGGTGACAGACAGCAAAACACCAATGCTGGGGTATTTCTTCTGAAGATCCGATGAGGAAATGAGTCGGGTCCAAGACTGCAGTGCCGTATCGGCCGCGAGATCACCGGCATCGACCTTTGCGGGGAACTGACCGCCTGCGGTACGCCCACCATTTGACGAAGTGAACTCTGTGCGCACAATTGAGCCACGCGAATCGCGCACCACGTTGCCAGCGGTCTCTGCAATGGCGCGGTCGGTGCGTGGATCTTCATGAACGCTTGCAGACGATGATCCGACGGTCCGCAAAGCCGCGCCACCGTAGACCTGGCAGTCCATCGTGTCGCAGGTCTTGGCATAGGAATATCGAGATTCGGACAGTGAATAACTGCGAGCGGCAACGGCTTGTGCGCGTAGTGCGTGCATACCGAGTCCGCCGGCTTGGTCACCCCACCCAGCGGGGGATTCTCGTGGTACAACTCCCCGCAAGTACGACTCCAAGAGAACCAGATTGACGCTTCGGTAATTGCCGTTGCCGTCGGTGGCCGCGCGGAGGCCTCCGCGGTAATAGCGAATGCGTGCGCGATACGACGATGTTGCTGGCTCACACAAACCGATGAGATCGCCGGGAGCAACCGCTGCGGGATTGGAGCCGTTCGTTGTGATGAAGTCGATGGGGCCCGTGATGTTGTCACCAATGAGTGTGAAGCCAGATGGGGTGCCACTTGATGCACCGCATGTCGAGTTGGCAGATGCGTACACGTCGTACACGTTGCGCGCTACGGGACGAGCAATAAGGGCGCCATATGTTCCGGCACGTCCCGCCCATTGCACTGTCTTGTTGTCGGAGACAACGGCTGTTTGTTTTGCGTCGAGGGCTTGCAGGCGAACGCTCATGACGCCACCCGGTTGTGCCGCCGCATCTTGTGGGCCCAACACTCCGAGTGCGCGACCACTTCCGCCGTAATAGAAATTGATGATGTCGGTCCATGTGGCGTTTAAGCGCGTGGCCCAACCAAGCGCTCCGTATTGACTGAGTCCTCGACCATGTCCGAATCCGTGACCGCGAATCACGATGGCGATTGGTGGAAGTGCGTCAGCTGAAACAGCGGTGAGATGTGATGAAGAAGGAAGAACGGAAGTGAATGTCGTTGCAAGAGTCGCAAGAGCGGCGACCTTCCATGTGCGACGGGTTCTTCTCATAAAGGAGAACGCTAGGCGGTTTGAACCTCTGGTTGGTGGCGCTTCACGGTTTCACGCTCTTGAACTCCCACACCAACGAGTACAAATGCCATTCCCACAAGGTCTACAGCGGTGGGGGTTTGATTCAGAAAGAGAAATCCGAAGACTGCTGCGGTAACGGGAAGTAACGCGAGCATGACGGAGAAACGTCGAATAGGAATACGTCGAAGAGTTGACTGGTCTATTCCGTAGCCGATGACATTCGAGAGCAACCCCACCACAACACATCCGAAGAAGAGAGATGGAGTGTTGAATGCAACGGATGCATCGGTTGACGCGAACGGGGTAATGAGAATGCCGCCAGCGATGAGCCCAATTCCTAAACCGGCAACGCCACGGTCTGTCATGGCAACACGCGACCCAATCACGATGTACGCAGCCCACATTGCAGACGCAGCGAGAATGAAAACGAGACCGAGTGGTTCATTTCCAAGTTCGACGCCACCAAGAACCACGACGCCCACTGTGGCGAGCAAGAGCGCATATGTGTTGCGAAGCGATCGAGTCATAAATGCAGCAACTGCAATAGGGCCGATGAATTCGATTGTGACGCCTTTGCCGAGAGGTAAGTGATCAATCGCTAAATAGAAGAACATGTTCATGAACGCAGTCGCTGTTCCGAATGCTGCAGCCCACATCAGATCGTGGCGGGTCCAACGTGCGTGGCTTCTGCGAACAGACAGTGCAGACAGAACAAGTCC
>JBIIQG010000042.1:0-10894 GCA_044342185.1 Ilumatobacteraceae bacterium | reverse complement strand
CCAAGCCCCAAGCCCACGGGCCAACCAGGCTGGGACCGCCCCGTGCGTCGCGCCATCGTGCCCGCATAACTGTCTGCGTAGCAGACTGTTACATCGTGACAGCCGTACACACCATCTACTCCCCCATAGACGGCTCTGTTGTTGCAGAGCGCACACTTGCCGACGATGCACACGTAGAACGTGTGTTGTCGCAGGCGGCTGCTGCGCAACAACAGTGGCGAAACATACCTCTGGCAGAACGCAGCGCTTTATGTGAAGCAATGGTTGCATGGCTCGAAGCACACGTGGACGACATTGCACGCGAAATAACCCTGCAAATGGGTCGACCTATCCGCTACACGCCCAATGAGATTCTTCGTGGGGCGCAAGAACGCGCGCGCCACATGATGGGCATTGCTGAAGAGAACCTCGCGGACATCTCTGTTCCACACACAGATGGTTTCACCAAGTTCATACGTCGTGAACCTGTGGGAACTGTATTGATTGTGGCCCCGTGGAACTACCCGTACCTCACGGCAATCAACTCGTTGGTGCCTGCGTTGCTCGCGGGAAACACCATCATTATGAAGCACGCATCACAAACGTTGCTATGTGCGGAACGATTCAGCCAAGCATGTGAGGCAGTGGGCTTCCCACCAGGTGTCTTCCAACATATTCACGCCAGCCACTCACATGTTGAAAAGATGATTGGTGATTCACGCATCAACTTCGTGGTATTCACCGGAAGCGTCAACGGTGGCGCCGCCATGGAACGCGCTGCCGCTGGACGCTTTATTGGAGTAGGAACCGAACTGGGCGGCAAAGATCCGTCGTACGTGCGCGCCGACACCAACTTGGAATTGGCAATTGCAGAAAACGTTGACGGCGCGTTTTTCAACAGTGGCCAGTCGTGCTGCGGAATTGAACGCATCTATGTTCATCAATCGGTATACCAACAATTTGTAGATGGATTTGTTGACCTCACGCGCCAATATGTTCTTGGCAATCCGCTTGACGCCACCACCACTATTGGCCCCATGGTGAATACCGCAGCAGCGCAGTTTGTACGTGGCCAAGTAACGGCAGCTCTGGCGTCGGGCGCTACATCATTAGTGAGTGAATCCCACTTTGCTGCAAGTGCCGACAACTCTCCCTATATGGGGCCCACCGTCTTAACCAACGTCAACCACTCCATGAGTGTGATGCGAGACGAATCGTTTGGACCCGTTATTGGCATCATGTCTGTCTCTAGTGACGACGAAGCAATTGCCCTTATGAACGATTCACCGTTCGGGCTCACCTGTTCCATATGGACGCAAGACGTCACTGCAGCGGAGCGCATTGGAAATCAGCTATACACAGGGACCGTGTTTATGAATCGATGCGATTATGTGGACCCTGCACTTGTGTGGACAGGTGTGAAAGACACGGGGTCAGGAATCGCCTTGAGTTCGCTTGGGTTTTCGCCCTATCTGCGCCCCAAGAGTTTCCACTTGAAGCACGGATAGTTACAGCAAAAGCGACAGCGTGTGTGCAACGTGGCGTGAACTTGTTCCCACTCGCAGCTGAATGTCACCCGACCATTGCGTCCACGCATTCGAGTCAACGTTCCATGCGCGGTATGCATCGCGGTCGAGGTGAACCACAGCGTTCACCGATGAATTGGCAGGCACTTCAATGCGAGCGAAGCCAACAAGCCGTTGTAATGGTTCATCGTTAGGAAGACCGTCTCTGTTCACAAGGTGTGCATACACCTGCACTACTTGTACACCGTTGCGAGACGACGTATTGGTGAGAGTTGTGGTCACCGTATGTGTGCCACTGGTCGCGGCATCGGTGATGGCAACTTCGGCGTAACCCAACCCAAACCCGAATGGGAACTGTGGTTCGCGTCCAATGGTGTCGTACCAGCGATACCCAATGAGGCGGCCTTCCAAATACTTTGCAGCACCGTTACGACCTGGGTGATGTTCTGCCGCGGGCGTGTCTTCAATACGGCGAGGCAGCGTGACAGGCAGACGGCCCGACGGCTCACACATTCCGGTGAGAACATCGACGAGTGCTTCTCCAAATTCCTGCCCAGGGAACCACGCGTAGATCACTGCATCTACTTCGTTCAGCCATGGCATTGCAACCGGGGACCCTGCATTCACCACAACAATGGTGCGCTTGCTGACCTCCGCGACTTCGTGAATGAGAATGTCTTGCTTGCCGGGTAGGTCAATATCGGTGCGGTCCCAACCCTCGCTCTCCCAATCGTCGTTCGTACCCACCACGACAATTGACACATCACTACGTGCCGCGAGCGCAATAGCTTCCCCTAATTGGTCACCCACAATGGGAGCCATGGCTCCAACATTGATGCCACCAACACCAGTTCCATTTGCTGTGTGGCGCAGTTCAATCACCATTTCGTAGCGACGACCAGCCTCAACGGTGAATGTCTCCACTTTTTCGTGACGACCATTGCCGAAGAACGAACCACCCATTGGTGCGTCTGTGTTGTCGAGAACGAGTGCGCCATCCAATGTGATTCGCACGGGAGCAACTGACTCAAGACCGAACTGCCACTCGCCAGTTACATCAGGTGTGAAGCCCATGGTGAAACGGGCTGCAAAATCAAAACCACTTCCTCTGCGTGACAAGGGGTCGGCAAACCAGAAGATACGGAATGTTCCTGTGGTGTCGCTGAGATCAGGTGCTGCACCCGAATCCAATTTCTCTTTTGAATCGAAATAATCCACCACGATGGAGTCGAGCAACCGAAGATCAAGCTCGGGCAACTTCTTGTTGATGTTGCACCCCGGCGCATGCTCAATGGAGACCCCACTGAAGCGTTGTTGAAGCGCATCAAGTGGATGAGACACGTGTGGCGCATTCACGAACGCGCTTCCACCACCCATAATGCGACCATTTGCGGCATTCGGTCCAAGAACTGCAATTGATGAAACGGCTTGTGTCGACAAGGGCAACACCGCATCGGCATTCTTCAACAACACCATGCTGGCTGCACCCGCACGACGAATGATTTCAAAATCGTCTGCATCGTCACGGAAGTGTTCAGGGCCAGGCGGAGTGTCTAAGGCTCCCGTGCGTTCCATAATGTTCAACACATTGCGTGCGCGTTCGCGAATAGTTTCAGGTGACACATCGCCACGCTCAACCGCATCGACCAATTTCTTACCGCGGTGAATTCCCGGACCAGGCATCTCAAGGTCGAGCCCAGCATTTGCCGCCTCAACAGTGGAGTGCAAACCAAACCAGTCGCTCACCACCATGCCATCGAATCCCCACTCATCACGCAATACGTCTTGCAGAAGCCATTCTGAGTCGGCGGCGTATGGCCCATTAATGCGGTTGTATGCGGTCATCACCGACATGACATCGGCATCACTCACTGCTCGTTCAAACGGTATGAGATACATCTCTCGCAAGGTGCGTTCATCAATTTGGGAGTCAATGGTCATTCGTTCGAACTCGGTGTCGTTGCCCACAAAGTGCTTAATGCAGCTAGCGACACCAAAAGACTGAACGCCTTTTATGTATTCCACGCCAGTCACCGCTGTGAGTAGTGGGTCTTCACTCATGCATTCAAAGTTGCGGCCGCCTACGGGTGTGCGATGCAGGTTCACCGTGGGGGCCAGGTGAACACGCGCACCTTTCGAATGCATCTCGCGACCCAACAGCTCGCCCAGTTCTCGTACAAGCGCCGGGTTCCACATTGCAGCAATGGCAGTTCCGCAAGGAACATTCATGGACTTCGGTCCGTCGAAGCGGCTACCGCGAACACCTGCAGGCCCATCGCTCACGCGCATTTTCGGAATACCTACACGCTCAATAGGAACCGTGTTCCAAATGTTTGAACCAGCGAGCAATGACACCTGCTCTTCAAGCGTCAATTGGTCGAGAAGGGCTTCCACCCTGGCAGAACGAGTGGCAGGCGACATGTGCAAAACATTACTCAAGTCACCGCTTCACTCTTCAGGGCGCCACAGGGACTGAGCCGCATCGACCGTAGGCTGGACGAATGTCTGAAAGCGGGGAAATACTGGCCGAAGCAGTCGCTCGCAGAACCTTCGCCATCATTTCTCACCCCGACGCAGGCAAAACCACTCTCACCGAGAAATTCCTGTTGTATGCGGGCGCAATTCAAACTGGCGGTGCAGTCAAGGCCCGCGGAGATCGCCGCGCCGCCACCTCTGACTGGATGGAAATGGAACGCCAACGTGGAATCTCTATTTCGTCCACAGTTCTTCAGTTCCCCTACCGCGACTGTGTGTTCAACTTGTTGGACACTCCTGGTCACCGCGACTTCTCTGAAGACACCTACCGAGTGTTGTCCGCAGTCGACGCGGTCATCATGGTGCTCGACGTTGCAAAAGGTATTGAGCCACAGACTTTGAAATTGTTTGAAGTGTGTCGTTCGCAGAATCTTCCCGTCATTACGTTTTTCAACAAGTACGACAGACCCGGCCGTGACCCACTGGAACTGCTGGACGAAGTAGAGCAACAAATTGGTCTTCGCCCCACGCCAGCAACATGGCCCGTAGGTCAATCTGGCGACTTCCGCGGAGTCATCGACCGACGCACAGGAAACTTCATCCGCTTCACTCGCGTTGCACGTGGCGCATCAATCGCGCCGGAAGAAATTGTTGACCCCGCGGTTGCTGCCGAAGAAGAAGGCGCAGCTTGGACACAAGCACTCGACGGAATTGGTTTGCTCGATGCAATTGGTGCCGATGTAGACATTGAAAGCTTCTTGGCCGGCGAAAGCACTCCGGTCTTTGTTGGTTCTGCACTCACCAACTTCGGTGTACAGATGGTGTTAGACGCAATTGTCGACCTTGCACCAGCACCAGAACCCCGCGCAGATGTCACGGGCGAACTGCGACCACTCGAGGCCGACTTCGCTGCATTCATTTTCAAGATTCAGGCCAACATGGACCCGAACCACCGCGACCGCATTGCATTCGCTCGAATCTGCAGTGGCAAGTTTGAACGCGGTATGGACGTTGAATGCTCTCGCACTGCAAAAGCCGTGGGCACGAAGTACGCCACCACCGCATTTGGTTCAGAACGCGAAACCATTGAAGAGGCATACCCCGGAGATGTGATTGGCATCGTGAACACATCGGGTTTGCAAATTGGCGACACATTGCACGCAGGCAAGCCAGTGTCATTCCCTGCACTGCCACGCTTCTCCCCCGAAGTGTTCGCCACTGCACGTCCGCTCGACTCGTCGAAGTTCAAACAGTTCCGTCGCGGACTGCAACAACTCGACGAAGAAGGCGTTGTACAGGTGCTTCGCGATCCAGACATGGGCGATGCCGACCCCATTCTTGCTGCGGTTGGTCAATTGCAGTTCGAAGTTCTCGCGCATCGATTGGCACACGAGTTCAATGCTCCAACGGAGATCCTGAATGCCGACTACCAAGCCATTCGCATTACAGACAAAGAGTCATCTCCCCGTCTACGCGAAATTGGCGGAATTCGAATTCTTCGACGCAGTGACGATGCATTAGTCGCGTTGTTCCAAAGCCGCTATCGCCTTCAGCGACTTGAATCGGACGAGCCATCTCTTACATTGACCCCCATCATTGCGGGCGGGCGCGACTGACATGATTCTCATTGACGCAGAAGGTCTCACCGCCTCGCGTCCTGGTCGCGCGCTTTTCACCAATGTTTCGGTGACAGTCAGCACCGGTGACCGCCTCGGTGTTGTTGGTTTGAACGGGTGTGGCAAAAGCACACTGTTGCGCATCTTGTCAGGCGAATCTGAACCCGAGGCTGGCGTGGTGCGTCGCGGACGCAATGCGCGCATCGGAGTTCTCCCACAGATTCCACATCTCCCCAACGGCACTGTTCGTGACGCAATCGGTGGCACATGGCAGGCAGAAGCAATGTTGGACAAACTTGGTATGGGAGCCATGGCCGATGCTGACACCCGTGAGTTATCAGGCGGACAACAGAAGCGTGTTGCACTGGCGCAATTGCTTGCGGGTGAATGGGACTGCCTCATTCTGGACGAGCCCACTAACCACCTTGACTTAGATGCCATTTCATTTCTTGAAGAGTGGCTCGCCAAATTCACAGGTGGACTCCTTATGGTCACACACGATCGACACGTGCTGGACAAAGTCACCACGCGCGTACTGGAACTTGACAGGGGCAAGGGCTACATCCACATTCCGCAAGGCATCAATGCTGGTTCCGGTTATGCCGCCTATCTCGCTGCGCGCGCAGAACGTGAAGAGAACGCGGCGACGGCAGAACAAGTGCGCAAGAACGCAGCGAAGAAAGAACTTGCATGGTTGCGTCGTGGTGCACCAGCGCGCACGGCAAAACCCAAAGCGCGTATCGCGGCTGCCGAAGCATTGATTGCACAGAAAGCCGATGGCCCGGCACGTCAGGGTGAACTGGGATTAGACCTCGGCAGCAAACGGCTTGGTTCTAAAGGAATTGAGTTTGATGGTGTGGGCTTCTCGTGGCCAGATGGCACGCAAGTACTTCGGCCGTTTACTCATGCGTTAGAGCCGGGCGATCGTCTGGGCATTGTTGGCCCTAACGGAGCAGGCAAGAGCACACTGCTTGATCTCATCGCCGGACGTCTTGCTCCTACTACTGGAAAAATCGACATTGGTCGCACTGTGCAAGTGGGCTACTACGACCAATTGGGCCGAGACCTCGACCTCAGCAAGCGTGTGCGAGATGCAGTTGCCGGTGACAAGGGAAATCCATCGGTGGAAGACCTACAACTGATGAAGCAGTTCTGGTTCGATGGCGATGCGCAATTTGCACCAATTGGCACATTGTCGGGCGGTGAACGTCGCCGCTTGCAATTGCTTCTCACTCTGGTGGAACAGCCAAACGTGTTGTTGCTAGACGAACCCACAAACGACCTCGACCTCGACACACTTCGCGCACTCGAGGATTATCTCGATGAGTGGCCTGGCATCGTTGTGGTTGTTAGCCACGACCGTGCATTTATCGACCGCACCGTGGAAGAAATCTTCTCCCTCGATGGCGATGGTGGTGCTTCGTTAATGGTGGGCGGTGTTGATGCGTGGCTGAAAATGCGAAGTGCGCGACCCGCACATCAACGATCAATGCCACAACAACGCCCCAACGCTGCAAAATCGCCAACGCCTCCTGCACCTGCGGCTTCACAGAAGCCCAAGACAAAACGCAGCCCCAGCACTTTGAATCGTCTTATTGCAAACAACGAGAAAGATCAGGAGAAGCGCAATAAGCGCCGCACTGATCTTGAAGAATCAATCACCAAAGCTGGAAATGATCACGAGAAGCTTGCAGCCCTTAGCGTCTCCCTCGCTGAAGTACAGGCCGACATTGAACGACTAGAGAACGAGTGGTTGGAATACACCACCGAATTGGAAGACTGAGTCCATGAGTTCTATTGCTGTTTCTGAATTGGCCTATTCGCCACCAGGCGCAGAGCAACTGTTTTTCGATGTCAGCTTTGGCGTAACGGCTGGTGAACACGCAGCCATTGTTGGACCAAATGGTGTGGGTAAATCCACCATCTTGAAGATTCTCACCGGCGAGTACGAAGCAGACGACGGTGAATTCAGCATTGGCGGAACATTCCTGAAGATGACTCAAGACGTGGGAATGAGCAAGCCCGACGATGCATTGCGCGACATGCTGATCGAAGTTGCTCCAGATGCGCTTCGTGAAGCAGGCAAGCGATTATTCGCTGCAGAAAAAGCCATGATGAGTGGCGAAGACGACGGTATGGCATACGCCGAAGCACTGGGCGACTGGGGCGACCTTGGCGGGTACGACCTCGAGGCACAATGGGCAGCTGCTGCGCAACGCAGTGTGAAGACTGCGGTTTCCGATTTTGCATCGCGCAAAGTGGGCGAACTATCCGGTGGTGAGCGCAAGCGATTGGTTCTTGACCTGCTATTGAACTCGGGCGCAGATGTGTTGTTCTTGGACGAACCTGATAACTATCTCGACATTCCCACCCGCGCGTGGTTGGAAGAACAAATTCGTTCGTGCAAGAGCACCATTCTCATGGTGAGCCACGATCGTTTGCTGTTAGAACGCGTCGCGACGAAAATTATTGCCGTAGAGGGCTCTGGGTGCTGGGTACATGGCGGCTCTTATGCAACATTCCCTGAAGCGCGGCAAAAGCGTCAAGAACTCTTAGGAGACGACCTCAAGCGTTGGAACGATGAAGAACGTCGCCTGTTTCATCACATGAAAATTATGAAGCAACGTGCTGCGCAGAATTTCAAGAACGCCACAAAGGCCAATGGTGCAGAAACTCGTTGGGAGAAGTTTGTGAAGGCCGGTCCTCCCCCGCCGCCAGTTCCCGATCAACAAATCTATGTTCGCTTTACGGGTGCCGACTCTGCTCGTCGCGTGGTGAAATTTGAATCTGTTGCCGTAGACGACTTGTTCTTGCCGTTCTCTGACGAAGTGCACTTCGGTGAACGCGTGGGCCTTATTGGTCCGAATGGAACGGGGAAAACTCATCTTCTCAACGCTTTGAACGGGAAAACGGAAGGTCTAGCGGGGGCCATTACGTACGGACCCCGCACCTCGGTGGGAATGTTCACTCAAATCAACGATCGTCCAGAGTTCCGCGGGCGCGAATGCATAGACATTGTGCGCGACAAATTGGTGGACGAGCAGAAGTCAATGGCAGCGCTTGCACGATACGGATTACGCAATAATGCGCGCCAAGAATTTCAAACGTTGTCAGGTGGACAAAAGGCGCGACTCGAGATTCTGAGTTTGGAGCTTGCGGGCCACAACGTATTGCTTCTAGACGAACCCACCGACAACCTCGACATTGAATCATCAGAAGCTTTAGAGCGCGCATTAGAAGGCTTTGAAGGAACTGTGCTTGCAGTCAGTCACGACAGAACGTTTTTGGCTCGCTTTGAACGCTTCGTCATGATTACCGATGACGGCGATGTGTGGGAACTACCCGACTTTGATGTGGCCATTGCAGGCTTGAGTAACCCAAGCGAACTGTCATCGTTGCGTCTTGCAAAACCCCTGTGTGATCACGCCAGTTAGTGACTGAACTTACGCAGCAACAAAGTACAGAACGGGCAATGCCGCGCTCAGAACTGCAGCAAGCCCTACAAACGTTGACGACACTCGCCCACTTGCGTGCTCGCCCAAGACTGACTTTCGCCGTGCCAACACCCAAATCATCGCAATGAGTGGCGGTGCAGCAAGTCCGTTCAACATCGCCGACCAATACAACGCACGCAACGGGTCTAGGCCTGCAACATTCATTGCCATCCCCACACACATAGACGCAACAATCACCATGTAGAACGCACGGGCTTGCGACATTTTCAAGCCGAGCCCTTCGCGCCACCCGAACGTCTCCGCTAGTGCATACGACGTAGAACCAGCAAGAACGGGAACTGCTAATAATCCTGTTCCCACAATTCCCAAAGCAAACAGATACTTCGCCGCACTTCCCGCCAGAGGCTCTAGTGCCATAGCCGCCTGTTCTGCGGTTGCAACGGTGGTGATACCGGCGTCTCCCAGTGTTGCGGCCGACGTGACCATGATGGCGAACATCACCAAGACTCCCGACGACATTCCAGCAACAACATCACCACGCATGGCACGCAAGTGCGACCCGCCGTCGCCTGTGGTGCCATTCGCTTCCCCGCCATCTTTCAGTTCTTCTACTTCTTCGCTGGTTTGCCAGAAGAACAAGTACGGAGAAATTGTTGTACCAAAAAGCGCAATGAGTGCAGCGATGGTTGTTTTGTTGAATGACACCTCGGGGGTGAACACTCCACCCCACACATTGCTCCACGCAACATCAACAATGAACAAAACGGCGATGTACGACAACAGCGACACGCATAACCAACGCAACACCTTTGAGTACCGGTGATACGGAATAGCAATCTCCATCACCGCCATGCCAATGCCAAACGCAATCACGAGGATCAACTGTGGAATGGGTACAAGTAATCGAGTAGCTGCCGCCATGGAACCAAGGTCGGCCCCAATGTTGAAGGAGTTTGCGCCAACAACAAGTACTAACGCGACATACAGAACCCACTTAGGGAACTGCTCGCGAATAAGAGCAGCAAGACCTTTTCCAGAGAACAGACCAAGCCGTGCAGTTGCTTCTTGCACCGACACCGCCAAAGGTAATGCGGCAAATGTTGACCACAGCAGAGAAAAACCAAACGCGGCCCCAACTTGCGAGTACGTGCCTATTCCAGATGGATCATCGTCTGCAGCACCTGTAATAAGCCCTGGCCCAACACGATGAAAATAACCCCGTCCGCCAATTCGTCGACGATGCGGATGGTGTTCTCTCAACGAGACTTCTTCCACGCAAGACCAGCGAGGACTTCCATGATGAGACGATGCGCCACATTCACGGTGCAATCGGAATGATCGTACGGAGGTGACACTTCCATCACGTCGAAGGCCACTAGTGGAGTTTCAAGTGCCAGACGGCGTAGCGCACGCAAAAGATCGGCACTTGTGAGCCCGCCAGGTTCTGGAGTTCCGGTTCCTGGCGCGTATGCAGGGTCGAGTGAATCAATGTCGACACTGACATAGAGATGATCAACGCCATTCATCGCTTCGGCAATTGCATCGGTCATGACTGCGTCGAGTCCACGGTGATGTACTTCGTCCATCATGTGCCACTTCATACCTTGCGCTGCCATCCAGTCCCACACGTCTTGACCAGGCCAGTACCCGCGTAATCCCACTTGCACAAAGTTGTGTGGCGAGATTGCGCCGCTCTCAATGAGTCTGCGCATTGGTGTTCCGTGACTTGCCAGATTTCCATCGATGGTGTCGGCAGTGTCTGCATGCGCATCGAAATGCACCATGCCTACTTTTCCGAAGCCGTATTTCTCTGCAACTGCAGTTGCAGACGGCCACGTGATGG
>JBIIQG010000013.1:0-31815 GCA_044342185.1 Ilumatobacteraceae bacterium | reverse complement strand
GAGTAGCTACACCTGTATTAATTAGCGTTGCGCCCTTCTCAAGCCGAAATTCAATGGGTGAGATGAACATCGCAGGTACATAGTGTGATCAAGGTTTCGTTATTGAGTTGCACACCTCTTGGGTACAGTCCAACCGTATGACGACCATGGACCTTCAGATAGTTGCCGTTACCCCGGAACCTGAATGGGAGCCAGTTCTTGGCGAATATGGCTGGTTGTGGATTCTGATTCTCGGAGTTGCAATCTTTATCGGTTACAAACTCGTGCAACAGAGACGTGAGCAAGAGGAGGAACGTCTACGACGTGAACGGATGTGGGGACAGCACGAAGGTGAATCTACTGAACAATGGCAAGCTCGCGTCAAGAAGCAAGAGGAAGACATTGAGAAATGGAAGCGCGAACGGCAGATGAAGGCTTTGATGCGACAATCCCGCAATCAGAATCAAAAACGACGCTCGAGAGGTTCCGTGTACAACGAGCGCGGCGAGTTTGATCCACCAGGTGGATGGGGTGGCATGGGCCCAGGGTGATGACGCATAGAACTGCGTGTCGTACCCATTGGCAAAGGACAATGCGATAACGCTTATGTTCGTTGAGCAATAAAGCCAGCTAACTAGGGAAGATCGTTAGTGAGTCGCCTGTGTTTTGGAGTCTACGGAATTACACTTTCACCTGTGAAACGTCGAATTGCGATAGTCGCTGCGCTCGTTGCTGTGGTGACCCTTGCATTCGTAGATGTCGGTCGTGCGACGAACGGCGGAAGCATGTCGTTCAACGGCACGAACCAGTATGTGTCTCTTGCGGGAAGCACCGACTGGGCCGTGGGCAGTGGCGACTTCACTGTGGAATGGTTTCAGTACCAGACAAGTTTTTCGTCAAGTTGGCCGCGCATCTTCACTGTGGGTACGTACCCAGCATCTATTGGCGTCAGCATTGAGGGCGGCGTCATGTATGTCTGGCTCGCCGGAATGTGGCGCCTGAGTGCATCAGTTGGCACCATCTCTAACCAATGGGTTCATTTTGCGGTCACCAGGTCGGGAACAACTTTGCGAATCTATAAGAACGGCACACAACTTGCTACTGGAACAAACTCCTCAAACGTGACGAACTCTTCCACCGCATTGTTCATCGGTTCAGAAGCAACATCAGGAACTTACTTTGGTGGCCTCATCACCAACTTCCATTTCGTCAAGGGTTCTGCTCTTTACACCTCTGCATTTACTCCGTACGGCCCAATCATGCCCGTGGCAGATACGAAACTTCTTTTGCGTTCAACCGACTCGGCTGGACTGTTAACCGACTCAAGTTCACTTGCGCGGACCGTGACGAATGTAAATGCAACTGCTTTTAACTGGGGAACACCATTTCCATGGACTGGAAGTGTGACGCCCACGTCGGCGCCGGCAACATCCCCAACGACAACGACAACGACTACTACTACAACAACCACGACAACAACTACAACTACAACGGTGGCACCAATAACGTCTACTTCTTCGGTTGCACCATCAACTACGGCTGTATCAACAACCTCATCTACCGCAACAACGAGCACAAATGCTCCGTTGGCTCCAGTGACAACAGCTCGTCCACCGTCCACAACAGATGTGGCCACTAATCGAACATCAACAACAACGGCGGAGCCACCGACATCGGTCGTATCAACACTGGCAGCTCCTACAACTACACCAACAACAACGTCAACTTCGACCACCACCACCACGATTCCCGCTCCGGCGGCCCCGCCGGCCAACACCGGAGAAGTGGGCGTGTCAATCGGTGGAACAGCCGTGAAAGCCGACCTTCAGCGAATCAATAACGAACTAGTTGTCTCCGTTGGTAAAGCAAAAGTTGTTCTCGGGGCGTTGAATTCAGATGGAACGAGCAAGGGCTTGTCCAGTTCGGGATCTCTTGAGTTGTCCAGTGGTGAGTCAATCACTGTGCGAGTGGAGGGATTCGCACCTGAGGCCGATGTGCAGTTCTGGCTTTTCTCCACGCCGCGTTTACTCAATTCGACTACAGCGAACGATGCAGGTCGCATTGCAACGGATGTCGTTATCCCTGATGACGTTGTACCGGGCGACCACAGGTTTGTCCTTGCGTCCACCAATAGCGATGGCGATCCTGTGAACTTGGCCGTTGGAATCAACGTGCAAACCAGGAGTGCAAGTGACATCCGATGGGGGATCGTGCTGGCGTTCGTAGTACTCGGCGCTGGTGCACTGATGGCATTCTTCTTGCCCGCCGTACTTCGTCGCCGCAACATCTAAACGTCGCCCAATTAATCGGCGGTTAGTTGATGAAGTGGGCCGATAACGCCTAGCAATTTTGAGGGCACCTCAGAAATCCAGCAGCTGGTGATTGCTCGTGCAATCTCTGGCCGGCGCGTTGAGCGTCGAAAAATCAACTGGCGCCGTACATCACTGGTACTCCACTAACCCACAGTCATATACAGTCTCCACATCCGCTGGCGCATTCTGAATAAGGCGTCCGCGAACCCAAAAGGAGAACACAGATGGTCACCATCAACGGCTTCATGAAGTCTGGATTCGAATCAGTGGGCGAGGCGCTCGCACAAAACTTCAACGACGATTTTGAAGTAGGTGCATCTGTTTCGGTTGTCTACCAGGGCGAGACCGTGGTGGATATTTGGGCTGGCCATGCGGACCTAGAACGCACCGCACCGTGGGAGCGCGACACCATCACCAATGTGTGGTCCAGCACGAAAACAATGATGTTTCTCACACTGTTGGAACTTGCTGACAAAGGCGCATTGTCTCTGCATGATCCTGTGCACAAGTATTGGCCAGAGTTCAAGGCGAATGGCAAAGACGACGTGATTGTGGCTCACCTCATGGCACACACCGCTGGTCTACCCGGATGGGATCGTCCGATGAAACCCGAGGATTACTACGACCACAACCTCTGCGCTTCTGCACTTGCCGAACAAGCACCATGGTGGAAGCCAGGAACTGCCAGCGGATACCACGCAATCTCCCAGGGCTATCTCATTGGTGAACTCGTGAAGCGAGTGACAGGAATGTCGCTCGGCACATATTTCAAAAAGACGTTTGCAGAACCGCTTGGTGCTGACTTTCACATTGGAACTCCAGCCGAGTGCGACACTCGTATCTCAAATGTGATTCCTCCCGCTCCGTTAGATCTTGGTGCTGTCGACCCTCAGTCAATTGCGGTGCGCACATTCGCGAACCCGGTGATGAACGCAGCACAAGCTTGGGAGACAGGCTGGCGTCGTTGCGAAAGTGCTGCCGCAAATGGGCACGGCAACGCACGTTCTTTAGCGCTGCTTCAGTCGATCATCTCGCACGGTGGTGAAATGCAAGGTAAGCGATTCCTTAGCGCGGCCGGCGTGGAGAAGTTATTTGAGGTGCAAGCCGACGGAACAGACTTAGTCCTTGGCATGCCTGCGCGCTTCGGTATGGGGTACGGCCTCAACAGTGAACACACGCCAATCAGTCCAAACCCGCGTGCGTGTTTTTGGGGTGGATGGGGCGGTTCGTTAATTGTGAACGATCTCGATGCCGGCATGTCGTTTGCCTATGTAATGAATCGCATGGGTGCGGGCACAGTCGGCGACATGCGTTCTGCTGGAGCATTAATGGCTACGTACGCAGCAATTGGCTGATCTTTTCATTAGTCCGCGGCAAGCTTGCGAAGTGGGCCGATAAAGCCCACCAATAACGTCACTCCGATAAACAACACACCAATCACAAACAGGAGTGTTGCGATTGATACTGATTGAACAATGAGACCGAGCGCCAAAGTTCCGACAGGAAGCGCAAGGTGGGTGAGTGAGAACTGTGTGCCAAACACTGGTCCGTGAAGATGTTGTGGAACACGGCGTTGTATTAAGTAGTTGGTGAGAGGGCTGACTGGACCGAATGCAAGTCCGAGGGCTAATCCAAGAGCAATAAAGACGATTGCATTTGGCAAGAACGCCATTCCGCATACCACCGCACCAATTAGCGACATTGAAATGACGACTAGATTGCCGGGAGAAAGTGCTCGCACCGCACGATGGAACTGAAGCGCACCAATCACAATGCCAACTGACATTGCAGACAAAACAAAGCCCAGCGTCTGTGGTTCGTCAAGGTCTTGGAAGTAACGCGACAACACAATTGACTCAACCGGCATGTAAATGGCAGTGAGCATTGTGTACAACCCAACAAGTGAGATCAGGGGCTTGTCTGACCATAGAGTCTTCACACCTAGACGCGTCTCAGCCATAACGTTGCCAATCGAGAAAGCCTTTTGACGGGCCGTACGTTCAGTGATGACTGGAATGAATGAAGCAGTCGCCGACGCCAACACAAACACCACCGCAATCACGTAGAACGTTGCGTCGACGCCAATGATGCTGATTGCCAAAGCTGCACCAGCAGGTCCAATCACCGTTCCAACGGTGGCGGCTGCTTCGTAGTTGCCGTTGAATTTAGTGAGGGACAACCCTTCTTTTTCTACAACAGGCTGAATGAGAGATTTGCGGGCTGTTCCACCGGCGGGATCAAACATGGCTCCGAAAATCGCGATGACTAGCAGTAACGGAAGATTCAACCCAACTAGGGATCCAATGATGGGAAACATCAACACAGACGTAGCCGAGATGACGTCTGCCCACACGGAAACTGGGCGCGCACCCAGAACCGCAATGAGCCCACCAATCAGTGGTGCTGTGAAGATCACAGAGAGTCCGCTGATGCCAAGAACTATTCCGGCTTGCGCTGAGGAGCCAGTTGACTCAAGAACGAGCCAAGGAATTGCAACATGAACTGCCGAGTTGCCAGTTAATCCAAAGAAAGCTGACAGTGCGAGAAGTTTGCTGTGACGCATCCTCATTCGGTCAAGATTAGGCGAGACCCCGGATGAGGGAATCAACTTCGCGAGACAAATCTGGTCCGACTCCTGTTCGAATGTCAAATGCCTCAACATGAACATGCCGAACACCCATCGAGCGAACAACTGAACGCATGTCTGTAATGAGTGGGCTCGGGCCGCACATCACCACGTGGGAGTGCGAGAGGTCTCCATCACGGGAAATAGCAACGATGTCCTCGCGACGCAGCCTGTTTCCCTCGGAAGAGGAATGAACATGAAGATGAATGCGGCCGTGGCGATGCGCCTCCTCTAGTTCGTCGAGCCCTGGTGCCTCGTCTCGCGACCGCACGCAATAGAAAAGATGAGGTCGCGGTGTGTTGCGAGAAGAAAGAGTTGTCGCTGCACCCAAGAACGGCGTTATACCCACTCCGCCGGCAATCCAAATGATCTCGTCTGCATTGTGCGAAGGAAAGAGCGGCAATTTTCCATACGGCCCCTCTACGGTGACTCTGTCGTTTACGCGAAGTTTTTCTCTTACGTGCTGAGTCCAGTCTCCTAAATCTTTAATGACGAACCGCAAGATATTCTCTGTGGGATGTGAAGCAATTGTGAACGGATGTGGTTCACGAAGACCTCTCTTTCCAACTTTTAGAAATGCGAATTGACCTGCGGTGTACTGAAGTGGTGAACCAAGCGGTTCAAGTTCAACAGTGAGTGAGTGTCCTGAATGGTGAAGGTTGGCGACACGGTGAAGTTCTCCTTTTCGCACCATGTCGCGCCATATCACTCGGTATACCCATGCCGCAACACCCACAATCATGAAGGTGGTAAACCACCAACCCCATGGTGAATTGTTTGCATACGGTTTTGTTGCTGTGTAGAAGTGCCAACTTGCAAATGCATACGGGAGAATCAACGCCTTGTGGCTCAGGCGCCACCAGCGAGAAGGAATCCACCGCAGAACGCTCGCAGCAATCAAGATGTAGAGCAGTGTTGAGCCTGTTTCAGCAAGATCTTCTGCCGCATCTGCAATGTCTTTCGATGCGCCCCGAATTCCTTTGACGTCATCAACCATTTCCATGTGTAACCACATGGCGCCGACGGACAATGCACCAAACCACCGGTGCCAGCGGTACATGTTGTCAAGACCACCGAAGACCTTCTCTAGAGATGACGCACGCGTAGACAGAAGATTGCTCCACGCCATCATCAAGATGGAGACAGATCCGATGAAGAGGGCAAACGATGTATTGCCATCACCAACAGCGTCAGTAAATGCGAACCAGCCAATACATAACGAGAAGATTGCAAACAATGGACCAAGTGTGTGAACACCAAGATGGGGGAGCGCAGGAACAGTTGGGCGTTGTATGCGCCAGTCGCGTCGCGTCCCCAGCAGTAGGCGAAGCACTGTAGAGATGCGTTTTTGCATTTTGTAGACCCTAGTTGGGGTGCGACTCTCGCCATTGCGACGAGTGGCCCTAAAGTCATTCCCATGGCAGCGTCATTGACGGAAGAAGATAGAAAAGCGATCCGCGAGCGGTATCGCCACGAGCGTGACAAGCGCATTCGTAGCGATGGAAATCAGCAGTACTTGCAGCCAGAAGGTCGATTTGCGTCGTTGCTTGATGACCCGTATGTCCAGGTAGCTCCGCGTGAGCCAGTAAACGACGAAGTCGATGTGCTGATAGTTGGCGCCGGCTTTGCTGGCCTTGTGACGGGAGCGCGTCTGAAGCAAGCAGGAGTCAACAACGTTCGCCTCATTGATAAGGCGGGGGACGTTGGAGGCGTGTGGTACTGGAACAGATACCCAGGCGCTATGTGCGATACCGCGGCCATGATTTACCTTCCACTACTTGAAGAAACCGGAACAGTGCCTTCGGCAAAGTATGTGCCCGCCCCCGAAATTCATGCACATGCAAAGCGAATAGCAACAACGTTCAATTTGTACGACAACGCACTCTTCTCCACTGGCATTACCGCAATCACATGGGACGAGAACATCTCCCGGTACATCGTGAACACCGATCGTGGTGACACGATTCGCGCTCGGTTCTTAGCCATGGGACCAGGTCCTTTGCATCGCCCGAAACTTCCAGGCATTCCAGGCATTCACGATTTTGCTGGTCATGCGTTTCATACCAGCCGTTGGGACTACGGCTACACGGGCGGCGACCCCACTGGCGCACTCATGGAGAAACTGGTCGATAAACGAGTTGGCATTATTGGAACAGGCGCCACATCCGTTCAGTGCATTCCTCATCTCTCGCGTGCAGCAAAAGACCTTTTTGTTTTTCAACGCACGCCATCGGCAATTGATACGCGTAACAACCATCCCATAGATAAGGAATGGTTTGCCTCCCTTCAGCCTGGCTGGCAAAACGAGTGGTTGATGAACTTCACCACTTTGCAAACGATGGGTTTTGCCGACAAAGACCTCGTCATGGATGGTTGGACAGACATTTCACTTCGCATTCGTGACCGTGTGATTGAAATGGTCAACGCGGGAAGCAAAGTCGGACCCGAAACTCTTTTGCGTGCGTATGAAGATAGTGACGACGAAAAAATGTCAGAGATTCGCACTCGTGTGGACTCAATAGTCAGCGATGGAGCCACTGCAGACGCACTCAAGCCCTGGTATCGCCAATTGTGCAAGAGGCCGTGCTTCCACGATGAATATCTACAGTCGTTCAATAATCCAAACACTCATCTCGTTGATACAGACGGGAAGGGTGTGGAACGAATTGATGCAACGGGAGTCTGGGTGAATGGGGTTCATTACGAACTTGATTGCCTGGTGGTTGCATCTGGATTCGAAGTTGGAACTCCGTACACACGTCGTAGTGGGTTTGATGTCAACGGCCGCAATGGAGTATCGCTTGGCGAATATTGGTCCGAAGGAATGCGCAGCCTGCACGGTATTCATGTTCACAATTTCCCGAACTTATTTGTCTTGGGGCCATCACAGGGCGCAAATCTCATTTCGAATGTCCCTCACAACTATGTAGCGAACAGTGTTGTCATCGCGTCCACCATTGCCCATGCCATGAACAATGGAACTACAGAAATTGAAGTCACCGAGGCTGCTGAAAATGACTGGCTTACATTCATCACAAGCACTCAACGAGGGTTGCGCGGTGGAGACGATTGCACGCCCGGTTATTACAACAATGAGGGCGGACCTGTGGGTCGTCGTGAGCAACTGAACAGCAGCGGTCATCCAGGTGGGCCTGTCGCGTACTTCGAATACATCGAACAATGGCGCACTTCAGGGGAATTTGCTGGTCTGGAATTCCGTTAATTGACTGCGGTAGGTGTGCCTATGAGGGCACAGTTCACAGTCGGCGAAATAGCCCCAGTGTTAGAATTTGGACTACTCATCAAGGGAGTTGTCCATGCTGAACCACCGCTTCGTCGCCCGATTGAAGTCAGATTTTCCCTTTGTGGCAAGCCTCGGATCTCGTGCCTACTCAATTGTGCGCAGTGGTGCCAATAAGCGCATCGTCAGCAAGGCGTCCAAGCCAGGCTTCACAGGGGTCGTCATCGATGTGATCTCAGGCGAAACCGTTCCCCAGGCAGATGTTCTGAAGAAACTAGATGCGGGTCACATTCTGCTGGCTAAGGACTTTCTCAATAACACCGGACTCACCAAAGACTTTGCGTCGGTCATGTCGGGTGCTTACGGAATTCCCTACGAGGATCTCCACCGTATTCACGAGTTGCTGACTATTGATCAGATCCTCGATGTCACTGAAAAATTGAAGATGGATGAGCGCATTCTTGGACTGGAGTGCAGCATCTTCTACGGGTTGTTTGGGTACTCACCAGAGTTGTATGCCGAACTCATGCCGAACTTGAGGCCGCATGTGCCGTACAACACGGTTCGAGGAAAGGAACAAGAAATTGAAGCGCGCGTAGGTCGCGGCAAGATGAATGCTCATGGTCCACACAAAGACTCTTGGCGCTTTCATCCTTCAAACACAATCAACGTGTGGTTGGCACTCAGTGATGTAACTCCATTGAACGGAATGATGCTTGTTCCTCACTCAACCGATTACCTACCAAAATTTGCAGACAACGAAATTGTTCCAGGCTGCGACACATACCCAGAACGTCAGTACCTCACACAGATGAGTACGGGTGATGCCTTGTTGTTCCGTGCTGAACTAATGCATGGTTCTATTTTGAATCAAACTGAAAACACTCGTTTTGCATTCTCCATGAGATGCACCGTGGAAGAACCTGACTTCCATCGTGACTTCATGTACAACTACGTGCGAATTGCTCCATCATTTTCAAATCTCACACGACTGAAAGTGGCGGCGCGCAGTTCTTTTGAACCAGCATCGCGAGATGAATCATTTGCAGACTTTGGTCCTCAAGAACGACCACTGCGCGAGATCTCTCGAGAAGAGAATGGCGAGTTAATAGTAAACACGCCAGAGGGTGAGAAGACTTTTTGTGCCCGTTGCCCACATCAAGGTGTTCCGCTTCGCGATGGTCGTCTGGAAAATGGTCGCATTGTGTGCTCTCAGCATCAGTTACGTGTAGATCCCATTTCGCGATAGTTCTCTCGCAGTCATTACAGCATGAGTAACGTGAGCCAACTGGTTGACAGAACACGATCAGTCGTGGCTCGAATACTTTCTCCAAAGGTACGCAATGCCCTGAAAGCCATTTGGATGGTGTTGGTCACCGTCTTTGTCGTGCGATACATGGTGCGCAACTGGGATTCCATTGCAGACACCGTTCAGTCGTTCAGCGCAGTAGTTCTGCTTGCGACCGTTGCGGTCACCATCATCGGCAAAATTGTCATCAGCGTTCATTCCCAGCTGATTACGAAAGTCAATGGTCGAGATTTCACATTTCGCGAATCATTCTGGATGTATTCCGCGAGTGACCTTGTGAAGTACATCCCCGGTGGTTTATGGAACGCTCTTGCGCGAGTTCGTTTGTATACCGGTATGGGAATGTCTGCAACTGCTTCCACTAAGGCATTTGCATTAGAGAAATACTGGATGGTGCTGGGAGCTCTTGCAACAGGAGCACTGGCGTTAACTCCAGACGGACTTGAAGCGGTGTCACTGTCAACGTCAACTGCAATGGTTGTCGCCACTCGCATTGCCTTGTTGATGATGTGGGTTTCTGCAACATGGCTGGGTGGTCGATTAACGGGCAACCTCGTGTCAGCGATGGCTGTGCTTCGGTCCATGTCTGAGCAAGTCATCATGGCCGTGTTCTTTGGCTTGGGTGTGTGGATACCACTAGAAGCGGTTGATGCAGGCATTAGTCCGGTGGTTGCTATCGGTGCATTTTCAATGGGTCGGGGGCTTGGGTATCTCGCCGTTTTTGCACCTGCAGGAATTGGAGTGCGCGAGGTAGTCACACTGTGGGCGTTAGGCGGTTCTACTGGATCATCGAAAGCAATGATTGTTGCGCTAGCTGTCAATCGCGTGATGACGTTCATCGCGGACGTTGGTTCATTTGGTTTGTCGCTGGCAGTCAAGCCGCGCTCGAATAGCACTCAGTAAGCCACTTGTGGCAGGGTTAATGCTCTAGACGGAGGAGTCTCATGGAAGTTTTGTCAGAACTCACAAACAATGTCCTTGTAATTACGTTGAACCGCCCTGAGGCTGGAAATTCTCTCAACGGCGCACTCAGTGAGGGCTTGTCAAACGCGCTGACCGAGGCTGCCGAGAATGACGATGTACGCGCCATTGTTGTCACTGGTGCCGGGGAGAAGATCTTCTGCGCAGGTATGGACTTGAAGGCATTCGCTGCGGGCGAAGACATCGCCAAGATTGGTATGGGCTTTGCGGCGTTGCGTAACTGTAAGAAGCCACTGATTGCTGCAGTAAATGGTCATGCTCTTGCTGGTGGTTTCGAGGTTGTCATGATGTGCGACCTTGTTGTATCGGTCGACTCTGCTCGCTTCGGTATTCCTGAAGTAAAGCGCGGCCTCTTCGCTGCCGGCGGCGGTGTACGTTTGCCTGCGCGAGTCCCACTTGCTGTTGCAATGGAAATGGGACTTACAGGCGACCCCATTGACGCCGCCCGTGCAAAAGAACTTGGGCTCATCAACCAAGTGGTTCCTGCTGCCGAATTGCGCGATGCCGCACTTGCGCTTGCTGCGCGTGTCTCGGCAAACGGCCCGCTTGCAGTGCAAGCAACGAAGCAACTCATGCTTGACGAAATTGGGAACGGTAATCCTTCGCTATTGGGTGAACTTCAAAAGAAGGTCTTCACCAGCGAAGATGCAAAAGAAGGCGCAACGGCGTTTGCACAGAAGCGTGCCCCCGAATGGAAGGGTCGCTAACTACTCGCGACCTTGCAGTGATTTAGGCGCGCACTAATCGACCGGGACGTTCTCCCGTGTCAACGCCGTCGCGGCGTGTAATGAGCCCATTCACAATGGTGGCTACATAGCCAGACGCGCCTTGCAACATTCTGCGACCACCTGCAGGAAGATCATTCACTGCGTGCGGAGTATGAAGTTGAAGTGCATCAAAGTCGATGAGGTTGATGTCTGCTCGCATACCTGGTGCAATACGGCCACGGTCGGAGAGGCCAATGACTTCAGCGGTTGCAGTTGTTTGGAGACGCACCGCTTCTTCCACGGGCAACTTTGGTCCACGTGCACGATCGCGTGCCCAATGGGTGAGCAAATATGTTGGGATAGATGCATCGCAAATCATGCGAACGTGTGCACCACCATCACTGAGGCCATTAATCGCGGCGGGATGGGTGAGCATTTCGTAGATCACATCGTGGTTTTCGCCCACATAGTTCAGCGTGGGGAACATGAGTGAAGCGTGACCACTGTGCTCGTTCAATAGGTCGTATGCCATTTCAGAAGTGGACACGCCGGCTTTCTCGGCGAGTGCTTTCACCGACATGTCGGGCGTGGGCTCGTAATCGACGCCATCTCCCATTGCATAAATGAGATGGGGGATCATTCCGAGGCGTGGACCAAGACCATCGAATTGCACGGCTGCATCAACGGCTCCGTCAGACTCAGACAGGATTTGTGTTCTTACATCTGCCTTTGCCAGCTCTACACGAAGTTCATCGAGAGACAGTGACGCCGCAAGTTCGATAAATGTTGGTCGCTTCATGAATGGGTGGTAGCCCGCCCAGTTCACCATCATGCCGAATGGACGAGCCGCGACTTGTGGACGTAGGTAGCCGCCTTTGTCCAAGATGTCTTGGGAGTATGACAACGCCTGTTTCCATGCGTCGGGCATGGTCATGTACTGCAGCAACAAGTAGGTGACTTTCAAGTTTGTGCGTAATGCAATGTCGCCCATCCACTGCAATTCTTCAGTCATACCCATGGTTGGTTGGTCGCCGCCATCAGGAAGTACTTCTGGCGCAACTTCAAAGATGCCACCGCCTGCAGCAACAAGTGCATCGGCGATTGCGTTGAGTTCGTCTGTGTTTGCAAAAGTTCCAGGAACTGGTTCGCCATCTTTTGCGCGGTGACCCATGGTGCGACTGGTGGAGAATCCAACAGCTCCGGCTTCGCGTGCTTCACGCACAATGCGCGCCATTTCTTCGATGTCTTGAGCGGTGGCATCTTCGTTGCGTGCGCCGCGATCACCCATGACATAACCGCGCACTGCACCGTGAGGAACATAGGCAGCAACATCGACTGCATATCGGCGCTTATCAATCGCGTCGAGATATTCGGGGAACGTCTCCCATTCCCAATTGATACCTTCGTGAAGAGCGGTACCAGGAATATCTTCAACACCTTCCATAAGTTGAACAAGCCATTCCTGCTTGCCGGGTCGTACGGGGGCAAATCCCACGCCGCAGTTACCCACAACAACGGTGGTGACTCCGTGAGCGCTTGATGGTTCTAGAAGAGTGTCCCAACTGACCTGGCCGTCGTAGTGAGTATGAATGTCGATAAAGCCAGGTGTCACCAAAAGACCCTTGGCATCAATTTCCTCGTGCGCTTCGCCAACAATGCGGTCGGCAACTTCAACGATTCTTCCGTCTGTAATGGCCACGTCTGCACTGCGCGCAGCAGCACCGGTGCCATCGACAACTGTTCCTCCACGAATGATGATGTCATACATGTTTGGACCCCCTTACGGTGAACAATAACGCCTCGACAGGGTGCCAGACCACCCCGATACCTAGTATCTGAATAAGGAAATAAAGGGGGCGTCCATGACCTTGATTGACACACCGCAGCCAACAATTCGCAACGGAATTGAGCACTTCGATGTCCTTATTGTGGGCGCAGGTATCTCGGGCGTTGGCACGGCGTACCACTTGAAAGAACAGGCTCCGAACAAGTCGTTTGTTGTCTTGGAGTCATACGAAACGTTTGGCGGAACATGGCACACCCACAAGTACCCCGGTATTCGTTCCGATAGTGATCTCTACACCTTCGGTTATCGCTTCAAGCCGTGGACTGGTACCCCTATTGCCACCTCAGCGGAAATCAAGAAGTACATGGGTGAGGTCATTGAAGACAATCACCTGAACGATCACATTCGGTACAGGCACCGCATTACGGGCGCTGCCTGGTCAAGCGCTGACAACACATGGACTGTCGATGTGCACAATCTTGCAACCGATCAGAAATCTCAGATCAGCACAAACTTCTTGTGGATGTGCCAGGGCTATTACAAGCACGACAAGGGCTACACACCAGAGTGGCCCAACATGGATTCTTTCAAGGGCCAAATTATTCATCCGCAAACATGGCCAGAAGATCTTGACTACACAGGCAAGCGCGTTGTGGTCATTGGCTCGGGTGCAACGGCGGCAACTTTGGTTCCCAACATGGCAAACGACGTTGAACACATCACAATGTTGCAACGTTCGCCGACGTATTTCATTCCTGGGCGCAATGCGAATGAACTGGCCGACACTTTGCGTCAACTCGAAGTGGACGATATGTGGATTCATGAAATTGTTCGACGCAAAGTTCTTTTCGATCAGAAAACCATTGCGCAACTCGGCTTCGATCAGCCGGAGTTCTTAAAGGACCAATTGCTCACAGGAATTCGTGATCTCTTGCCTGAAGACTTCGACATGAAGCACTTCACTCCGTCGTATCGCCCGTGGCAGCAACGTATTGCCTTTGTTCCCGATGGCGACTTGTTCGCTGGAATTCGTTCCGGGAAGGCCAGTGTTGTCACCGATGAAATTGAAACCTTCAATGCAAATGGCATTCTGACGAAGAGTGGAATTCAGCTCGACGCAGACATCATCATTACGGCAACAGGATTCAATCTCAGTGTGTTGGGCGACATTCCGTTCTCTATGGATGGAAAGCCGTTGGACTGGAGCCAGACGGTGACATATCGCGGAATGATGTTTACGGGTGTTCCAAACCTTGCGTGGGTGTTTGGGTACTTCCGTGCCAGCTGGACTCTTCGCGTCGACATCATGGCCGATTTTGTTCTTCGCATGTTCCGTCACATGGAAGCAAAGGGTGCTCATCGAGTTACTCCTCAGTTACGTGCGGAAGATGCAGACATGGAAATTGGTCCGTGGATGGACCCAGACAACTTCAATCCGAACTATCTGATGCGCTCGCAGCACCTCATGCCGAAGGCCGGGAAGAAGGCTGAGTGGATGCACAATCAGGACTACTGGGCCGAAAAAGACCTGCTACCAACTGCCAACCTGGACGACGGCTGCCTTCGCTTTGAGTAACTAGCCAGCGATTGTTGCGTTTATGCGTTACTGCTTATGCGCAGGACAAATGTTGATTTTCTTGTAGTGACACCAGTTGCACAAGTTGGTGACATTGCAGTGAAACTCTCCGGTGGAGCAGGCTTTGTCGAGATTCTCTTTGGTCTCAACAATGGTGCCCTTGGCAATGGACAACTTCACGGGCGTAGCGGCAAGTTCCAATTTTGTTGAATGTGAGAGATACAACAGTTCAAGTTTGCTGGTGGGTACGCCATCGGACGCTTCCAGCATGAGCGCATAGGCAAGTAGCTGGAAGAACGTTTCGTCTTCGGTCTTGTATTGAGCGTTCGGAACTTTTCCCGTTTTGTAGTCCGAGATAATTGCCGACTGCTCGTCGTCGATCGCAAGACGGTCGATGAAACCGAGGAGTCGAACTCCTTCGACTTCGGTGTCTAGCTTTAGTTCCATCTCGTCAAGGTCTGTTTCGGCTGGTTCTTCGAGATCCCACAAATTGACCATGTTGGTGAACGCAGCAACTTTGAAGTCTTTGATGGAACCGACGGTCTCTTCTAGAGCCAGAACTTTCTGTTCCCATTCATTTGCGGTCCACAACTGACCAGCAAGAGTTTTTACGGCGTCAACAGTGCGCTCTTCGTGGGGGAGCCCGTACAGATGCTCGAGAACCTCATGGACGAAGGTGCCCAGGTGCATGTGCCACGTGGATGGCTCTTTCACTTTGTCGAATCGATTGATCTTGAACTTCTGCGGACAGTCGATGAAGGTGCGAATTGACGATGGCGAGAGATAGTCAGGAGGCGTAAACACGGGGACAGTCTTGCACCCCGGTGTGGCAGGAGGTGGCTATGAGGCGCGGCTCAAGATGTCGAGGTTCAGCCCTGCTGTGATTTCCTCGAATGAAGGCGTCTGTACATCAGTGTTTGGTGATTCCTCGATGACGGAAGCGAGCTTCTCGCGACGAAGAGCCACCATCAAACTTGCGGGTGGGAATGACAGCATGACTGCCTGTAGGACCAGGTGGTCAACACCCGAAGCCAAGAAGGCTCCGAGGCCCAATGACGCCAGTGCGAAACACACGGACTTGACGGCTGATGGAGATGTGGTTGATTCCATGTCTTTATGGTGAACCACGCAGGTTGCTACTGGGTGAACACAAGGGGAATGGGTCGGGAACCCCTGAAGAACAGATTTCGGAAAATTTTCTATATAGGTAGTAATGACACGAAAGGGGGAATAAAGTCACTCTGACATAAATGTGACAGACCCGTTCCGTACCTTCTTGGTTGTGGGGCAGTCGGTCCCAAGAAGGAGAAAAACATGTCATTACAACTCATTACAAAAACCAAGGTGGGTAAGCCCATCCGTCACGGTGGGGTCACCATTTTCCCCCTGTTCCTCGGGTCTAATCGTGGCTCTGGTGCTGTCGTAGCCGACGATTCTCTGCAAGTGTCCGAGCTCGATTCCGCCACCGTGCCACAACTTCAAGTCACCAATCTGAAAAAAGTCCCCGTCATCATTCCTGCCGGGCGCGTCCTTGAAGGTGGCCGTCAAACACGCACGGTCAACGTGTCCATTTTGGTGCCAGCCGGTGCAACCATCACCATCCCCGTCTCTTGTGTAGAAGCCGGACGCTGGCACGGCGGGTCGCAGTTCCGTGACTCCAAGCGTGTTGCTGGACGCAATGTACGTATGGCCAAGCAGCGTGGTGTGAAGCGCAACATCGACTCGTACGGTCAGAAGTTCTCCGACCAGGGTGATGTGTGGCGTTCAATCGATGCCGAATTGTCATCGCGTTCGCTTCATCACGAGTTCAGCAGCTACATGGCGGCTGACAGCTTCGTCGAAACCGACGAAACGTTGTATGCCACCTTGAGCGAGTTCATGAAAGAACCCCTTGCTCCAGGTCAAACCGGAATTGCAGTTGCATACGGCAACAAAGTTGCGGGCATCGAGGTGTTCACCAACCCCGACGATCTTTCACGCAGCTGGGAGACACTTGTTCGCTCTGCCGTTCTCGACTCACCACAAGCCGATGAGCAAGACATCACCATTGACGTAGCCGACATCGAGAAGTTCTTGGCCGATGTTGCAGCACAAGAAGAAACAGAAGCACAAGGAACCGGACTAGGAACCGAGTATCACGTTGCGAGTGATCGTTTAGTAGCTCACGCTTTGGTGGACGAGGCAGGCGAACTTATGCACGCCTACGCATTTGCCGAGATCTAATCTCCAACAATTCCACCAAGTGCGCCGCGCGTGTGCACACGATCAATGAACTCGAGTTCGTAAGCAATCCACGGGTCCTTGCGAACTTCTTCATCGATCACCTTCGCGTCGTCGCCAACAAGAATGCGCCAATCTCCCCGCGCCACGCAGTCGAGAATGTATTTCGATGCTTCGGCTGCGCTGGTGGGGGCATTGTCGCGGAAACCTTCGGCACCCATTTGGAGCAACACACGTAGATCTTCGTCGCTCACCGATGACGTGTCGACTCCTTGACGCTCAAAACGCGAACGGACTTTCTCAATCTGTTCCGCATTCATTTCTTTCGGATCATTGCCGTGAAGTTTTCCTGAGTTGATTGCGATGTCGGTGCCGATATGGCCGGGCATCACTACATGTGCACGAAGGTGTGGTGCGTTGTTACGAAAATCTGTAATGAGTGCTTCGGTAAAGCCCTTCACCGCAAACTTCGCAGCGCTGTACGCGGAGTGAGACACAGTTGGACCGAGTGATGCCCAGAAACCGTTGATGGAACTTGTATTCACCAAGTGACCGAACGGGGCAGCCATGAGAAGGGGAGTAAAGGCCCGAGCGTTCAAATACACGCCACCCCAGCACACGTTGAATGTCTTTTCCCATCCGTCACGAGGGTCTTCCACGAAGCTTCCGCCGCCGCCAATACCAGCGTTGTTAAACAGCAGATGGATATGTGGGGTCCATGCGGCGACTGCATCACGAAACGCCAGCACTTGATCTTCCTGAGAGACATCTGCAATGTGGGTGAGAATTTTGCCGCTATTTCCTGCCTTCACGCAGACATCCACGGTCTCGGCAAGTGCGTCGGCGTTCACATCACATGTAGCAACGTTGCATCCCTGTGCTGTGAGTTGGCGAACAAGTTCACGACCCATGCCGGTTCCGCCACCAGTAACGACGGCTGTGAGACCGCCGTACCCATTCTTCAAGTTCTCCGACATAGCGCCCCCCTGTTGTGTACGCAGAAACAGTAGTCCCACGGACTTCAATGGCTTGTGACGGAGAAGGTGCGGTGTTAGCGCAAGTGTTCGCGCATCCAGGGAAGTAGGCGCTGCACAATGCCGCTCTCCCGTGTGATTTCGCCCGTGATATCGGTGTCGAATTTGCTCACTTGCCCGCGAACGCGTTGCAGGTCGGTGGCCCAACTCATGAGTCGATATTGAGGGTCTGCTTCAAGATGTGGCAGGAGATGGCGAATCCATGTGTTGGTGTCGTCGAGATCGAACGCCGATACATCTGCAGCCCAATGAATCTCGAGAACCTTGTCTAGCCAGGCCTGATGTTTCTCGTGATGAATTGGTGTGAGCACTTCGATACGAAGATCGAGGTTGCGTTGCATGACATCGGGGGAGCCGATGTAGTGAATGGGTGATGCGTCGCTGCTGCCATGGGCAAATCGATAGATGCGCGAATGTTCGAGGTAGCGGCCAAGAATTGAGCGAACACGAATAGGAAGCCCAACGACGGCTGACTTGTTGAGGCAGCAAATGCCACGAACCAATAGGTCTACAGCCACGCCTTGCTGTGCAGCCTCTACCAACAAAGAGATGATCTCTGGGTCCACCAATGAGTTCATCTTCAAACTGATGTGACCATCCGCGCCGAAGGTTGCTTCTTTTTGGATGAGTTGTTTGAGGTGCAATCTGAATCCCTCGGGAGCAACAACTAGTTCAGCGTACTCCGGTGCTTTACTGAACCCAGTGAGATAGTTGAACAAGTTCGACACATCATTTGTGATTGCGTCGTCATCGGTGAAGTAACCGATGTCTTCATAAATTCGTGCGGTCGTGGAGTTGTAATTTCCTGTGCCGATGTGGGCATAGCGCTTCAAGCCGCTGTCTTCGTCACGTACCACCAGAATGCATTTGGCGTGAGTCTTTAGGCCCACCATGCCGTACACCACATGTGCGCCAGCGCGCTCAAGTTCTTTTGCCCACGTCACATTTGTTTGTTCGTCGAAACGCGCGGTGAGCTCAACAAGCGCAACAACTTGAACACCTCGTTCGGCAGCCAACACCAGGTTGCGTGCGATGGGGCTGTCTGCAGATGTGCGATACAACGTTGCTTTAATTGCACGAACCGAAGGGTCAGATGCGGCCTGGCGAATGAACTCCTCTGTAGAACCAGAAAAAGATTCGTATGGGTGATGCACCATGAGGTCTCTGTGCCGAAGAACACTAAAGAAGCTTTGCCCGGCATCTGCCGCGGCAGAGAGGCGACCAGCAGTGGTTAACGACCACGGCGTGTCGTGAAGAGCCGCGTCTTTAATTCTGTGCAACTGCAATAGTTCGGTACCGCCGACAAACCATTCGTGTCTGTAGACATCTTCGGGGTCAAGTTCAAGCTCTTCAAGAATCATTGACAGAACATCGCTTGTCATGTTCTTGGAGACTTCAAGGCGTACAGCGTTACCAAAGCGACGTCGACGTAGCTCGAGCTCCACCATTTCCAACAGGTCTTCTGCTTCTTCACTTTCAATGGAAAGGTCGGTATTGCGTGTGACCCGGAAGATTGATGGGGAGTCTGTGCGCATGCCTGGGAACAGCATGGACAACTTGTCTGAGATGACTGCCTCAAGCGGGATGAATCGCTTGTCTCCAAGGTCGATAAATCGGGGAATGGCGTCGGGGACTTTCACACGGGCGAATCGTGTTGTCTCGGTTTCGGGATCAGTAACACGTACACCGATACTGAGAGCCAAGTTCGAGATATAGGGAAACGGATGGGTTGGGTCGACGGCAAGTGGAGTGAGCACCGGAAGAATGTCTTCGGCGAAGTACTGATCCAAGGTTTGTTGCTCATTAAATGTGAGTTCGGTCACGCTCAGGATGGAGTAGCCCTCATTGCGAAACTCATTCACCAGCGAGTTCAGAATCTGGTCACGTTGTGAGACCAAAGAAAGTGTTCGTGCACGAATGGCCAGTAATTGTTGAGTGGGAGTCATCCCATCGAAACTCAAGTTGGTAATTCCGGCTTCCACTCGGTCGTGGAGGGCGCCCACTCGGACTTGGAAGAACTCATCCAAGTTGGAGGAGAAAATGGCGATGAACTTGAATCGCTCCAAAAGTGGCACAGATGGATCCTCGGCGAATGCCAATACCCTGCGATTGAAATCCAGCCAACTAAGTTCGCGGTTGACGAACAAGTTGTTTCCCATATCTCAACAGTACAAACCACAGGCAATATGACCCACACAGCCCCACAATTCTTCTCAAATGTTTACGGGGAATTTGGTTTGCTGTTACCTGCATACGGGCGTGTCTCGTGACGGAGTCTTCGACCCAGAAAGCTGTTGTGGCCGCCATTGATATTGGTACCAACAGCGTGCATATGGTGCTCGCCGACGTGGACCACTTGGGCTTTCACATCCTCACCACGGAGAAAGAGGTTGTTCGGCTTGGGGCAGGTGTGCAGGGGTTTGATCACCTGGCACCCGAAGCAATGGATCGCGGAGTTTCCACACTTCGTCGAATGAAACACATTGCCAACGCCCATGGAGCCAGTGTTCGGGCAGTAGCCACCAGCGCGGTTCGCGAAGCGGACAATGGGGAAGAATTTGTCGACCGAGTAAGGAAAGAGGTGGGCGTCGATGTCCACGTCATTTCCGGCGCCGAAGAGGCTCGTTTAATTGCACTCGGTGTTCGTCATTCACTTGCCCTAGCTGACGAACAAGTACTCATGATCGATATCGGCGGCGGGTCCACAGAGTTCACCGTGTCCAAAGGCCGACGCACGTTCATTTCTCAAAGCATCAAGCTGGGAGCCGTGCGACTCACCGACAAGTTTTTTGTGGACGGCCTTTCGTCGTCTGCGCTCGAGAAGTTACGTGCCTACGTTTCGTCCACATTCGCGCCCCTCGCAAACGACATCAAACGAACAGGCTTCACTCGCGTGGTCGTCTCGTCGGGAACCTGTGAAACCATTGCGCGTGTAGCGCTGCTGCAGCGTGGCCGAGATGTTCCTGGCTCGCTCAACGGTCAGTCATTCTCGCGAGACGAAGTAGATGCTGTGGTGGGCGACATCATTGAAGCACGCACGCCATCTGGGATCAGTGACATACCGGGAATTGATCCTAAGCGTTCAGAGATCATTGCTGCGGGTTCACTCATTCTGCAGGAAGTGTGTCAATCACTAAAGATCACAACTCTTGAGTACAGCGACTTTGCACTTCGCGAAGGTGTACTCATTGACGCAACAGAACAGCTCCTTGGACGTCCTACATCCAAACGAGATGCGGCGCGGGATGGAGTGTTGCGTTTTGCACAACGATGCTCCGTAGATACGCAACACTCAGAGCATGTTGCAAAGTTGTCAGTAGACATCTTTAGGTCACTTCTCAGACATTTTGAACTTGACGAACGACTGATGCCATTACTTGAGGCGGCCGCAATTCTGTCGAACGTTGGCGCATCGGTGTCGTATTCGCGCCACCATCTTCATTCGTATTACATGATTCGTAATGCAGAGTTAGTTGGCTTCACAGAGGACGACATTGAACTAATTGCACTTGCCGCTCGCTACCACCGCAAAGGTGCCCCCAAAAAGTCCCACGCCGAATATGCGGCCCTCGATGAGGACAGCCGTCACGATGTTGATCTCATGGCGGGAATTCTGCGTGTCGCAACGGGTCTCGATAGATCGCACGATCAGTGCGTGCGTTCGGTGTCGGCTTCAGTTCGAGAAGTCAACAATAAAGAGCAAGTACAACTGAACGTTCGTAGTGAATGCAGTAACCGTGAGGTGCTTGAACTGAATCTTTATACATCGCAAGAGCGCACCGAACTACTTGAGGAGTACCTCGGTTGTGCCGTTGTGTTGAAGGGTTCGTAAAGGTTCTTAGGGCTCTACAACGTTGAAGCCGACGGTGAACGTGTCAAGGTTCCCGAAAATTGTGAGCAGTGCTGCTGGATCGCCGTCGAGGGTGATTCTTCCGGCCTGAATTTCATCCATAAACGTTGTCTCTTGGGTGACCACGGCAACCAATGTGGGGCGGGGCAATGTGACGGTGACTGCCGCGCGCGAATCATGTCGGCCGTGAACATGGAACAGAGTGCGATTCGATAATCCAAGGACCCACTTCTCATTGAGGTCGGTGAATGTCCAGTTCACAAAAACTGTTTGTCCACCAACGTCTTCTGATTTCAAACGAACCGCAATTGCATCGAACACTTGCTCAACAGACATTGCGCGCAAGAGACCTTTGCCGCGACCAGGGCCACCAGAAAGTTTTGGCGGACCGATGCGAAGTTCTTGTGCGGCATTCAGATACGCGTTTCGGAACGTGGCCGATTCGGACTGATAACCAAGTTGTTCAAGAGCATCTGCTTGCAAGTCTCGTGCGGCTGTATTTGTGGGTTCAGCAAAAACTAGATGGTTCACCAGTTCTGCCACCCAGCGGTAGTCGCCAGTGTCGAACGCAGCGTGGGCTTTGGTCAGCAACGCATCGGCACCACCAGCAAGATCTACATATCGTTTGCCGGCTTCTACAGGTGGGTACTTCTTCAAGTTGGCGGGGTTGCCGTCATACCAACTGAGGTAACGCTGGTACACAGCCTTAGCGTTATGCACCAAGTCTCCATAGAAGCCACGAGTGTGTTCGTTTGCCAAGAACTCACTGGGTAACTGAAGCAATTCAGCAATTTCAGCGGCAACGAGTCCGTGGTTGGCATGACGCATGGTTTGGTCGTGCATCCACTTATATAAATCGCGCTGCTTGGTGAGGAAGTCATTCAAGTCTTCGTTGCCCCAGCGTGGCCAATGGTGTGATGTGAAGAGAACATCAGCTTGTGCTCCGAACAGTTCCATGGCTTCGTTGATGTACTTCGACCAATTCATTGCGTTACGAACAAGTGCACCGCGAATAGGAATGAGGTTGTGCATGGTGTGGTTGCAGTTCTCTGCCATACACAACGCGCCTAGATCGGGGAAGTAGAAGTTCATTTCCGCTGGTGCTTCAGATTCCGGCGTGAGTTGGAAAATAACGCGCACACCATCAATGACCATCTCTTCGCCTGTGCGAGTGATGTCGTGTGTTGGTGCAATGAGTCCCGGAGGACCTACGGGTACAGATGTGCCAAGACCCGCATCAATATGGCCTGTAGGCCCTGGTGGCAACAGTGGTCCGAACTGGAACAGCGCACGTCGTCCCATTGCGGGGCCAGCAATAACGTTTTCGCCAACGGTCTCGTGCATGAAGTGTTCGGGCGCAACAACAATGCATCGGCCAGAGGTGACATCGTCTTCGGAAATAACACCAAGCACTCCACCGAAGTGGTCGGTATGTGAGTGGGTGTAGATCACTGCGGTGATGGGGCGGTGCCCCAATTGTGCGGTGATGAGGTCGTAGCTGTCTCGCGCGGTTTGCGCTGTTGTGAGCGGGTCGATGACAATCCAACCTGTATTGCCCTTGATGAACGTGATGTTCGAGATGTCGTATCCGCGAACTTGGTAGACATCGGGGCGCACTTCGAACAGGCCGTGAATGTGGTTCAACTGTGCATGCCGCCACAGGCTGGGGTTCACCGTGGCCGGCGATGGCGAGTTGGGCGTAAGGAAGTCGTAGTTATTGACATTGATGACGGTGCGACCGTGTTCGTCAACGATGTGACCTGTGGGGTGGCTGGCAATGTAGCCACGTGAGGCCCGCTCAAAATCCCCTTGGTCATCAATGACCGACACCATCGCGTTCTGCTGTTGTGTATGGACGGTTGCGGGCTTGTGCTGCTGTGCGTTCGCCATTTGGGGCCTCCCTGGTTGGTGCGACCTTCCCACATTACTTTCCGCCATGGTGCGCGGGCGGGGTAGAGAACTAGGGTGAGGGCGTGGGGCCGCACGAGCCCCGAAAAAAAGGGGAGCGCGATGCCGAAGCCAGGAATGCACGCAGTATCTGAGACCGACGATTCGTTGAATCTTGCAATGTCTGAAAAGGCAGTTCCATTGTTCAACGCAGTGAAGAAGTTCATTGCTGAAGAAGTGGAACCTGCAGCAGCAAAGTTTTATGAACTTGGCGACGGCCGTGAAAATCGTTGGGACTACGCACCGGGTCAATTGGAAATTCTTGATGGACTGAAAGCGAAGGCAAAGTCTCAGGGTCTGTGGAACTTCTTCCTCCCCAATGCAGAAACAGGCGAAGGCTTGTCCAACTTGGATTATGCATACATCGCGGTGGAACTTGGGAAGAACCCACTGGCATCGGAGAGCATGAACTGTTCGGCTCCCGACACCGGCAACATGGAAGTTCTTGAGCGCGTTGGTACCCGCGAACAGAAAGACAAGTGGCTCACTCCATTGTTGAATGGCGAAATTCGTTCGGCCTATGTCATGACCGAACCCGACGTTGCTTCGTCAGACGCAAAGAACCTTCAGTGCCGTGCGTATCTCGATGGTGATGAATGGGTAATCAATGGCGACAAGTACTACGCATCGGGCGCTGGCGACCCACGTTGCAAGATCCTCATCGTGATGTTGCTCACTAGCCCCGATGGTCCACCAAGTCGTAAGCACTCACAAATCCTTGTCCCCATGGACACACCAGGCGTACAGATTGTTGGCCCGATGGAGGTCTTCGGCGAAGACGATGCACCACACGGCCACATGCACTTGCGCTTCAACAATGTTCGTGTTCCCAAAGACAACATGTTGCTGGGCGAAGGACGCGGTTTTGAAATTTCGCAGCTTCGTCTTGGACCTGGTCGTATTCACCACTGCATGCGATCAATTGGCGCTGCAGAGCGTGCGCTTGAACTCATGATTCGTCGTGGACTTACACGCGAAGCATTTGGAAAGCCCATTGTTCGTCTTGGCAAGAACCCAGAAGTCATCGCAAAGGCACGAATTGAAATTGAGGCATGTCGTCTCATGGTCCTTCGTGCAGCAAAGGCCATGGACACCATGGGTAACGCCGAAGCTCGCATCTGGGTCAGCGCAGTAAAGGCGATGGTTCCTATTCGCGTCTGCCACATCATCGACGAAGCAATCCAGATGCACGGTGCAACTGGTGTGTCTCAGTGGAGTCCGCTTGCGCGTATGTACGCAAGCCAGCGCACACTGCGTCTTGCCGATGGTCCAGACGAAGTGCACTGGGGAGTCGTCGCTCGTGCCGAGATCAATCGTTACGAAGGTGAATCCACGCCGCCGAAGCCACAGGTGTATCGCGGCATGTTCTCCGGACCAGCCTGATCATGTATTTCTCCGCATGGGCAAATAGCGCTCACTCATGGACCGAGGTGCGCGACTTTGTACGTGCAGTAGAAGACATGGGGTGGGATGGCTTCTGGTACGCCGACCACTACATGCCAAATACTCCCGATGGTGAACCCATCGGCGGAAACTTTCATGAATGCTTCAGTGTGCTGTCAGCGCTCGCCGCAACAACATCACGCGTGAGACTGGGGTCTCTCGTTACCCCCACCACCATGAATCATCCGGCACTTATTGCAAACCGTGCTGCAACCATTGATCAAATCAGCAATGGTCGATTCGTGCTTGGCATGGGCGCAGGCTGGCAAATCAATGAACATAAGGCGTTCGGAATTGAACTCTTCGATGCGAAGCCACGTGTTGATCGTTTTGCGGAAGCCATTGAAATTGTCGCCAGCATGTTGAGCGAAGATCGCACCACGTTTGCTGGCGAACACTTCACCATTACCAATGCGCCGTGTGAACCAAAGCCAGTGCAGTCTCCACTTCCTATCTTGGTAGGCACTGGCGGAACGCGTATGTTGCGCCTTACTGCTCGCTTTGCACAGGAATGGAACACCTGGGGAACACCTGAAGTTGCTGGCTCAGTTCTACAGAATTTGCGTATTGCATGCGAAAAAGAAGGCCGAGACTTCTCTACGGTTCGCAAGTCAGTTCAACCGCTGTTCTTCCTGGTTGCTGATGATGCATCTGCAGAAAAGTTGCGCTCACTTGTTCCGGCCGATCGTTCCGTCATTGGCACCCCGTCTCAACTTGTTGACATTGTGGGTGAGTACAAAGAACTTGGTTTTGACGAGATTTGTGTTCCCGACTTCACCTTGGGTCAATCGGCGCAAGAACGTCTTGCTAACTACACAACGTTCTGGAATGAAGTGGCAGTTCACTTTCGCTAATTAGCGACAATTTGGGCACAGCGGTTCGTCGTCTGTGATGCAAGTGGAACACACCAAGATTCGAATTCTGCACGAGAGAACTTGGCAGTTATAGAAATCGTTTGTGGGTTCTGCGCAGAAATCACATGATCCCAAGATCTTTTCCTCTTTGCCGTATTCCACACGAAGTCGCGCGTCGAAGACGTAGAGCGACCCTTCCCACAAACCTTTGTCGCGGTACTGCTCGGCATAGCGAACAATTCCGCCTTCAATTTGGTACACCTCTTGAAAGCCACGGTTCTTCATGATTGCAGAGAGGACTTCGCAACGAATTCCGCCCGTGCAATAAGTAACAATTGGTTTTCCTTTGAGGTGGTCGTACTTCCCGCTTTCAAGTTCGCGAACAAAATCTGGTGTGACACGAGTATCCGGAACAACGGCGTTCTTAAATCGACCAATTCGTGCCTCAAAAGAATTTCGCCCGTCAAAGAACACCACGTCGTCGCCACGTTCTTCCACCAGGGCGTTCACTTCGCGAGGGCTGAGATGCGTACCGCCACCAATGACGCCGTTTTCGTCTACTTTTAGTTCTTCTGGAACGCCGAACGTGACAATCTCGTCGCGAACGCGAACGCTGAGTCGTGGGAAGTCATCGCCCAGCCCTTCGCTCCACTTGAAGTCGATGTTCTTGAAGGCTTCAAATTCGCGTGTCTCGCGTACATACAACTTCACATCCATAAGGCGCCCACCAACGGTGCCGTTGATGCCATCTTTAGAAATGATGATGCGGCCCTTGAGATTCAACTTTTCGCACAGCGCGCGTTGCCACAGCCGAATGGCAATCGGGTCGGCCAGTGGAGTGAATTTGTAGAACAGAACAATCTTGTATTCGATGCTCTACAAACTATCTGCTTCTCTAATCTGGCTCTGAAATCTCAATACTGGCAACCGTTGTGGAAGTGGTAGTGGAACGCGGGGATTGACGTTGCCGAGGAATGAAGTTTGCGGTACGTGCTTTTCGTGCTCGTACCGATGTAGGGGTCGCCGAAGTGAGAACAAGTTCGTTGTTGTTCATCGCGATATCCACGTGCTCACTGATATCGGATGCGGAAATGGGAAGGGTTGCAGTTGAATCAACCGACACTCCCTTCACGCTGATTGTGATGGATTGATCGGAAATGCGCGAAATGTGGAATTCTTCTGCCGCATCTAGCTGCTTACGAGCCAAGGTTCCGTTTCGCGCGATACTCACTGAGATGGATTGAAGTGGCGGCGCCAAGACCGTGATGTCGGCCTTGCGTGCTGAAATCACGGGAAGCGAAGTTTCATTCCAGGCATGTGTTGCCAAATTGCCCGCGAGTTGTAATCGGGCGAAGCCAGGCTTTTCCACCGACATCACGACGTCGCCCGAGGGAACATCTGTGGAACGTCGGGTGACTTCAATGTCAAAGTCAACGACGGATGGAGGCAGAGTGAGTGTTGCAAGTCCACCTGCGCCTTTACTGACGGAGAACGCGGCGTCCTTAATTGTGGCGGTAAATCCCGAGGGAGTCATTTCTGCAACTCCTTGGCGGGAGGTCACGCGAAGGAATCCAGGTTGTTGAGCGTCACGCGACGCGAGTGAGATAACGGTGGGAGTGTCTTCGTTCGGAACTCGACAGAACGGGCATGTAAAGGGCCCTTGGCGCGATGACATGGACGTGAGTTCGAAAGATCCTTTTGCTCCCGTCCAATCGATTGCCGTGCCATCGACACCAGTGGACGCGCCCAAATATGTCCAGGTATTGGTGATCTTGCTCACCAATATTTCTCGCCGTTTTCCGGGGAAGTTGTTGTCGTATGCGTGAATGATAAAGAAGTCGTCACGTTGCGTGACAGCAAAAGGAGTGACTGCATGACCCTGCGATTCAAAGTAGAGGCCAAGTGTGTACCCAAGTTTGTGGGACAGCCCTTGGATCAGTTCGTCAACAAGTTGAAGAGGTGATTTCAGTCGTGAATCCGATGCGGCCCGTTTCACTTCATCAATCAATTGCGTTGCCCACCAATAGACCACTGCCTCTGCAACATCGGGATCGCGCGATGAGAGATCGGAGGTGCGATTCGCGGCTTGGGAAAACTGTTGAGGTTCATCCAGCGACATATACAAACGTGCGCTGAGTGCTGCTAAGCCTTCACAGCGGCCGCCAGCAAGCGCTGTGTTCCATGATTCAAGGAGTTGCACCGCCGTTGGCCGCACAACACATTCGTTAGTTGGTCCCGGAATACACACAGTGTCGTATCCGAGGAGGTCTATCAATGTTTGTGCTGTGACATTGTCGTCAGCTCGCGGCGAACGTCCGTAGTTTGCAAAAGAGAAGTCATCACGCTTCATTCGGAAGCCGTTGTCTATACACAGTGTTCCGGGCCCAAGTTCAGGAGCGGCAATGTCGGTGCAGTGCGACATCACGCGGGCCACCAAGGCACTGGGTTGAGTGGCGGGAGTTGCAGAAGTGGAAGTGCATGCGCTGAGAGACATCAGCGCTACCCCTAAGAACGGAACGATTTTTTTCGCTCGCATGTATCAAACGATAGGGAACAGATGGCCGTGTGTGTCACCATGGAACGCAATGAGTGAAACTTCTCCATCGTCCGCCCACCATTCGGCGTCAACCAGCACCATTGTTCTCGTTGGTATTGCCGCCGGATTTCTCTCTGGCATGTTCGGGGTGGGTGGGGGAATTCTCATCGTTCCGGGACTCGTTTTAGTGGCCAAGATGGATCAGCGCATCGCCCACGGCACATCGTTGGCTGCGGTGCTTCCAATTTCTGCATCGTCGTTACTGTCGTATTGGTCGCATGACCATGTGGATTGGCGCGTAGGTGCCTGTCTCGCCGCCGGCGCGCTTGCTGGTGCACTGGTCGGTACACGCCTGTTGCACGTTCTTCCGCATCGCACGCTTGCCATTGGGTTTGCGGGGCTTCTTGTTGTGACTGCCGTGCGCTTGTTCCTTCCACTGGAAAGTGGCACTCGTGATGTGCTCACGGTGGGAACCATCTCTGCACTTGTATTCATTGGTGTTGCAACGGGCATCCTCGCCGGCCTGCTTGGCGTAGGTGGGGGCGTCGTCATGGTGCCCGCCATGATGATGTTGTTGCAGATGCCGGCAGCCATGGCAAAAGGAACTTCGGTCGCAGTCATTATTCCCACGTCCATCATGGGAACCTGGCGAAACCGTAAGAAGAAGAATGCAGATATGAAAGCTGCAGGGATACTGGGTCTTGGCGGCATCCTCGCGGCCGTGGCCGGCGGATGGATCTCTGCCCGCATGTCCGACACTGTCTCGAACGTACTTTTCGCCACTTTGCTCTTGGTGGTAGCCATTCGGTTGGTGTTACAAATTCGAGCCGAGGACAAAGCAGGGGTAGTCCATAACTGACTCCATGGAGTAGAACACTCCTATGGGTAAATCACGTCTCGAAGGCAAAGTCGCTCTCATCACTGGTGGAGCACGAGGAATGGGCGCATCCGAAGCGCAGTTGTTTATTGATGAGGGTGCTCGAGTGGTCATCACCGACATCCTCGATGCAGATGGAAAGAAGACTGCGGAGCGTCTCTCACCCGATGGTTCTCGGTGCATCTTCTTGCACCACGATGTAACAAACGAAGCCGATTGGGACGCCGTGTTGAAAGAGACATTGGCAGCATTCGGTCAAATTGACGTTTTGGTGAACAACGCAGGCATCTTTGAGCGCGGCACAGTTCTGGATACGTCGTTAGCAATGTTTGAAAAAACAATGGACATCAATGTGACCGGCGTGTTTCTTGGAATGAAGACCGTTGCTCCTCACATGGTGCAACGCAAGACAGGAAGCATCGTCAACATCTCGTCGGTTGCCGGTTTGAACGGAACCCCCGGTTTCTTGGCGTACGGCGCCAGTAAGTGGGCGGTGCGTGGCATGACAAAAGGTGTCGCAAAAGAACTCGCTCCGTTTGGTGTCCGCGTGAACTCCATACACCCTGGAATTATTGATACTCCAATGCTTCAAACATTTGATGCTGCGGGTGAAGGTGTGCGTGAGGCGGTCCGTACTCGTATTCCACTCGGATACGAAGCTGAACCTATTCACGTTGCTCGTCTTGCGTTGTATCTCGGAAGTGATGACAGTGCGTATTCCACTGGGTCAGAATTCATCGTTGATGGTGGTTGGTCCGCATGAGCATTCTGGGGACGCGAGTAGTTCGCGTTGAAGACCCACGCTTTCTCAAGGGCGAAGGTACCTATATTGCAAATCTTGAACTGCCGGGTGCATTGCACCTGACGTTCGTTCGATCATCGTTGGCGCACGGGAAAATCGTGTCTATCGATGCAGACGATGCACTGGCCATGCCCGGAGTGGTTGCTGTGTGGACCGCAGCAGATATCGACCTAGAACCTGCACCACCAGCGCACGGATTCATGAACAAGAAAATCCGATTCCCATTTATTGCTTCTGACACGGTTCGTTTCGTGGGAGACATTGTTGCAGTCGTGGTCAGCACCGACAAGACATTGGGCACCGATGCAGCGGAGATGGTCATTGTTGATTATGAATCGCTTCCCGTTGTGCTGGACATGGATGAATCATTTCGCGGGGAAGTGCTGTTGCACCCCGACGCAGAATCGAACATTGTTCTCACCTTTGCGAGCGACAGTAACGTCGACATCTTTTCGAATTGCGATGTTGTTGTAGATCTCGTCATTGAGAATCAGCGCGTTGCTCCTGCACCAATGGAAGTTCGTGCATGTGCATCAGTGTGGGACGGCGAACGTCTCACCCAATGGGCATGCAGTCAAGGTGCACACGGTGCGCGAGACGGTTTGGCCGAAACGTTGGGACTCGACAAGTCACAAGTTCGCGTTATTACTCCTGATGTTGGTGGCGGCTTTGGTGCAAAGTCGGGCGTGTATGCCGAAGAAATCCTTGTGGGCTGGGCGGCGCGCAAATTGAACACACCTGTTCGATGGACGGAAACTCGTACGGAAAACATGGTGTCAATGGGCCACGGTCGCGCGCAACGTCAACGTACACGCATGGGCGGCACTCGCGAAGGGCGCATTACGGCGTATCGGCTCGACCTGTTGCAAGATGCAGGTGCGTATGCAAAAGCCGGAGCTGTTCTTCCATTCATGACTCGCCTCATGGCTGGTGGTGTGTACGACATTGCCAATGTGCAGTTTGAATCACACTCCGTTGTTACAAACACCACGCCAACGGTTGCATACAGAGGTGCGGGTCGCCCCGAAGCAACTGCAGCAATTGAGCGAACAATCGACGAGTTTGCTCGCGTATGTGGACTAGATCCGGCTGACGTACGTCGCAAGAACTACTTAACGCCGTCATCGTTCCCACTCACCACAGCAATGGGCGCAAAGTATGACTCTGGCGAGTACGCAGCAGCGCTCGACAAAGCGTTAGAAGCGGCCGGCTATCAGCAATTGCGCGAAGAGCAAGCGCGTCGTCGTGCTTCTGGTAACCCATTGCAGATGGGAATCGGAATTGCGTCGTATGTAGAAACCACAAACCCCATGGGTTCAGGTGACTACGGCGCAGTAGAGATCACCGATGAGGGTGGCGCAATTATTCGCACCGGCTCGTCGTCTCACGGACAAGGTCACCACACTGCGTGGGCCATGTTGGTGTCAGATGCAACTGGAATTCCTTTCGACAAAATTGAATTCCGATTTGGTGATACCGACGACATCTCGCGTGGCGGTGGAACAGGCGGATCTCGTTCCTTGCAAGTGGGTGGCAGTGCCGTCAAGTTGGCCACCGATTCGGTCATCGACAAAGCACGTCAACGCGCCGCAGATCTTTTGGAAGCTGCAGTGGAAGACGTAGTCATCGACACAGTTCGCGGTGGATTCCACGTTGTCGGTTCTCCCGCGCCACTTCGCACGTGGAGCGAACTGATGGTGGGTCTAGATGCTCCACTTGAAGCCGAAGTGGACTA
>JBIIQG010000101.1:0-3155 GCA_044342185.1 Ilumatobacteraceae bacterium | reverse complement strand
GGCTAACGCAAGTTGCAATCTCACAACCCTGACCGTTGCTGGTCAAGGCACGTATACGGTGAATGCAAATGGAACTGTCACCTTCGACCCATTGCCAACATTTACGGGATCTGCTTCGCCCGTGAAGTACATCGTGGCCGACTCCACTGGTCAAGTGACTAATGCAACAATCACTCCAACTGTTGCGACGCCACCCGTTCCTACAGCGACAAACAATGCCTCTTCCGGAGCATTTGACACCAATCAAATCATCTCACCACTCGTCAATGATTCGTTCGATGCTGCAACGCCACCTCTCTTCTCCACACTCAAACTCTGCGCTCTCGATGATCCTGCAACTGCAACCAATGAAGCAGAAACGCCTGGAAGCTGTACAAAGACCACATTGACTGTTGCTGGTGAGGGCACCTACACGGTGAATGCAAATGGAACTGTCACCTTCGATCCATTCCCAATGTTTGTAGGGACTGTACAAACACCAGTTAGGTACCAAGTGTCCGATGTCTTGGGCCGCACGGTTCACGCAACTATTACGCCTTCTGTCTTGCCTCCACCGCCTCCAGTGGCCGCACCACAAACACTTCCTGTTGTTCCTGGCGGCACCGTGGTCTTTTCCAATGTGAATGGAAACAATGGACTCGCATCAGGTGTTGGTCTGCAGGCTGGGTCAACAAATGGACCATGCATCATTCATCCCACAACTCAAGTCTGCGGCACTTCAGTCACCATTAGTGGAGAAGGAACGTGGACCATCGATCAGTCCACAGGAATAGCAACCTTTGTTGCAGTCGCCGGACTTCGTGAAGGAACTCATACGCCAGTGACATATCGCGTCACGGACTACTTCGGTCAAATAGCAACGTCGACTCTTACACCAATCGTTCCAGCAGCGCCCCGGGCGGTGAATGACGCTTCCACTGGCCTTGTTGACGTCAATCAACTACTGCAACCATTCAGGAACGATACGTTTAGTTCTCTTGCTCCAGTTGACGGTTCAACATTGAGACTTTGTCAACCATCGCCTGTCACAGCAGCTACGTCGACAAATGCATGTACGTTGACCACCGTAACGGTGTCTGGCGAGGGAACTTACACAGTGAATGCAAACGGCACAGTTACATTCGATCCATTGCCCACCTTCAGTGGAAGCGCAACTCCAGTCACGTATCACGTGCTCAATTCACTCGGACAAAGAGTTGAGGCAACCCTTAATCCAACGGTTCTTGTAGCAAAAGTTGTTGATCAGCAGACAACCACTAAACCAAGTACGCCGGTTACGTTGTCGCCATTAAGTCTTGGTAGCCCTTCGATTGGCAATACCTTTGTCGCTTCGACATTGAGGCTGTACGACCCAGCAACAAAGAAGTGGTCCACCAAGGTTGTGACAGCACAAGGACTCTGGGAATTAAAGGGAACATCAGTGAAGTTCACGCCAGACGCCGGTTTCTCTGGCACGGCGCTGCTGCCATTCCGCGTGAAGGACTCTGCAGGAATCACAGTTCGTGCACAACTAAAAGTTGTGATTAAAGGACAGCCCCGCTTGCCTGCAACTGGCATTGATGCAGCTCTACTTCTGTTGATGGCACTGGCCTTCATCGGCTTCGGAACGGCAGCCACAAAGCGAAACTAACAGGAGATACCAATACGGTAAGTCGTATCTCGGGGTCTGCATTCGGAACATGTCGAACACCACAGTGACTCGTACTGGCACCGGCGTCCCTCCTGCAGCCCCTTACCCGCGTGTGTGAGGAAGTGTTGGAATTGGCACCTACTGCTGATGTTTTTGTTCGCAAAGTGTCCGATGTGGGGCACGATCCATTAACGGTGACGTTGCCGGATTAAGAAACGATACTGAGTCCCACATCGGCGAGGGTGGGATATTGCCCAGCGTGCCGACGAGAGATGTACTCACGTGCTGCCGTCATCCAAGTTCCGATACTGACCCCAAAAATTTGCTGAAATTCTGTTGCCTGGCGGGAAACAATTGCGACAATTCCCGCACACGGGTCCAGACAATCCGATGAGTCGAACCAAGCTCGATAATTGACTGCCTTCTGGAATGCAAGTGTCTTCTCAACACCGAACTGAGCCACCATTAGCTCGGTTCCCACACCGGTGACGTAATAGCGCGGGTCGAAATACCCTGCGTCTCCACCCTGCCAGTAACTGGTCGGGTAGTTCACGTACATGTAGTGCCCCATGTCAGAGTTCACCGTGGGTGAAACCGCGCGCGTGTATTGATCGAACGGATCTTTGTATCTGTCCTGGCCGTTGATGTCGGCGATTACAGCCCCGAAGAAAGTCGATTGACCTTCCAGAAGGGACCTGTGAATGTCTAGTAGAGGCCATCCCACTCGGCACTGTGCGTACTGGCATGTTCCTTCCACTGCATTGAATTCCGCGAGCCTTGTGGCGCGGTTCGTGGACGTTCCGTTCGAGAGCCATTGCACGATGTGGCTGAGTTCGTGAGGCATGGTGCTTGATGCTGTGGAATCATGCCATCGGTGGTTTCGCAGGCGAGCGCCGTACCCCATGATGAGAATGGGATAAGAAGTCCATCGTGGACCATTCGGGTCATTCGGATTCACATAGTCATTGTTGGCAAGTGCGCAACCCGACAAGTTGTCGTGGGCGTCTGGCGCTGTACAGAACTGTGCCCACATGCGCGCTTGTTGGATGTTGTTTGTGCGCGAACCGTACAAATACAGGGCAATTTCTTCTGCCGTCCACTCATCGTTAGTTCCGATGATGACGTCAGCGCTTGGCAGGCGAGATTCGCCGTAGAAACGTGCCGTACTGAGAATCGCCGCGCGCAACTTGGCTTCAAGCCAGGCGGGGGTTGAGGGGTTGACCACGATGTTGAAGCGGTCGGTCGTCGTTGTGGGCATCGACTCGTAGTGGGCACGAGCACGCGAAACTGCGAGGGCGGCCGCAGATCCGGCCGGAATCGCTTCCGGTGCTGGCGCACCGAAAGCCATAAGGCAATTCCCTAGTGCAGTGCGATGCGAATTATTGGCCTGACCCGTGATGACTCTGTCGTACTCACTGTCACCAAGAGCGTAATGAAGACATCCACGTTCAGGGAAGGTTGCCGTCTGTGTGGCAGTGGCGGCTTGTGATGGGTCAACTGGAACTGTTGTGGTTGTGGTTGTGGT
>JBIIQG010000100.1:0-3163 GCA_044342185.1 Ilumatobacteraceae bacterium | reverse complement strand
CCAGCGAAAAGTGCGCAGTGAATACGTCCCCATCGAATGGCTGCGTCTGCTTCACGTGGTGGAACATAGGTGCTTTCGTCTGGCGACAATTTCCCCATGATGTTGTGTCCGTACTTGCGAAATTCTGCTGCTGTGCTGAACACGCCAAACATGTCGGCAACAATTCGCCAATACGGAGTTGGACGTGGGTAGGCAATCTCTGGGTCTCGTCCAACAATCAAGGTGTCGGCGTGATGGCGGTTATGGCTCCATCGCCACGACACTGGCTCGCGAATGTCCATGAACGATGCAATGAGGTAGATGACATCGTTTGCTTTCTTCGATACAAAAGCGGTGCGGTGTCCACATTCATGCCACCGGGCATCAGAGGCCGATCCGTACAAGGTGCCGTACACAAAAGCTGCGGGGAGAGACCACCAACTAAGCCATGAGAGCCACAGCCAAGCGCCGGAAGCAACAAGGAGGACAAGCCACAACACGGTGTGGAACACAGCGGGGTTGTTCCGACGCTTCATGAGTGCAAGCAAGCGTTCGCGTTGAACAGGGCTGAGTCGCCACGTTGCCCCTGCAAGACCTTTGGTGACGGCTTCGAGCGATTCTGCGCCACGAAGCCCGTAGTCACGATGATGTCGCTGAGCCCCCGCCATGAGCGCAGACTAGTGCTGAGACGGGCGGAGTGATTCGAATGGAGCGGGTGACGGGAATCGAACCCGCATAGCCAGCTTGGAAGGCTGGAACTCTAGCCATTGAGCTACACCCGCGTATGGTGAGCCCCAATTGTACCTAGGGACCCCTCTCGGCGCACCTTTTGCGGCCTGATGACAAGCGGTCTATGCGGGTGAATTCTTGCGTCGCGCACGCACGATAAGGACCACGAGACCAACGGCCACTGCCGCAACGACCAGGTACTGCAAGTAGTCGCCCCATTTGCCGGCTTTCTCCCACTGGTCGCCCAGACCCCACCCGACGGCGACCCAAATGGTGTTCCACACCAGCGAACCTGCGGCGGTGAGAAGGGTGAACTTGACGAGTGGCATCTTGTCTCCACCTGCAGGAATGGAAACCACCGAGCGAACGACAGGAATGAGCCTGCCGAACAACACGACTTTGTTGCCGTGTTTCTCAAACCATGTGAAACCTTTGTGCACATCGGCTTGTTTTAGACCGACAAACTTGCCAACGGTGGCCAAGAATTTTTCCATTCGTGCGTCGTCAAGAAGACGACCAACGGCATACAAGAAATACGCACCAACCACAGAGCCAACGGTTGCAGCAATGATTCCGCTGACAACATCGAATCGACCTTCGCTGACATTGAAGCCAGTGAGAAGCAGGATGAGTTCTGATGGGATCGGTGGAAAGATGTTTTCCAGTGCGACAAGTACGGCAACGCCGACAAGTCCGATGGAGTCAATTACGTTGGCAGCCCAATCAATCACGTGGTTGATACTAGGTGTAGGGCATGTGTGGCGTGATGACTGCTACACGATGCAAGAAATGTCAGTGCGAGATTTTCTCTAAGAAAACAATGGGGATCTCACGGTCCGTGCGCTGTTGATAGCCCGCATAGCCCTTGTACTTGGCGGTGATCTGTGGCCATAGTGCAGCGCGTTCCTCGGCGGTCCCAATTCGTGCGCGGCGTTGATGCTTCGGTTGGCCTTGGGCTTCTACCCACACCGTTGGGTTATCTCGCAGATTCAGAAACCATGCAGGGTGAAAATCGTCGCCTCCGCGGGAAGCAACAATCACGAAGGTGTCTCCATCGACAACGGGGCACGTGAGCATGCTCTCGCGTTCTGCGCCCGACTTTCGGCCGGTGGTGTACAGCTTGATGGCGGGCATTCCGGCAGGATTCCAGCCCCATTTGCCGAATGTGACGGCAAGTCCCGCTTTGTGGACGGTATTCATGGTCTTGAGGACGAAGTTGCTCGGCATACGGCGACCATAGTGCCTCTGTCGGCACAGAGGGAGGGTTCACCTGTGTGCTCAGAAAGCCTGGGGAGTACTCTTGAATAGCCATGTTGAAGCGTCTGTTGTCCTCTGTTCTTACCCAGTACAGAGGGCTCCTGTGGTTAGTCGTGGGCTTCCAGCTTGTTCAGGCTTTGGCAGGGCTGTTTCTCCCCACGCTGAACTCCGACATCATCAATAACGGTGTGGTGAAGAACGATGTGGGCTACATCTGGCGCATGGGCGGCATCATGTTGCTGGTCACCCTTGCTCAAGTTGTCTTCTCGGTAGCAGCCGTCTATGTGGGCTCGAAAGTGGCCATGGGGTTCGGGCGAGATGTCCGTAAACGGCTCTTCCATCAGGTGAATACATTTTCGTCGCGTGAAGTGGCGCAGTTTGGGGCACCATCCTTAATCACGCGTATCACGAACGACGTTCAGCAGGTGCAGATGCTAGTGCTGATGACGTGCACACTCATTCTGGGCGCACCGTTCACCGCAATTGGCGGAGTGGCCATGGCCATGCACCAAGACCTAGGTCTGTCGCGCATCCTCATGGTCTCCATTCCAATTTTGGCGGTTCTTCTTGCCGTCATTATCTCCAGCATGGTGCCCACGTTCCGCCGCATGCAGGAACGCATCGATCGCATTAACGAAATCATGCGAGAACAACTCACAGGTATTCGCGTTGTCCGTGCATTCGCACGCGAGCCAGAAGAAGCCAGTCGGTTTGCCGACGCCAACAGTGCACTAACTGCAACAGCACTTCGTGGCGGTCGTCTTCAGGCGCTCATGTTTCCCACTGCAACTCTCATTGTTAACTTCTCCAGCGTTGCCGTGGTGTGGTTTGGCTCCGATCGAATTAGCGATGGTCTCATGCGTCCGGGCGCACTCATCGCATTCCTTACGTACCTCACACAAATTCTTATGTCGGTCATGATGACCACATGGATGGCAGCACTTATTCCAAGGTCCGCGGTGAGCGCCGAGCGAATCATGGAAGTTCTGGGAACACCCACCTCAGTTGTTATCTCGGAAACGCCCGTCACCGATATTTCCAGTACAACTCAACTGAAGTTCGACGATGTCAGTTTTCTGTATCCGGGTGCTGAATCGCCAGTACTGAATCATGTGTCTGTCACGGTCAACGCCGGAGAGACGCTTGCCATTGTGGGCAGTACAGGTTCGGGGAAAACAACGTTCGTGAATTTGGTGGC
>JBIIQG010000041.1:0-11172 GCA_044342185.1 Ilumatobacteraceae bacterium | reverse complement strand
GCCTCGCCAATTTCACGCACGCTGGGCGGGTAACCCCGCTCTTGCATGCTGTTTTCAATGACGTGGAGGATTTGGCGCTGGCGTTCGGTGAGGGCTTCAGACATGTCTGCGAGCGTACAGGTGTTCGGGGTCCAGGTCAAACACCTGTTCGTGGAACAAATGTTCGTTGGGAGGTTGACACCGAACACTTGTTCGGGCAAACTTACGAACACCCGTTCGTTACGGTGACACTTACATAGACCGCCCGGTCCCCCTAACCCCTTCCCCGAAAGGACAATCCCATGGCCACCACCATCGATCCTCTTCTCCTCGGAGCACCTAGCTACTCGGCCCGTCAGGCTCGCCCTCGCCCCAGCGAGGCAACATTCCGCCGCCGCCGCCGCGTTGTGGGCGCAACCCTCATCTTTGCTGTGGCTTCAGTAGCTGTTAGCTCTGGTGCCTTCGCATCAAACCCATCGGCCGAAGATCAAGTCGTTCCACGCACCGTGGTTGCCAAGAGCGGCGACACATTGTGGGACATCGCACGCACCATCGTTCCAAAGGGAAGCGTTGCCGATCTGGTCAGCGAAATGGTGCGCCTCAATGGCGCTCGCATTGAACCTGGCCAAATCATTCGTATTCCCTAGTCCCCAACTGGGGCCGGGTCACAAAGTTTTTGTCGCAAACTGACAGAAAGTTAAACGCGGGTCATTTATAGTCACCTTTCGTGCATTGCCCCGTTTGCCGCCACGACGACACGAAAGTGATCGACTCTCGGTCCGCCGAGGATGGTTCGGCAATTCGTCGTCGCCGTGCCTGCCCAGAGTGCGCCTACCGCTTCACCACGTACGAGCGGTTAGAGAATGTGCCTCTCATGGTGGCAAAGCGTTCTGGCGGTCGGGAGCCATTTGACCGCGCCAAGGTTGTGTTTGGTGTGCGTTCGGCATGCAAAGGTCGCCCCGTAAACGATGAGCAAATTGATGCTCTGGCCGAGATGGTCGAAGACGATATGCGTCTGGCTCAAGTGGCCGGAACAGAAATCACGTCGTCCACCGTGGGTCATGCAGTTCTTGAACGTCTTCGCGATCTAGACAAAGTTGCCTATGTGCGCTTTGCCAGCGTGTACAAGAACTTCGACGACACATCTGACTTCAGTCGCGAACTTGCGTTGCTGAAGCAGTCGTAGAGCGCACGTAGCGAACAAACGCAAAGTTGTCGCGTTGCTCTACAGAGGCAAGTGCAAACCGCCGAAGTGCATGGGGTGCTACTGACAGTGATGGTCCGCGTGCGCCAACAAGCTTTGGAGACACGGTGATGTTCAGTGCATCCACCAGATCTGCATCCAGTAGAGCGGCGTTCAACTGCGGACCGCCTTCAACGTGAACTATTCCTTCGGGAAGTTGCTGAATGACTGACACAAAGTCGATGGTGCCTACGCCCGCGCGAATGCTGTCAACGGGAACCGGTGGCGCATCGGTAGTGGTCACTACAAAGCCCGCGCCCGATGTGAATAGTGGCGAATCAAAATTGAGAGCGCACGACAAAGTGACAACACCGATTCGAAGACCAGGTGCTGACGGTGGGCCGTAGTTCTCGAGGCGAGCAGTGCCAGCGCCCACTAACACCACGGCGGCAGCGGCTCGCAACTGAAGAAGTCGAGCTTGGTCGGCAGGGCCACCTAGCGGGCGAGAGCGCCCCTGAACATCGATAGCGCCGTCTGGTGTGGTGATCATGCACACCTCGACACTGCGTTCCATGAGGTCAGTGTACGAACGCTGATGACGCCAGCGTGCAGGCGTGGCAGAGTGAAGGCATGACTGACACCGCCAATCGCACCGTTTTTCGTACATGCCCACTGTGTGAGGCCACATGTGGTCTCGAGATCACGGTGAACCCGCAAGAACAAGTGGTGCGCATCCGCGGTGATCAGAAAGATGTCTTCAGCCACGGATTCATCTGTCCAAAGGGAAGCACGCTGAAGCAATTGCACGAAGACCCCGATCGACTTCGTTCGCCGTTAGTGAAGCGCAATGGTGTGCATGTTGAAGTGACATGGGACGAAGCGTGGCGTGAAGTAGAGCGCGGATTCGCTGACGTTATTGAACGTCATGGTCGTGGATCCTTGTCGGCGTACTTGGGTAACCCGAATGCACACAACTTGGGGCCACAGTTGTACACCAGCGCAATGTTGAAGTCGATGGGTTCGCGCAATATCTTCAGCGCATCATCTGTTGACCAAGTGCCTATGCATGTTGCGGGTGGCTTCATGTTTGGAACTGCGCAAAGCATTCCTGTGCCAGATCTTGACCACACTGATTATTTGTTGATGTTGGGTGCAAACCCGTACGCGTCAAACGGCAGTTTGTGCACTGCCCCCGATTATCCAGGTCGCATTCAAGCCATTCGCGCGCGCGGTGGAAAAGTTGTTGTTGTTGATCCGCGTCGTACAAAGACAGCAGAAGAATCTGATGAATGGGTCTCTATTCGTCCGGGTACCGATGGCTTGTTTATGTCTGCACTTCTTCATGTGATGTTCGCCGAAGGAATCGCAAAGATTGAGCCGCGGATTGCATCGTTGGCAAATGGCATTGAAGAATTGAAAGCTGCGGTGGTGCCATTCTCGCCATCTGCTGTCAGCGCTCTCACAGGTGTTCCCGAAGAGGACATTGTGCGTATTGCGCGCGAATTGTGCGCTGCTCCAACGTCGGCGGTGTACGGACGCATTGGCGTCAACACGGTGTCGTTCGGAACAACGAATGCGTGGCTGGTGAATGTTCTGAACATTGTGACGGGCAACTTCGACAAGCGTGGCGGTGCCATGTTGACCACGCCTCTTGCCGGTAGTGCCACAACACGCGGAACAGCAGGAAAAGGCAAAGGATTCGCTACTGGTCGCGGCCACAGTCGCGTGAGCAAGAAGCCAGAAGTTCTTGGTGAATATCCCGTTGCGGTTCTGGGTGAAGAAATGCTCACGCCTGGCGAGAATCAAATTCGCGCGGCCATCACCGTGGGCGGCAACCCTGTCATGTCTACGCCGCACTCTGCGCAACTAGACACTGCATTTGCCGGACTTGAGTTCATGGTGTCGGTGGACATTTACTTGAATGAAACAACACGTCACGCAGATGTGATCTTGCCTTCGCCGTCGGCACTAGAGAAAGATCACTACGACCTTGGGTTGTATACGTACGCAGTTCGTAACGTTGGCAACTACAGCCAGCCTGTGTTGAAGAAGAACGATGACCAGCTAGACGAGTGGGAAATTCTTGTGAAACTCGGTGGCATTCTGCAGGGTCTTGGTGCCGACTGTGATGTTGCTGCAATAGACGACAACATCATTGCAGCCGCGGTGACGTCTGCGGTTGCAAATTCGTCATCACCAATTTCTGGTCGTGACGCCGATGAAATTCTTGCACTGTTGTCGAAAGACGGCCGACGCGGAACAGCGCGCATGCTTGATTTCATGTTGCAAGTTGGCCCGTATGGCGCTGCGTTCGGAACAAACGCAAACGGAATCTCGCTCGACGTGATGTTGGCAAATCCGCACGGTGTTGACATGGGTCCACTCGAGCCACGTTTCCCTGAAGCTTTGCGCACTCCATCGGGCCGTATTGAAGTGTCGCCACCGCAACTCATGGAAGACATGAAGCGTTTGTATGCATCACTGTCGTCGCCACAAAGCGACATGGTGTTGGTGGGTCGACGTGAATTGAAATCGAACAATTCATGGATGCACAACATCAAGGTGTTGACAAAAGGATCGTTGTCATGCACAGCGCATGTACATCCACACGACGCGCAACGTTTTGGTTTGTCAAACGGTTCCACTGTTCGCATTACTAGTCGTGTTGGTTCCATTGATGTGCCCGTTGAGATCACCGATGCAGTGCGCCAGGGTGTGGTCAGCGTGCCTCACGGATGGGGTCACGGCGTTCCAGGCACCAGGATGGGCGTGGCGGCTGAAAAGGCTGGAGTGAACTCCAACATCCTCACCGATGACAAGGAAATTGACCCCTTGTCGGGCAACGCGGTGCTGAATGCCATCCCTGTGACCCTTGTAGCGGTGTAGCCGGCATCAAAGCCATCGGTTGTCCCCAGAAGGGGTGGGGTTCTCCACAGTTCGCCCACAACGCAATCCACTGAAAAACATGGGGTTTCCCCAGAAAAAAACCTCAATTCACATGGATGTCCACTTCCAATCCACAGGGATGTGGCCGTATGTTCAGGGGGTAGTCGGCAGCGGTACCAGACCATCGGATGTGGGGGAAAACAAGGTTCGAACCCGGGGCCGGGCGGTCCCGTGACCTGGTGGAATGGGCCGCAGCCGCGCTACGCAAAAGAATTTCGTGAGGGTCGTTGACAAAGGTGTAACTACAGTGCTGTAATCTCACAACCTCTTGTGGGTTACTCGCAAAAGGGGGAGGGTTACCCACTACATCTTGTGGTGGGGGTGTCTCTCCAGCCACATATCGGTCGTCCGACCAACAAAATCACGCTTAGTAGGAGAAATCATGTCACTCGCACCAGATCGCTTGTCCATCGGCATCGGCCGGTTCTTTACAACACCGGGTGTTCACCCGTACGACGAAGTGGCATGGGAAAAGCGCGACTCACGTATCACCAACTGGCGCGACGGCTCCGTGGCGTTCGAACAGCTCGACGTTGAGTTCCCTGTTTCGTGGTCGCTCAACTCCACCAACATCGTTGCTCAGAAGTACTTCCGTGGAACTCCCGGAACACCAGAGCGCGAGAGCAGCATGCGCCAGGTCATCGACCGCGTTGCCGACACCATCGCTACATGGGGTATCGAAGGTGGCTACTTCGTAGACAACGAAGAAGCAGAAGCATTCCGCGCAGAGTTGAAGTTCATTCTCGTCACTCAGCGTGCAGCGTTCAACAGCCCCGTGTGGTTCAACATTGGCGTGAAGGGTGTTCCACAGCAGGCGAGTGCGTGTTTCATTCTTTCCGTTGAAGACAAGATGAATGCCATCTTGAACTGGTACCGAGAAGAAGGCGTGATCTTCAAGGGTGGTTCGGGCTCCGGAATTAACTTGTCAAAGATTCGCTCCAGCTACGAAAACTTGGAAGGTGGCGGAACCGCTTCTGGCCCTGTGTCATTCATGCGTGGTGCCGACGCATCTGCCGGAACCATCAAGTCGGGTGGCAAGACTCGCCGTGCCGCAAAGATGGTCATCCTCAACGCCGACCACCCAGACGTTGAAGAGTTCATCTGGTGCAAGGTGAAAGAAGAGCGCAAGGCTCGCGTGTTGCGCGACGCAGGTTTCGACATGGACCTCGACGGTGCCGACTCGTTCAGCGTTCAGTACCAAAACGCAAACAACTCAGTTCGCGTCACCGACGAGTTCATGAAGGCTGTTGAAGAAGATCGCGATTGGAACCTCAACGCAGTCACCGACGGCACACCTGTTCGCACAATTCGTGCACGCGACTTGTGGCGTCAAATTGCAGAGGCTGCATGGGAATGTGCAGACCCTGGTCTTCAGTTCGACACCACCATCAACAAGTGGCACACCGCACATGCAACAGGCCGTATTAACGGTTCGAACCCATGTTCTGAATACATGCACATCGACAACTCAGCATGCAACTTGTCATCGCTCAACTTGTTGAAGTTCCTCGACGACAATGACCGCTTCGATGTTGAGGCATACCGCCACGCCATTGAAGTGATGTTCACTGCTCAGGAAATTCTTGTTGGTCGCGCCGACTACCCAACCGAGCCCATCGGTGAGAACAGCCGTAAGTTCCGTCAGCTTGGTCTTGGTTACGCAAACCTCGGTGCACTCCTCATGGCACTTGGCTATGCATACGACTCCGAAGGTGGTCGTGCATGGGCGGCAGCACTTACGTCTCTTATGACAGGTCACGCGTACGCAACAAGTGCACGCACCGCTAGCCGCATGGGGCCATTCTCTGGGTTTGCAGAGAATGAGAAGTACATGTTGAACGTGTTGCGTATGCACCGCGACGCACATGGCGAAATTGAAAACTCCACATCGGTTCAGGGCGACCTGGTTGTTGCCGGTCGTGAATCATGGGAAGCCGCAGTTCGTGACGGAGAGGAATACGGCGTGCGCAACTCGCAGGCCACCGTTCTTGCTCCTACCGGAACCATTGGCCTCATGATGGACTGTGACACCACAGGTGTTGAGCCAGACCTCGGCTTGGTGAAGTTCAAGAAGATGGTCGGTGGCGGCTCCATGAGCATCGTCAACCAAACCATTCCTCGCGCACTTCGTCGCTTGGGTTACAACACTCAGCAGGTCGACGACATCGTTGCCTACATCGACGTGAACAAGTCCATCCTTGGTGCACCACACCTCGAGGCAAATCACGTGTCTGTCTTTGCGTGCTCCATGGGTGACAACGTCATTCACTACGAAGGCCACGTTCGCATGATGGGTGCTGTGCAGCCATTCTTGTCCGGTGCAATTTCGAAGACCGTCAACATGCCTGAAGAAGCAAGCATCGAAGACATCGAAGAGCTGCACATGCTCTCGTGGAAGCTTGGCATCAAGGCTGTTGCTATCTACCGCGACAACTGCAAGGTTGGTCAGCCACTCAGCACCGCCAAGAAGGACGGCGAGAGCACCGATGCTCCATCGGCATCTGCCGATGCTGCAACGCAGGTCATCGAGCGCGTTGTTGAAAAGATCATCACTCAGCCAGTTCGTCAGAAGTTGCCACGTTCACGTCGTGGACGCACCTTCGAATTCCGCGTTGCCGACTGCAAGGGCTTTGCAAACATCGGTGAATACGAAGACGGTCGCCCCGGCGAACTCTTCCTCACCGTGTCAAAGCAGGGTTCTACCTTGTCGGGCATCATGGATGCATTCGCAAAGTCCATCTCGTACGGTCTCCAGTACGGCGTGCCATTGCGTGCATTCGTTGAAGCGTTCACCAACATGCGCTTCGAGCCTGCAGGAATGACCGACGATCCAGACATCCGTATCGCTTCGTCCATCATGGACTACTTGTTCCGCCGCTTGGCACTTGAATACATGACCTACGACGAGCGTGCAGAACTCGGCATCTTCAGCCGCGATGAGCGCATTCAGCCAACACTTCCTGGTGTTGTTGAAGAAGTCATCGAGAGCAACAACGGATCCGAAATGGCAACCGACATCAAGTCGGTGCCATCAGCTTCGGAATTGGTCACTCAGATTGAGCTTGGCATTGCGCCCACCGCTCCAGTCTCTGACCACTCCGCGCCAGAGGGCATGAAGCGTCCAGCACACAGCGATGCACCAATGTGCATGCTGTGCGGTGTGCAGATGCAGCGTGCAGGTTCCTGCCACGCATGCCCATCATGCGGCAGCACCAGCGGCTGTAGCTGATTGAGCGCGGCTGTTGTGGCCGCTACACGAAATTGATGAAGGCCCGGGGTGTACGCCCCGGGCCTTTGTTGTGTCCGTGTGGGCGTCTGTAAGTCAGGTGACTTAGTATTCGGGAATGGCTAGGTCGGGGGAAGAAGCACGTACGGCGCTTCTCGATGCAGCCGAGCGACTCTTTGCACTGCAAGGAGTAGAGACGGCGTCCTTGCGCGATGTTTCTCTTGCGGCGGGTCAACGCAACAATTCTGCCGTGCAGTATCACTTCGGTGATCGTGAAGGACTTGTGGCTGCGGTGTTCACACGACGGATGGACGCCATTAACGAGATGCGTCGCGCCATGATTTCCGACCTCGACAGAACGAATCGCGGCGACGACGTGACGGGCCTTGCGGCTGCTCTGATGGTTCCGCTTATTGAGTACGTCACGTCACACGATGGGTGGTACGGGCGTTTTCTTGTGCGCACACAGTTCGACCACTTTGCACAGACAGTGAAGAATGCTCTGCCGGTGTCTGTGCCAGTTATTGAGATTGTTCGACGCCTTGTTGCGTTACTGCCAGAACTTGAACCGCGTGCCAGGCAGATACGCGTGGAACAAATGATGACCCATTACATCGGCGCTGTTGCCAACTGGGAGTGGGCACGAGATCGTGACGAACGACGAATGTCGCCAGCCGATTTACGAGACGATGTACTTGCAACGTCCGTTGGAATCTTGCGGGCACCCGCTCGCATGCAATTCGAATTCACACTGAAGGAAAAGCCATGACCCGTAGTTTCGATGTCACCGATGTCAACGTTGTAACAACACCAGGTGGTCAGCGAGTTCATGGTGGCCATGCAGCTCAGAGCGATGTCATCAAGGCTGAGTTCTACGAAGTGCGCGCGGGTGTGTGGTGCTTGGTAGGGAACGGATTATCTAACCAGACGTTCATTGACGCCCCAGAGGGAATTATTGCCGTGGACACGGGGGAGTCCATTGAAGAGATGCGTGAAGCATTGCGTCGTTTGCGCGAAGTAACCGATGCCCCCATTGCGGCCGTCATTTACACCCACTTCCACTACGTAGAAGGCACCAAGGCAATTCTGGAAGAAGGCAATCACGCGTCGCCATTACCCATTTATGGTCACGAGAAAATTGCCTTCAATAAGTCGCGCACGCTGGGAGAGATTTCTCCGGCCTATTCACGAGGTCTTGTAGAGCAGTTCGCCATCGTGATGCCTTTGGAAGGACCCGATGCGACAGTGAATGTTGGTCTTGGGTTCTTCTACAAGAACCCTGCGCACGCTCCGTATACGCCAGGTCACATTCCTGTGACGGAGGAATTGGGGGAGAAGGGTTCGCTCACTATCGGTGGTTTGCCTGTTCAGTATCAGTACTCGCCAAGCGACTCGGACGATTCCATCAACTTCTATTTCCCATCTATTGGAACCTGTGTTCATAACTCTGTGTGGCCTGTGCTGTTCAACGTGTTCGCAATTCGCGGCGAGGAATACAGAGACCCGCGCGTTCTTATTCCGGGCATCGACAACATCATTAAGTGGGCGCCGGAGTATTTGGTGGCCACGCACGGACCTGCGCTCGCAGGCAAGGACAACATCCGCGAAAAGTCCACGCGCTATCGCGACTCCATTCAGTTCTTGTGGGACCAGACGGTGCGCGGCATCAACAAAGGCTGGACTGCCGACGAAATTGCTACACGCATCACATTGCCCGAGATGTACGACGTGGACTATCTCACCAGCGAGCGCTACGGCGTCAGTGAGCATCACATCCGTCAGATCTTCATGGGCATACGCGGTTGGTTCGATGGGAACGAAGAGAAATTGTTCCCCGATGCGCCAGAGTCTCGCTACGAGAAGTTGATTGCGGGTTTTGGTGGTCGCGAAGCGGTACGCGCACAGGTTGCTAATGCTTTGGGATCGAACGATGTGCGGTGGGCAACCGAGATGGCCACGTGGTTGGCACGTTCTGTCGGGGCACCAGCAGAAGACCGTGCATTGTTGGCGTCGTGTTTGCGCGTGATCGCAGAGCGCACTCCGGCGGCAAACATTCGCAACTGGGCCATCACGCGTGCGCGTCACTTAGACGGTTCATTCTCTATGGACCGATTCATGCAGCACAGCTTCAATCCGAAGTTCCTGGGCGAAGCATCTGCTGTTGGGCTTATTCATACATTGCGTGTTCTGGTTGACCCAGATGCCATTGAAGGTGTGAACCACCATGTGGCATTCGTTATTGGTGACGAAACGGCTGGTCTTCATGTGCGCAACTCAGTTGCAGTGCCAACAGATGGCTGGGGCGCACAAAGCATGGTGAAGATGTCGCGCGCAACCTTGTTGGGCTTGTTGTCTGGCCGTACGTTGTGGAGTGAAGAACTAGCTGGCGGAGCAATCGCGGTGTCGGGAGAGAGCGACACTGTGGATCGCATTCGTCGCGCCTTCGAAAACAAAGGCTTTGCGGGGTAAGTGTGTCTGCTTCGTTGCCACGCTCAACACCGCCGTTTGAAGGCGTGCAGGGATACACGGTTCCCGATTCCACACCTGCGCCGTTAGACATTGCTTCAGCTCCTGCGGGTGCGCCAAACATTGTGTTGGTGTTGCTGGACGATGTGGGGTTTGGTACGTGTGGAACTTTTGGTGGTCCCGTGCCAACGCCTGCGTTAGATCGCGTTGCGGCATCGGGTCTGCGCTTCAATCAGTTTCACACCACGGCATTGTGCTCGCCCACACGAGCAGCAATGTTGACGGGCCGTAATCACCACACAGTGCACATGGGTGGAATTCCTGAAGGTGCAAACGTGTTTCCGGGGTACGACAGCATCATTCCGAAAGAGGCTGCAACGGTTGCAGAAATTTTGAAGCAGTCGGGGTATTCCACGGGTGCGTTTGGGAAGTGGCATCTGGCGCCTATGTGGGAGCAAACATTGGCGGGACCGTTCGATAGGTGGCCGACCGGATTGGGCTTTGAACGTTTCTACGGAATCTTGAACGCTGAAGCGTCGCAGTGGGAACCACCCATGTTTGACCAAACAACTCCGGTGATGCCGTACGAAGGTCGTCACGACTATCACATGACCGAAGACATTGTTGATAAAGCAATTTCGTGGATGCGCGTGCAGAAAGCATCTCAGCCATCGCGTCCGTTCTTTACGTACATTGCAACCGGCGCAATGCATTGCCCGCATCATGTGGCGCCAGAGTGGATTGAAAAGTTCACTGGTCGATTTGATCAGGGATGGGATGAACTGCGTCGAGAGATTTACGAACGTCAACTGGCATTAGGTGTTATTCCCGCGGGTACTCAGTTGACGCCGCGCCCAGATGAAGTGCCGTCGTGGGAGGAGTATCCCGACAGATACAAACCCGTTGCCTCTCGTCTCATGGAAGTGTTTGCCGGCTTCATGGCGCATACCGACGCACAAATTGGTCGAGTGTTAGATGCGCTTGATGAGATGGGTGAGTCAGAAAACACACTGGTGATGTACATCACAGGCGACAATGGTGCATCTGCAGAAGGAACAATTCATGGTGCATGGAGTGCGCCATCGTTCCAGAACGGAATTCCCGAAGACCCAGAGTGGCTGTTGGAGCACATGGATGATTTCGGAACTGCACGTTGTGAGAATCATTACAACCTTGCATGGGCGTGGGCTTTGGATTCTCCGTTTCAGTGGATGAAGCAAGTGGCGTCGCACTTTGGCGGTACGCGAAATGCCATGGCGGTGTCATGGCCCGCGCGCATTCGCGATGCCGGTGGTTTGCGTACACAGTTCCATCACGTCATCGATGTCATGCCCACGTTGTTGGCGGCTGCCGGAGTTCCCATTCCTTCCGT
>JBIIQG010000099.1:0-3214 GCA_044342185.1 Ilumatobacteraceae bacterium | reverse complement strand
ACAGCTCTACCCGCAATTGCCCACTCCGTTTCACTGATGCGGCCGAACAATGCGCGCAAGTCCATCTCGGCGCCATACCCAGGGTCTTCGCCGTGCGGAACATCGATCCCCCAACATGCAACCCCACCATGCATGCCAAGAAAATGACGGTCCCATGAGTCCTCTGCCGGTTGGTTGTCGATGAAGACCTTCACTCCAACGACGTGGATGTAGCGGTGTTCTTCAACAGAGCCCGCCGGGGTCAATGTGGGGCGAAATGAGGTGTCGTGCGTAGCCATTCCCACTGACGGTAGTAGGCGGGACCCTGCGTAGGATGAGCGAATGGCACGTAACCAAAATTCAGTCGTAATCGTCGATGCAGTGCGCACCCCCATTGGGCGTCGCAACGGCGGTTTGTCCACCATCCACCCAGGCGAACTCCTCGGTATCGCCCAGCAGGGAATCATCAACCGCACGGGCATCGACCCTTCACTTGTTGAACAAGTAGTGGGTGGCTGCGTCAGCCAGATTGGCGAGCAGTCTTTCAACGTCACTCGTACGGCATGGTTGGCAGCAGGCCTTCCACTCACCACGGCCGCTACCACCGTCGATACTCAGTGTGGTTCTTCACAGCAGGCAACCGGACTCGCATCATCACTCATTGGCTCGGGCGTTGTCGACATCGCCATCGCTTGTGGTGTTGAAGTCATGAGCCGCGTACCCATCGGAAGCAACAGCCGAAAAGATCTTGGCCTCGGAGTTCCTATTCCGAAGAACTACTTCGAACAGTACGAAATGACATCTCAGTTCGAAGGTGCAGAGCGCATTGCCGACAAGTGGAAGATTTCTCGTGACGACACCGACCGCTTTGGTCTCGCATCACAAGAGCGTGCAGCACGCGCGTGGGCAGAAGATCGCTTTTCTGGTCAGTACATCGAAGTAGATGCTCCAGAAGTGAACGAAGCTGGTGAAGTTGTAGGCACACGCCGTGTTGCCAAGGACGAAGGTCTGCGCGAAACAACTCTTGAGAAGTTGTCCACCCTGAAGCCTGTTGCTCGTGAGAACGGTGTTCACACCGCCGGAAACTCCTCTCAGATTTCCGATGGCGCTGCTGCCGTGCTCATGATGACCGAAGAGAAGGCTGCTCAGCTCGGCATGCGCGCACGCGCTCGCATTGTTGACACATGCCTTGTTGGCGTCGATCCGGTACTCATGCTCACCGGACCAATCGATGCAACTCAACGCCTTCTCGAGCGCAACAACTTGAAGATTGACGACATCGATGTGTTCGAAATCAACGAAGCATTCGCTTCTGTTGTTCTCGCTTGGGCAAAAGAACTTGGTGCCGACATTGAAAAGACCAACCCAAATGGTGGAGCTATTGCACTCGGACACCCACTCGGTGCAACTGGTGCTTTCCTCATCACCAAGGCTCTCAATGAACTCGAGCGCACCGGCGGACGCTACGGCATCATCTCTATGTGCTGTGGTGGCGGTCTCGGAACTGGCACGCTCATCGAGCGCCTCTAATTCAAAAACGCGTGTGACATCACACGCACTCACTTCACTCGTTGCGGCACTGTGTGTCGTTCTCGTTTCGTGCACCACCCGCATCACACCCGATGCGGGTGGTCGCGTTTCCGGAACCGTTCGTCGAGTCGTCGACGGCGACACCATGCGTGTCTCATTCGGAAACCGCACTGAGGAAATTCGTCTCATTGGTGTTGATACTCCAGAGACAGTGCACCCCACAAAGCCAGTCCAGTGTTGGGGGCCCGAAGCGTCCTCACAAACCAAAACATGGCTACCGAAGGGCACGCAGGTGTACATACTGCGCGATGTTGAAGCACGCGATAAGTACGGTCGGCTCTTGGCGTATGTCTATAGGTCCGCCGACAATCTGTTCATTAACAAAGAACTTGTTGCCGGCGGTTGGGCTCGTCCGTATCCGTACGAACCCAATACGTCGTTACAGGCCGTGTTTGCTCAGGCTGCTTATGAAGCACAAACATCGAACCTCGGACTGTGGGCACACTGCTGAAGGTAGGGTTTTCTCATGGCCTCGCCCGCGTCACTTGCACAAAAACTTGGATACGCAGACGACACACGTCTCGTCATCATCTCGTGTGACGACCTTGGCTCATGCCATGCCGCAACTGTTGGCGTGTACAGCGCATTGCGAGACGGAGTAGCCACCTGCGCATCAATCATGATGCCCGCACCGTGGGCGCGTTTCGCCGCTAGCGAATATCGCGGAGAAGACATTGGTGTTCACCTCACACTCAATGCTGAACACCCCGAATACCGCTGGGGACCTCTTACGCACGCACCATCACTTCTGTCTGGTGAAGGTGGCTTCCCTCGTTCAGTCGACGACCTATGGGAGCACGCCGACAGCACCGAAGTTTTGCGCGAGTGCCGCGCACAAATTGAACGCGCCATCGCATGGGGAATCGATGTCACCCACTTGGCCCCGCATCTCACGTCCATTACGTTGCGCCCAGAATTCTTCGACGTGTATCTAGAACTTGCTGTTGAGTTTCAGCTTCCTATCCGCTTGCCGTCCACCATTACCGAAGAAGCAGCCGGTTTTCCATTCCGCACTCTTGCACGTGAAGAAGGAATTGTGTTTCCCGATCACTTCGATCTCGACTGGCGCGCAGGGAGCCGTGAACGCGTTCTCCATGCCATTCGCTCACTGCAACCAGGCGTCACTGAAATTCACGTACAGCCCGCAATAGACACAGCGGAAGTACGAGCTCTTGGAGAGCACGCAGCCGGATGGGTAGACGATCTCGCACTCGTCACTACAGACACAGAACTTCGCTTGGCACTCGCCGAAAGCGGTGCAGTGCTAATTGGTTATCGCGAACTTAGGAGCGCGATGCGAGGCGGCTAATCGTTGCTGCTGCTTCGCCACTCCATAACGCTTCAAACAACGCCCGCGTACTGCCTTCGTTCTTCAACTTTCCAGCCATGAACGCTGCTGTTGGGTCCATAGACGCGTACTTCACGTCTATCCGAACAACAACATCTGCATCGTCGGGACCTTCAACGGCTTCATCGTTCTTCTTGAAGACAACGCGATATTGAGCGCTCATGCTGTCACCTGATCTGACTCACGAACTCCGGCAAACAAATCTGTTTCCATCATTCCTTCGGGGATTTCTGGAAGCACACTCATGGCAAGAATCCAGTCTTCCCACGGATACACCTTTGCGAGTTCGTTGTCGTC
>JBIIQG010000098.1:0-3264 GCA_044342185.1 Ilumatobacteraceae bacterium | reverse complement strand
TCGCAGGAACTGTTGCTGGTGCAACGTATGGCGTTGCAAAGGCTGCGTCGCTTGTCTCTGTTCGGGTTCTCGATTGTTCTGGTTCGGGAAGCAACTCCACGGTTATCGCTGGTCTCGACTGGATTGTTTCTGACCATGCTTCAGGTGTGAAGGCTGTTGCCAACATGAGCCTTGGTGGTACGTACTCAGCAACGGTGAATTCTGCAGTCGATCGTGTCATTAGCGATGGTGTCGTCATGGTGGTTGCCGCCGGAAACGAAAGCATGAGTGCTTGCACAAAGTCACCTGCCAGTACGCCTAATGCCGTCACGGTTGCAGCGTCTACATCATCCGATTCGCGTGCCAGTTTTTCTAACTACGGAAGCTGTGTCGATCTATTTGCTCCGGGCGAGTCAATTCTGTCCGCCTTGAATGGTGGAGGCGCCGGGTACAAGAGCGGAACATCAATGGCCTCACCTCATGTGGCAGGTGCAGCAGCTGTTTTGTGGGGGCTAAACCCCGGCTACTCGGTATCACAGGTATCACAGGCTGTCGTTAACGGTGCAACGCAGAACAAAATCACCGACACCATGGGTTCACCCAATCGGTTGCTCTTCCTTGCTCCAAGCAGTGGTGTAGCGCCAAGTGCGCCTGCAAGTATCTCTGCAATTGCATCGTCTGGAACAGTGACCATTTCGTGGACTGCGCCATCATCAACTGGAACGAATGCCATTACCGCGTATGACGTTGTAACCAGCAGTGGTGCAGCAGTGTGTACGTGGTCGTCGGGCCCGCTTCAGTGCCAAACATCTACGCTTTCCGCGGGTACATACCAGTTCAAAGTGTCGGCAACGTCTTCTGCTGGAACGTCGTCGTATTCGTCGTTGTCGAACTCGGTCACTGTTTCTGCTTCAGGAAACAACGACTTCTTTGCATCAGCTCGCGCTTTGTCTTCCGATAGTGGAACGGTGTTTGACTCGAATACATCAGCCACTCGTGAACAGGGCGAGCCAACTGTTGCGGGTGTTACAGCGTCTACGCGCTGGTACAAATTCACTGCAGGATCAAGCGGAACACTTGGTGTTAATACCAACGGAAGTTCATTCGACACTGTCCTCGGTGTATTCACGGGTTCATCCGTTACCGCTCTCACGTCCCGCGCATCTGACGACGATTCCGGAGATGGAACCGCAAGTCTGTTATCCGTGTCTGTTTCATCGGGCACCACGTATTACATCCAAGTTGGATCTTATTACTCCACATCCACCGGATCCATCACATTGAACTGGTCGCTTGCTGGTTCAACGTGTTTCGGAACACCCTCCAACGATTCTTTGGCGTGCGCAACCAACATCACCAACCTCAATAGTTCAGTGTCGGGTTCAAATGCGCTGGCAACACTTGAGTCAACCGAACTTGATACAACGAATGTCTGCCGTTCGGTGTGGTATCGGGTCACGCCAAGTGGAAGTGGTACGGCAACATTGAGTACAAGTGGAAGTTCGTTTGACACGTACATGCATGTGTATCGCGCAACGTCGCCGGCAGCCACTTATGGATCGCTGACGTATGTTGATCGCAATGATGACTATGCATCAGATACGTATAGCTATCTCTCCAATGTCAGTTTGTCGGCTGGTTACACCTATTTCATTCGTATCGCTGGCTATTCGGGCTCTTCCGGGTGTTACTCGGGCTCATTTACCTTTGCGTGGACAATCTCAATTACAGGCACGGTCACTACACCTGGTGCACCAACCGGAGTCACGGCAACAGGTGGAAATAACGCAGCGACAGTGTCGTGGACTGCGCCATCATCAAATGGTGGAGCTGTTATCTCGTCCTACACGGCGGTGTCGTCACCAGGTGGCTACACATGCACAACAACCACATTGTCCTGCTCGGTTGCAGGGCTTACCAATGGAGTGTCTTACACATTTACGGTGTCTGCACGAAATATTGCAGGTAGTGGTTCATCGTCCAGCGCATCTAACTCTGTCACTATCGGTTTGCTGAATGACAACTTGTCAGGCGCAATTGGTATTGCGTCTGGAACGGTTTATTCAAGCAACACCAATGCGACACGTGAAACGAATGAACCAGATCATGCCGGAGTTTCTGGCGGTAAATCAATGTGGTTCCGTTACTCATCTACCACGTTAAAGAACATTCGCTTGAATACTCGTGGCAGCACCTTCGACACGGTTCTGGCCGTGTATCAATCAACCGCCGTGTCATCAGGTTCCTCTGGTTCGGTGTACGGGGCGGTCCACGAGGGCAGTTCACTTTCGTTATCCGCACCGGCAGGGTCAGTCTTTACTGGGATTACTTTTGCAAGTTATGGCGACCCCTCAGGCGATGCGGGTCAGTATGCATTGGGGTCGTGTCATGCTGCTACGACCGCTGCAATCGTCTCGAATACGTTCATCGGCCAAAGCACTGGCTCGGTTCTCGCAGCAAACAGCACGTTTGGTGATCCATGTCCTGGGACCTTCAAGCGTTTATATGTTCGACTCACCTACGGTCCTGCAACTGGAGTGTCGTACAGCAATCTTCAAGCAGTTGTTGCAAACGACGACGCAACTGATGCCATTAACGGGTCAAGCTTTGTTTCGTTTACGGCACAGCCAAACATCGTCTACTACGTAGTGGTTGATGGTTACGACGGTTGGAACGGCGTTGCTTCTGGATCGATTACCTTGAATACAGAGGAAGAGTCAACTCAACTTCCTGGAACTCCAACGCGTGTTCTGGCTGCCGCCACTAGTGGGGGTGCCGCAGTCTCGTGGCGTCGACCCGACACTAACTTTGCGTCAATCACGGGCTATCGCGTCACAAGTTCACCCGATGGGAGAACTTGTGACGCAGGTGCCGACGTCTTCTCATGTGTCATTACGGGTCTCGTCAATGGCCGTACGTACACATTCACTGTTGTCTCGCTGAATGCACTTGGTGCATCTGCAGCGTCTGTTCCATCTAATGCTGTCACGCCTGCGGCATCTGACATCACCCGTTCTCTTGCGTCAGCTTGGGGCGTAGACAGAGTGGACGAACGAAGTTCCACACTTGATGGTTACATTGCAATGGCTGGGCGTGGGCAAGGCGCTCGACTTTACGTAGTAGATACAGGTATTCGCGCATCACACGTCGAGTTCGCGGGTCGAATGGCTACCGGTTACTCCTCCATTAATGACGGTTATGGCACCAGCGATTGCAATGGTCACGGCACTCACGTGGCGTCATCAGCAGCTGGCTCAACATATGGCATCGCATCCGCGGCCACAG
>JBIIQG010000040.1:0-11548 GCA_044342185.1 Ilumatobacteraceae bacterium | reverse complement strand
GACGAGGACGCCGTGACATTTCGTGCCACCAACGTCGATTCCGACGTGGTTCACGACTCGGCGCGAGCCTTTAGTTCCTTGACGGCTTCAATGAGAATTCGCGCTTCAGCACGACGCTTCACGAATCCGGGAAGCGGCACAACAAGTTCAATGTCGAGTTCGTAGAACACTTGTGTTCCCCCGTCGACTTCTACAAAGGAGTACGCACCGTTCAAAGCACGCATGATGTCGCCTTCCACCAAGTGCCACGACAAACGTGCTGGTGCTTCGGAGTAGTCATACTCAAGTGTGTAGTGCGTGCTTCGACCTAATGCAGATGCACGATATTCAACGCGAGAGATTCGCCCCTCAGAATCGTGGCCACGAACAACTGCCTCTTTGACATCCTTCGCCCACTCGGGATACCGCTCGAAGTCGAGAACGATGTCGACACACCGTTGCAGAGGTGCATTGATGAGTGAGGTCTGAGCAGCGCGATCAGTCATGACCATCATCTTGCCCGCTCGCGGGGTCCTGCGGGGGAACCCCCGTGGACTTCCGTACATTTCGGGGTGAAAAATCTCCGTGAAGGGCGCCCCACAGGCCATTCATACCCAACCCAAGTACGGGCACCAAAATGCCGAAAGCAAGGGTGCTCCCCGCTTTGCCGTCGGTTGTTGACCTCATGAGCGCCGTTGCCACGCCGATGACCACTTGTCCGGCAAGAACGCTGTTCATTCGTACTGCGACAGATTTCGGAGCACATTTGTCGGTGAGAAAGTACAAAGATGCAACAGCGATGTTGTCGGTACGACTTCGCTGCACGGCCACCCAGTACCCCCACAGGAACACAACTACTCCGACTGAGAAGCACACAATGGCTACCGCCACCGCAATTGCTTTCCATGGTTGTTGGAACACGATGACCGATGCGAATGCCGTGATTGTGAACAACGCAGTGAGCACTTCATTCACACGGAGAATTGCGGAACCTTTCACACTGTCCATCATTGCTCCACCTTCAACACGCCACCTAAACGGCGCGCGAGCACGTCGTAGTTGAATTCGGACAATGCACGGTGCCGAGAAGCTTCGGCCATGGATTTCTTCAGTTCGGGCGAATCGAGAATGCGCACCAGGCGTGCCGCCAGACCTGCTGCGTCGGTGGGGTCGGGCATAACAAATCCGGTGATGCCGTCTTGCACTGCTTCTGCTGCCCCGCCGCTGTCACCTGCAATTTGAGGAACTCCACATGCTGCTGCTTCCACAAACACAATGCCGAAACCTTCTTGCTCAAGCCCACCCCAACGGTTGCGACACATCATGGAAAACACATCGGCACATCCGTACAAGGCGGGTAAGTCGTCGTGCGGCACGCGACCTAAGAAGACAACTGGTGCAGAAAGTTCTTGCGCAAGCTTCTTCAGCCGCTCCTCGTCGCGACCCGTACTTGCAATCACCAATTTCACATGCGGTCGGTGAGGCGCTAATTGTGCGACGGCACGAATAACCGTGTCGAAACCCTTGCGTGGAACAAGGCGACTAATTCCCAACACAATTTCGTCGTCGGCCGACAAACCAAACTTTGCTCGCGCACCAACAATGTCGGCTGGTGACAACGGAACAAAACGATCGGTGTCGACGCCGGGTGGAACAACGGTGGTGGGCAGAGTTTTCCCTGCCGCATGGTGGCCTTCTCGTGCCGGGTATCCGCCTGCAGCAATGACATGATCTGCGCCACGCAAGACGTGACCCAACACCTGCTTTGATAGCGGAAGTCGGCCCGGCACAGTGACTTCGGCTCCGTGCAACACCACCATGTATGGCAGCGTCAACGCACGCCCCACCAGGCCCAAGGGCAACGCAGGGTCGAGTACAACAAAATCGGCACCAAAGTCTTTTGCCAACGAATTGATGCGTTGCACCATCCAAGGGTGTGGCAACAACACCGGTTCACGGGTTCGTTCAATTCGATATGGCTGTGCTGCATCGAATTCGCGCGCTCCCTCGTGCGGACTGGTGAGGACAGCAAACGAGTCAGGCGGAAGTCGGCGCCACCACTCCCACAGCAAAGATTGGATGCCACCAATTTTCGGCGGGAAGTCATTGGTGACGAGAAGATGCTTCATAAGGTGCCCCGTAAGGGTGGCAGATTCTGCAGTTCCGCCACAACCATTGGATGAGGGTCGTCCATGTGCAGAAGATGAGAGAGACCTAAACGAGCAGCTGCCCACACCGCATGGGCCCGCAATTCTGGGCGTTCGTGGGACAGATAACGATGCAACATGTCCACAGTGTGAGGGTGAGACGCCTGGCCCACATTTCCGAGAACAATAAGAAGGTTGCGGCGAACCCATGTCATGTCTCGGTCGTGCACGTACCAGCGATCACATCGTGTATCGAGTTCTGTGTCGGACAGCGATAAAAGTTCCAGCACATTGACCTGCGATTCCACAGCAGCAGGCGCAGGTTGTGTGCCGAACTTCTTTGTGGGTGGACACACCACCTGGCATTCGTCGCAACCATAAATTCGGTCGCCCAATGCTTCGCGATACTTGGCATCAAAAATTCCGGGCTTCTGCAATAACCACGACAAGCATCTGTTGGCATCAATAACCCCAGCGTCAACAATTGCATTGGTGGGACACGCAGGAATACACCGCGAACATGTACCGCAACCATCGGGCACTTCTTCTCCGAGTGGCAAGTCGGCTGTTGTCACAACACAACCGATGACAAACATGCTTCCCTTTCCGGGAACTAACAAGTTGGCGTTTCGGCCGTACCAACCAAGACCTGCAAGCCACGCAATTTCGCGGTCAACAATGGAGTTGTCATCGGCGAAGACTGTTGCGCGATGTCCGTCGCGTCGAAGTTGTGCTGCCACCGCAGTGAGCGATGTCTTCAACAAGCCGTAGTGATCTTCCCATGCGTAACGAGCGATACGTGCTCGCACTGTTCCGTCGTTCACAACGATGGGGTCGTCATACGCGTAGGAGCGCATACCCACAATGACCGAACGTGCGCCCTCTACGAGCAGCGACGGATTCGTGGATCTCTCGGGTCGAAGGTATGTGAACTTCATTTCGTTGGTGAGTTCACGCTCTTCGCGATCGCGTAGTTGCTGAAGTGCGCGATGCATAACGCCAGATGGAGCGACGCCCAACTCGTGAAGTCCTGCCTGATGTCCGATTCGTTGCAGTTCCGAAAAGTACTGCGCCCCCGATGGTGCGTCGGGTGAGACAACCTTGGGATTCTTGGGGACTGGGCTAACCGACGGCACGGTGCCGAAGCGTAGGCACCAAACCCGCCTGAGCGAGCAATCGAATGTCACGAAGCTCTTGCAGGTTCAAAACAACGGCTTCAGACTCTTCTGTGTCGCACAAAACACTCATCATGCAGTCGTTGCATGCATCTGTTTGGCGCATGATGCAGGTGTCGCACGAGATCATGAGAACAGGGCGTGACTGGTCGGGGTCCGGGGTGTGCAGTGATGCTTCCATGCCTCTACCCTCGCGAACGGGTGTGACAAGGTTTCGTCAGACGACGACAGCTCCGCGGGTATCGAGCGTCAAAATCTTGGTGTGGCCGTCTGCGGGAAGCTTCTCTGCCACCGCCTGAGCCTTTGCTGGATCACACATCAGGGCCACTGTTGGACCCGATCCCGACAGCCATCCGCACCATGCCCCCGCCGCTAGACCCGCGTCTAATGCAGCTGCACATGGTGGCGATGCTGCCAAACGAATGCCTTGGTGAATGCGATCTTGTGTTGCTTCGCGCAGAAGTTCCACATTGCCGGTTTGTAATGCGGTGACAAACATGGCCGTACGCGCAATGTTGAATACAGCATCGGTCAACGCAATGGTGGGTCCAATTTTTCCACGCGATTCATTTGTAGACGTAGTGAAATTCGGAACCCACATCACAAACGTTGGATCTAACGCAACTGGAACACGTACCACTTGCGATTCGGTTGCAATGACCACACCGCCATAAATAGACGGCGCCACATTGTCGGCATGGCCTTCCAATTCTGTTCCGATTGATAAGGCACTCGATGTGTTCTGGGACCACGACGCGCCTTCGCGTTGCACCTCGGCTGCGATGATCCCGCCCACACGAACTGCACCGCTGAATCCCATGCCACGCCCCATAGGAATGGAGTTGTTCACCCACACGCGACCCGAACCACCTGCACGAACAAAAGCCACCTGTGCCGGATGAGTGTCATCGGCTTCATGTGCATCGGCAGGCATGGCATCTGTACCCACAACGCCCACTTCGGCATACAGCGACAAAGCAAGACCCATCACGTCGAACCCCGGACCCAAGTTTGCCGATGTTGCCGGAACACGAATGGTCATGGCTGTGCCTCCATCCGCTCACGTTCACGTTGACTGACGCGAACAACGTCGGAAAGCTTTTGCGATGCCACACCTGAATCAATGAGTTCGCAGGCACGCACAATGCCCGCCTCAACCGACTCTGCCGCACCGGCAACATGCAATGCACACCCTGCGTTGAACACCACAATGTCTCGCACAGCACCCGATTCACCCGCGAATGTCTTATGGAGAATCGCCAAGTTGTCGGATGCTTCACCACCGCGAATGTCGTCCAAGGTGGATAACGCGATTCCATAGTCTGCAGCCGACACTTCAAATTGCCGCACGTTGCCATTCTTCAGCTCGTACACACGGTTTGGCCCACTCACGGCAAGTTCATCGAGACCACCATGGCCATGAACAACCCATGCATTCTGAATTCCACGGGTGGACAACGCTTCCGCCATGCGATCCATCATGTTCGGCATGGCAACACCGACCAACATGTTTGCGATGGGCGCAGGATTTGCCATAGGCCCGAGCAAGTTGAACGCCGTAGGAACTCCAATTTCGCGTCGCGATGGTGCGGTGTAGCGAAATGCTGGGTGAAAGCGAGCCGCCAAACAAAAACCGAATCCCACTTCTTCAACGCATGCCTGCACACCGATGGGATCAAGCTCAACAGCAACACCAGCGATTTCCAACAAGTCTGCAGAACCACACTTTGATGATGCGGCGCGATTGCCGTGCTTACACACGGGCACTCCGGCCGATGCCACAACAAGTGCAGACATAGTGGAGACGTTCACCGAATTGCTCTTGTCTCCACCCGTGCCCACAATGTCCATGCACTGCGATGCAATGGCGGCGGGCAATGTCACACGGTTTCCTGCTGCGCGAACAGCGCGCAACATTCCTTCGAGTTCTTCTGCTGTTTCACCTTTGGCGCGAAGCGCAACGATGAACGCGGTCATCTGCGATGGCGTGGCGACACCATTCAGGATTTCGGTGATGGCAGCTTCGGCCTGCTCTGGCCCCAGGTCGCGTTGTTCAAGAAGTTGTGCGAGCAACGTTGGCCAACCAACGAACTCTTCGGAATGAGCCATGTAACAAGTATCTACGCCGAGCGGCGTCGTTGACGAATGATTCTTCGTCTTTCTCGCTCGGTGGTGCCACCCCACACGCCGTCACGCTCTCTCATGGCTAATGCATGTTCCAAGCAGGACAAGCGAACGGGACAGATATGGCAAATGGCTTTGGCTTCGTCTGCGTTGTCTTCAGAATCTGGAAAAAACACGGCGGGGTCGAGGCCATTGCACGCCCCGCGCTGTCTCCAAGTGATTTCTATTGCGGACACCGGTTTCCCCCCTCGATGCCGGGGTTTCCCCCATGCGCGCATCGTATGTGTCGGGTGTCACAGATGTCCAATCCGCCAACGGGCGGTCAGATTCCCTTATGGGAGAAGGTCTGTCAGCAGTTCCGTCTTGGTGGAGTCGGACAGTGCCGAGGCTTCCAGATAGTTCGGCTGACTGCATTCCACAGTGACAGGACCGGCCTCAAAGGCATTCACCTGTTCGGGAGTGAAGTTGAAGGTGAGGTAGTGCACTGCTGCCGTGACATCGTCGCGAGTAAGGCCAGCGGCGTGCTGTGCATCGATTTCACCACGAACTCGTGAACCATCGGCGAGCAACAAACTGATGCTGTTCTCTAAACCTGCCAACTTTGGCAACCATTCGCGGACCTGATCTTCAGAGGTGAGCTCGAGGAACAACGTTGCGCACAATTGACCAGCTTCTGGAATCATGGGGTTGTAGGCCTTCAACTCTTCGAGAACGCCTTCGTCGGTAAGGACCTTCTCCACGCGAACCATCTCTTGAATTTGCAGACGCATGGTGTCGCGATTCTCAAACATGATGGTGATGAGAGTTCCGAGCGCCACGCGTCGACGACGCTTCACTTCAATCATTTGTGCACGGAACGATTCACGTTCACGTTCGTACGCACGCAAGTCTGCGATGTCGTCGAGGGTGAGTTTGCGGGTGGGGGCCATGGTGGTCATTTTTCCTCGTGTGTTACTTGGTGGGTTCTTCTGGGATTCCGTACGCGCGCGCCACAACCTGCAATGGGTGCATTGCTGTGCGTCCGGTTTGTTCGATGATTGCGGTGTTTGCGAGGTGACAGTCACCTGCAACAACCGCACTATCTGCTGCCTCCACTTTGTCTGCCAATTTTTTGGCAACAGGAACCGAGTACTGCTCGTTTCCTGCTTTGAAACCCCACATGCCGTCAATGCCTGAGCACTGATCGACAAGCTTGATTTTTGCACCGGTCAATTTCATGATGTCGCGGCTACGCAGTCCGATGTTTTGTGCCTTCAAGTGACATGGGATGTGGTACGAGATTGATTCTGCAATCTCACCAGTGAATTCGGTATCTAGTTCGGTTCCCTCTGCCTTGTGCAAATTCATGAGGTACTCAGATGAATCGAAAGTGTGCTTTGCCACCAGTTCTGCATCGGGACCGCCGACGTAGTCCACGTAGTCCTTCTTCAAGATGTAACCGCAGGTGGGTTGTGGAACCACAATGTCTTTTCCTTCGCGCACTGCATCGGCAAGAACTTTCACTTGCTTTGCAGCAACCTTGGTGAAGTTGTCCATGTCGCCACTATGCAAGTACGGCGCGCCGCAACAACCAGCGCCTACAACAAGCGAGCACTCCACTCCGTTGCGCTCGTAGACCTTCACAAGGTCGTGACCGATTCCGGGCTGCTGGTATTCCACCAAACATGTGGGGAAAACAGCTACGGAACCTTGCTTCTTTACGATGGCAGGCTTCACGCGCTTCTTGAACCACGTACTGAAGCGTTGCTTTGCATAGGGCGGAAGAAGTCGCACCGATGAAACACCGGCGGTCTTCTCCACGGCCTTACGAACGATTGACCCTGGCTTTGCGCCGATAACAAGGTTCGAAATGGTGGAGACCGATGTGGCCAGTTTGCCTAATGCATCGGTATGACCCATTGCCTGGGTGGTAATGCGCTTACGCATGCTGACTTGGCCGTTTGCGCGACGCATTGCATCGTGTCGCAGCATGAGGCGAGGGAAATCGAGTGCCCAATCGTGAAGTTCTGGAATGTACGGGCAATTCACGTAACACAACTTGCACTGGAAGCATTCGTCGGCAACTTGATCTTGTTGTGCAGGAGTGAGTCGACCTGCATCTTGATCTTCATGTTGGTCGACATAGCTGAAGAGAGTGGGAAACGATGAGCAGAACTTGAAGCACAAGCGGCATCCGTGACACAGGTCGTAGACACGCGTGAGTTCATCGCGAACATCGGCCTCGTCGAGATACTTCGGGTGCTTTGGGTCGTAGGTGATTGTCATAGTTCTGCTCTGTGTAGGAAAGGAAAAAATGTCTATTCACACAAATGGGTGACCACCGAACATGTCAGCGGCCACCCATCAGTTGTGAATCGTTAAGTGCTCCCGAAGGAGCTAACGCTTAGAGCGCTGCGAGACCTTCGCCGAAACGACCGGCATGGCTCTTCTCGGCGCGTGCAAGCGTCTCGAACCAGTCAGCAATTTCGTCGAATCCTTCGTCGCGTGCAGTCTTTGCGAAACCTGGGTACATCTGGGTGTACTCGTAGGTCTCACCTGCGATGGAAGCCTTGAAGTTTGCTTCGGTTTCGCCGATTGGCTCACCACTTGCTGGGTCGCCTACTTCTGCGATGTATTCAAGGTGTCCGTGTGCGTGTCCGGTTTCGCCTTCGGCGACTGAGCGGAACAGTGCTGCTGCGTCGGGGTAACCCTCGACGTCTGCTTTTTGTGCGAACCAGAGGTAACGACGGTTGGCCTGGCTCTCGCCAGCAAACGCCTCCAACAGGTTCTCGTGGGTCTTGGTGCCCTTCAGGCTTGGCATGACCGGGTCCTTTCGGTTGTTTGGGTGGGTTTATCTATGTTGTGCAAGTTCTGAACACGTGGCGCACAAGCCGCGGTAGACGATGCGAGCATCGGCAACTGCAAACCCGTTGAGGCCGCGCATTTCAGGCGCTTGGTTGACATAGACATCGTGGACTGCGCCGCATTCGTCGCAGACAGCGTGGTGGTGGTCGGACACATTCGGATCGAACCGAGATGAGCCGGTACCAACGTCGATGGACTGAATTTCACCCATTGACGTGAGGTCGTTCAACGTTTGGTACACCGTGCGCAACGAGATGCCTGGCATCTGCTCGGTAGCTACGGAATACAAGGCGTCGGCTGTTGGATGAGCACAGTTGTTGTGAAGCAAACGGAATAACAACTGGCGCTGCGGGGTTACCTTTAAACCTGCTTCACGAAAAGCGATGGTGAGTTCCTCGGGTGACCGCATGGGAGAAACCTTAACTGCATGTATTGCTAATTAGCAACTCTTGCAAATTAGAAATTTCGGAGCCCCTTTCTAAGACGGCTGACTTATTTGCCGAGACGGCTGCCACCTAGGCTCACAGGCGATGCGACACCAAGCCGACTTCTCCCGATCCACTTCTCTTCAGCGTCTCGGTTCTGAGGAATTCGACATCGTGGTGGTGGGTGGCGGCATCACCGGTGCAGGTGTTGCATTAGATGCTGCTGCTCGCGGACTCTCCGTGGCACTTCTCGAACGTGATGACTTTGCATCGGGCACCTCTTCGAAGTCATCAAAGCTCATTCACGGTGGACTGCGTTACCTACAACAAGGTGATGTGCGTTTGGTGTACGAAGCATTACGCGAGCGCAAGAGGCTGCGTCGTAACGCACCACACCTCGTCCATGTACTCCCCTTCATGATTCCCATCCTCACAAAAGATGGTGTGGTGTCGAAAAAGATTGCACGTGCACTTGGGTCGGCCATGTGGATGTACGACCTCACCGGCGGATGGCGCATTGGAAAACTGCACAGACGTTTGTCGGCCAAGAAAGCATTCGCGCATTTGCCCACCATGGAACAAAAGAAACTTGCTTCTGCATATTTGTATTACGACGCAGAAGCAGACGATGCGCGTTTGTGCCTCACTGTTCTGAAAACTGCCGCCGACAATGGGGCGGCAATTGCAAACCGCTGTCGTGTTGACTCCATTCAGTCATCAAGCCGCACGTCTCATGAAGTTTCAGTCACCGACACATTGACTGGTTCATCGTTTGTTGTTAGAGCAAAGTGTGTGGTGAGCGCTGCTGGCGTCTGGGCAGACGATGTTCGTTCGCTAGACGAAAACACACACCCCGACACCATTCGCCCTGCAAAAGGCGTTCACCTCACAGTGCCCTGGGACAAAGTGCGCAATGACATTGCCGTGGTTATTCCGGTGCCACGCGACCGACGCAGTTTGTTTGTTGTGCCCTGGATCTCAAATGGCGACGGCACGTACAAGTTCACCTATATCGGAACCACCGACACGGACTACAAAGGCCCCGTTGACGACCCGCAATGCACAAAGGACGACATTGAGTACGTTCTTGCTGCACTGAACGCCAGTGTCACCACAAATGTCACCGTGGACGATGTCACTGCGGTGTGGTCTGGTCTTCGACCTCTCGTGAAGACCGATGATTCATCGGCGAAAGCAGGTCGCACCGCAGACCTCAGTCGACGCCACAAAGTGTTTACATCTGACAACGGTGTCATCACAGTGACCGGCGGAAAACTCACCACGTATCGCGAAATGGCTGAAGATGCAGTGGACGAAGCGTGCGACATTCTTGGGCGGAAGGCTTCGTGCAAAACAAAGCGACTGTCATTGCGTGGCGCAAACGGCAAACGTTCGCAATCGACCGTTCTCGATCAACATCTTGACGGACGCTTCGGAAGCGATGCCACACATCTCCGCCAACTAATGAACGACAACCCCGCACTTGCAGAAGAACTTGTTCCTGGTCTTCCCTACTTGAAGTGTGAAGCGGTATACGCCGTTACCCACGAGATGGCCACCACTTTGGACGACATCCTTACTCGTCGTACGCGTGCGCGACTCCTTGATCGTCGCGCATGCAAAACAGTGGCCCCAGCAGTTGCCGACCTTGTGGCGCCATACCTCAAGTGGGACAACGCAGCTCGTGACAGCAACTTGGCTCACTTCATCGACGAGTGTGCCCGCGAAGACGCTGCTGGCCTTGTCACCGAAACAGAATTCATCGCCTCCACAACTAAGGGATCCCACTAGTCATGAGCATCAAGCGTTTCTCAACAGAGGCAACACCACCCATTGAGTTCGGTAGCGACGCTGCAACTGCAACTGCGCGACTTTCAACAAATGCGCCAGCTCTTACTGCCGACAACGTTGCCGAGTTGGCTGCTGTTTGCGACACAACAACAGACGCAGCAACGCGCGCCGAACACGGACGGGACTGGTGGCCACTGTCATTGGCGTGGTCGCTCAAGAACGAAGTACCTCAACTCCCCGGAGTTGTGTGTCGACCAACGTCAACACAAGAAGTGTCGCGACTTCTCGCGTATTGCAATGAGCACGGAATCGCCGTCACTCCGTCAGGTGGACGAAGCGGAGTGTGTGGTGCGGCTATTCCACTTCGTGCGGGAGTGTCGCTCGACATGACTCTCATGCAAGGACTGGAATCCGTTGACGAGATTTCTGGAATTGTGGAAACACTTGCCGGAACATTCGGACCAGACCTCGAAGACGCAGTGCGCACATACGGACTCACCATTGGTCACTACCCGCAATCATTCGCTCTCGCCACAGTGGGCGGTTGGGTTGCGTGCCGTGGCGCAGGTCAGTACTCAACGCGTTACGGAAAAATTGAAGACATGGTGCACGCACTCGAGGCTGTGCTTGCTGACGGAACAATCATTCGAACCGGTGGCGCGCCTGCTGGCGCCGTAGGCCCCGACCTCAGCCAATTGTTGTTGGGTAGCGAAGGAACACTGGCGGTCATTACGCGCGTGTGGCTGCGCGCTCACCCACTGCCCGAAGTGGAACGCCGTGGCGCCTATGTATTCGCGTCACTCAGTGAAGGTTTCGAAGCGTGTCGTCGTCTCATTCGTGCTGGAGCAACACCCGCCGTCTTGCGCTTGTACGACGGTGCTGAGAGCAAGCGTTCACATGGAGGCGATGGAACAAACGCAACGCTTCTTGTATTGGACGAAGGAAACGAACAACTCGTTGACGCCACCATGGCAATTGTTCACGACACCTGCATGTCAATGGGGGCAACGGTGGGCGATGTACAACTTGTTGAGCAATGGACTCACCACCGCAACGACACCAG
>JBIIQG010000097.1:0-3333 GCA_044342185.1 Ilumatobacteraceae bacterium | reverse complement strand
ATTCACCCCGAATGGCAAGACATTCACTCCGGATCGAAAGTTCCAGGCGGCCCCATTGACTTCACAGCGGCGATTGTGGAGGCACCTCATTCATATGTTCTGCTAGTTCAGCCAGCAGGGAAACTGGGGCAACGATTCTGTTTCACGTTGGCCTACGAACTTCGTGAGCACCCCCGTGGAACTCGCCTAGTAACTCGCATGCGAGCCTCAATAAAGGTGCCGGGCGGCGGAATTGCCGAGAGACTCCTGGCTTTTGGTGACGGAATAATGGTCCGCAAGCAGCTAACCACCCTGGCGCACAGGGTTCGTCGATAAAGCCTGCACAGACTGCTACTGGGGATTGAGTTCGCTAACTCCGCCCAGATGAGGCATACTAGGAACAGTCTGTGACTTCAGGAGAATCATGCGAAATATTCGGACCCTCATCGGTACAGCCCTCATCTCTGCATCTGCCCTTGCCGGAACAGTTGCGATATCAGTTAGCGGCGTCACCGCAACCTCGTACATCGACCCAGTGCAAACAGCGAGCTGGAACTACCAGGACTCCTCTTTGCCTAACCCCAACAACGTTGGTGTGTGGGGTGCAGACATCACACCCGACGGCAACTACATCGTTCTTGGCGAGAACAAGCAAGCGCGCGTTCGCATCATTGACATCAACACTGGCTCACGTATTCGAACCGTGACCGTTGGCGCAGAACCAAATGAAATCGATATTGACTCCACTGGCACATACGCGTGGGTCATGAACGCGTGGGATAACTCCATTTCTCGAGTCACCATTGCTACCGGTGCAGTCAGCACACCTATTACTTCAGTGTGTTCTCAGGGCGCTCGCGGCATGCGCAACATGGTGCTCACGCCTAACGATCAATACCTTGTTGTTTCCTGCGCAAGCCAGTGGAGCGACAGCGGTACTTCGGTGCAGATCATCAAGCTCTCGGACAATTCGGTAACAAGCGTTACCAACGGATCTAATCCACTTATTCGATTGGTCATGAGCCCCACCGGAAACTTCGTCTACGCATCCACCATTTGGGGTCAGGTCACTTCGGCTGGCACACCAGTTACTCGTATCGCAATTCCAAGCGGAAACATTGACAACACATTCTCAGTTCAAACCACGGCGGGCAGCACCACTGCAGATGGTCCTGCATTCTTGGGAATCAACAGCACTGGCTCAACTCTGTACGTGGCATCCAACAACGGTGTGTTTTCCGCATGGAACAACCTGGGCGGTAATCCGAACAAATTATGGAGTAGCTACCTCGGGCACGGCGGCCTTGGAAACGTTCTTGGACCAACACCTTTTGTTGTGGATCACACTCGCGGACTTGGCTATTTGATTTATCAAAACCAGGGCAGTCTGTGGCCAGAGGTTCTCGATGTTTACGACCTCAGCACTGGCACACGTGCCACTCGCGTGGCCATTAACCACCAGTGGTCGGCCAGCATCACATTGTCCGATGACGGCCAAACTTTGATTTCATCTGGTTGGCGCTTCAGCGACATGTACAAGTACCGAGTGGGACAAGCCGTCACCACTACTACTACATCAACTACGACAACCACCACAACGTCGACAACAACCACGACTACAACCACAGTGCCCACTAGTTCAACCACGGTTGGTAGTAGCACCACGGTTGCACCCGGAAGTTCAACACCAACAACAGTTGCTGCCGACGGCGGCGGTACAAATTCCGCTACCTCCCCCACAACAGTTGCTGCCACCACAACGACCACGACTACGACAACCACAGTTCCTCCCGCAGCGGAAAAGTCCGAGTCGCCCGCCCCAGCGCCTGATGCACCTACTGCTGCTCCAGGTACCGCTCGCCTGACCGTGAACGGAAGTACGGCGGATCTTTCAATTCAACGTGCGAACAATGAACTGAAGGTTGCCGGTTCTGGAGTGGAAATTAGCGTTTCTGCCATTGATGACACGGGGGCAAAGATTGCTCTCGACTCCGACGGAAACTTGCGAGTGACAAGCGATGACCGCCTTGTTGTTGATGCATCCGGCTTTGGGGCCAATGAAGAACTTGAAGCATGGTTGTTCTCAACTCCCACCAATCTGGGAACCGTCACCACGAACGAAAAAGGAGTCGCAGCGGGCACCTTCGATGTCCCGAACGAATTAGAAGATGGTGAACATCGTCTTGTTCTGAAGTCCGCTACGGAGTCTGGTGAGGAAACCGTTATTGCTATCGGCCTTATTGCTGGCGCAGAGAACACCGGAACATCGGGAACCTCTGTCGCGGTAGGCGTCGTGATTGCACTTGCTGTCCTTGCTGGCCTCTTCATCCCAGTGGTGATTCGCCGTCGCAAGGAAGAGCAAGCGTAAACAGGGCAACTACATAACTTTGCAGATCCGAGTCCGCTCGGCGCCCATCTCAAAACATCTCATTCGTGTGTTCGCCACATTGAATAGTGTCAACCAATTCGCCTCCGTTGGAGGAGCATCGGGAATTGTGCAGGGATAACGCGCATCGAATGGACACTGATGATTTGTGGCCGTTGCCACCGCGTGTGAAATAAACCATCCAAGGGCAAGTGTTCCCGGAAGTGAAGTGTGCATGTTGTCAGACCGAAACCACTCTCGGTGATCGCGACTAAAGAAGTTCCAATCGGCAAGCACAATGCCTGCGTCATTTCGATTGGTAATCACCTGTGACAATCTCTGGTTGAAGGACACATACATGGACTTCTTCCCGCGTGAACCGGGAGCAGGAAAAGCAAGGGTCTCTTTGAGACTGAGAAACACAACCTTCGCGCCAGTCGCGCGAACCTCATCGAGAAGAGAAGTGACCTCTTCTTCGAATTGTGAATCCCTACTGTGATACCCCGCCAAGACAACAACGACGTCAAATTTCTGCTTGTACTTTCTGAAGGCCCCCACTGCAGAAGATGGGTTTCTTTCTTCGCGACCGAGACACGAGTAATACAGAAGTCGCCGACATGGCTCCGCATCGAGAACCCAATCAAATCCATTCAGTGACTTCGTACCCTCTTCCCACCATCGCAGACCTGCAAGAACCGAATCACCGATAAGAAGTGCATTTATGGGAGCAGTATCTGGCAACTGTGACACTTGATCCGGCGATGTATTGGACGACGAAGGGTCCTTCAACTTCACAGTGTCTTCCTGCACAAGATTGCTCACCGGTGACGGCGCGATAGCCCATGCCAGACCCGCGCCGCCAAGGGCAACCGCGACTGCAACGAGCCCCGCAGTAATTGTCTTCAATGGTCGTAGCGCCAACCATTGACTGCGACGGAACGGTTGTTCAATAGTCGCATAGGTAACGGCGGACAAGGCAATGCACGCAG
>JBIIQG010000039.1:0-11559 GCA_044342185.1 Ilumatobacteraceae bacterium | reverse complement strand
GCAAGCATTCCCGATGAGCGTTGTCAATTGAACGTGAAGTGTGTGTTTAAGAATGCCAACTGTGGCAACGGTGCACCGTGTAAGTACGGACGCATCAATGTTGTTACTGCACTGGCCGTTTCATCAGATGTGTTCTTCTACAAAATTGGCGAGCAGATATTTACGGAGCGTGGAAATAGGCCAGTTCTCGAAGAGCAGGTTCGCCTGTTTGGTTTCGGCTCTCCCACCGAAATCGATTTGCCGTACGAGTTCATCGGTACCGTGCCAAATCGTGCACTGAAGAAACAACTGGCGGCATCTGGTGCAATTGCTAAAGAAGAGGGCAGGGGGTACTACGTCGGCGACAACGTGCAGTTGGCAATTGGTCAGGGATTGCTATCGGCTTCTCCGTTGCAGCTTGCGGTTGCCTACGGAGCATTGGGTAACGGCGGGAAAGTTGTGCGTCCACGCGTTGTGAAGGCCATTTGGGCTCCAGGCACACCTAATGGCAAATCCAATCGGGTGAACCTTGAAGAAGGTGTCGTGGTTCAAGATTTCAGTGCACCGCAAATTATTCGCGACATTGGAATTCGTCCTGAAGTGCTTGACCCGATTGTGCGTGGGCTCACACGGGTGATTACCGGCCCTGGCGTCACGTCCGACTTCTACCACGCCACGACGGGCGAGAAACTCTTCCGATCATTCCCGAAGCGTGCCTTGCCGCTAGCTGGGAAAACGGGAACCGCCCAGGGCGCGGGGAATCTGCCATGGAACGACTCTTCTGCATTTGCTGCATTCAGCAAGAACCCGAAGTATCCGTACACCGCATCTGCGTATTTGGAGAAGAGTGGTTTCGGTTCGCGCGCAGCAGCGCCTGTAGTGAAGTGCATGTTCACCGCGCTCATCAAAAAAATTCAAGTGGCCCCCGCTGTTCCGTCCGATCCGTTAGACCCAAACAGTTTCGAAGTAGCAGCGCCGCAGTCATTGCCTAATCCGCTGTGTCTTGTTGGTACCGGAAGCTCGGTGCGTGACTAATGACTGGCACACTCTTCACGCGTCGCCCAAACTCGGGCCTCGGAAACATCCGCCGCAGTTTCACCGACCCCACCCGCACCATTGATTGGGTTCTTATGGCTGCGGTGGGGGCTCTCACCATCATTGGTGCTTTCATGATTTATTCGGCAACACGACCACGTCTGTTGAACAGGGGGGCTGACCCATTTCAGTTTGTTCAACGACAAATCATTTTTGTGATCATTGCAATTGTTGTGATGGCGGTCGTGATGTGGATGGACTATGTGCAATTGCGGGGCAGTGCGGAACTGTTTTATGCCGTCACAATTGTGTTGCTCATTCTTTTGTTTGTCGCCGGTTCAGTCACTGGCGGTGCACGTCTGTCATTCGATGTGGGTCCTATTGCCATTCAGCCATCAGAGATTGGGAAAGTGTCAACCTTGCTTTTGTTGGCCGGGTTCTTGGCCGACGATGACGCCAATACGGTTCGATACGAACGTTTTATCCAGTCGCTGTTCATTGTCGGTGTTCCCGTTGCGCTCGTCGCCATTCAGCCAGATCTTGGGTCGGCGTCAGTATTCGTTGCATGCGCCATGGGTGTTTTGTTGGTGGCAGGAGCAGACATCAAGTACATCATCCTCATCACGTCGCTGGCCATAGTGTCCGTCATTGCCGGCGTTGTCTCTGGTGTGGTGAAGGATTACCAGTTGCGGCGCATCACTGGTTTCTTAAACCAGAACTCAGACTCGGCTGCGCTTCAAACTTTGGTCACGCAGGTTCGTTTCGCCAAGAGAGCGGTCGCCACTGGCGGGTTCTTCGGCAAGGGCTACCTAAATGGCCCACTCACGAACGGCGCATTCATCCCGGTTCAGTCCACTGACTTTGTGTTCTCGGCAGTCGGGGAGCAGTTTGGAATGCTCGGCTCGGGGATAGTTCTCGGCCTCTTTGGGGTTGTTCTGTGGCGTATTTATCGAATTGCCCGTATTGCGCAAGATCGTCTGGGCTTCCTCATTTGTGCGGGAGTCTTCACCATGATTTTGTGGCAGGCCTTTCAGAACATCGGCATGACCATGGGCATCACCCCCGTATCGGGAGTGCCCTTGCCCTTTGTGTCTTATGGGGGGTCCCACACCGTGGCCTTCGCCATCATGATTGGGCTGGTGCAGAGTGTCCACATGCGCCGTTTCCGCTAACACTCGCGGGTAACCTATTTGACAGGCCGATAGGGCCGGAGGCGCCAGAAAGTGGCTGCCCCTGCGCCCCATGGCGCGCCTTGTGCGCGACGTGAGAGAGGAAAATTTCATGGACAGCAACGGTTCTGCCGAATCAACGGCAGCCGATCAGACACAGTCGTCATCACCCCGCGACGGTTCACAGGCATCTCGACCAGAGGGCCAAGGTGGCCCAAAGAAGCGCCGTCGCGGCTCTCGCGGTGGAAAGAATCGCCGCAAGCCAGGCGAAGGCTCGTCAACGTCTACCTCTAATTCTGATTCCTCCGCACCGACAGGTCCGCCGCCTGGCCCCGCTCGCAAGCCACAAATTGGCGACACTCGTCCAGCGCCGGCTGCGGCTCCAGCAGCTCAGCAGGAAAAGTCTGGCGATAGCGCCAATAACAAGAAGAAGCGTCGTCGTGGTGGACGCGGACGATCACGTTCAGGTGGTCAGGGCTCAGGTCGTGACTCGGTCGATATCGATGCGGAAATCATCGAGCGTCGTCGTGGCCGTGAACGCAATGGACGTCCTGTGGGTCGATATCTCATGTGCGTACAGGTGCGCGAGGGTGTCACTCAGGTGGCTGTCATGGAAGGTCGCTCACTCATTGAGCACTATGTCAGTCGTCCAGCCGACGATGTGGGTCAAATTCACGGAAACATCTACATGGGTCGCGTGCAAAACGTTCTTCCAGGCATGGAAGCAGCGTTTGTCGACATCGCAACTCCCAAGAATGCCGTGTTGTATCGCGGTGACGTTCAGTTTGATGGCGAAGATGTCGACACCAAGGACACTGCTCGTATCGAGCACATTCTTCGCTCACGTCAAATGATTTTGTGCCAAGTCACGAAGAACCCCATCGGCGCAAAGGGTGCACGACTCACACAAGAAGTGTCTATCCCTGGTCGCTTCGTGGTTCTCATTCCAAACTCAAAGACCTACGGCATTTCTAAGCGTCTCGAAGATTCCGAGCGTCGTCGTCTACGCAACATTCTCGATCGTGTGAAGCCAGCGGAACACGGTGTCATCGTTCGTACGGCTGCCGAACACGCAACCGAGCACGAACTCACTGCAGACATGACTCGCCTGTTGGAAGAGTGGGCATCGATTGAAGAAGCAGCAAAGGCGGCCACTGGCCCGCAGTTGTTGTATCGCGAGCCCGAACTAGCGGTGCGAGTAATTCGTGAAGAGTTCAATGCTGATTATCGCGGAGTTCTCATTGATGATCGCCGTCTGTATGAAGACGTACGCAGTTACATTCAGGCGTTCAACCCAGAACTGGCAGACCGCGTGGAATATTTCGACCGCGATGCGGAGCCGTTGTCACTGTTTGAGACGCAACACGTTCACGAGCAGTTACACAAGGCGCTCGATCGCAAGGTGTGGTTGCCGTCTGGTGGCTCGCTCATCATCGAGCACACCGAAGCTCTCACCGTTATCGACGTGAACACCGGCAAGAACGTCGGCACGTCCAACCTTGAACAAACCGTGTTCCAGAACAACCTGGAGGCTGCTCAAGAGGTGGCGCATCAGCTTCGCCTTCGCGACATCGGCGGAATCATCGTTATCGACTTCATCGACATGGAAATCAAAGACAATCGCAAGAAAGTGGTGGAGTCGTTCCGCCAGGCGTTATCTCGCGACAAGACTCGTACCCAGGTATTCGATATCTCCGAACTGGGCTTGGTGGAAATGACTCGTAAGCGCATTGGTGAGGGTCTCATCACGGCATTTGCGGGCGAATGCCCAGAATGCTCAGGTCGAGGTATGAAGGTGGACTTTGGCCTTCTCGACTAACCCAGCAGGGTGGTCAGTTGGCAGGAAATCCGTGAAAACTAGGGCTCGGCACGGTGTCGGAGCCCAGAAATGGCAGATAGGGTAGGAAACCGCTATGTACGCAGTGATCGCATCCGGTGGAAAGCAAGAGAAGGTGTCGCAGGGCCAGCAGGTCCAGCTTGAGCTTCTTCATGTCGAAGATGGTGTTGAGGTTTCTCTCACACCTGTTCTCGTCGTTGACGGTTCCACAATCTTGTCCACCCCCGAGCAGTTGAAGGGCGCATCCGTCAAGGGTCGCGTTATCGGAACTGCAAAGGGACCAAAAATCGACGGCTTCACATACAAGCGTCGCACCAACCAGCGTCGTCGCTTCGGACATCGTCAGAAGTACTCCGTTGTCGAGATCACATCCATCGCGAAAGGCTGATCCAGAATGTCAAAGACAAAGGGCGGCGGCTCAACAAGAAACGGCCGCGACTCAAATGCACAACGCCTCGGCGTAAAAGTTTTCGATGGCACCGTTATTACAGCGGGCACCATCATCATCCGCCAGCGCGGAACCAAGACTCACCCTGGCAAGAACGTAGGTATCGGCAAAGACGACACCTTGTTTGCGCTCACTGACGGAAGCGTCAAGTTTGGCGAGCGTCGTGGCCGCAAGGTTGTCGACGTCGTTCCTGGCGAATAACGCAACAACATATACACATCTCTGAAGGGCGTGCCGCAAGGTGCGCCCTTTGTGTTTGCCGGTGTTAGCCGGCGAGAAGAGTGTCGATTCCCTGCGGCAATTTGTGCACGGGGTAATGCAGGAGTTCCACTGCTTGTTTGCATGCGTATCGGTCTGTCATGCCGCCCACGTAGTTGACAGCCTCTCGAGATGCTGTGACGGTGTTGGGGTCGAACGGTGTGTCGTGCCACGTGGGCAACAGCATGGGGTGTGCGATGTAGTGCTCGACCAGGGGCCGCAGCATGTCGATAACGCTTTGTGCTTGAACGCGCGATTCAGCGCGGTGGTAGATGGTGTCGTAATTGAAGCGTCGGAACTCGGCTAGTGCTTCTGCAACTTCGGGAACCATGCCAATGCGGCCTGTTTCTGCAGTTGCCTCGATCATGGCTGTAATGAACGCACTGAGCTGTTGACGTCTGGTGGTGCCACAACGCTGACGAACAATGTCGGGGAGATGTTGTGGTGTGACAACGCCTGCGTACACAGCATCTTCAAAGTCGTGACACACATATGCAATGCGGTCGGCCCAGCTGACAATTTCTGCTTCGGGCGTTGAAGGAGCGGGACGCGACCAACTGTGATTACGAATTCCGTCGAGAGTTTCGAGACACAGGTTGAGCGGTTGCAAGACAACGTCGGCGCCCCACACGGCATGGTCGTATCCGTCTTCGATGTAGGGAGACAATGCATCCTCGCTGGCGTGACCACCAGGGCCATGACCACAGTCGTGCCCAAGTGCAATTGCTTCGGTGAGTGCAACGTTGAGACGAAGTACGCGTGCAACGGAAACGGCCACCTGTGCGACTTCTAAAGCATGAGTGAGACGTGTGCGCTGGTGATCGTCGGGGAAAACGAACACTTGTGTTTTGCCTGCGAGGCGACGAAATGATGATGCGTGAAGGATGCGATCTCTGTCGCGCTCGAAACACGTGCGATACGGATCTTCATCTTCGGCCGTGGCACGGTTTCCGGGGCCCACACCGCGCGTTGCAAGTGGGGCCATGGTGGAGTCTTCGGTTGCCTCCCTGGCGCCACGGGTTGCGATGTTGGTGGTTCCGATGCCTGCCCACGAGTCGGCATGAGCGAGCGTGATGGATGACGATGTGTTGCCCTTCATGGTGGAGACCCATGTGTTATTTCGGTCGGTGTTGGGGGATTCATCCATATCTCCACGATAGGTGAGTGGTGTGTCGCTCTTGGGGGAGTGAATGGCCGTAGCCTTGGACAGTTCCTATGAGTGTGTTCGTCGACGAAGCCCAACTAAATGTGCGCGGTGGAGACGGCGGAGCTGGCTGTGTCAGTTTCCGTCGAGAAGGCCCGGTGGCTTTTGGTGGTCCGAATGGTGGAGACGGCGGTAAGGGCGGCGATGTGTGGCTGGTGGCAGACCGCAACGTGGCGTCGTTGTTGGCGTTCCGAGACCACCCTCACCGCAAGGCGGTCAATGGCGTGCACGGCAAGGGGAAAGACCTGCACGGACGTCGCGGAGAAGATCTTTTCGTGGCTGTTCCTGAAGGAACAATTGCGCGCGACATGTACACCGGAGAAGTTCTTGCAGACCTCACCAACCATGGCGACAAGTGGCTTGCTGCATCGGGCGGTCGCGGTGGTCGCGGTAATCACAAGTTCATGAACAACAAACGTCGTGCACCGTCGTTTGCTGAACAGGGCGAAGAAGGATACGAACGTTGGTTGTTGCTTGAGTTGAAACTCATGGCCGACGTTGCACTTGTTGGTTTCCCTAATGCGGGTAAGAGTACGTTCATCAGCACTGTGTCCGCTGCTAAACCAAAAATCGCGAACTATCCGTTCACCACGCTTGAACCACATCTTGGTGTTGTGCGAATTGACGACAGCACCGAATTTGTCATGGCCGACATTCCGGGTCTTATTGAAGGAGCGAGTGAAGGAAAAGGTTTAGGACACCAGTTCTTGCGGCACATTGAACGTGCACGCGTGTTGTGCTACTTGGTCGACCTTGCATCAATTGACGGTGTTGATCCGGAAGAGCAATTGCGAATTCTTCAACACGAAGTGGGCAACTACCGTCCTGAACTTCTTGAACGTCCGTCGCTCATTGTCGGCACCAAGATCGACAGCGCCGAGGCCGACGTGGTGGCTGCATGGCCGCATATGTCAATGTCGTCCATCACAACCGAGAATGTTCGCTCGGTAGTGAATGCGCTCGCCCAAACGGTCGGCCAAGCGCGTCAAGCCGAGCCCGTCACCGAAGCCACCATCATCATGCGTCCTGAACCAGAACACTCGTGGGTGGAGCGCCTGGGCGACAACGAGTACCGCGTCCACGGACGAGGTGCCGAGCGGGTGGTTGCCTTGAACGATGTCACAACGCCTGAAGCTCTGAACTACATCGACGAGCGCCTCGCCAAGCTTGGTGTGCCTAAATTGCTGTCTAAAGCAGGTGTTGTGGAAGGCGACGTGGTGTGGATCGCACAATTCAGTTTCGAATTCGTCCCAGAAGTGTGAATCTGTAGGCATGCGCATCGTTGTCAAAATAGGAACCTCATCGCTCACCGATGACCACGGTCGTATTCGCTCAGACGTCATTACATCTGTGGCAACTCAGTTGGCAGCTGCTCGTGCAGAAGGCCACGATGTCATCTTGGTGACATCTGGGGCAGTTGCATCTGGCGTAGCTGGTTTAGGAATGACCGAACGCCCAAGCGATGTGTTGTCGTTACAGGCCCTGTCGGCCGTTGGTCAGCCACAACTCATGGCCGCCTATAACGCGGCCCTTGCTCAACATTCTTTGGTGGCGGCGCAAGTGTTGTTGGTGCCTCACGACTTTGTTGATCGTCAGCAGTACCTACACGCTCGCGACACCATTCATCGATTGCTTGAGTTGGGTTGCATTCCCATTGTGAATGAGAACGACGCCATTGCCAATAACGAAATTCGCTATGGAGACAATGACCACTTGGCGGCATTGTTGTCGCACTTAGTGGGCGCCGACATGTTGGTGTTGCTGACAGACATGGAAGGGTTGTTCACTGCAGACCCACGCAGCAATCCCAACGCCACCATCATTTCCGAAGTTGCAGCAGACGATCCGTTGCTAGCCGTGTCTACCTCTGGTGCCGGTACAGATCGAGGTAGTGGGGGAATGTCGTCCAAGTTGGCTGCAGCACAAATTGCGTCGTGGTCTGGTGTTACGGCTGTTATTGCATCGGCTGCAGCCGACAATGCCGTGTTGCGTGCTGCGTCGCACGAGAACATTGGTACGCGCTTTCTTCCTCACGACCGCCAATTATCGGCGCGGAAACTTTGGATTGCTTTTGCTGCCGAGGTTGAAGGAACAATCACGGTTGACGACGGAGCACAGAAGGCATTGGTGGAGCGTGGCACGTCGTTGTTGCCTGCCGGTGTTGTCTCTGTGGCCGGGTCATTCGACGTTGGGGCCGTTGTCAACGTGGTGAATAGTGCGGGAGATCTATTGGCTCGTGGAATGTCAGCGATGGGGGCGGATTCTGCTCGCAACGCTGCTGGAAAACGAACAGCCGATCTTTCCGACATGTCGGTGGTGGAAGCAATCCATCGCGACGACCTCGTCGTACTCACTCCGCGCTAGTTGTTACAGCGTGGTGTCTACGTCGGTAGTGCGGCGTGGGAGAAGTGATGACAAGTTCTGCATCTCTGGAACTCTGAGTGCAATAAGTGCAATGACATAGATGACGAACCCGGCCGTCACGCACAAGAACAATTCAGCTAACTGGGACATTCCCGATTTCGGTTGTAGCAGGAACTCAAATATCCAGACGCCCGCACCCATGAGCGCACTGGCAAAGAGAGTGCGCCACATCATGGATCCGATACTGGTCCATTGAATTGCCTGGTATTTCGAGTGCAGTAACCACAGCACCACAACTGATGCGATCATGTATGCAATTCCGAACGACAAGCCAAGTCCAAGTACTCCGTGGCGTTCTACGAGGACGATGGCAAGAACAATGTTGAGAGCATTCTCAAACACGTTGATGTAGAACGGCGTGCGCGTGTCTTCGTGTGCATAGAAGCCACGCAAGCAGAAGATGTAGAGCGAGAATCCGGTGAGCCCTACTGAAAAACCTGCGAGCGCGCGCGCAGTGTTGTGAGCTGCTTCGGAGTTGAAGTGGCCGTGTTCGAGAAGTGCACTAATGATGGGGTGCGCAAGAACCACCATGGCGATGGATGCTGGAATGGTGAGAATGCTGATCCAGCGAACACCTGCTGTGGTCCACGTAGCGAATCCGTCCTTGTCGCCAGCGCGAACCCGACGAACTAATTCGGGGACGAAAGTGGTTGCGATGGAAATAGCCAAAAGTCCATGGGGAAGCATGAAGAACGTAAAGGCTTTGGAGTACGCGTCTTGGTTGCCGCTGCCTGGCTCCGCAAGGTTCTTAATGACAATGAGCGAAATCTGATTCGTGACCACAAAACCAAATGTCCACGACGACAGTTTCACCATGGTGCGCACTGCGGGGTGCGAGAAGTTCGGAGTGAACTTGAACGGGATGTTGGCGTGCTTCAATGCGGGAATGAGCACTAGCCCCATAGCCATAATGCCGCCGGTAGCGGACATGGTGAGCAAGAAGAAGAAGGTGTGATCGTTTAAGACATCTGAAAGATCGGGTGTTCCGTCGCGAGTGAAGGGAATCACGAGAAGCAACGTGATGGTGACCACATTCGACAGCACGGGTGCCCATGCTGCGGCGAAGAATCTGCGGCGAGAGTTGAGTAGTGCAGATCCAATGGCGGTGAGGCCATAGAAGAAAATCTGAATGAGGAAGATGCGAGTCATGGCTGTTCCGGCGCGACGGAACTGATCTGCGTCTACCAATTCACTTGGATGAAGCGAGAACAAACGGAAGATGAGCGGAGCAGCAAGCACTGCAACGACAGTTGCGCCGGCAAGAGCGATGAGAGATGTAGAGACAACGGTCTGAGTTGCTTCTTCGTCGTCGTCTTCGGCGAAGCGAGTAAATAGCGGCACCAAACTTGCTGCTAAGAGACCGCCAACAAGAAGTTCATAGATGGAGTTCGGAGAGTTGTTCGCACCGTCAAACGCGTCGGCGAGTGCTGTTTGGCCGATGATGACGCCAAAGACCACCACTCTGAGGAGGCCTGTGAATCGGGACAAAGCTGTCCCGAGTGCCACCACAAGCGTGTCTTTGAACATGACGGTCAGGTTAGGTGCTACGGGCTGGTGCTTAGGGAGTTTGGTAGCCCAATGACCCTTCTTTCGGGCTCTGGGACTAGGTTGGAGGGTCTTATGGCACCTCGCTTTGATTCTGTTCAACAAGTTCGTGACGGCCTGAAGTCCGTCAATTACCTCGCCGACGATGGCATTGCCGGCGTTGCGTTCCTTGCAGACCGCTTGGGCAAGCCAATTTTGGTCGAAGGCCCCGCTGGTACGGGAAAGACCCAATTGGCAAAGAGCATCGCCGAAATGACTGGCGCTCGTCTTATTCGTTTGCAGTGCTACGAAGGTCTCGACGAGTCGAAGGCGCTGTACGAATGGAACTACAAGAAGCAGCTTCTGCGTATTCAGGCCGACAAGAGCTCCGATTCGTGGAACGAAATCCACGACGACATCTTTGGTTCAGAATTCCTCCTCACGCGCCCACTCCTCGAGGCCATCACCGCTGAAGATCCCGTGGTGTTGCTTATCGACGAAGTCGACCGCGTGGAAGTAGAGACCGAAGCACTTCTGTTGGAAATCTTGTCTGAGTACCAAGTGTCTATTCCAGAACTTGGCACCATTACGGCAAAGCAAGTTCCAATGGTGTTCCTCACTTCGAACAACACTCGTGAATTGTCTGAAGCGTTGAAGCGTCGTTGCTTGTTCCTGCACGTTGACTACCCGCAGATGGATCGCGAGAAGGAAATCGTTCTCACCAAGGTGGAAGGCATTACCGAAATGCTTGCCGACCAGGTGGCTCGCATTGTTCGCAGCATTCGTCAGTTGGACTTGAAGAAGTCGCCATCAGTCAGCGAAACGTTGGACTGGGCACGCACGCTTGTTCTTCTCGGCATCGAACACATCGACGCGGACCAGGCCAAAGAGACACTGCACATCCTTCTGAAGTACCAAACAGACATCGCGAAGGCCGTGAAGGAACTGTCCGTCGATTAAGTCGACGAGTCGTAACCATGCTCGAGCTTCTGTCGGGATTCATTGTTGAACTGAGGAATGCGGGTCTGCCCGTGAGCCTCACGGAAAACCTCGACGCCATGACAGCTATCTCGCATATTCCATTGGAAGACCGCGAAGCATTCAAGTACGCACTCGGTGCCACCTTGGTGAAGAACCACGCACACTGGCGTTCATTTGAAACCGTGTTCGAGGTGTATTTCAGCCTTCGTGGTCCTGAATACAACATCACCGATGGCGACGGAGAAGGAAGCATTGACGACTTCTTGCGCCAAATGCAAGACGCCCAAATGAAGGGCGAAGGCAACGGCGGCGCCGGCGGAATGGACCAACTCACACCAGAAGAGTTGATGCAAATTCTCATGAACGCGCTGATGAATGGAGACCAAGCCATGATGCGTGCTTTGGCACGTCAGGCCGTTCAGCGTTTTGCGGGTATGGAACCGGGCCGTCCTGTTGGTGGCACCTATTACTTGTATCGCACTCTGCGCAATCTCGACCTTGACGGCATGCTCGACAAGCTCATGAACGCAAGCCGCGAACAAGTGGGCGGAGAGCTCACGAAACTTGAAGATCGTCTCGAGCGCGATGAGTTCAATCACCGCATTGAGCAGTTCAAGCAAGAAGTAGAAGCGGAAATTCGTCGCCGACTTGTTGCCGATCGCGGTGCAGAAGCAATGGCAAAAACATTGCGCAAGCCGCT
>JBIIQG010000056.1:0-8043 GCA_044342185.1 Ilumatobacteraceae bacterium | reverse complement strand
CCCTGAACACATCGCCTGCATCTAACGCGGTGTTTGCGCGACGAACAGTGTCGAAAACCAACGCCATTGCAGCTGGAGTATCGAGATCGTTGTCCATTGCAGACATGAACTTCTGCACCACATCTGCATCTGCTACACCCGTTGAATGAGAAGCGGTTCGTGCAGCAAATGCATCGAGTCCGGCCAATGCAGACACGCTTGAGTCGATGTTGTCTTGACCGACACGTACTGGTGACCGGTAGTGAGTCTGCAACAGCAACATGCGGTATGCGCGTGGATCGTATGTGTCCAACAGGTCGAGCAGGTTCAGCACATTGCCCAAACTCTTCGACATCTTCTCGCCTTCAAGGTCAACCACGAAGCCGTTATGCATCCAGTGATTGGCAAACGTCTTACCTAACGCCACAGATTGAGCGCGTTCATTTTCATGATGAGGGAAACGAAGATCAGCACCACCGCAATGCAAGTCGAAGCCTTCACCAAGAAGTTCCAAACTCATCACAACACATTCACTATGCCAACCAGGACGACCATCACCCCAAGGAGACGGCCACGATGGTTCACCAGGCTTCGTAAATTTCCACAAGGCAAAATCTGCAGGGTGGCGCTTGTTTCCTGCGCCAAACACTTCTCGGTCTCCGCCGCCACTCAACATGTCATCAACGTTCTGATGCGCAAGCAACCCGTAGTCGGGAACTGCCGCGATGCTGAGGTACACGCCATCATCGGTTGCGTATGCGGCATCACGCGATATGAGGTCACCGATCATTGCCACCATCTGGTCGACGTAGTCGGTGGCGTGCGGAACATCAGTTGGTCGCAACACGCCCAACTTGCCCATTGCTTCAAACCACACGTTCTCGCATTTGGTGGTGATGTCTTGCCAGGGTCGACCCTCGTTGTTGGCGCGGTCGATGATCTTGTCGTCAATGTCGGTGATGTTTGAGACAAGCCGAACTTCGAGGCCCCGATACGCCAAGTAGCGACGCAATATGTCGTACACCAGAGTTGCCCGGCCATGCCCAAGGTGCGGGGGGCCGTAGACCGTGGGACCGCACAGATAGATGCTGACCTTGCCCGGGTCGCGCAGAGCGAGAGGTTTCACGCTCTTCGTGGCGGTGTCATAGAGGTTCAGCACTCTGACAAGCCTACGATTTAGGACCTATGTCCACTGTCCCCGACAAGCCATCTCTTGACAACATTGAGCCAAAGTGGATTGGCGTCTGGGATACCGAGGGTGTGTACACCTTCGATCGCACCGCCACTCGGGACAATGTGTTCGCCATTGATACTCCCCCGCCCACGGTGAGCGGTTCGCTGCACATGGGCCATGTCTTTTCCTACACCCACACCGACACCGTGGCTCGTTTCTGGCGTATGCGCGGCAAGAGCGTGTTCTACCCCATGGGTTGGGACGACAATGGCCTCCCAACAGAACGTCGCGTGCAGAACTTCTTCGGAGTGTCCTGTGATTCTTCGGTTCCCTACGTGCCAGGACTCCAGCCTCCGTTCCGTGGCGACCCTCCAAAAGATCACAAGCCCGTTCCCATCTCCCGCCCAAACTTCATTGAACTGTGTGAAGAACTCACCACCGAAGACGAAAAGATTTTCGAAGATCTCTTCCGCACTCTTGGATTGTCCGTTGACTGGTCACTGCTGTACACAACAATCGATGAACGTTCACGTCGCGCAAGCCAACGCGCGTTCCTGCGCAACTTGTCACGCGGAGAGGCATACACACAAGAAGCTCCAACACTGTGGGACGTTGATTTCAAAACCGCTGTTGCACAAGCAGAACTAGAAGATCGCGAGCGTCCCGGCGCGTACCACACGCTTGCATTTCACAAGTCAGATGGTTCTGGTGACATTCTCATTGACACCACTCGCCCAGAACTTCTTGCTGCGTGCGTAGCACTCATTGCACATCCAGATGACGATCGTTACAAGCCGTATTTCGGTAAGACAGTGCGCACACCGCTGTTCAATGTTGAAGTTCCAGTTCTTGCGCATCCACTGGCACAAATAGATAAGGGAACCGGCATCGCTATGTGCTGCACCTTTGGTGACCTCACAGACGTGACGTGGTGGCGAGAATTGCAATTGCCAATGCGCGCCATCATTGGCCGCGACGGTCGCGTTGTTGCCGATGCACCAAACGGTGTGACCGATGCGAAAGGCCTCGACAACTTCGCTTCACTTGTGGGCAAATCCGCCAAACAAGCACAAACCACCATTTCAGAGATGCTGGCCGCATCGGGCGAGATGATTGGCGAACCACGCCCCATCACCCATCCCGTGAAGTTCTACGAAAAGGGTGATCGCCCACTCGAAATTGTCACAAGCCGTCAGTGGTACATCCGCAACGGTGGTCGCGATGCTTCATTGCGAGACCAACTTCTTGCGCGCGGTGCAGGCCTTACGTGGCACCCCGATCACATGCGCCATCGTTACTCAAACTGGGTGGAGGGCTTGAATGGCGACTGGCTAGTGAGTCGTCAGCGTTACTTCGGCGTTCCAGTTCCCGCGTGGTATCCGCTGGATGCAAATGGCGAGATTGTCTATGACTCCCCGCTCGTACCAAACGAAGATCAACTTCCTATCGACCCCAGCACCGATGTCCCTGCCGGATACACCGAGGCACAGCGTGGGCAATCGAATGGTTTTATTGGTGATCCCGACGTGATGGATACATGGGCTACCTCATCTCTCACCCCACAAATCGCCGGCCAATGGGAAGACAATCCAGACTTGTTCAGTTGTGTCTATCCGTTTGACATGCGTCCGCAAGCTCACGACATCATTCGCACATGGTTGTTCTCCACCATGGTGCGATCACATTTCGAACATGGGCAGGCTCCGTGGGCAAACGCCGCATTGTCGGGATGGATTCTCGACCCTGACCGCAAGAAGATGTCAAAGTCGAAGGGCAACGTAGTAACGCCAATCGACTTGTTTGAGAAATATGGAAGTGATGCAGTTCGGTATTGGGCAGCAGGTGCGCGCCCAGGAATTGACACCGCATTCAGCGAAGACCAAATGAAAGTGGGCCGCAAACTTGCAACTAAATTGCTGAACGTCAGCAAGTTTGTTCTTGGATTCGATGCCGCAGACGACTCAATCTCGCCAACGCACGCAATCGATAGAGCCATGTTGCAGAAACTTGGCAATGTTGTTAACGAAGCAACCGAAGCATTTGAAACATACGACTACGCGCGAGCACTAGAGCGCACCGAATCCTTCTTCTGGTGGTTCTGCGATGACTACGTAGAACTCGTCAAGACACGTGCATACGCAACTGATGATGTTGATGCATCGGTCTCTGCGCGAGTTGCACTACGGCGAGCACTGTCAACTCTGCAGCGATTGTTTGCGCCAATTCTTCCGTTTGCATCTGAAGAAGTGTGGAGATGGTGGAACGATAGTTCTGTTCACACAGCAACCTGGCCGACATTTGCAGAACTTGCAGGAGATCAAGGCTGGACAGTTGAAGGCGAATCGTTTGCCGCCACGGTCTGCCATGTTCTCAGCGAGATTCGTCGCGCTAAAACCGAAGCCAAGGTGAGCCAGAAGGCAGTCGTTGAGAACGTGGTTATCACTGCAAATACATCAGCCATCAGCACGCTCACTATCGCATGGCCAGACCTTGAAAACGCCGGCTCCGTCACGCAATGGTCCACGGTTGTCAACGATGATGCCACCGACATCAATGTTGCCGTTACCTTGGCGCCTGTCGCAGACCAGTAGCGACCGCTTCAGCCAGCCCTGCCCCACTACGGTAGAACTCGCATGTCCACCACTCCGTCACGCCATGGCCATTCAGGCAAGCAACGTGCATTTCTGTTGTTCAACATTGTGTTGGCAATCGTCACCGTTCTTGCGGGCAGCGGACTGGTATACGCCAACTGGAAATTAGGGAATCGTCAGGTGGTCAGTATTGACCCCGTTGCGCTCGGAGATGGAAATCTCGACTTGCCTGAAGGCGACCGCACCGCAAAGAACTTCCTCATTACGGGATCTGACAACAACGCTTGCATCAGCAAAGACTCCCCGTTCTACGGCGGCTTCAGTAATCGAGCCGGATACGGCGAGCGCAGTGACTCATTGATGGTGGTTCGCGTGAACCCCATTGATAACCAAGCAGCAATCCTCTCGTTCCCTCGAGACATGTGGGTGAAACAAGCTGGATCAAACAGAAGCAACCGCATCAATGCGAACTTCGAAAAGAAGAACCCCAATCGTCTCGTTCGCAACATCAAAGAGAACTTCGGAATCAGTATTGATCACTACATCAATATTGACTTCTGTGCATTCGCTGCAATTGTTGATGCTGTAGGAGGGGTACGTGTGCCTTTCACCTATAAAGCACAAGACAAAATGACTGGCTTCAAGGTTCTTCGTGCGCGCGTGTGTTACACCTTCCAAGGTGATCATGCGCTTGCCTACATGCGCTCACGCCACTACCGATGGTTTGATCCAAAGACTATGAAGTGGACACGCGACGGCACATCGGACTGGGGCCGCATCAGTAGACAACAAGATTTTATGAAGCGAGTCATTCGCAAATCTTTAGATAAAGCAAAGACCAATCCACGCGTTGCCTCCGGAATCTTGAATGCCGCTCTCAAGAACATCATCACTGATGACAAGTTGACTCCACTCACCGTTTTGCAACTTGGTCAAGCGATGAAAAACTTCAACACAGAGACAATGGGCAGCTACACCATGCCAGGAAACGGGCAACTAATTGACGACATGTCGGTCATTGTTCCCGACTTGGAAAGTGCAACATCAAAAAAGATTCTTGCTGTCTTCCAAGGCAAGGCAAGCTTGAAGACCACCATCTCTGGCGCAACTCCTGCAGACACACCCACAGTGACAACCACAACGTTGGCGGCGCTTGCCGTCACCACCACAGTTCCGAAGTCTTCAGGAACAACTGCGAAACCACCGCAGACAAGCACAACCACCACAGTTCCGAAAGTGGCAATTGAGCAAAACACACGCGGAGTCGTTCCACCGAACGATTCGAACTGTCAGTACTAGCGAAACTTAAGCAATGGGCTCGAGTACGCGAGCCAACACTTCAGGAATTTCACTCGGCCCGCCAACGAGCGCAATACGAGCACCCACTCGTGCAGCAAATGCCGTTGCTTCATCGTGATCCTCTTCGGGCGCGATGACCACTAGTTCTTCCATTCCGTGTGCAGCATTCTCTGCGTCGCCTTCGACTGTTGCTCGGCAGTCTGACAACAAGATGACAACCCGGCGGCCAGCGCGAGACCTCGCCAATTGCTGACGCGCCGCCAACAATGCACCAGCAAGGTCTGTTGTTCCGTGTCCACGCAAGGTCAATACGTCGTTGATGACTCGTTCACTCGCTTTTGGCACATCTTGACTCTTCGTCACCACAACGTCTTTGCCAAATGCAATCACGCTGTAATCATCTGGGTTTCTACTTGCGATGGCAGCCGTAGCCACAGCATTTGTTGCTAACGGTTGCCCACCCATAGAGCCGCTTCTGTCCAGAAGCAAACAAAAGGCCGTCCCTGGTTTCTTCCAGCCACGAACGCGTAACCGTTCTGGGTCTATGGCTTCTCCGCGACGTGACTCGGTAATGGCGTCCATGCTGGCGTCAATGTCGATATCACCTGCATCCTCGCGATACGGCTGTTCCACCATTTTTCCAATGCCCCTCGGACGCGCTCGACCACGTTGACCAAGATCCAACATCAATCTGCCCGCGAGACGCTTTGCAAGTTCACGCAGTTTCGGGTCGGTGGCACCGGTGAGATCTGCCAATAGACCAAGTGTTTCGTCGGGGCTGTTCTGCATCGCTTCATCCAGCGCTGCTTCGTCCAACTCTCCTACTTCGGGAGATATCTGTTCGAAGTTCTCATTGCGTGACAAATCACGACGAGATGTAGTGCGCTTGCCCGCTTCTGCAACGGCTTGGTCGGCAGCTTCGCCTTCCTTTGTTAGAGGGAGGTCGTGCCCCGGTTCGTCGGGGCTCCAGCTTTTCCCTCTCCGTCGTCCCCTTCCACTCGGCCAAACACGTCCTGCCAAATTTCTGTGACGATTTCTTCTGAGGTTCTCACACTGCCTTCGCGAACACGCACGCGACCAGACAATGCAACTAACGCAGCGTCTACACCCACACTTGGATTGTCGATGGTGGATTCACGAAGTTCCGCAAGAGACACAGCGACCTTTGCAAAGTCGACTGCACCACGCACTGACGAGCCCACGCGCAAATCGCTATGCGAACGCGTGCGACGGACCACCGATACCGCTTTCTCCAGCCACGACGCATCTACTGCTACTCCGCCGAGATTGCGCTCCACGATGGCAACTTCTTCTTCGGCGGTTTGATACGACATTGCTACACGACACACACGGTCGTAGACCGCGCCAGAAATTCGTGCAGTGCCCACTGCGTCAAACGGGTTCATTGCCGCTACCAAACGGAAGCCCTTCGCAGCAGCAATGCGACCCAAGCGAGGAACATTGAGTTCGCCTTCACTCATGACCGTAATAAGCACGTTCAATGTCTCTTCGGGGATGCGGTTGATTTCTTCCACATACAGCAACGATCCATCGCGGAGTGCGCTGACCAAGGGGCCGTCGACGAACACAGAAGGGTCGTACCCTTCGTTCAAAACCCGAGCTGGGTCGAAATGGCCGACAAGACGGGCAGGTGTGAGTTCAGCATTTCCTTCAACAAACTCAAAACCAATTCCTAAACCCTGCGCTACAGCACGAAGCAATGTTGACTTTCCCGTTCCCGGCGGGCCTTCCAACAGAACGTGACGGTCTGCCGCAAGAGCCGCGAGAACTAATTCAAGTTCACGACGACGGCCGACCACTTGCGTGGTGAGCGTATTGCGGAGTGCGGATGCGTTAGTCATTAACGATGACGCCGCGAATGTTCACGCCGTCGCGCATTGCTTGATAGCCCTCATTGATCTCATCCAGTGTGTACCGGCGAGTGATGAGTTCATCCAACTTCAGATCGCCCACTCGATACATGTCGAGAAGACGAGGAATGTCTGCACGTGGATTCAGGCTTCCGAAGATGGTGCCCTTCACTTCTTTGTTCCACATTGCAAGTTGGAACAAGTTGATGTCGGCAGATGTTTCATGCATTGGCGAGATGGCAGTAACAACACATGTGCCACCCTTGCCCACCATTGCCATTCCCTCACCCATCATGTCGCCATGAAGAACACCTGGGGTCATGATGACGCGATCGGCCATCTCACCCCATGTCAGTTCGTTGATGTGTGGAATTGCTTCGGCCATTGACGCGAACGTATGTGTTGCGCCCATCTCCATCGCCTTTTCACGCTTGAACTCAATGGGGTCAATCGCAATGATTCGCTTTGCACCGGCCATACGTGCACCTTGCACAGCGTTAATTCCAATGCCACCGATACCTACAACAACCACCGTGTCACCAGGCTGAGTATCGGCGCGGTTTGTTGCTGAACCCCATCCGGTAGCAACACCGCATGACACCAATGCCACACAGTCGAGTGGGAGATCTTTCTCCACTTTGATGAGAGAAGCTTCAGCGACAGTTGCGTATTCCGAGAAAGTGCCGAGCTTGGCCATCAACTTCACGGGGCGTCCGTCTTTCACGTGATGGCGATGCGTGCCATCGGTGATCATTCCGCCGGTCAGTGTTCCAGCACCCATGTTGCACAAGTTCTGTCGACCAGTAGAGCAGTAACGGCATCGTCCACACGAAGGAACGAAGCTTGCCGACACATGGTCACCAGGTTGTAGAGAGGTAACGCCAGGTCCGCACTTCACCACAATGCCAGCACCTTCGTGACCGCCGATAAATGGGAAGAAATCGTCGACGCCCATCATGGCCAATAATTCTTTTGGTGGAACCATGTCGCCCGTCACGAAGTGCTCGTCGGAGTGGCACATTCCGGCCACCTTCCAATTCACAAGAACTTCGTTGGCTTTTGGTTCGTCTACTTCAATTTCCTCAACCACCCATGGCTGATCAATTCCGTAAAGAACGGCTGCACGTGA
>JBIIQG010000096.1:0-3354 GCA_044342185.1 Ilumatobacteraceae bacterium | reverse complement strand
CTATGCGCACGCCCACACTGGACGATGTGTTCTTAGAGACAACCGGAACGCGCATGCAACAGGAGGACGGACAATGACCACATCTACACCGGCTCTCGCACGTCGCGCCGGATTTCTTCACGACCTCATGTCTGTCGCACGTCGCGCACTGCGTCTTTCTCTTCGAGACAAAGAAGCAATCATCCCGGGACTCATGGTCCCCCTCTTCTTTCTTATCGTCAACATCGGATCTCTGCAGACACTTGTTGAAGTCAACCTTCCATCCGGTTTTGACTTCAAGGGTTTTCAGTTACCAGTTGCGATTATTTTTGCGGTGACCGGCATTTCGCGTGCCGGTTCATTAGTGATTGATATTCAAGATGGCTATCTGGACCGCTTGTTGCTCACGCCTGTTAATCGCGCAACGTTGCTCTTGGGATGCATGATCGCCGACTTTGCAGTGGTTGCCCTCCTCGCCATTCCTGTTCTCATCTTGGGGCTCATCATCGGCATCTCTTTCCAAACGGGAATTCTCGGCATGATCATGTTCATCGCGTTAGCGGTGGCATGGGGTCTGGCCTTCACCGGGTTTCCGTATGCCATCGCCCTGAAGACAGGAAACCCCATTGCCGTCAACAATGCGTTCCTTCTGTTTTTCCCCTTTGCCTTCCTCACCACTGCATACGTTCCACAAGAACAAATGACAGGGTGGCTGGCAACGGCAGCTGACTACAACCCCGTCACCTACTTATTGGCCGGCATGAGAACGCTCATTTTGCAGGGCTGGGATGCCTCAGCATTGGGCCAAGCCTTCCTTGCCTCAGGCATTGTTGGTGCGATTTCTTTCACTTTGGCCTTCACCGCTTTGCGCGGACGGGTGCATCGCAAGTAACCAATAGGTATGACAAGTCTCCCCGGCGATCCGTTCCTTGCAGCCGCACGTGGCGAGGCTGCTGCGCATACCCCTGTGTGGTTCATGCGTCAAGCGGGACGCAGCTTGCCCGAGTACCGAAAAATTCGTGGCGAAGGCAGCATTCTGGAAGCCATCAAGCAACCAGAACTGGCAGCCGAATTCACGCTTCAACCAGTTCGTCGCTACAGCGTTGATGCAGCTGTGTTGTATTCCGACATTGTGGTTCCACCACATGCTGTGGGATTCGGAATCGATGTTGCGCCCGGCACTGGTCCCGTTGCGTCATCGCCATTGCGCACTCGCGACGATCTTGCTCGTTTGCGTCCACTCGAAGACAGCGACATTTCCTACGTGACCGACACAGTGGACATCTTGGTGAAGGAACTCACGGTTCCCCTGCTCGCATTTGCCGGTGCACCATTCACTGTTGCCAGTTACCTCATTGAAGGTCGCCCTAGTCGTACGTACCAAAACACAAAACGCATCATGCATGAAGATTCACAGTTGTGGAACGACATCATGAGTCGTCTTGTTCAACATTCTGTTGCCTTCATCTCCGCACAGTTAACGCACGGTGCAGAAGCATTTCAAGTATTTGACTCGTGGGCAGGAGCGCTCTCACGCGATGATTACGACACGTTTGTTCGACCACATACAACAGAGGTGTTCGCACAAATCGCACAGCGTCACCCCGGAGTGCGCGGAATTCACTTCGGCATTGGTTGCGATCACTTACTGGAATCCATGAACTCCGTTGGCAACAGCGTTATTGGATTGGATTGGCGCACTCGAATTCGCGATGCACGCACCCGCCTGGGAAATAACACGGTGGTACAAGGAAATCTTGACCCTGCACTTGTTCTTGCTGGTACAGACATTGCACTTCGCGGTGCACAAAAAGTTCTCAACGACAACAACGGACATCCTGGACACATCTTCAACTTGGGTCATGGCGTTCAGCCAGACACAAATCCCGATGTCTTAAAGGCAGTCGTTGATTTCGTTCATTCAGGAGGTCGCTCATGAGCAACGCCCAACGCACAGCTGTCGTCGTCATGGCGTACGGAACACCACGTACCAAGGAAGAGATTCTTCCCTACTACACCGACATTCGTCGTGGTCGCCCACCAACAGACGAAGCACTCCAAGACCTCATCAATCGCTACGAAGCAATTGGTGGACTATCGCCGCTGAAGAAGCTCACAGAAGATCAGCGTGATGCGTTGCAACGAGAGCTCGATGCGATTCAACCAGGACACTTCCAGGTGTTTCTTGGCCTCAAGCATGCAACCCCTTTCGTAGAAGAAGCAGTCGCCGACATTGTTCAACAAGGCTTTACACGCATTGTGGGTCTCGTTCTTGCGCCGCACTATTCGTCTTATTCCATTGGTCAGTACATGGGTCGCGTGCGCGAGGCCGCGGCACCACACGGTATTGAAGTCACTGGTGTCGAATCGTGGGCACGCAACGACGAGTTCATCGACTTTCTTGCCACAGACATGAAAAAGAAGTTGGCATCGCTCCCCGAGCGCACCAAGGTTCTCTTCACCGCCCACTCACTTCCCCAACGCATCATCGACGGCGGCGACCCGTACCCCGACGAACTTCGCGCAACCGCTGAATTGGTCGCCGAACGCGCCGGACTCACGCGTTGGTCTCAGTGGTCCATTGCGTGGCAGTCAGCGGGACGCACACCAGAACCATGGATTGGACCAGACATCCTTGAAGTGATCGACTCCATCGGCACCACACGCACAAGCGAAGAACCCATTGATGGTGTCTTGGTGTCGGCATGCGGTTTCGTGGCCGACCACCTTGAGGTGTTGTACGACCTCGATATTGAAGCTGCTCATCGTGCGGAAACTCACGGTCTCGCATTTGCGCGGACCGCGTGCGTGAACGACGATGCGAAAGTGATGGCATCACTCGCGCGCATGGTGGCTAACGCGTGACACATGCTCGCCACGTCGTTGTGATTGGTGGCGGAGTCAGTGGACTCACCACTGCACTCACTCTGCTTGCCGATTCACCAGAACCAGTTTCTGTCACAGTTCTCGATGCGCAACCCAGCGTTGGCGGCCTCATTCGAACATCGCCCTTTGCAGGCCTACCCGCCGTAGACGAAGGTGCCGATGCATTTCTCACCCGAGTGCCTTGGGCGTCTCAGTTGGCCAGCGAGGTTGGTCTAGGTGCCGCCCTCACTTCTCCTACCGGAGCACACGCGTACGTATGGCATAACGGCATGCACACCATTCCCGGCGATCTTCTCCTAGGTGTTCCCGCAAAGGTTCGTTCATTTGCCACCACTCGCTTGATATCACCGCGCGGCAAAGTACGCGCCGCACTAGAACCACTCCTGCCACGCACCACACCGAAAGATTCCATTGGTCACTATGTGCGTCGTCGTTTTGGCAACGAAGTACACGAACGACTTGTGGACCCGCTAGTCGGCAGTATTTACG
>JBIIQG010000038.1:0-11652 GCA_044342185.1 Ilumatobacteraceae bacterium | reverse complement strand
CCGAAGCGCAACTCGAGGTAGACGATGAAGCCATTTCGCTGGTGTTGCGTCAAGGTGGCGGCAGTGCGCGCGACACGTTGTCTGCACTTGAACTTGTTGCATCAGGTGGCGGCGAACCAGAAGATGCTCTGCATGTAGAAGAGATTGTAAAAGCCATTGTTGCGCGTGATCATGGCGCTGCACTTGTGGCGGTCGCACATGCCATGCAACAAGGCCGCGATGCTCACACGTACGCCGAAGACATTGTTCGCCTCATGCGTGATTGCTTCTTATCTCTTATGTCGCCCGAACTTGTGCAACTCCCATCCGCACGTGTTGACGAAATAAATGTCTACGCGAGAGATCTTGGTGTACAACGCATTGTTCGCATTATGGAAACGCTCGGAAGCACCATGGTGGAAATGCGCCATGCTCCCGACGCACGTTTGCTCTTAGAGGTCGCCATTGTGCAGTTGTCTTCCCCGGTGTTCGACGACAGCAACGAGAACTTGCTTGCACGCATCGGCCAATTAGAAGATGCTGTGAAGCAGTTGAAAGAACATGGTGTTGCTGCCGCCTTGCCGCCACCACCTCTTAATCCAGCAACGGGGCGCGCAAAAATTGGCGGCCGTGCAACAACATCGTCAAACGATCCTTCAACGCCAACTCCACGAGTAGAGGCACCACCTGTTGTAGAAGAGCCAGCAGCAGAAGTGCCTAGTCAGCCTGCAGTTATTCCGCCGAAAGAGAAAGAACCTGAGCCGGTTACACCAGATGCCGGCGGTAAAGACCCAGCACAAGCGTGGCCCCAGATCACCGATTCATTGAAGGGGCTTGCAAAGGCTCTCTTTAAGCCTGCGGTTGTTGAATCTTTCGATGGAAAGAAGATCACTGTCAGAATGCCAGCCAACACTCCTTTGCAGCGCGCTCGTGAACGCGAAGCAGAAGTTGTTGCTGCCATTAAGAGCGTGTGTGGTGTGTCGTGCACGCTTCATTTTGTGCAAGCAGACCCCACCGGCGGAATTGAACGCCCCGTTGTTGCAGACAAGCCCGACACAATCGACAAGATTGTTGAAAAGGACCCCTTTGCAGCAGTCGATCTCTCAGAGACCGTTGCTGTTACCGATGCAATTGACCCTCTCGTTGAAGCTCTTCAATCGAAGTTCCCGGACGGGTCATTCAGTTCCGACGACTCTTCGTCTCCCGAGTAGTAGTCGTGGCATCTCCGTACACACCGCCAGTTCAAATTCTTATTGACGAACTTGGTCGTCTCCCTGGAATTGGACCACGCAGTGCGCAACGCCTCGCGCTCCACCTCATTAAGTCAAACGACGATGACGTTGCGCGACTAGCGCGTTCCATTATTGAAGCGAAACAAAAAGTGCGCTTTTGCGAGCGTTGTTTCAACTTGGCCGATGCACAGTTCTGCAGTATTTGTTCCGACGCAAAGCGCGAATCCACCATCTTGTGTGTAGTGGAAGACTCGCGCGACATTGCTGCTCTCGAGCGAACCGGCGGGTTCCGCGGCCGCTACCACGTTTTGCTTGGCCTTATAGATCCGTTGCAAGGCGTCAGCCCAGAGAACTTAAAAGTGCGAGAACTTGTGGCGCGCATTAAGCCAGAAGCCATCGCTGAAGTTGTTGTTTGTACAAGTAACAACACCGAAGGTGACGTCACTGCAATGTATTTGGCTCGTATGTTGTCGCCGTTAGGTGTTGAAGTTTCTCGTCTTGCAAGCGGTCTTCCGGTTGGCGGAGACATTGAATTTGCCGATGAAGTCACTCTTGGTCGTGCGTTCGACAATCGCCGCCGCCTAGATCCTTAAGTTCGTGGCGCGCCCGACTTGTGTGCACTAACGGGCTGTGCGTGATAAATACCGGTGTGTCCACTTGTTGCGTATGCCGCCGCACAAGCAACCGCGAACAACACAATTCCATTGCCACCGAATAACTCAATGCCTAACAGTGTGCAGGCAAGAGGTGCATTAGTGGCACCTGCAAGAACTGCAACGGCGCCCACCATTGCGAAGAGTGCAACGTTTGCGCCCGTGATGTGTGCGTAACTTGCACCCGCAAGCGCACCAATCACAAACAACGGAATGAATTCTCCGCCCACAAAACCAGATCCAATGGTGAGCGAGGTGAGCAACAGTTTTGTTCCCCATTGCCCAGCAGCAGAACCGTTCATTGCTTCAAGTGCGAGGGGAATGGAAAGTCCTTGGTAGTCACGCCAACCGCAGGCAAGTACCAACACCGCAAGAATGATGCCGCCAACAAGCGGCCGTGCGGGGTACCACGAGATGTACTTGGCGCCGACCTTTTTCACCGTGTGTGTGAGTTGAACGAACAACAACGCAACAAGCCCGGCGATGAGACCAAATGCTGCAACACGACCACCCGTTGCCCAGTTCCAATCCACTGAAGGGAAGAGGGGATAGTGCGTGTGGTGCACACCGAGACCGCGCACAACGGCGTCACCAATGAAACTGGCGACGAATGCGGGAACAAGCGCGTCGTAACGAACACGTCCGACTCGTTGTACTTCCAAGGCGAATACTGCACCGGTGACGGGAACGCCAAAGACAGAACCGAATCCGCCAGCAATAGCGGTAATCAACATGAGTGATCGGTCAGCAGGCGGCAGTTTGAGTTTCTTGCTGATGGGATCAGTGACGCCCGCTGCAAACTGAAGTGCAGCACCTTCACGCCCGGTAGACCCGCCCGCGACATGCGAGATGACACTTGCGCCAAAGATGAGTGGTGTTAATCGAAAGGGAACCCATTGTGAATGCGAATGAATTTGGTCGATGATGAGGTTTGTTCCGCGTTCAAGTCCGCGACCCACGTAGTGATACAGCGCGCCAACAATGAGGCCAGCAACGGGAAGCGTAAACACCAGCCAGTCGTTGCTGTTGCGAGTGTTTGTTGCCCAATCGAGTGATTCAAGAAACGCTGCAGACAGAAGACCCGATAAAACTCCCACCACAACAGCAAGAGCCACCCAGCGAGCAACGTGACGTGCTCGACCGAGTGGCTCGCTGAACATTGTGAGTATTAGACAGTGCGAACGATGATGGCGTCGCCTTGACCGCCGCCACCGCACAGTGCTGCTGCACCAACACCGCCACCACGGCGATGAAGTTCGTGCAAGATGGTGAGAGCCAAACGGTTACCGCTCATACCAATGGGGTGACCCAGTGCAATTGCTCCACCGTTGACGTTCACGATTTCATCCGTGATGCCAAGTTCGCGCATAGATGCAATTCCCACTGCAGCGAATGCTTCGTTCAGTTCGAACAAGTCAACATCGGACACCTTCATGCCGACGCGATCGAGTGCGCGCAAGATGGAGCGGCTTGGCTGGTGCAACAACGATGCGTTGTCGGGGCCGGCAACCATTCCGTACGAAACAATTTCACCGAGTGGCTTTACGCCGCGCGCTTCCGCTGCCTTCTTTGACATGACAACTACTGCTGAGCCACCATCTGAAATCTGGCTGGCATTTGCTGCAGTAATTGTTCCTTCTTTGTCGAACGCTGGCTTCAACGAACCAAGTGAATCCATGGTGGTGTCTGCGCGTACGCCTTCGTCGTTCTTCACAATGACGGGATCGCCCTTGCGCTGCTTCACAGCAACATCAACAATTTCTTCGGCAAGCTTGCCTGATGCAATTGCTGCAGCAGCGCGCTGGTTGCTCTTCATTGCGGCATCGTCTTGTTCGTCACGAGAAATTCCACCAGCGGTGTAACGCTCGGTGCCAAGACCCATGAGACATGCGTCGAATGCACACCACAAACCATCACGAACAATGGCGTCTTGCAGTTCGGTGTTTCCGTAGCGGAAACCTCCGCGCGCACCTTGTGCAAGGTACGGAGCATTGGTCATTGATTCCATGCCGCCTGCAACAACGATGTCTGCTTCACCAGAAGCGATCATTTGGTCTGCGAGATAGATGGAGTTCAAACCAGAGAGACACACCTTGTTGATATTCACTGATGGAACGTTCATTGGAATGCCCGCGTTTACGGCTGCTTGGCGCGAAGGAACTTGTCCTTGGCCTGCCATGAGAACTTGTCCCATGATGACGTGTTCCACTTCTTCTGGCTTGACGCCTGCACGCTCGAGAGCAGCTTTGATGGCGAAGCCACCAAGTTCTGCGGCGCTGAATGAAGAAAGTACACCGCTCATTTTTCCAATGGGTGTGCGGGCTCCTGCGACGATGTATGAACCGGCCATGTTTTCCTCCGTGAGGACGGGCACCGAGTGGTGCTACTGAAGTGTTTTCAGGCTAGGAGATGAATGACGAAATCTCGCTATCGTCCTATGAATGGACCAAATTCTCCAGGCCATCTTGAATGGCGCATCGGGCGAAGAACTCGCCGCAATCCCCCTTCCCACCACTTACCGCGCAGCGTTCGTCCGCAAGGAAGACCAGAACATGTGGGACGGAGTTCCTAGCGAGCAGAAGGACCCTCGTAAGAGTCTTCATATCGGTGAAGTTCCTCTTCCCGAGATTGCTCCCGATGAAGTTGTAGTTGCTGTCATGGCATCCAGCATCAACTTCAACACGGTGTGGACCAGCATTTTCGAACCCATCAGCACATTCGGTGCATTGGCACGTCTTGGCCGCGAAAGCTCATGGGCCAAGCGCCACGACCTCGACTACCACGTTGTCGGCTCCGATGGTTCCGGTGTTGTTCTTCGCGTAGGTAGTGCCGTTCGCAACTGGAAGCCTGGCGACAAGATCACCATTCATTGCAATCACGTTGACGACCAAGACCCGTCATCACATAGCGACTCCATGATGGGCTCCAACCAGCGCATCTGGGGTTACGAAACAAACTTCGGTGGCCTTGCAGATCTTGCAGTGGTGAAAGCCAACCAGCTCATGCCAAAGCCAGCACATCTCACGTGGGAAGAAGCAGCAGTGAATGCGTTGTGTAACTCCACCAGTTACCGCATGTTGGTATCGCCAAATGGTGCAAACATGAAGCAGGGCGACGTTGTTCTTATTTGGGGTGCATCGGGCGGTATTGGTGCTTACGCAGTTCAGTACGTTCTCAACGGTGGCGGTATTCCCGTAGCAGTTGTTTCATCTGAAGAAAAGGAAGCAATCCTTCGCGAAATGGGATGTGAACACATCATCAACCGCAAGAAGGCCAACTACAAGTTCTTCAAGGAAGACGGCTCACACGATGAGACCGAATGGCGTCGTCTTGGTGGTGACATTCGCAAACTTGTTGGTGAAGATCCGGACATCGTGTTTGAGCACCCAGGTCGCAATACGTTCGCAGCATCTATTTATGTTGTGAAGAAGGGCGGCACAGTTGTTACCTGTGCAGCAACAAGCGGCTTCATGATGGAATTCGACAACCGCCACTTCTGGATGCGCTTGAAGAAGCTCATCGGTTCACACTTTGCGAACTACAAAGAGTCGTACGAAGCAAACCGACTGATTGATAAGGGAATGATTCACCCTGTGATGTCGCAGGTGTTCACCCTCGATCAGGTGGGCGAAGCCTCGTACCAAGTACACAACAACATGCACGAAGGAAAACTTGGCGTGTTGTGCTTGGCTCCACAAGAGGGTCTTGGTGTAGACAATCACGAGTTGCGTGCCAAGGTTGGCGAGAAACTCAACTGGTTCCGTCGTTAAACGACTCAGCAGAAGGACACGAAAATGTTGTTGACAGAAATTGACCACGTTGCCATCGCAGTTCGCGATCTTGAGGCAGCAATTGAGTATTACCAGAAGGCTTTCGGCGCCACAGTTGATCACCGCGAAGTTGTTGAGTCTGATGGCGTTGAAGAGGCATTGTTGAAAGTGGCAGAAAGCTACGTTCAGTTGCTCACACCAACGAACCCCGATTCCCCCGTTGCAAAAGCAATTGAGAAGCGTGGCGAAGGCCTGCACCACATTGGTTATCGCGTGAACAACTGCGGTGAAGCACTCGCCGCCATGGTTGCAGCCGGTGCCACACCTATCGACAAGGCGCCTCGTCCCGGTTCACGCGGCACCACCGTTGCCTTTATACATCCCAAGGGCAGCTTCGGCACACTCATCGAACTCGTTCAAGAGTAAGTCTGTGCGCTTGGGGCGCATGGACAAAGTGGTGAAACATCGGTAAACACTGCGCATGCGAATAGCTGTGTGGTGTTTCAGTGGTGCTGGGCTTGGTTTACTTGCGTGCCTTCGTGCGCGAAAAGATGTAGTCATCCAACGTCATCGTGGCGTCACTTTTGGTGAAGCACATTTTGCACACACGGTGTTCGCACCACTTCTTGCAAGTGTTCTGTGCGCTATCGCGTTGGGTCTTTTCGCAAACACCTATTCAGACGATGTGGTGGTGGTGGCCTGTGCGTTTCTGTTGTATTCAGGAACCCGCTTGTCTGTGATTGACATTGATACCCATGCACTTCCACATCGGGTTCTCCTGTGGTCTGTGGTGTGTCTCGCCCCGCTTTTGTTTGTTGCCGCTGTGACAGGCGATGTCATTGCTCTTGAGGGCGTTCTGTTGGGCTCGCTCATCATGTGGTGCGTGATGAAGGTTCTTGAGGTGTTGTCACGCGGTGATCTTGGTCGCGCCGATGTTACGTTCGCTGCGTATCTGGGCCTTTTCGTTGGCGGGCTCTCGCTTGAAAGCGTTGCGACTGCATTGGTGGCCTCATTTACATGCGGAGGTGTGGTGGCCCTAGTACTGATGTTGGTTCGTAGGGCGGGCCGCACCACTCACATTCCATTTGGACCGTTTCTGTTCTTCGGTGCGGTGGTGGCAGTTCTACGATGAGGTCACACAACAAGGAGTACCAACATGGCTGAGTTCACAGGAATGGTTGCGATAGTCACCGGTTCATCGAGCGGAATTGGTGAGCGCATTGCGCAGCGCCTTTCCGAGCTTGGTGCATCAGTAGTGGTGAACTCTGCCAGCAGTGTTGAAGCTGGTCAGCAGGTGGCTAGCGCGTTGCCTGGTGAGTCTCTATATGTACAGGCCGACATCAGTGACAAAGAGCAATGCGAGAACCTCATTGCAAAAACCATTGAGCGGTTCGGAAAACTTGACCTATTGGTAAACAATGCGGGTTGGACCACATTGGTTCCACACGCCGATCTTGATGCACTGTCGGATGAGATCTTCATGAAGACATTCGAAGTCAATGTGTTCGGTACATGGTTTCTCACAAAGGCCGCCATGCCGTATCTACGTCAATCATCGGACGGCAATGTTGTCAACATCACGTCGGTTGCAGGCGTGCGCCCCATGGGATCATCTATCGCCTACTCCATGTCGAAGGCAGCACTGAATCACATGACCAAATTGATGGCAAAGAGCCATGGGCCCGTGCGGTTTAACGCCGTTGCACCAGGGTTGGTGGAAACACCATGGACCAAAGACTGGTCAAGTCAGCACGCGGGCATCGCAATGATTAACCCCATCAAGCGTTCTGCCACTCCCGATGATTGCGCAGAAGCAACTCTCGCTCTTGTGCGCAACAAGTACGTCACGGGCGAAGTGTTTGTTGTTGATGGTGGGTTAACACAGGTCAGTTAACGACCGCGGAACGGTTGAATACCGTTTGCAGGAACAACACCCAAGCGTCCACGTTGGTAGTCGTCAAACGCTTGTTGCAGTTCAGCGCGCGTATTCATCACGAACGGTCCGTACTGCTCAACAGGTTCACCAATGGGTTGACCACCAAGAAGAATGACGTCAAGCGATTCGTGCGCACTTGCTTCAAGCGTGATCACATCACCGTCTCCGAAGACCACTGCTTGACCAAGTCCGAACGCAAGGTGTTCAGCACCTGCAAAACCTGAGCCCTTCAGTCCGTAGGCAAGCGCATTGAAGTGTGGGTTCCACGGAAGAGTCATGCGTGCACCAGGTGACAATGTCGCGTGTGCCATCACGATTGGCGAATGCGTGGAGCCAGGCCCCTTCGTTTCTCCTAAGTCGCCAGCAATAAGGCGAATGAGAGTTCCTGCGTCGGACGTTGTGAGAAGCGGGATGAGTGATGCTTCAAGGTTCTGATACGCCGGCGAGATCATCTTCTTGTGTGACGGCAAGTTGACCCACAATTGCAATCCGTGGAACAATCCACCTTGAATGACCAAACTCTCTGGTGGTGTTTCAATGTGGAGAATTCCGCCACCAGCAGTCATCCATTGTGTGTCGCCGTCCGAGATAACGCCGCCACCTCCGTGTGAGTCTTGATGAATGAACGCGCCGTCCATGATGTAGGTGACGGTTTCAAAACCGCGATGTGGGTGCCAGTCGGTTCCGCGTGGCTCGTATGGGCCGTAGTCCACTTCGCCCATCTGGTCCATCATGATGAACGGATCAAGTGCAGCCTTTGAAATGCCTGCGAATGCGCGGCGAACAGGGAAACCTTCTCCCTCGAATCCTTGTGGGGCAGTGGTGACCGCACGCACTGCGCGATCACGAGCAGTGGGGGATGGAGCAGGAAGTCTGGGAAGGGTCAATGTGTCGGCGGTGACTGCAGGCATTGGGGGCTCCTGTGATTGAGGTCGCAACTATTTAGTTGCGCTCGCAATCATATCGAGCAGCGGGAAGGGTCGCAACGGGGTCTGGCACACTGTGGGTGTGATTGTTCACCTCATTGACGGAACGTACGAGCTGTATCGGCAGCACTTTGGCCAGGCTGTCCGCCATCGCACTCCACCACCGCTGTCTGCATCTCGTGGCGTGATGACCTCCACCCTGCAATTGCTTGCGGGCGGTGCCACGCACGTTGCGGTGTCTGTCGACCATGTCATTGAGAGTTTTCGAAATGATTTGTATGACGGATACAAAACGTCGGAGGGAATGGAACCAGAAATTCTGGAACAACTTCCCGTGATGCAAGAAGCCCTGCGTGCTCTCGGTGTGCCGGTGTGGTCAATGGTGAAGTACGAAGCAGACGATGCTTTGGCTGCGGCGGCTGCGCGTGCCGATGCAGATGCTCGTGTTGATCAAGTACAAATGCTGACGCCAGACAAAGACTTAGGTCAGATGGTGAAAGGTAATCGAGTTGTTCAGTACGACCGTCGCAACGATGTGATTATCAATGAATCTGCGGTGATTGAAAAGTTCGGCGTCACGCCCGCAAGCATTGCCGACTGGCTTGGTCTTGTTGGTGACACCGCAGATGGATTTCCTGGTTTGCAGGGGTGGGGTGCAAAGAGTGCATCGTCGGTTCTTGCGAAATACATCCACATTGAAAACATTCCCGATGACGAATCTCAGTGGGTAACAGATGGGGTTGTCGTGCGTGGAGCAGCCAAGCTTGCGAACACACTTCGCGAACAACGCGACTTGGCCATGTTGTTTAAGAAGATTGCAACCGTGGTGACAGACGTTGATGACGATGTGAAGATTGGCAATGTTGACGATTGGGAATGGCGTGGTCCTACAAAAGAACTCAGTGCTATTGCTCGCAAACTAGACATGACAGACCTAGTGGAACGCGCCGAGCGAGCAATGGTGGGACGTTGATCTGTTACTTGTTGTCGTCAGTGACAATGTCCGGGAGCTCGTGGCCTTCTTCTTGAACAGGAAGTAGTGCAGCCAAAGCAGTGATCGCCGCTGACAAGTCGTGCGCTCGTAAGGCGTCGGTGACGACCTCTGTTGCTCGTTGTGAATCGAGTTGCAGAGATGGCGACCACCGAATCTCAAAATGACGATGCTTGGGGTCTACGCAAAAAACAAGAGATGCCGCCGACCACTTCACTGCAAGTTGGTTTGCTCGTTTCTCTGGGTGGCGACCCAAATTGCCAACGTGGACAATGATTTGATGCCCCGAAGTTTCTTCGGCCGTATGGATTGCGTGAGCAACCTCGGCCTTTTGTTCTAACCACCACTTAGTCATCACCAACTCCCGCCTGCGCCGCCGCCACTAAATCCGCCGCCGCCTCCACCGCCGAAACCACCGAAGCCACCACCACCGAATCCGCCGCCTGAACCACCGAAGCCACCAGGGATAAAGATCCCCCCGTATCCACGGCGCGAACCGCCTGATGTCCATGTGGTGTGCTGACCCAATCGGGCAATGAGGGAGAGAAAGATTGACCCTCCAATAAAGAAGATGAACAAAAGGACACTCAGCAACGACGACAACGAGTTGCTTGTTGTGTCTGAAGTTTGAGCAGGTTGTTCAACGATGGTGGGTAAGGGAATTGCTTCGCCACGCCATACCGCCATTGCAGCCCGCGCGCCCTGCACAACTGCGCCGTTTACATCGTTCGCGCGCAACAGAGGCAGCATCACATTGTCAACAATGCGACCGGCGGCGATGTCTGTAAGTTCGCCTTCAACCCCACTGCCCACTTCAATGCGAAGCTCACGATCTTCAAGGGCAATCAAGATGAGAACACCATCGTCACGTTTGGCATCACCTACACCCCATGTGCGTGCAAGGTCGATTGCGTAGTCCTGAATAGATGCGCTTCCCGTGGAGTTGATAACGGCCACTGCAATTTGGGGACCAGACGTAGTTTGAAATTGCTCAAGTTCAATTGAGAGCGACGCTTCAATGGAGTCATCCACAGCTTGAATGGTGTCAACCACGGCAGCTGAGTACTCCGGAAATGACGCGCCATTGCTGCTGCACCCAGCCAAAAGAACAGTGAGGGCCATAACGCCCACAGACGCAATGCGCCTCGTTCTCTGTTTCAGAGTGTGATTACTCATCAGGGTTCAAGTCAACATCGGGTGCCTGGTCGGCACCTGACTGCGCTTCAAAAAGGTCTCTCTTTTCAAAACCAAACATCGACGCAACGATGGCTCGTGGGAAACGACGAATACTGCGGTTGAACTCCGATGCAGATTCGTTGTAGGTACGACGTGCTTGTGCCACGCGATTCTCGGTTCCTTCTAGCTGCACTTGAAGATCGCGAACATTTTGCAAGCTGGCAACCTGCGGATAACTCTCCACAACAACTAACAAGCGAGACAAGGCACCTTCTAGGTTCGCTGCTGCATCTAGTCGATCATTCGAATTAGTTGCACCGGCGTAACGAGTACGAGCCTCGGTCACGCTGTCAATAATGTTGCGCTCTTGCTCAAGAGCACCCTCAACCGCACTCACGAGATTTGGAATGAGATCAAAACGACGTTGCAACTGCACTTCGAGGTCTGCTACCGATTGGTCGACGCGAGTTTCGCGATCGACAAGACCGTTGTATGCACCAACAATGGAAATAATGAAGAGGACAATGACGCCCACGACTGATCCGATGATGATTCCAACTCTTGAGTTCATGGGGGCTCCTTAGCGAACTTCGTTTGGATAAGCCCATGAGCAGTGAAGTGACGGCCAGGCGACCTGCGGCGCACGATCGTTCCCGTGTGGAGGCTGCTTCCGTCAGGACCTGACCTGGTTTACGGGCGACCGTCGCACAGGACCCGACCGCCACCTCACCGCTCACGGGCAAACCCGTACTCGTTGAGGGTTACAGCGTAACCGTCAGATAGCCTGACCGACTCGTAGGAGTAGCAATGTTCCTGCGTGGAAGAGTGCGAGAGCGGCCGAATCGGCACGCTTGGAAAGCGTGTGAAGTGAAAGCTTCCGTGGGTTCGAATCCCACCTCTTCCGCCAGACATAAGTAGGTTGTGCCCATGACTCACGAAGAGGCAATGCGAATCGCACTTGAAGAGGCCAAGCTTGCCGCTGCCAAGGG
>JBIIQG010000095.1:0-3387 GCA_044342185.1 Ilumatobacteraceae bacterium | reverse complement strand
TTACAACGGCGATGGCGTTAGCCGTTATCCCGTATGGAAAGCGTCGCCCTGTTGGTGCTCCTGTTACCTGGGGTGAAGCAATGGTTGGCAGCGTGTATGTGTTCTTCGTGATGTTCCTTGCATTCGGCGTTGTGCCTCACCAGTTCATCGTTCATGCCGACAATGATCTTGGTTGGCGTAAAGACAAGCTCATCTACGGCCCATTCGATTTGTTGAAGCACAAGGCTGGCGGCGGCAACTTCCCCTTCACCATTAGTTACGAGGCGCTGCGCGACATCATCGTGGTTGTCATTCACGTCATTTACGTCGGTCTCATGATTTATCTGTTCGTGTGGTGGCAGAAGCGTGGCGAGAAAACCAACAAAGAACTTGAAACATCGTCCTACGGCCGTCCTTTGGTGCGAAAGAGCTGATTTCTCATGGCACGTACCGACGCCAATCCACCAATGCCCGAATGGTCAACCGAGTATCAACTGGTTGAGGTGGACGCCGATTACCTCGGAAAGGCTGTAAAGCCCAAGCAGTTCATTCACATCGACCAAAGTGAATGCATCATGTGCGAAGGCTGCGTGGACATCTGCCCTTGGAAGTGCATTCACATGGTCACTCCCGACGCAGTTGCCGAAGCGCAAGGAACAGAACTTCCTGGCGAAGACCCTTCCGACAATGTGATTTTCATCATCGACGACGACGTGTGTACGCGTTGTGCACTGTGCGTCGATCGCTGTCCTACTGGAGTCATCATCTTGGGCAAGGCCGGTGCGCCTTCACCCGATGGTGACAGTCATACCCGAACAAACAACCATGGCTACGGCTACGGAATGCGCCTCTGAGGTGAATGAATAATGGCAAAAGTGCTTGATAACCCCCGTCCCACGCTGAAGGAACGTGCCGCAAAAATTGGTGCGCAAATTCAGGGCAGCCAAGCGTGGAACTCCATCTTCCGTCCCGGATCAATCTTCCGTAAGGGTTACACCGATAGCCCGCGTAACCGTTCGTACGTCATCATGAACTCGGTGCTGTATCACTTGCACCCCGTAAAGGTGAAGCGTCATGCAGTGAAGGTGAGTTACACCTTGTGTCTTGGTGGACTCAGTTTCTTCGTGTTCATCTTGCTCACCGTGACAGGCATCTTCTTGATGTTCTTCTATCGACCAACAGGTGCAAACGCGTGGCAAGACATTCAAACGTTGCAAACATCAGTGACGTTCGGTCTGCTTATTCGAAACATGCATCGCTGGGGTGCGCACATCATGGTGCTCACCGTGTTCCTTCACATGGCACGCGTTTTTTACCACGGCGCATACAAGCCACCACGTGAGTTCAACTGGGTTATCGGAGTTATCTTGCTCACGCTGACATTGCTGCTCTCATTCACCGGTTACTTGTTGCCATGGGACCAGTTGGCGCTTTGGGCCGTCACCGTGGGTACAAACATGATGGGTTACACACCAGTGTTCGGCTCACAAGTTCGTTTCGTTCTTTTGGGTGGCGTTGAAATTGGATCGGAAACGTTGTTGCGCTGGTACGTGCTTCACGTTCTCATGCTTCCTTTCGTCATCGTCATCTTCATGGCTATTCACTTCTGGCGCGTCCGTAAGGACGGCGGAATCTCCGGACCTTTGTGATCGAAGGGAAAACACAACATGACTGAAATCCCCGAACACCTTTTGAAGCGAGCACAAGCTGCTCGTGACAAAGCAGCTAGTCCTTCAGATGCGTCTGCTTCTGAAGGTGGCGATCGCATCCCCGATGCATTACTTGACCGCACGAAAGCATCTGGCGCTGGTGCCGCAGTAGTTGCTGCTGCTCCAGCGGGCGGCGTACCTGTTGGTGCAGGCCCTGGTGGTCACACTCAGCGTTTGCTCACAGTTGTGAAGTCCGGATCCATTCAAGAAGCAAAGGCTGCACCTGTAGACAAAGTGCACACATGGCCACACCTTCTTGCAGTGGAGTTTGTCGCAGGTCTTGCGCTCACCGCTTTCTTGTTCGTGTTCTCGTGGGTTGTTAATGCGCCGTTGCTTCAAGCAGCCGACTTCAACAACACACCGAACCCATCAAAAGCACCGTGGTACTTCTTGGGCCTTCAGGAACTTCTCACAATGTTCCACCCAATGATCGCGGGTGTAACGCTTCCCGGAATGGGCCTTGTTGCGCTCATCCTTGCGCCATACCTCGACCGCAATGCATCGAACAAGCCTGAAGATCGCAAGTTCATGACATCCATGATGACCATGTTCCTTATTTTCTGGGCAGTGCTCACCATCATCGGTTCATTCTTCCGCGGCCCCGGATTCAACTTCACCTTCCCATGGCGGGACGGAATCTTCTTCGAGTTGTGATCAACCCCCAACAATGACTATTCGACGTAACGACAGACAAGGAACGAAACAGGCATGAGTACCGGATTCGTAATCGCAATCGTGGTGATTGCAGCAATTGTGTTTGGCGCAATTGTTGTGTTCACTTCTGCACGCAGCACCGACGTGCGTGGTGCTGGAGCACTGTCACGCGAAACACGCTCGCGTGACCGCAAAGCAACCGTGGGCGCTGCCGCAAGCACAGGTCGTGAAGTAGAAGCATCTGCTCGCAGCACCGACATCGTGAAGGCCGCTCCTGTAGAGATCGCACCATTTGTTGCACCAGACGAAGAAGCGCTTGGTGTTTCACGTCGTATGTTCTTCAACCGCACAGCTGTCACACTCATGGGAGCAAGCATTGGTGCATTCGGTGCATCTGTTCTTGCGTTCTTGTGGAAGGGCGCCGACGGAGGCTTTGGTTCAAAAATCAGCGCCGGAAAAGTTGATGACATTGTTGCCAACATTCGTGCCAACAAAGGTTTCTATTACCTTGCAGAAGCACGCGCCTGGATTACCGAGTATCCAAAAGCATCAATCGGTAAGGCGCAAGCTGTCTACGGTTCGCAAGCACCAGTGTTTGCCGGAATGCAGGCAGGCATCGTTGCGCTGTACCAGAAGTGTCCACACCTCGGATGCCGTGTTCCAGAATGCAAGAGCTCGCAATGGTTTGAATGCCAGTGTCACGGTTCGCAGTACAACCGTGTTGGCGAAAAGAAGGGTGGCCCAGCGCCCCGTGGCATGGATCGGTTCGCAGTGTCCGTCAGCAATGGCCAACTCACCATTGATACCGGCGCAGTCTTTGCAGGTCCTGCTGTAGGTGTGAACACCACTGGTCAAGAAGCCGAAGGTCCGCACTGCGTCGGCGCAGGAGGTCACTAATCATGTTGGCGTCAACCAGCACATCAATTGCTTGGATCATTCTCCTCACGTCAATTGGCGGATGGATTCTCTACGGTCTCTTCAACATTCGCAAGGGTCGCACCGAAGTTGGTGCCGAGCAAAAACTCGCAGCTAACCGTCGTCCGTA
>JBIIQG010000094.1:0-3394 GCA_044342185.1 Ilumatobacteraceae bacterium | reverse complement strand
TCGGCGGGGTTTCCAAAGTTGTTACCGCTCTTCCTGCAGCGTTGTTGTATGGCGAATGCCTTGCGCGTGATCTTCCAATCAAGGAAGGTCACATCAGTGACACGCGCACCAGCGAAGAAGTATTTGCAAGGGCTGCGGCAGACATACACGCTGTGTATCGCGACAGGCACGGCGTGGAGTACACCGTTTTGGCAATGGCAAATGTGTACGGGCAACGTCAACGACCCGAAGATGGTGTAGTTGCTGCTTTTGTCGACGCATTAGAACAAGGTAAAGCCCCCATTGTTCATGGCTCGGGTAAGCAGACCCGCGATTTTGTTCACATTGACGACACCGTCGATGCCATTGCACGGTCGCTCGATCGTGCAGGTGGCCTTGTCATCAATGTCGGAACAGGGGTAGCTACTTCCATTCTCGATTTATGGTCGGTCATGGGTGGTGCGTCGTCTCCGGTGCCGCGCACTGCATCGGCCAGGCCCAACGACATTGTTCGACTTGGGCTATCGCCGGTGCGTGCTCGCATTCAACTCGGATGGTCGCCGTTCACGTTGTTGAAAGACGGCTTGGCGTCTTTGCGCTCGCAGTAGTTCTTTAACGAAACAAATCTTCGCTCGGTGGGCGAACAATTTCGTTCATTGATGAATCCCTAAACCACGACGGGTCGGCACCACGAACGATGGCAACGGGAACCCCAGTTGATTTACCCATCACCAATTCGGCGGCACACGCAAGCTCATCGGCCACAGCAACCTCGGTGACTTGCATAACGCGACCAAGTGCGTCTTCGGTTCCGCGAAGGTCGACAACGCCTGCAATACCAGCAACGCCAATGGCAACATCGGTGAGGCCTTTGCGCCACGGGCGACCAAACGTGTCGCTGATGATGACGCCAACCGAGACTCCAAGTTTGGCTCGAACAATGTCACGAATACGGCGCGCAGACCTATCGCTGTCGAGTGGAAGAAGTGCGGCATAGCCACGTTCCACGTTTGATAGGTCGATACCACTGTTTGCGCACACAAAGCCGTGCTTTGTTTCGGTGATGATGAGATCGCCGCGTCGTCGAACAATTCGTACCGCTTCTTCTTCTACTAACACCTTGTGCGAGAGGGGATCGTCGGGGTTAATTGCAACCAATCGATTCTCTGCTTTTGAAACGATCTTCTGAGTGACCACCAGGACATCGTTGTCGCGCAACGGACCGTTTGGCTCGCTGGCGCATGCTTCGACGATGACATCGCCCAATTGCATTCCAGGAACAATTTCGCCGATACCTTCAACGCTCCATGCCATTAATCGGGCCATGAGATTCCTCCTTGTCGTGGCGTGGCGCGCACAGTGCGTCGCGCCAATTCTTCAGACACGCCTGGTTTCGACATGATGGTGTCTGTCACTACACATTGAAGACCTTCGCGCTCCACTTCATTCGCAAGGTGTGCATCTTGTTGGTCGATAACAAGAGTGGAACACACCGGTGCATACATTCGCGCCACACCGACCACGGTGGGTTCGTGGCCAAGCTCTATCAACATTCTGTCTGCAGGTCCCTTGAGGGCGGCACCAGCAACAATGGGGGATACCGCTACAACATCATCACGACGCGAAGCAAGCAATGAATCGACGTGTGGAAGAGCACGAATGGGTCCGAGCGACACAATGGGATTTGATGGTGCTATCACAATGGTGTCTGCAGAAGTGATGAGTGACTCATCGATGAAGGTGGCGTTATTCGCGCCGACAAAATCAACTCCGGTTACCGGTACTGAATGTTGCAGCTTCACGAAGTATTCCTGAAAACTCACACTTTCATCAGTGAGATGAACCGTGGTCCGCACAGAGTCATTTGTCATGGGCAGAATTGACACATCCACGCCAAATGCTCGGCGAACCTCGTCTGTGACATCACGAAGAGTGGCGCCTTCTTGTAGGCGGGCAGTTCTGTAGAAGTGGGTCGCAAGGTCTGTGTCGCCAAGATTGAACCATCGTGGAGCAGCCCGGGAGTACTCGGGGCGGACGCCTTCGAATTTTTCTAGCGCGGCCATTGCGCGCCAGGTTTCATCGCGAAGACCCCAACCACGGTCTGGGTCAATTGCCTGGGCCAGTGTGTAGGTCACCGTGTCGATGTCGGGCGAGATAGAGAGACCGTGAAGTTCGGTGTCGTCGCCCGTGTTCACAATGGTGACGATGTTGCTGGGATCGACAATCCGAACAAGTCCTGACAGAAAGCGGGCAGCCCCTACGCCGCCTGCCAGAACCAAAATCATGGTGTAAGCGTAGGGGGCAAGAACCATTCGGATTCACCTCAGTGAGAGGGTGTCGGTGGTACCGTCATTGAGTCCCATCGCCAAATCATGAGGTCATCTCAATGCCCCGCGCTTTCATCACCGGAATTACAGGTCAAGACGGTCAGCATCTGGCCGAATTCCTCCACTCCAAGGGCTACGAGGTTTTCGGCATGCTCAAGGGGCAAAACAACCCTCGGGCATTGCAGATTCGTGACGAGTTTCCCTTTGTAGAACTTGTGCCCGGCGACCTGGCAGATCTCACCAGCTTGGTGTCGGCACTTGAATATGTGAAGCCCGACGAGGTGTACAACCTGGGAGCTATTTCGTTCGTTGCCATTTCATTTGGTCAGGCCGAACTCACATCGAATATCACCGGCCTCGGCGTGCTGCGCATGCTAGAGGCAATCCGCATGGTGGGTGGCACCCAGAACAATCCCATTCGTTTCTATCAAGCGTCATCATCGGAGATGTTTGGAAAAGTGCGTGAGGTTCCCCAAACCGAACTCACGCCTTTCCACCCACGGTCACCGTACGGTTGCGCCAAGGTGTTCGGCCACGACATCACTGTGAACTATCGCGAGAGTTATGGCATCTACGCGTGCTCAGGAATTCTGTTCAACCACGAAGGCCCTCGACGTGGTTTGGAATTTGTGACGCGTAAAATTTCCAACACCGCCGCACGTATCAAGTTGGGTGTTGAAAAAGAATTGGTCATGGGCAACTTGGATGCCAAGCGTGACTGGGGCTACGCGGGTGACTACGTTCGCGCAATGTGGATGATGCTTCAGCAAGATGAACCAGATGATTACGTAGTAGCTACTGGCGAAACGCACTCCATTGAAGAGTTCCTCACCCTGGCATTTGAAGAAGTTGGATTAGATGACTGGCACAACTACGTGCGTCAAGACCCACGCTTCTTCCGTCCGGCGGAAGTAGATCTTCTTATCGGAGATCCGTCGAAGGCTCGCGAAAAGCTTGGCTGGGTGCCAGAAGTTGACTTCAAGTCTCTCGTCAGCATGATGGTGCAGAACGACTTGAAGATTGAAACTGCGCGCCTGAAGTAGTTCTTACTCGAACTGCGTATCTAAGACGCCGTCAACCATCGAATC
>JBIIQG010000093.1:0-3403 GCA_044342185.1 Ilumatobacteraceae bacterium | reverse complement strand
AGCTACCACCCAGACCTTGGGCACGTCATCGTTGGCGATGTAGCGCAGTTCAACGTTGTTCCTCACACTCACGTTCGTGTGGTGCGCAAGTAATGATCCCCGACTTCGAAACAAACAAGTCCGAATGGACCATCCGCGTCACAATCGGTGAACTCATCGATGTCATGTCGGCGCTCACCATGATTGGGCGCTCCGGCGGCACCGGCGAAGCACACGTATGGCTCACGAAAGTTCCGAATGGTCCACGTTTGTGGATCATTCGTGAACGCATCATCACCACATGGATCACTGCAGACGCTGAGTCCACCGACCCAACATTTGCCTTGCCTATTCCCGATCGCTTCATTCCTCACCTCATTGAGGTGGCATCGGGAAGTGGCGGCGCAGACCTTTTCTATAACGAAATGGAAGGCGCCATCATTGGGCGCGGAGCAGATCGTTATGTCTCTACAGACCATCCAGACGATGCGGAATTCACCGAAAAAGACATGCCGTACTTGGGCCGCATTCACGGGTTCCATGCCTCGCCTGCCGTCGCTGAAGTTTCGGTGAAAGACCTCACGTTGTTCTCGGACACGGTGCACGACTTCCCACGTGACCCATCGGATGGATCGCGCGTGTTCCCATTTGTTCATGTAGCAATTGGCGATGGCCAGTTTGCCTGGACCATGGATTGGCGCAGGTACAACGCAGGCCGCACAACAGGCTCAATTCCTGCCCGCACGAACGGTCATTCAACGTTCACGTTCTATCCGTACATTCTCGCGCGTTACTTGCGTTCGCGAGACGACCACGAAGAAGCACGCATCTTTGTCGACGAGGACAATTCGGACTACGTGTTCATCACCGGTGACAAGTGGGGCGTTCGTTGCTTGCTCGACCGCGAAGAACTCGCACGCTGGAGCGGTGACCTGAAAGCACAGCTTGAGCGTGAAGGCTTCGAGGTGGAAGAAACAGAAGGGGAGCGCATTCCCGACTACTACACATTTACATTCGACAACGTTGAATGTTTCGCGTCGGTGCACTGCAAAGACGATGAGCTCACCGAGTACATCCGCCTCACACACATTCTCACTACCAATACCCCTGCCAATCGTGATGTATTTGAAGAGATCAACAACATCAACGCAACGTTGTACGGAGCACGCCTGGTGTTACGCGATGGTGAAATACGCATCATTGTGGAGTTCCCCGCTAAAGCCGTCACGGACATGGGTTCACATTTATCCGTGCTGAAAACAGCACTCGACCGTTGCAAGAACCTCACCGTGTTCTTGCCACTCTTTTCCGATTCCCACTAAGGAGGAACCATGAAAACTTTTGAAGCAGTAGAACATTTTGCAGCACTGGCTCGAATGATCGCCGGCGGCGATTGGGGCTACGCAGATCCCTGGCAAGGTGCCGATGTGGCCGTTGTTGACGTTGCACCTGCACCAATTCCTAATGCCTGGTTGCCCGACTACGAATACGTGGTCACACCGTATGTTCGTGAACTCAGTTGGGTGTTCGAACAAGCACGTGACGCGGTGCAAGACCACGATGGGTATGGCATGTTCAAGTACGAGTTCTTTGGTCGTATGGGCGAAGCCGTTAATGCGTGTGGGCCAGATGTTCCTGTCACTGCGCATCTCAACGTGGCGTTATTTGCAGCACGTTTCTTTGTTGAAAGTGTTATCAGTAGGTTCGATCACGAATGACGTTTCGCAGCTACTGCTCGCCAGCCCCACATGGTGGCGGCCAAGAAAACACTGGCCACCAGTACGAAAGCCACTGCAGTTCCGCGGTTGAACGCAAGGTTGCGAAGCACCATTCCGAACACCACGGTGCTTCCCCATATGCCTGCGACGAAAGTGGTCTTTCCTACAACGTTCAAGACAAGGTGAGCACCCAAAAGCGCAATAAGAAAAGGCGCCGCTACAAACAGAATGCCTGATACGCCAGTGTCTGTGTCGTGATTACGTGTGCCAATAATTACTAGCGCCATCACGCACAGAATGTCTAATGCGAATGCCTGAACGGCACTGCGATTCAGAGTGACGTTCAATCTGTCTCGTCGTAGTACTCGCGACCAAGGTGTGTGATCTGATCTTCACCCATCAACCAACGCAATGTGTTCTTCAACTTCGCAAGCTGAATGAACAAGTCGTGTTCGGGGTAGAGGCCAGGCGCCACCTGTGGGCTCTTGTAATAGAACGACAGCCACTCTTGAATGCCACCAAGACCTGCGCGCTGTGCGAGGTCTGAGTACAAGATGAGGTCAAGCGCCAATGGTGCAGCAAGGATGGAGTCACGACAGAGGAAGTTGACTTTGATTTCCATTGGATAACCAAGCCAGCCGGTGATGTCAATGTTGTCCCAACCCTCTTTGTTGTCACCACGTGGTGGGTAGTAGTTGATCTGCACTTTGTGGAACACATTGCCGTACAACTCGGGGTTCAGGTCGGGGCGAAGAATGTCTTCAAGAACTCCCAACTTTGATTCTTCTTTTGTCTTGAAGTTTTCTGGAGCGTCGAGAACTTCGCCGTCACGGTTTCCAAGAATGTTGGTGGAGTACCAGCCAGACAATCCCAATTGGCGAGCCTTCAACATTGGTGCCAATACTGTTTTCATCAGTGTTTGACCGGTCTTGAAGTCTTTTCCAGAAATTGGAATGTTGTGCTGTGTTGCATATTCACGCAAACACGGCATGTCTACGGCCAAGTTTGGTGAACCGTTTGCAAATGGAACGCCTTCCAACAACGCGGCGTACGCGTACAACATGGACGGCGCAACCTGATCAGAGTTGGAATCAATTGCCTTTTCGAAAGATTCGATTGTTTGGTGATCTGGGCCTGGCTCAATGAACACTTCGGTGCTTGCACACCAAATCATGACCAAGCGATCAACTTTCTTTTCATCACGGAAGCGGTTGATGTCGGCACGAATGCCGTTCAACATTGCGCGCTTTCCAATCTCGCCCATGGTGTGTTCACCAGTGAGGTTGCGTGCATACTTGCGTTCAAACGCTGCCTTCATGGGGCGAATCTCTCGCAGGGTCTCTGCGATTGCTTCAATGTGCTTGCCCTGTTCAAGGACGCCAGCTCGTGATGCCGCAACGTATGCGTCATCGGGGAACACGTCCCATGCGCCCCACACAATGTCTTCGAGGCGAGCAAGAGGCACGAAATCCTTAATGAGTGGTGAGCGACCGTCGGTGCGCTTTCCCAAACGAATGGTGCCCATCTGGGTCATGGATCCGGCAAGAAGGCCCTGTCCGCGCTTGGCGAGTTCAACGCCGGCGATCAAGGTGGAGGCCACAGCGCCAAGGCCAACGGTGAGAACACCAAGCTTTCCTTCGGCGGGGGCAATTGAACGAGTTTCAGACATGGCTTCCACGCTAGGCGACAGGGGACTGCCTACCCTG
>JBIIQG010000012.1:0-35133 GCA_044342185.1 Ilumatobacteraceae bacterium | reverse complement strand
TGCGTGGTTCTGGTGACGAACACCGTGGAATGTTTCGGGTTAAACGACAATGGTCAACTTGGCGACACCACCATGAACTCGCCGCGTTACATGTCGGCAGGTGTGAGTGGGCTGTCTGCGAACATTGTTGATGTTGCAATAGGTGCATCACATGCGTGTGCAGTCACTGATGCTGGCGCGGTGAAATGTTGGGGGCTGAACTCCTTGGGCCAATTAGGTGACTCGACACAAACTCGCCGCCTTGCAGCCGTGACTATTGCGTCACTCACGGTGTCGCCCACAACCACTACAACAACAACCACGTCGACTAATTCTTCATCAACCAGCAGTTCGTCATCAACAACGTCGTCTACCTCCACCACGGTTGCTCCCACCACAACAACACCGTCCAACCAGCAACCCAGCTCTGTTGCGGCCCGTGTCTTGCGCGTCAAGCGCAACCGTTTCATTACCGCACGCGCAATAGCTGCGCATGTGTCGCTCAACATTCCCAAAACGTCGCAAGGCTCTATGCGTTTCACCATTGTGCGCGGATCGCGTTACTGCACGTTTGTAGGAACACGGGTGAAAGGCATTCGAAAGGGCACGTGTTCTGTGCTTGTCACGCGTATCCCGAAGCGCGGAACACGAACATTGAAGACCGCAAAAATTGTTGTGTCGTAGCGGTTCCCTCGCGTACGCGCGTACGTGTGCGCATCACGCGCGCACGCGCCCGGCCTGTCAAGTTTTTCTTTTTCCCTTGCAATACAAGGCTTTCAGAGGGGTTCACCCACCCACTTTGCAACAGGCATGGTTTAGAAACTGCCGCCATGAATAAACGCACCGCTTCCTCGCCCCGCCCTCTCGTCATTGTGGAGTCCCCCAACAAGGTGGCCACTATCTCGAAAATTCTCGGAGATGGTTTCACCGTGAAGGCCTCGTACGGCCACTTCGCAGACATTCCCGCAAAGCGCGGTTCCATAGACACGGCGAACAATTTCACCGCTACGTATGTGCCCTCGAAGAAGGGGCAAGAAGTTATCGACATGCTCCGTGACGAGCTTGCACAAGCAAGTGAACTCATTCTGGCAACCGACGGCGACCGCGAAGGTGAAATGATCGCGTTCTTGTTGGTGGAGTTCTTACAACCCACCGTGCCGGTGTCGCGCATTGTGTTCAACTCCATCTCTCGTCTTGAAGTGTTGGCTGCACTGGAAGACCGCAAGCAGATTCGCTCTTCATTGGTAGAGGCAGCACGTACTCGCCGCTACCTCGACTATTTGTACGGGTTCAACGTGTCGCCGGTTCTATGGAGCAAGGTGCGTGGCAATTTGGGCGCTGGCCGTGTGCAAAGCCCCGCACTTCGTATGGTGGTCGAGCGAGAGAAAGAACGTCTTGCTTTCGTGGAAACCACATATTGCGGCATTGAGGCAACGCTCAGCATTGAGGCGAAGGTTGTTGCGTTATTGCGCACCATCGACTCTGTTCCCGTAGCGAAGTCCGACGACATTGACGATGCCGGCGTCGTTGCACCACCGGCGCAACTGTTATTGCTGGCCGATGCGCAACAACTTGCAGAAGCGCTGCGGACGACTTCTCTTACTGTGGCCGACTCGAAGACAGAGGGGTACTCCCGTAAGCCTCGTCGTCCGTATACAACAAGCGATCTATTGCAAGACATCTACAGCCGTTTGAAGGTTGGCTCTACCGCGGCACAAGCAATCATGAATCAACTGCATGAGAAGGGTCTCATCTCGTACCCCCGTACAGACAGCCCGTCTCTGTCTGGCGTCGCTATGGCGGCAGCACGTCAGCAGGCCGTGGAACTGTTTGGTGCCTCATGTGTTCCTGACAAACCGCGTCTGTATTTCCCAAAGCGCAAGTCGGCGCAAGAAGCACACGAGGCAATCCGTCCGTCCAACATGTCGTTACGTCATCCGAAGGGTCTTTCCACACATCAAGCAGCGGTGTACGACCTTGTATGGCGCCGCACCGTTGCATCGCAAATGGTGGACACCACCGGTACAACGGTCACCGTTACATTGCACGCAAACACCACCAACCCGGAGCACTGGTGTGTGTTCACTGCATCGGGAACCACCATCGTTGAGCCCGGACACCGTCGCTTGTATTCATCTGTTGAAGACGATGAACCAACGCCACTTGCTGAATTCACCGTGGGTGATGTGTTTGAACTGTCGGCCGTGGAAGTGAAGGAGCACGTCACTCGTCCTCCGGCTCGGTACACAGATGCGTCTCTTATTCGTGCACTAGAGGCGCAAGAAATTGGTCGCCCGTCTACCTATGCACCCATCATTCAGTCGTTGCGAGACGAGTACGTATGGTCTAAGCGCGGAGACCAAGCGCTAATTCCCACTCTCACAGGCGTTGCGGTGCACCAGTTCCTTAGTACGTGTTTCCCCACATTGATTGATTACACCTTCACCCGTGAGATGGAAGAAGAGTTGGACGCAATTGTTGATGGCAACTCAACATTGGTGGACATGTTGTCGAAGTTCTACTCGCTTGGCGACGGTGAATGGCCTGGACTTGTCTCGGTTATTGATGAAGTTGAAAAGTCCTACAAGCCTGCCGATCACGATGTGCTCACCATTGGTGTTCATCCAGAAACTGGTGAACCCATTGTGTTGAAGCCCGGCCGTTCGTTTGCAGGTAAGAAATCAGTTCGTGGAACTCGTTCGCGTCCATCACGAACAAGTGGTTCTCCCTATATCAAGTGCGGATCTCGCAACGTGGCCGTGCCCGACAACACCGAGTTGTCACAACTCACCGTGGATTTTGCGTTGCAGTTGCTCAGCACCCCAACAGACGCACGCGTTGTGGGTGAGCACAATGGAGAAGAAGTAACGGTGAAAGTGGGGCCGTATGGTCCGTATGCAAAGGTGGGGGCGCGTAGCGTCTCGCTCCCTGCGGGCACAGATGTAGGCACTGTCTCTATGGCCGACATTGAGCCGTTGCTGGCATTCCCGCGCAGTCTGGGTGCTGACCCAGCGTCGGGCGAGGAAGTGGTTCTGAAGCGTGGTCGCTATGGCATCTATGTAGAAAAGGCGGGTGAGACGCGTCCGGTGCCTGCCGATACCGACCCTGCCGGGGTCACGCTGGACCACGCGTTGGAGCTACTTGCCCGACCGAAAAAGGGCCGAGGCAAGAGATAGGGTCACCCCTCGTGGAGCCACATCACACCCCATCATCACGTGAGCGAATTATCGCTGCAGCCCGTGCAGAAGTAGAAACTAAAGGAATCCTTGGTCTTCGAGTTCAAGACGTTGCGCTGAACGCAAAGGTTTCTGTGCCGCTTATCTACAAATACTTCGTCGATCGCGACGGCCTCTTGGCTGAAGTGCTTGGCGAAATGTTTGAAGAGTTTGTATTGGAACAACTCGATGCATCCGAGGCTTACTTCAATGCGTTGGAATCGCCCACTGTCGATGATCTGTTAGCCGTGCTTGCATTACCCCAACAAGACTTCCGTCGTCCGCGTCGCTGGCAACGCATGCAAATTCTTGCGGCATCAATGGAAATTCCCACATTGCGTGTGCGTCTCAGCTTGGTGCAAAACATCTTGCACGATCGCCTCACTGCATTTATGGATAACGCTGTGCGTCGCATTACACATGCAGAGCCCACTATGTCTACTGTTGCGCTCGCAATGTTGGTGCAAAGCTACGGATTCGGATTTGTCCTCAATGATCTACTTGAAGAAGCCGGCGGCGGCGTTACAGACGAACAATTCGCATCCCTTATGCGGTCCATGTTGAACGGAGCAATGGGTCTTCAGAACTCACCTGCCATAGACTGACTTCATGGAAGTAGAGATGGTGGTGGAGATCCCTCAGGGGTCTCGCAACAAGTACGAGATGGATCACGAGACCGGTGCAATCTGGCTCGACCGAACACTGTTCACCGCCACGCAGTATCCACTCGATTACGGCTTCTTTCCCGGAACCCACGGCGAAGATGGTGACCCACTCGATGCGTTGGTGTGGCTCAGTCAGCCCACATTCCCTGGGTGCCACGTGTGGGTTCGTCCCGTTGCCGTGTTCTGGATGACAGACGAAAAGGGCCCCGACGCAAAAGTGTTGTGCGTGTCCTCACGTGATCCGAGATCTAGCCAATATGTCGATATTGATCATTTGCCCGAACATCTCCTCGATGAAGTCGGCAACTTTTTCGAGGTCTACAAACTGCTTGAACCAAACAAAGACACCACTGTTAAAGGGTGGGAAGGTCGCGCTGCGGCCGAGAAAGAAATTGTCGACGCAATTGAGCGCTTCAAACACTTAGAGCACTAAGCGCTTATTTCACTCGTAGTGCTTTATGGCTTGACACGCTGCTTGTTCCGGCCATGTTTGCTGCACGAACACGCACGGCGTATACACCTTTTTTCAAACCGTAGATTCGCACGCCACCCGTGGACATCGTGATGACTTTCGCAACCACTTTGCGCTTTTGGTAAAACAACACTTCATGTGAAGAGGCTGCTGCGTTGGCTGCAGGAGACCACAGCACAACAATGTTTGAGCCACTTTGTGAAACGGCGAGATTGGTGGGGGCGTTCGGAATTATGTCGGTTGCTGTTGAGGACTGCGATTTGGTGAATGTGCCTGTGTTCTTCAGCGGGATGATTGTGTTTGACTTTGCCGAGAACGGTCCAACGCCAACTCCGTTCATTGCGGCCACTGTGAAGTAATGAGTGGAACCTGCACGCAAGTTGTTGATGGTGTGCACCGTGTCTGCATCGACAATGACCTGGGTGAGTAGTTTTCCAGCGCGGTAGACACGAACAACATGTCCAGTGATCGGGCTTCCACCATTCACCGCTGCTGGCCATTCCAACCACGAAGACTGTGCGCCTGCAAGTGCAATTGGGGTACCTGTGAGTCCGGGAACAGAAGGAGCGGCCTCGGTGCCTGAGCCAGGTGGCAATGTGGTGGAACCTGGAACCGTTGTGCCGGAGCCACTGTTTGATGGAATCGCTGTGGGGCTCCCGTAGGCAAGTTTGTTCGGCGACAACGTGCCAGGTCCGATGACCACGTTGTTAGTAGCCGAAGATGTAATTGCAGACATGACCGTGGCGGGCGATGCTGCAGGAACTGCTGATAAGTACCGCGCAGCAAGACCAGCCACATGCGGGGATGCCATTGATGTGCCCGACAAGATCTGGGTTGAACTTGAGCTTGTGTGCCACGCCGATTTGATGTCTGATCCGGGAGCGAACAGGTCGAGGCACGAACCAAAGTTTGAATACGACGCGCGAGCATCGGTGCGAGTTGTGGCACCAACAGTTAATGCCGACACTTTGTTGCTTGCGGGCGATGTGGTGCAGGCGTCAACATTTGCGTTTCCTGCTGCAACAACCACGGTGATGCCATCTGCGTAGGCGCGATCAATCGCCGAATTCAGTGAGTCACTCTTTGACGCACCAAGACTGAGGTTCATGACCGCGGGCGCAGTGGTGTGGTGGTTAATGGCCCAGTCAATACCTGCGATAACGCCAGAGACGGAACCCGATCCGGCGCAATCGAGAACCCGAACTGCAACGAGTGATGCTGCGGGTGCCACACCAAACGATGCTCCCGCGATAGTTCCGGCAACGTGCGTTCCATGTCCGTTGCAGTCTGTTCCTGTTCCACCGAAGGCGTCAAAGAAAGAGCCGGAAACGCGACCAGAGAGTTGTTGATGCGTTGACAGAATTCCGGTGTCAACGACATAGGCCGTCACGCCAGAACCGTTTGTGGCAAATTCGTATTGGCCATCAAGTGGAAGTGCCGTTTCGTCAAGACGGTCTAGGCCCCATAAATCACTTGGCGTGGGAACAACGGTTTGATTGCGAACACCTTTGTCTTCTTCTACCCATAACACTTTGCTGCTCTTGCGCATAAGAGCTGCTTGTGCTGGAGACATGTCGACAATTGCGCCGTTGAACACTTTGCTGAAACGCTGCTTTGTAGTTCCCTTACGCGTTTCTACTTCTTTGTCTTTCTCAGCTTCGGTTGCGTTGTCTTCGTAACGAATGATGTAGCGCTTGGTTCCGGCAACTGGTGATGAGCCGGGCGCAAACACTGGAGGCAACGTTGAAGTTGTGGTGGTGGAGGATGTTGATGTGGTGACCGCCGATGCTGCGGTGGGGGAGAACCCAGCCACGACAGCCAGCAAAGAAACAGTGGCGCCCGCAATGCGTCGACCACGAGAATTCAGTGGAGACATACATACCCTCCTTGGTATTGACCCAACCTCAGTATGTACCTACTTAGTTGCGTTATGCAGGTCGGGTCGGATCTGGCCTCGCGACCCTCACACAAAGGGGTATCTCCGTCTCTACGGTCCGAAGTCACAAGTGTTATGTATAATAACTTTATCTACTATAACTTATAACACACTTGTGTACCATTACTTTTAGACGAGCGTTCCAAAAAGTTTTTTCCGTAAAGGTTTTCCGTCGTACGCATGTTGCGGCTGTTGCCACTCTTCTCGTTGCTGCCACTGCGGTAGCAGCCCCTCTTCTTGAGAAGCCAGCCAACGCAGCACGAGCGAAGGCGACAAAATTTTTGGTGCGTCAAGCACTTTGTCCATCACGTGGGGAACATCTCCGACACTTGCATCGGGCAACACCACGGTGACACCTGGCCAGTCCCCATTGTCGCCCACTTCAACGAATACGCCTATTTCGTACAATCTCACGGGTCTTACTGGTGGAACCACGTATTACTTCCGTGTCAATCTTTCGAATGCCAATGGTTCTCCTGCTGGTGTAATTCGTTCGTTCACAACGCCAGTTGCTACAACAACAACAACTTCAACAACATCTACAACTGTTGCGCCGATAGCTGGCAGCTCTGTGAGCGCCGTCAATGGCACTGTGTGGATAGACACCGATGGTGACGAGACCAAAGATGCAAGCGAAGTGTGGATTCCAGGAATTTCAATCGCGATTTCAGGCGTCAGTAGCGGTACGGCAACAACTTCAAAAACAGGTGCCGTGGCGTTCTCATCGTTAGCTGCTGGTTCATACAAAGTGAAAGCCACCATGCCAACTGGATTGAGTCTGTCTATGTCGTGGGACTCGCAAGGCGCAGTCGACTGGGAAGTAACAGTCACTGTTGTTGCTGGCCAAACCGCTCGCGCCGATTTTGCTGCACGAGGAAATCTTGAAGCAGTGGGCACCATTAAGTCGGCTCCACCCGGGACAGATGTCAACATCGACTGGAGTGGCGTAGATAAGAATCTCGACACTCCCGACGACGTCACCTTCATTTCTAAAGTTCAGAGCGATCAAACGTTCTCTCTCGAAAACATTCCATCGGGCAAGTATCGAGTTCGCTCGCAATCACTTCGTACAGTCGTCTCTGTGGGTGTCGGAGGGGCCACCTATGAGAACTCCTCGCTCACCTTCGTGGTACGAGCACCGACTCTCCCCGCTACAGGGACTTCTTCGCTGCCCAACATGATTCCAGGGGCGCTCGCCATGGTTCCTTTAGGAGCGTTGGCACTACTAGCGTCGCGACGTCGTCGCACGCGGTAGTCATTTAGCGCGAAAGCGCAGTATGCGAACGAGACTGACAGCGTTAGCAATTGCTACGGCTGCTCCGATAACGCGCGCACCCATACCGATATCGAGTGCAGCCAACCATGCTCCTGCGGCAACTCCAAGTGCGTTAAGCGCAAGTGTGGTGCCTCGACCAGCAGAACTTTTCGGTGTGCGAAAGACAGTAAAGGTGGCGACCACTCCGAGAACAATGATGCTGAAGACAATGATGGCTGCCGCTAAAGCCAGACTTTCCATACGCGCACTGTAGGCGCAAATGGTGCATCACTCGGATGCATCCACCATCCAGAAACTCAAAAGCCCAATGGGAGATTCATTGACGGTGACGGAAACGTCTATTTGCCCAGCGTGTGGTGCAGCAATTCCCTGAAGGGGGAGAGCAAAGTGAAAGTTCAAGCCCTCACCCGGGTGAAGGTCTGCATCGCCATGAAATTGATATTCAATGCGAGCAATCTCTTCCACAGTGTCGGGGAAACGCAGCACGATGCGACCTGTGTGGGTCTCTGCCACTCGATGCGGGTGCACATAGACAGACATCGCGAGATGAGCATCTATAGCGGTGGGGAAACCCACTGAGCTTCCAATACGAGTAATACCGCCACTGACAATGTTGATCATCCCTTCGCGAATGTTGGCGTAATCGCACAAAAGAAGCGTGGTGAGATCAATGCCGGTTTCTGCCATGGGGTCGAGGTTCATCACCTCACGGTACTTACTCGCCAGCGGGAACAATGACCACAGGCACTTTTGCATGCCGTGACACATAGTCGGCAACGGAGCCGAGCAGCAGACCCATGACACCACCGTGGCCTCGGGCGCCAACAACAATCATGTCGCATGACGTGGACAACAAGGCATTGCGTGGATCATTGTTCTCAAAGTGTCGAGCAAGCGATACACCTCGGTTTGCTGCTGCTTGTGCAACGCGCTTTGCTTCCTCTTCGAGAAGATTGCGCGCTCCAGTGTCGTCAAAGGAGTATGTGGTGGCCATTTCTGCCGGAACCACAATGGGGCTCCATGCAGAAAGAAGAATGACGGTGTCACCCGAATGCGCAAAAGAAATTGCCCAGTCCACTGCTTTCGCACTATTGGGTGAACCGTCAATGCCCACCAGAATCCGACGCTTACCCGATGCATTCGCTGTCATGATGTGAACGTACCGCAGTTCACAGAATAAGTGAAGGCGTGAATGGCTCTCAAGTAGTCACATACCTAAGGAAAGGTATGTCTTCGGTACTAGTGCGAATGATCGTGATGTTCGTGTGTGTGGTGAACATACGTGCGCTCGCTACGAGCGAAACGAAGTGCATACAACACAATGAATGTCAGCGTGGCTCCCAATGTGATGGTGGGGCCTGGCGGAAGGTCGAGATGGTATGCGGCAACAAACCCCCCAAGAACTTCAACAAGTCCGAAAGCTATTGCACCACGAGTAATTGAGCTGACGTTGTTGAAGAACAATCGAGATGTTGCTGTTGGTGTGATGAGTAACGACACGGTGAGCGCAATACCCACGGTGTTCAAGCACACCACGACGCAGACAGCCAACAATACGAGCATTGCTGCATCGAGGCGTTGAACGCGAATACCAATTTGTGTTGCATGGTCGCGGTCGAAGGTGGAGAAGGTGAGGTCGGGGAATCGCCACCACACAAACACAAGTGCAAGAACAGTGAGCACAAGTGTGATGTAGAGGTCTGTTGTGGTGACGGTGAGTAGTTGACCGAAAAGGAAATGAGAAACCGAGACCGTGCTGTCAATGGAGTTCAGTGCAATCACGCCGAATGCAAACATTCCACTCCCGACGACTGCAATCACAGAGTCGTTTGACAGCCGTCGGTTTTGTGAGAGGTAGTGAATGGTGAGAGCCATAAAGACACCAGCAACAAGTGCACCGGGCAGTACCGCGTTAGTGCCAAACCATGCAAACCCAAGAGCAACTCCACCTAGAACGCTGTGAGACATTGCATCGCCCAAGTACGCCAGACGCCGTAATGACACCCAAGTTCCAACAACAGGGGCAAGAACACCCACCATGATGCAAATGAGCCCAGCTCGTTGTGAGAAGTCCGACTGAAACGGGTCAAGCAGCCAATTCATATTGCATCGCTTCCAGACGGTGAGCCGAAGAGGCGCTCGAGTTTTTCCCCAGAGAGTTCAACAGTAGGGGTGCCGTCGCCCAACACACGGCCATTCACGGTGAGGCACCGCGTGAAACGGGAACGCACGAGCCCGAGGTCGTGGGTGGAGACCAACACGCTGGTGCCGCGCGCACACAAAGTGGAGAACAGCGAGATGAGTTCATCGGTGTGTCGAGTGTCTACTCCAGAGAGTGCTTCGTCAAGCAGAAGTACATCGGCCTCTTGGGCAAGTGCCCGTGCCAATAGAACTCGTTGTACTTGCCCGCCGGAGAGTGTTGAAAGCGAGCGAGATTCCGTTCCTGCTAAATCAACTTGTTCAAGGCACGATGCAACAGTTGCATGATCATGTTGTGTCGCACGCATGCGGCCGGCGTGGAAACGTCGGCGGCCTGCCATGACAACTTCGCTGACAGTGATGGGAAAGCGAAGGTCGAGATCTGATTGCTGAGGAATGTACGCAATGGCTTTGCGTTCAAGGTGATGGCAATGTTCGCCGTGAACCACTACATCTCCCTCGTGGTCGACGAAACCGGCCAATGCTTTGAACAATGTGGACTTTCCAGCGCCATTTGGGCCAACCACCGCTACAAGTTCACCCGCGGCAATAGAAAAAGACGAATACAGAAGCGCCCGTGTGTCGCCGTAGGACACTGCTACGTCGACAGCTTGAAGGACGCCTCCAGTATCGGTCATGAACAGCGCAACGCTTTTGCGATTCGTTGAATGTTGTCTCGTTGCGCAGAGATGTAGGTAATGCCATTGGCAATGTCTTCGTTAGAGAGACCTTCAACGCCGTTCAAGACATCGGTAGTGACATTGAGCGAATCCGCGAGAGCTTTGGTAGCAGATGATGTGATGAGAGATTCGTAAAAGATGGTCACGTCTTTCCCTTTCAAGTCAGTTGCTAATGACTCAAGATACTGCGCGGATACTTGTTCATCGGGGTTGATGCCGCCAATGGGAACGAGGGTGAGACCTGCGCGATGGGCAAGGTATGTGAAGCCCTGGTGTGCGGTGTACAAGTTGACGTCGTCGCATCGCGAGGCAGTCTTGCCATCGGGAATCCCAATCTCTGCGTCCAAAAGTTCGCCGACTTCGGTGAGTTCGGCAATGTAGGTCTCGCCGTTGTCGGCAAAGGCGGATGCTGACTCTGGTTGCAGTGTCGACAATGTTGAAACAACTGCCTTGGTCATAGCAATCATGTTTGCGGGGTCTAACCACACGTGTGGGTCGTGCTCACCGTGGTTGTGTTCGTCTTCAACTGGTTTCTCGTCTGCATGGTCCTCGTCAGCATGTTCATCTTCGGAATGCCTTTCCTCGGCCTTGAACTCACCGATGGCCGCATCGAGCAGTTCAACTGAATCAAAAAGATCTACAGATGTAACACCGCTGAGCGCAGTGATTGCCTTCTGAGTTCCCGGCTGAAAGTTGTCGCCGAAAAAGAACACTGCATCGGATTCTTCAAGCTTCTGCATTTGCTTTGCTGTGAGTTCAACATCGTGTGCGTCGGTGCCTGGTGGGGTCAGGTTCACCACTTCAACAGAGTCTCCGCCAACGCGTTGCACAATTTCAGCGATGGGGTAGAGGGCTGCAGACACGACCAACGCATCATCCGATGATGTGGATGATGCGTTTCCGCACGCGGCCAAAGTGGGAATCATCAACAACAGTGCGCCGGCAACAAAACGTAATTTCATATCCACACCATACTGAGAATGAGAACGATTACCAAAATAGAACCTCAGAATTGGCAGGGGTAGGGCTCTAGGGTGGCGAGATGGCCAAGCGCGGGTACCTGTTTTTCGACCTGGACGGCACCATTGCCGACTCTGGCGCCGGAATTACCCAGTCGGTGAACGACATGTTTGCGGCCGTGGGGGCGAGCCCGCTTACGTCGGCAGAAGTGACGCGAATTATTGGGCCACCGTTTCAGACCACCATGCCCGAACTACTGCGCGCTCGGGGCATAGACGAATCACGAACCAATGAATTCATCTATGAGTACCGACGTATCTATAAGGCGCATCATTTGCCACATACGCCTGTCATTGATGGAATGCGTGAAGTTGTTGACGAACTTGCAGCGCATTGGCATTTGTCTGTGGTCACCGCAAAGCCACAAACTCAGGCAGATATTGCAGTGAAAGCAACACGAATGGATCATCACATGGTGACTGTTGTTGGTCCTGCTGACGATGCCCCCGTTCACAAGTCCGTGCTGTTACGTCAAGCATTGGATGACGTTGTTCGAGAACATGGCTCACTTCCCGAGCTGTCATCGTGTTGGATGATTGGCGACCGCCATCACGACATTGAGGCTGGTGTGCAAGTGGGAACGCGGTCGGCCGGAGTGCTGTGGGGCTTTGGCGACCATGCCGAACTCAGCGGGGCCGGGGCCGATGTGGTGCTGAGTTCGCCGTCAGAACTCTTGTCACTGTTGCTTTCTGATGTGTGAGTGAGCCTCTCCGCAGGGGGCATCGGTACAATTTGCCGTCCCCCTCCGTGTAAGGAAATAGACATGGCCAACGAATGGTTCGAAACAGTGGCAGAAGCGCAGCGACGCGCAAAAGCACGCTTGCCAAAGTCCGTCTATGGCGCCCTTATCGCTGGTTCTGAAAAGGGTTTGTCAACTGCCGACAACTTGGCGTCGTTCGATCAGTTGGGCTTTGCTCCGCATGTTGCTGGCTTGTCCAACACACGTGACATGGCTACTTCGGTAATGGGTCAAGACATTTCAATGCCTGTTCTCATTTCGCCCACTGGTGTGCAAGCAGTGCACCCACAAGGTGAAGTTGCCATTGCGCGTGCTGCGCAAAACCGCGGTATTCCCATGGGGCTCAGCTCCTTTGCGTCCAAGTCTGTTGAAGATGTAGCGGCAGTAAACGACAAGACGTTCTTCCAGATGTATTGGTGTGGCGACAAAGACACGCTTGTGCAGCGCATGGAGCGTGCACGCGCTGCAGGTGCGAAGGGTCTCATCGTTACTCTCGATTGGTCATTCTCTAATGGTCGCGATTGGGGCAGCCCATGGATTCCAGAAAAGATCGACATTAAGGCAGCAGTGAAACTTGCGCCCGAGGTTCTGCAAAAGCCGGGCTGGTTGTGGACATTTGCAAAGACTGGTCGCATTCCGGATCTCTCAGCGCCCAACATGGCAAAGCCAGGAGAAAAAGCTCCCACGTTCTTCGGTGCGTACTACGAGTGGATGCAAACACCGCTTCCTTCATGGGAAGACATTGCGTGGTTGCGTCAGCAGTGGGGTGGTCCATTCATGGTGAAAGGTGTCAGCCGCGTTGACGATGCGAAGCGCGTTGTAGACCTTGGTGCAACTGCATTGTCTGTGTCGAACCATGGTGGTAACAACCTCGACGGAACACCTGCACCAATTCGTGCACTTCCTGCAGTGGCCGACGCCGTTGGTTCACAGATTGAAGTTCTGCTCGATGGTGGAGTGCGTCGTGGATCAGATGTTGTGAAGGCACTCGCACTTGGTGCGCGTGCCGTCATGATTGGTCGCGCATATTTGTGGGGCTTGGCTGCAAACGGTCAAGCGGGCGTAGAGAATGTTCTCGACTTGTTGCGCGGTGGAATTGACTCTGCATTGCTTGGTCTTGGTAAGTCATCTGTGCATGAATTAACTCGTGACGACGTTGTTGCTCCCGACGGATTCTTCCGTCCGTTAGGCACTAAGTAGTTCACTCTTCTCTTCGCAATAACGCGAAGTAAATCACTCTTCGAGGTGCTCTCGACGTCGATCGTGGCCACATGAACGATGCAGTTTTCCTGTGCACCCCCCCACGGATTCGGGGTTCTGGACGCAACTTTCAAAAAAAGTTTTTTGCCCTTCGCCAGTTGATGATTTTCTGTCACTTATCGGAGTGTTTTTCTCCCTGTGGATGACGGATGTAAGTCCTTTTCTTATAACTCATAACCAATAAGGGATAGGCGAGACACCTCAACCTTGAGTCCAACTTGAGGGTTTGGTACTTGAGGGTTTATCCACATGTCAATCCTCGCAAACCCTTGCCAGTAAAAGATTTCCGCAGTTTTCGCCTGTGAAATCGCAGAAGAATGCGCCCTAGCATTTTTGGCGCAACGCAAGACGGAAACTCTTTTCCCTCTTGCGTTTCGTACCAAAAACATCCAAGACACGAGGGGCGAATCCGTGAAACTTTTAATGCAAGGTAGGTCAGTACCTACCCCGACATCTGCGAGAAGCAGAGCGTCGGTCATCAATCAACTCCATCGAGAACTACGACGTGCGATGCGCGTTGCTCTCGCACTTTTCATTGCAGCTTCAACTGCACTTCCGTTCATGCCGTCGTCGATCGCCCTCGCCGATGTCGTGAACAACAACGTTGCACCTGGTACGAGCAACACCAATAACGGTTCCAACGGATCGCCCTCCGGTACGAACAACACAATCACACCCACAGTTACTCCAGTAACAATTCCTGGCACTGCAACTTCGCCCCTTGCAATGCCAACTGTTCCCGCTGGTCTCGTCATCACTCCTGATGACGAGAAGCTGACTGTGAAGTGGAATGCATCTGCAGCGAAAGAGAAGGTCAAGGGATACGCAGTGTCCTGGAGCACCGATGGTCGCACGTGGTCGCCGGTGACTTCTGCTCGGACGTCGACCAACACTTCAGCGGTGGTTGAGGGATTGACGAACGGCGTGGTCGTCTACGTCCAAGTTGCCGCCGTCAACTCCTCGGGCACTGGACCGAGCATTTCCTCTTCGGGGATTCCTGCAGCAGATGCGTCGGCGCCACGCGGTGCAGCTTCCACCACAACCCCTGCTAGCGGTACTCCTTATGCCGATGCCGTGCGCAGTGATTCGCCGGCTGGTTTCTGGCAGTTTGCGGACACTCCTACGAACACTGTGGCGAATGCCAGTGCGGCCGGAGTCTTGACTGGCGTTCCTTCCTTCGGAATGCCTGCCCCAATTGGTGGCATGACTGCGGGTTATCTCCAGGGCAGGGAACTGTCGTCGAATGTCAACGTGGCGAACGCCTTCACTCTTGAAGGTTGGGTGAACCCATCTTCGATCAACGGTGATGCTTCGACTGTGGCCCGAGTGGGGAACACCATGAATGGATCGTTCATGCGAGTGACTGCGGGCGGAGCTCTGCAATTTATTGGCTTTGCGAACAGCGTGGTGTCAAAGGTGGAGTCTGCTCGTGGACTTGTTCAGCCGGGCACGTGGTCCCATGTGGCGGCGACGTACAGCAACGGCCAAGTTGTTCTTTATGTGAATGGCGAACGAGTGGGTTCAGGAACTTCAGTTGCTGCTGGTGGTTCCTATGCGATCGGTGGATCGAATGATTCTGGTTTTGCGTTCTCGGGTTCCGTTGCAAACTTTGCTGTGTACCGCTCTGCGTTGGCTGCTTCGGCTGTCCGTGCACACTGGACTGCAGCGAACTATCGCGTTGGCACAGGCAACACTCCGTCGGCTCGCGCTGGCGATTCGTTTGTCATTGTCGAGTGGACCGCGCCAGCTTCTGATGGCGGGTCTCGCATCCTTGGCTACAACGTTCAGGTGCTCACTACATCTGGTTGGGTCGACGCGATTGCAAATACATATTCATCTTCTACTTCTGCATTTGTCACGCAGTTGGAAAATGGCACACGTTTGTCGAACGGCACAACGTATGAATTCCGTGTTCGAGCAGTCACCAGCGTTGGCGCAGGTGCCGCGAGTGATTCTGTTTCTGCAATGCCTCGTGGTTTGTCGTCAGCGCCAACGTCATTCGATGCGTCTGTGCCATCTGTGGGTCAAGTGACATTGAATTGGGCGGCGCCTGCCAACAACGGTGGCTACACCATCATTGGTTATCGCATTGAGATTTCTAGTGACAACACTTCCTGGCGTACTTATGCGTCGGCGAGTGCTGACACCACAACACTGTCGATGACCGATGTTGTGACAGGCACTCCTTTTGCCGATGAGGTGTATTTCTTCCGTGTTCGTGCAGAGTCTTCTGCAGGGGCTGGGCAAACATCTGTAGGGATCCCCGTTGCACCACGTCGTGCGACGCAACCGGCGCGTACACAAGCAGTTCTCGAGAACAATGCAGAACCGACGTCTGCCTTCGCAGGGGAGCAGTCTGTGCTTTCTGCAGTTGCTGCAACTATTGATTCTGTTGCGCGCACGTATGCCGTTGGCGGTGTCCCTGGCCGTGTCGATTCACTGATCGCGACGCCTACAAACGGCGGCCTTACGATCACATGGAATACGCCCACCGATACGGGCACGAGTGCGATTACTTCGTATGTCCTCATGATTTCCAATACTGATGGCTCAACATTTACGACGGTGAATGCATCTGCAACTTCGCCGGCCGTCGTTACAGGTCTCACAGCGGGAACGCAGTACCACTATCGCGTCTACGCAGTGAATGCTTCTGGTAACGGGACCCCTACTTCTGTCCTTGCTGTCGCCGGTGGCAACACTGCAGGAAACTTTGCATCGGCACCAACAGGCACTAACGCAACAGCGGGAACTATTCCCGTTTCTGGCAATGGCAATATTGCGTCGTACACATCTGCTGTTCTTGCTGATGCCCCCACCGGATTCTGGGCACTGAGTGACGCTTCGGGCGCAACGTCAGTGGCAGATGCGGGCAGTGCGGGTGCACCAGGAACACCAACGTCAGTCACATTTGGTGGAGGGTCAAATACTTCACCATTGGGATCCAGTCAGCTGACGGCATCATTCAATGGCGCATCCTCAAAGATTGTTGTTCCCGATAACGCAGCATGGAACTCTTCTTCTCTGACCGTTGAAGCATGGATTAAGCCAGGCGCAACTCAGACAACGAACTATGCAGCGATTTTCTCTCGTAATAGTGCCAACAATGGCTGGTTTATTGAACAAACAAATGCTGGACAGTTCTTCGCTTGGATCAATGGAGTTTCTGTCATCACAGCTTCAGGCGTGATCACGCCGAATAGATGGCAACACATCGCGATGACCTACAACGGCAATGTCATTAAGTTGTTTGTTAACGGTGTTGTCCTAGCATCAGTTGCCGCACCAAATATTGAAGTGCAGACATTGGGCGTGCCATTCCAAATCGGTGCACGCAATACGACAGCGGTCAACTTCTATAACGGTCTCATTAGTAATGTGGCGTTGTACAACACTGCTCTTAGCGATGCACGAATTCAAACTCATGTTCAAGCAGGTGGCTACGCGGCAAATACTGTTTCTGCACCAACTGTTGTTGCCGGTGACGGAACTGCAACTCTGACTTGGACGGCACCGACATACTCGAACGGCACGATTACTGGTTACGAAATCCAGACCGCCCCAGCTATCGGTACTGGTACAGCGGCTGCGGTGTCAGTATGGACAACCGTTGCAACATCAACGGCGACTTCCTCGACGATGTCCCACACAATCGCGGCGAATTGGGGAACTTCCTTCCGCGTGCGCGCGATTACCGCCAATGGTCCTGGTCAGTGGAGTATTCCGGTACAGGGGTATGTCTTTGGAAATCCAACACCACCTACCAACCTCGCTGCTACGACGACGTCCAATAACCAAGTGACGTTGACATGGGTTGCGCCCACGACAACATCGTCTGGAATCGCGATTGAAACAATTAGGGGCTATCGCATAGAAACAAGTGCAGACAGTGGTGTGACATGGTCAACCATCACGCCAAACACTGGCTCTACTGCACTGACATATGTCGTTGATGGTGTGGCAAATGGTGTCACTCGTCGTTTCCGTGTTGCTGCACTCACTGCGTCCACTTCTGGCGCATTTGCCTCCATCTCGGTCACACCAGGTGCCATTGCAAGCTCGCCTCGTAACTTCACCGCCGTTGGAACAGGGGACGGCTCCATCTCATTGACGTGGGCTGCACCCCTGAACACCGGTGGCTCTCCAGTTCTTAGTTACATCCTCGATTACTGCACATCTGCAGGTTGCACCGCTTCTATCGGTATTGACTCTGCGGTTCCTGCATCGGCGACCTCGTACAACGTGACGGGAATGTTGAACCAACAAGGTGGCATTACGTTCCGTCTGCGTGCAGTCACTGCATCGGGAACTGGCGATGGCGCCACAGTTGTTGGGCGCACTGCTCCTCAGGTGAGTGCGCCCAACGCTTTGACCGCAGTGTCTGATGTGACATGGGAAGGACTGTCGAATCAGGCGGTCTTGAATTGGACAGCGCCGACCCTGTTGTATGGTCAAACTGTTGTTGGGTATCAGTATGAACAGTCGTCTGATGGTGGCGCGACATGGATTGTGTTGAACAACCTCATTACAAACTCGTTTGTTGCACATATTCACGGTCTTCTTGCTGGGACGAACTATCAGTTCCGCGTTGCTGCACGAACTTCACAGGGTCTCGGTCTTTATAACTATGTCTCGCTGACGCCAACAGGTAGTTCGACATACACAGGTTCAATTGCAAGTGCACCACTGAACCTGCGTGCCACCGTTGATGGAGCCTCAACGGTTCTTCTTACTTGGGTTGCTCCCGTATACACAGGAGGCCTTCCTCTTCTTGGCTATCGCCTGGTGTATCAGAACACCACAGATCCCACTGCTGCAGTGAACAACGGCATTGACACTCTTGTTCCTGCTGGAACAACGCAGTTCCGCCTGAACGGTCTTCCGACAGGAAGCAACTACTTCGTTCGTGTCATTCCTGTGACGGCAGCGGGCGAGGGTGATTTCGCCGCTGTTGGTTTCATTCAGTACGACACGCCGTCGTCGCCTCGTACTTTGACAAGTACTCCGGGAGATGGAACGGTCACGCTTGCTTGGACGACTGTTGGCACAACGGGTGGCTACAACGTGTACGGGTACCGCGTTGAACAATCAATTGATGGTGTGAACTGGACTGTTCTCACGCTTGATACTTCGGCAACGTCATTTACCGCTCGCGGAATCAATAATGGAAGTACTTATCAATTCCGTGTTGCAGCAGTTACTGCTGTTGGAATTGGTGATTATGCAAACATCGTTTCGACTCCGTTTGCTATCCCCAATGCGCCATTGAATTTGATTGCGACACCTGGTAATGAGCAAGTGACGTTGACGTGGACTGCGCCTGCCAACAACGGCAGTGCGATTACTCAGTACATCGTGGAAACATCAGTCGACCAAGGTTCTACTTGGAGCGAGACTGCTCGCGTTGTTGGTGCTACGAACACCACCTTTACGCACACGGGTCTCTTTAACGGTGGCCAGCATGGAGTGAATTGGTACTACATGTATCGGGTGAGGGCAGTAAACAATGCGGGTATTGGCCCCGTGAGTACTTCAGCTCAGACCAATCCTGGCAACACGCCTTCAAGCGTGACTGGTTTGTACAGCACGGTGTACAACTCCATGGTGCAACTCAACTGGACATGCTGTTTGGGTGATAGTTCGAGAGGGTCGTACTACGTCGGACCATCTCTTCCAGTAGTTGCGTACCGCATTGAACAGAGCACCGATGGTGGGGCAACATGGCAGTTCATTCTGGATCGTCTTGCTACCCATACCTGGGTTCGTATTTCTGCGCTGCGTAATGGAGTGGCATATCAGTTCCGAGTCAGCGCTATCAACAGCATCGGAGTCGGAACACCTTCGGTGATCACCGCAACGCCGTCAACTACTCCTGATTCGCCAACAAACATGGCAGTGTCGACGAACGCAACCGGAACTTCGGCAACCGCTACGGTCACATGGGCTGCACCAGTGACCGATGGTGGATCGCCGCTGATCGGATATCGCGTCCGGTGGTGTGCAGCAACGAACTGCAATCCGACAACGGTTCTGTCAGACGCACTAAGCCCGACGACATTCTCTTATGTTGTTAGCGGCCTCACCACTGGCACCACGTACAACATCAGTGTTGAAGCTGAGAACGTGAACGGTTACTCCGTTAATCAAACTCAGATTCCTGTGTTCCCAGTTGGCCTACCAACTGCTGTTACTGCGCTGACGACGTCTGCTGCAAACACCGTGACGGTGACAAACCCAGATGGCACTACCGGTACGGCAACGTATCTCACAGTGACGTGGGCGGATCCGAGTGCAACAAGTGGTGTTCCTGTGTTCTACAGAGTCGAACTCAGTTCGAACGGCGGAAGTTCATGGACGACATTGACTGATGAGACGACGTCACTCGAGCATCGATGGGCACCGAACCCTGCTCTTGCAGGTACGCAAGTGCAGTTCCGTGTGACGCCAACAAACTTTGCTGGTTCTGGTCCGTCGGCAACTGTTGCCGCAACTGTGCCATTGCAAAGTATTGCGGGGCCGCCAGCTCGACCTAGCGCGCCGACTTTGTTGTCGGCAACGAGGGGTGACCAACAAGTCACACTTTCTTGGGCCCTCCCGGCCATAACGGGGGGGCTCCCCGTTACTGGTTACAGAGTGGAATTCTCATCCACGAGTAGCTCGTCTGGTTTTACAACCATCAATAACAATGTGGCGACAAGTCCATTCGTCGTCACTGGTCTTACGAACAACATCAACTATTGGTTCCGCGTCAGCGCAGTCAGTGCCGCTGGAATCGGCAACACCTCGACGGTGAACACCATTCCAAATGGTGCCGCAGCAGCACCAAGTGCCTTCACATACACAACAAATGCAAATGCGCAGTCAACTCTGTCGTGGACTGGCCCGACGACAAGTGCCAACGGCGGCGCGATAGGCGGTTTGAACGGCTATCGCCTCGAGCAGAGCACTGATGGCGGAACAAATTGGACAGTCTTGAGCCCCTTCACGAGCGCCATTATCAGCGGAATTGTAGTGACGCCGCCAGCTGCGGGTGTCACGATTCGTTATCGCGTTTCAGCGATCACCGGAATGGGCCTCGGTGAATGGGCGTATGTATCAGCGACTGGAACGTCCACCCTCGCAGGCGTTCTCGCGTTGAGCGGAACCCCAACTGCAACGGGTATCACATTGACTTGGGGTGTACCTGCGGGTGGACCAACTGTTTCTGGCTACAAGGTGGAGCGTTGTACATACACAGGAACAACATGTGGTGCATACTCGGTTCTTGTTGCTTCACAAGCAACACTCTCTTATGCAGACAACTCCACGGTTTTGGGGAATGTGTATGCGTACAAGGTGACTGCACTGTCATCAGCAAACTTGGCTTCTGTCATTCCAGTCCATGCTGTGTACACATCTGGCCCAACTGCGCCTACAGGCTTGGTGGCAACTGTGGGAAGTGAAAGGGTTGATCTTGTGTGGGTCGCCCCAACGGCGGCTCCATTGGCAATGGCCTATCGACTTGAGATTTGTTCGAGCGCTTGTGGTTCTGGATCTGCCGTCTGGACAACCCTTCGCGATTACGCAACAGCTCTCACAGCGAGCATTGATGGATTATCAAATGGTGTGTCATACACGGTGCGAGTGACATCACGTGGCGGTGCAGCATTGGGGGCATCTGTCACTGCAACATTTACACCACGTGGTGCACCTGCATCACCAAGCACGTTGACTGCCACGGCAGGAAACCGTCAAGTGATGTTGAATTGGACCGCGCCAACAAATAACGGCGGCAGTCCGATCATTGGATACAAGGTTGAATATGGAACAAACTCCTCGTTCGCTGGTCTCAATGTTGTGTCGTCATTATCAGATCCAAACAACACATCGTTCCTGGTGACAGGTCTGAACAACGCAACGTCGTATTGGTTCCGTGTCTCGGCGGTATCAGGTGTTGCAACCTCTGCTGGTGCATTGACTTCAGCAATTCCAGTGGGCGTGCCTAGTGCGCCAACATCTGCAACGGTGACGACCACTCTCTCTGTTCGCAATGCTCTCTTTGTTAACTGGGGAACCCCGTCAAGTAACGGTGGAAGTGCAGTCATTGGCTACCGCATTGAGCAAAGCACTGACGGAACCAACTGGACAACAGCTGTTGCAAACACGGGCGCAACAACACAGTGGTATGCACGTGGTCTCACAAATGGTCAGGCCTACCAATTCAGAATTTCGGCAATGAATAGCAACGGATATGGCACACCAACAATCGTGTCAGGTACGCCAATGTTTGCACCGTCGATGCCATTGAATCAGAACATTGTTGCTGGTGACCGCCGCGCCACCGTTTCTTGGTCGGCTCCTGCCGACAATGGTGGCTCACCAATTTCTGGTTACCGCGTAGAAGCCTGTGTTGAATCAAGTACGAACTATTGCTCAAATGCGAATGTATTCAATGTTGTAATTGCGAACACGGGTCTAGTGAACAGCTACACCGTTACCGGACTCACAAACGGGACAATATATGCAATCCGTGTCTTTGCGATTAATGATGTTGACATCAACACATACCAGCATGCGTATGAGTATCTCTTGGCACGTCCTGCCGCGGCTCCTATCGCACCGAATGTTGTGTACACCACGACCGGTAATCGCTTCATCAATCTCTTCTGGGGTGGAGCGACTGCAAATGGTTACACAATCACTGGGTACAAGGTGGAACAGACCGTCGACAACGGGGCAACCTGGACCACAATCTCAACATCGGTGAGTGGAACGACGGTTCCTGAAACATTGCGAATCAATGGTCTGACAAACGGTGTGATCTACGGATACCGCGTGAGTGCGATTAGCTATGCGGGTGTTGGCCTTCCTAGTGGCATCGCTTATGGCACACCACGTATGACAACCTCTGCTGGTGTTCCCAACTTGCGTGCAACCGTGGGTGACTCACGAGTGGCTCTGACATGGAGTTCGCCAACAGATACTGCCGGTGCGGCAATTGTCGGATATCGCATTGAATATGTTTCGGCTGGAGTAACGACGGTGATCACCGAGAACACCTTGTCTTTGTCGACGAACTACACAGTGTTTGGTCTGACCAATGGAATCTCGTACACCTTCAAGGTGTACCCAGTGACGTCAAATGGCTACACCAATGCTGGTGAAGTGGTTGCTCGACCACAAACCACTGCGCAAGCGCCACGAGAGTTCATGGCGGTATGGGGTAATCGTCAAGTCTCCTTGAAGTGGATCGCTCCTGCGGTCACAGGCGCTAACGCCGACCAGCTCTTTGGGTACCGGTTGGAACAAAGCACTGACGGCGCAACATGGGGTGTTATCGCCACGGTGAATCCAAGTGTGCTGGCCTATGTGGTGACAGGTCTGACTAACGGAGTGAACTACTCATTCCGCATTTCCTTGCTCACTACTGTGGGTCAAGGCGCAAGCTCGATCACGTCTTCAACACCATTCGGTACTCCATCTGCGGTGCGTAACCTCACAGGAATTGCTGGAGACCGCAAGGTTGATCTCACATGGGATGCACCTGCTGACTTGGGTGGTGGCACCATTGTCGGATATCGCGTCTTTACATATTGCGCGGGTGGTACGGACAGTGGCGTCGCGACTGGTTGTGGCCCGTACACCGTGAATACCTACACACTTATTGCGGCAAACATTTCACCATTGCAACGCAGTTTGACAGTAAACGGTCTCATCAATGGCACAAACTATTTGTTCCTCGTGCAGCCATTAACTGGTGTCAACACGGCCTTGAACTCATGGATTACATGTGAGGGGTACTTCCGCGATGGCGCAAGTGCTCCGCTCGTAGGGGACACGACTCGTTGTTCTCAGTACTCGCGCGTTTTGTGGATCACGCCGATGGGAAGCCCATCGTCACCGAAGGGCCTGAACGTTGTGATGGCGCCATCTGCATCGAGTACGAAAGCATCTGTAACCGCAACATTGTCGTGGACAGCTCCGGATTGGTCAGGTGGCGACTACATCAATGGTTATCGCATCGAGCAATCAACGGATGGCACAAATTGGACAACCCTGACAAGTAACACCGGTTACCGCTCGATGGTGACGTACACAGTGTCCGGGCTTGAACCAGGTACTCGTTATTGGTTCCGCGTGTCTGCAATTGGTTCGCTTGGCACTGCTGGCACAAGCTCTGTGGTGACCGCAGGTTCCTTGGTTGCTTCCGATGCGCCACAAGGCCTCGTGATCAGTCGTGTGAATGACACCAATACAGCTCTATTGACATGGTCTGCACCGTCCTTCACAGGTGGATCGGCCATCATTGGTTATCGAGTTGAACGTCTCCTTTCCGGTGCGTGGTTCACTGTTACACCGAATACTGGTAACACGAACACTTCATTCACGATTGACGGATATGACGCAGCAACTGCACTCAATGTACGGGTCTCGGCAGTCACGAGTGCTGGAGCTGGTGATACAGCATTAGCAATTCTTGAAGTTGGTGGTGTTCTCAACGGTGGATTGAGGTTCACCACATCTATCGGCAATGGCTTTGCGGACCTTGCATGGTCTGGCACGTCTGCATACACCCCAACCTCGTACAGGATGGAGTATCGCATTGTCGGAAATACAAGCTGGACATTGGTAACCGCCGACATGGGTGCCACGACTTCATACCGACTTGGTGGTCTCACCAATGGTGTGAATTATGAAGTACGTGTCACGCCGATTTATACCGTGAGCGGTGTTGTTTCGATTGGAACAGCAAGCAATACGTTCATCATTCCGACGACCGTTGCAAGCGCACCTGCAAACTTGAGTGCAACAACGAGCAACGCAATGACAACACTGACGTGGGCAGTGCCTGCAGACCTTGGTGGTGGAACAGTTATTGGTTATCGAATTGAACAATCGACGACCAGTGCAATCGCTGGTTACACAGTCCTCACAGCAAACACGGGTTCAAATGCTTTGACTTATGACGTACGTGGCCTTACCAACGGCACGCAACATTGGTTCCGCGTGTCGGCAATTACGACTCTGTCGGCTGGTAACGGTGGCGCAACGTCCTTTGTGAGCGTGACTCCGGTGCTTCCTGGTCGTGCAGTGGGCACACTCTCTGCAGCACCTGGCAACACAACTGCGGTTCTGACATGGACAGCACCGCAATACGACGATGTGAACACTGATTTCATCGGATACCGCATTGAGCGTTCAACAGATGGAATTAACTTCACCACGTTGGCAACAAATGTTGGCAAGGTACTGACGTACACAGCGACCGGCTTGACAAATGGAACGCCATATTGGTTCCGTATTGTCACATTGGGTCAGCAAAGTGACGGCGGAAGTTCTGTTATCTCCACGGTTCCTGCGGCGTACAGCGCAAAGCTCGGTTCTCTTACTGCGACGATCTCGGATCGTACGGTGACATTGAATTGGACCCGTCCGGCTGATACCGGTGGTCTACCACTGATTGGCTACATGATCTCTCGCTGCTGGTATGCGGCATCTGTGTATTGCGATATGTCCAATAGCAACTATGTGACTCACTACTGGAACTATGCATTCCGCGGTGTCAACGACCCAATCACAGGAATTGCATTTGTTGGACCTGACGCAACGTCATTCACCTTTACTGCGGATACTGCCGACTTCTACCGCGTTGTTCCCGTCACGGGTACCGGTGTGTGGACAGGCACTTCCGGTGGCGTCTACTCCAACTTCCCGAATGCCTCGATGGTGTACGCAGCGTGGTGGGGTGTGCCATCACAGGTCAATGGAATGAAGGTCACGACCAGTTCGCCTGGTGGCGCCGGTGCTGCAAACAGCATGTTGTACTTCGACTGGACCGCACCAACGGTGTTGGGCAATGGAACTATCACTGGATACGACGTGGAGCAAAGTAACGATGGGGGATTGACGTGGACGGCATTGGGTCGCACCAGGTTGACCAGCCAGTACGTTTCGGGTGTTCCTTCGGGAGCATCTGTCACGTTGCGTGTTCGTGCAGTCAACGAGTACGGAGTTGGTCCATGGAGTTCTGTGACATCGTCATGGACTGCTAACCCAACATCACCTCGCACGCCTGCAATCACTGTTGTGGGTGGTCGAATGACATTCAATTGGACAGCACCAGAGAGCACCAGTGGAATGGGAATCCAGGGCTATGAGGTGCAGTTCAATTTGAACGGCACATGGGGAACATACGCAGGAACCGGCGCAGGCTTTACTGCAACGTCATTGCAGTGGAATGCGCCGAACAATACGTACTACACAAACATGCAGTGGCGTGTTCGCACCGTGACGGTGAATGCTGCCAATACGGTGTTGTATTCAGACTGGGCGACGGCAAGTGGCAACATTCTGGGTACGGCAAACGCGCCGTACACAACGGTGACACCTGCGAATGGCAATGTGACTCTGAACTGGAATGCTCCGACAGATCTTGGTGGCGGCACCTTGATGTCGTATCGCGTAGAGCACAGCACTGATGGTGTTACTTGGGTGACCGGTGGAACGACGACTGCAACCACCATGGTTGTGCGTGGTCTCACCAACGGCTCCATTTATCGCTTCCGCGTTACACCTGTGACAACACAAGGCGATGGAGCTGCGGCTGTTCTGACGGGTATGCCCTTTGGTCCTTCGGGCGCACCTTCGCTGTTGCGTGCTAACTCGGGTGACGGTTTTGTCACCGTGAATTGGAACGCACCATCGAATACTGGTGGTTTGCCTGTCGCGGGATATCAGATTGATTTGTGCACCTTCTCATCGTGCACATGGACCACCTATGTGCGTAACTCAGGTTCAGCGAGCACAAATACGTACACGTTCTCTGGTTTGACCAACGGAACGCGCTATCAAGCTCGTGTGAGTGCAGTAACGGGTGCTTGTGATGAAACTCTGACTGACACGGCTGCTTCCTGCAACTTCTACGGGGCAACCGTGTTGTCAACACCAGCAACTGTGCCGTCTGCTCCTCAAGGTATTACTGCCTCGCTGGCAACCAATACTTATGGCGTTCCTACCGCCAGTGGAATTGTCACCTTGAACTGGTCTGCACCTGCAACCAATGGTGGCGAGGCTATTTACGGTTACATGCTGGAACAAAGCACAGACGCTGGAGCGTCGTGGACAGTATTGAACGCCAACCTTGGTACCAATGCTGGTGCACCGTTGTTGACAACAACGCTGACTGGTTTGATTCCAGGCACGGTGTACACGTATCGCGTGACCCCATTGACCTCTGAAGGTATGGGTGCATCATCAACAACTTCAATTGTTGCTCCGGCATTGCCACCAACTAGCACTATTCCAAACATGGTGAGTGGAGCAGTGGTGACAACGACCGCAACTGCAATCACAGTCACATGGAGAACTCCAGTGGCTCCGTTGCCAACGGGCTACAGAGTTGAAATCGCTACGGTCGGTGGAACATACGTTGCGGCGTGGGGTACATGGGCTGGTCAAGCAACGTCTGCCAACATGGCTGCAACTGCGACAACCGTGGGTGCTGGCGTCACCAGTGTGACCATTATTGGTACTGCTGGAAACCCAACGTCTTTGACAGTCGGGACTTCGTACTATGTACGCATTACCCCAACTAATGCTGCTGGTAGTGCAACGTCAACAGTGGTGAATGCAACGCCAATGTCTGTTGCAACAGCAGTGCGCCCAACATCTGCGACTGGCAGCGATAGCCAAGTGGCCCTCGTTTGGGCAGCGCCACTGTCTAATGGCGGATTCACTATTGATTCGTATCGCATGGAGTATTCCGTCGATGGAGTCAACTGGACCACACTGACTCTTGATGCATCAGGTACCACGTACACGGTGAGAGGTCTGACAAATGGAACGGCCTACACATTCCGAATGGCTGCAATTACCTCTGCTGGCCTTGGCGCTTGGGGAACATTTGCGAGTGCAACCCCGGCACGAGTCCCATTATCACCACTGAACATCGTTGTGACGGGTCAAGACAAGCAGGCAACGCTGACGTGGGCAGCGCCATCATCGAACGGCGGCTCAGCGATCACCGGCTATGCGATCTATCGCAACAACGTTCTTCTCACCACAGTGTCGGCTGCAACTCTGACGTATGTCGATACCAATGGTGTCACTGGCCTGACTAACGGCACGTCGTACTTCTGGTCAGTTCGCGCTGTTAACACGGTGGGTGAGTCAGTTTCTAGCAATGTGTTTGGCACTCCGTTTGCACAAGTCGGTGCGCCAACAAATGTGTTGGCCGTACGCGGCAACCGTCAAGTGACGGTGTCGTGGACTGCACCAACGAACAACAGTGGTTTCACTCTGACCGGCTATCAAGTCGAACGCAGTGTCAATGGCTCCACGTGGACCGTTGACTCCATGGTCACTACGTCTCCAGTCACTATTACCAATCTCACAAACGGTGTTATCTATTACTTCAGGGTGACGGCGTACGTGAATGGGGGGCCGTCAGCAAGCCCAGGCGGACTGGGCGTTGTGAGTGCCGCCGCATCCGCAACGCCAATGACAGCGGCAACAGCACCGACATCCTTTACTGCAGTCAGCGGTAATGGTTCGGTGGCGCTGTCTTGGTCGGCACCTCAAGATCCAGGCGGCGCTCCCGTGTCGGCCTATCAGATCAGCCAGTGTCTTGTTATCCCAGCTGGAGCGCAGTGCAACCTGGCGGGTCAGTACTCAACGATCGTTACTTCTACTAACTCCACAGGCACCACCTACAACGTGTCAGGTCTCGCAAACGGAAGCACCTACTACTTCACCGTTGCGGCCATCACATCTTTCGGTGTTGGTACGTCCTCATTCATCTATGCAACAAATGCAACACCAGGCACCACCCCAACTGCAGTCCAGATTCTTGATGCAGTGCCAGGTGATGGTCGATCCGTGGTGACATGGTCGGCTCCCGCAAGCAATGGTGGATACACCTTGATGGGCTACAAGGTGGAACGTTCATCCGATAACGGAACAACGTGGGTGTTGCTGAACATCTCAACAAACTTCACTTATTACAACGACACGTCAGTAGTGAACGGTGTGAACTACACCTATCGCGTCTCGGCTCAGAATGCTTTGGGTTATGGAACGCCGATGAATACATCCGTGGTTCCATTTGGACCCGCTGCAGCACCAGCCAACCTTTCGACTGTTGCAGGCAATACTCAGGCGAGCATCAATTGGCAGGTCCCTGCCTCTACTGGTGGAACAGCGCTCCTTGGATACCGAGTGGAACAGTCCACCAATAACTCGACATGGACAGTCCTTTCTGCAAACGCAGGTCTTGGAACTTCGTTTGTCGCGACAGGTCTCACTAACGGTGTGCCGTACTACTTCCGTGTGACTGCAGTAACCGCATTTGCCTCAAACGCGACAAGTACCGCAACAGCATTGCCATTGGCAACAGCGACCGCTCCGACTGCATTCGCTGCATCAATTGATTCTTCGGGTGGAGTCGTACTCACGTGGGCTGCACCTGTTGCCAACGGCGGATCTCCCGTCACGTATTACGCAGTACAGCGTTCTGTTGACGGCACAACCTGGGTCGATGTAGCTCAGCCAAGCGGTCTCACCACAACAGTGAACGGGCTCGCATTGGGTACGGGCTACACATTCCGTATTGCTGCGATTACCTCGGTGGGCACGGGTGCTTATGCAACTGCATCTGCCACACCGGTGTCGAACCCTGGTGCACCGCAGAACTTGGTGGCAAGCATTGACAACAATGGTGTCGTGACGCTCACATGGGCAACGCCAGCTTCCAATGGCGGAAGCGCGATTGTTGGTTATGCAATTGAACGTTGCAACAACACGCAGAATACGTGTCTGCCAGCAACTGTTGTGACGACAACATGTCCATCAACGACTGCCTTCTGTGTCATCAACGCAAACAATGGTGGTTCAACAACTGCTGTTGTACAGCCCACTGCAGGTTCAACTGTGATGACATTTGCTGTCACCACCTTGACCTCGGTGAACTCTGCAACAGGACTTGCAACTTCACGACAAGTCTCGGGTGGCCTCGTCACGGTTGTTGTACCTCAGCAAACTGTGACAACAACAGCAAGTGCTCCGACCAACTTGGTGGCGTTGGCCGCCAACGGCGCGGTGACATTGAACTGGACAGTTCCTTCTTCGCTCGGATCACCAGCTCCTGGTTCGTACACGTACACATTGCAACGCAGTGTTGATAACACCAACTGGACCACGCTGAGCTCGTCACTTACAAGCGCTACCTTGACGTATGCAGACTCCGGACTCATCAACGGAACGGTGTACTTCTACCGCATCGCTGCTGTCAGCACTGCCGGAACCGGAACCTTTGCCACAACGTCAGCTCGTCCGTTCACCACTGCTCCTGCGCCTGCCAGCATCACGGCAACGCCACAAGATGCAGCCGTGCTCGTCACGTGGACAGCACCGGTCACCACTGGTGGCCTGGCTATCACCAACTACTTCCTCGATATGTGCACGACAAGTGCCGCGGTGTGTGTGGTGGGCGCAACAACTGGCTTCACCACAGTGTCCAGCGCTGTCCCTGCCGCTACCACTTCTTATGTGGTCTCTGGTCTGGCAAATGGCACTCAGTATTGGTTCCGTGTTCGCGCGGTGACATCTGCTGGCAACGGTGCAGGCATTCTTGCAACAGCAACTCCGGGTGGTGCTCCATCTCCTGTTGTTGCGCTCACTGCCGTCGCTGCCAACACAGGCAACATTGCATTGTCATGGACTGCTCCAGCTGCAAACGGCTCAGCCATTACTGGTTATCGAGTCGAGATGTGTACTACGAACTGTGGCACGAATGGAACGTTCACTGTTCTCGGGACAACAACGGCCTTAACTCCATTCGTTTCGGGTGCCTTAACAAACTTTACCTGCTCATCGATTACCGCTTGTTCTGCAAATGCAGGACTTTCTGGTCTTGTGAATGGAACAAACACAACGTTCCGTGTGTCAGCAGTCAACGCAATCGGAGCAGGCTCTGGTTCATTGGCTGTGGCTATTCCGTTCACGTTGGCAGCATCTCCGATGGGACCAGTGGGATCTATCATTGCAAACCCAACAAACGCCGATAACTACGGCGCTTCGGTCACAGCTGATGCACCAACACTTTGGTACCGCTTCAATAACCCATCGGGCGCAACGACTGTGACCGATGCGTCAGGTACTGCACGTACCAGCATTGTTGGTTCGTTGGTGACGTTCAACGGCAATGCTGGTTCACCATTTGGCGGCACTAGTGGTTCAGCAACATTCAACGGTGCCGCTGGCTCAGCCGCCGCTTATCCGACCGTTACTCCAGGTGCGCCAATCAACTTGTCAGGCGGCATCTCGACACTGTCATCACCTGACTTGAGAATTTCAGGTTCGGTGACATTGGAAGCATGGGTGCGGCCTGCTGCAGGAGCGCCTAATAGGTGGCAGACGATTGTTGCTCGCGGCAATAGTGGCGGAAGTACGCGTAACTATGGCTTGTACACAAACAGCTATCAGGTGAGCTTCGCCTTCAATACAGGTGGCGGTAATCAGTTTGTTGCGACTCAGCCGAACGTGATTGAGCCCAATGTGTGGTCACATCTTGTTGGCGTCTTTGATCAGACAACTGGCTTGGTGCGGATCTTTGTCAACGGACAACTTCAGGCGTCAGCTTTTGGCACACAATCAGGCACATTGGTGAACTCTGCTGTGGGCGAAGTGATGATTGGCAACAACTACAACACCGATGCATCGTTCTTCTCTGGTCAGATGAGTGAAGTAGCCATTTACAACAAGGCCGTGACGGGTGCACGAATCCTCGCGCATTACAACGCATCTGGAATTGCCGCGCAAGGAAAGACTGCTCCATCAGTGACGCCAAACGGCTCCAGCCTCACCCTCAACTGGACAGCGCCAACGAACACAGGTGGTCTCGCTATCACCGGTTACAAGATTGACTATGTCTTGCCATCAACCACAATCGCAGCAAGCACGGGTGCAGCATGGACGACACTGATCGCCGATACGGGTTCAACAAGCACCACGTATACCTTGAACAGTGCAGTGACATCTGCTCTTGGACAGGGTTATTCGTTCTTGATTAGTGCGATCACTTCTGCTGGTGTGGGTGCGCCTTCATTGCCAGTTGGTCCCATCGGTACGGCTGCAGCACCAAGCGAACCACGTTCATTTGCTGCTGTCGGCGGAACGGCTCAAGTTGCTCTCACATGGGCTGCTCCTGCTGCTACTGGTGGCTTGAATGTCACTGGCTACACCGTTGAGCGAAGCGCCGATAACGGCCTCACATGGACTGTGCTGGGCACTTCAACAGGCGCAGCACCGTTCGTCACGGGAGCAGTCTCTGGATTCTCTTGTTCTGCAATTACTTCTTGTGTTGATAACACGAGTGCGATGTTGCCTGGTTCATCTTTCCAGTATCGCGTTGCTGCAATCACTCCTGCTGGAACAAGCAGCTTCTCCGTTGCTTCTGCCGGACCTGCCAACACTGTGACTGCACTGCTTGCAGTAGTGGGTAACGCACAAGTCAGCCTCAGTTGGGACATCATGCCCACAACTGCTGGTCAGAACGTTGCTGGATACTTTGTTGAGCATTGCACTGGTACATGCACCACAACTACTGGCACATACACCGCGGTAACTGCAGTTGCCGGAGCGCCGACAAATGGCACGACACCGAACAACTACATCACGGCTACTGGTCTCACCAACGGCACGATTTACACATTCCGTGTTCGTGCGGTGTACGGGGCAAGTAACACGCGTGGTCCCGCAGTCATCGTGACCGGTATGCCAGTTGCAAGTGCACAGATCAGTGTTCAGTTGTTGAACTCCACCGCATCGACAACAAACATGGCGTTGAACTGGCTCGCACCTATAGCTGTCACTGGTAACACCATTGCTGGCTACTTGGTGGAATACTGCGCATCAAACTGCGGTGTTGCTGGTGCAGTGTTTACAGCTGCCACACCAGTTGCTGGTGCACCAGCCGGAGTCACGACAACGCTTCTAACCCACACGATTAATGGGTTGATTACAGATAACACGTATGCATTCCGCGTCACTCCAGTCCTCGCGGCTGGTTCGACGGGTGTCCCAAGTCCATCCGTTGTGTTCGACACGCCAACTGCTTCTGTTGACGCACCGACGGCAATGGTTGCATCGGGTCGATTGAACAGTGTGTTCGTGTCTTGGGCACCGCCTGCCACTCGTGGTGGCTACCCAATCCTCGGATACCGCGTGGAATACCGCGTGAATAACACGGGCAATTGGATCACAGCGACTGCTAACTCGTACTCTTCAACACCGAACTTTGCAGTCACAGGTTTGGCCGCCGGTGTCACTTATGGCTTCCAGGTCACAGCACTGACAGCAGCAGGTCCAGGTGCAACGAGCGCTTCGGTTACTGGCGTTCCGTTTGGCGCTGCTTCGGCGCCAACGAACTTGCGCGCATCCGCGTCGAGCGGTCAAGCGGTTCTTCAATGGGAGACCCCGGTAAGCAGTGGCGGCAACGCCATTACTGGATATCGCATTGAGACCAGCGTTGACGGTGGAACAACCTGGAGCGATGAAACTGCAAACACCAACACCACTGCAACCTCGTACACATTGACTGGCCTTGACAACGGGGTCACCATCCTCATTCGCGTGAGTGCAGTGACAGCTGCGGGAAGTGGTCAAGTGTCGAATGTTGCACCTGCGATTCCAAGTGCACCCGCCTCGGCTCCTGTCAATGTCTCAGCAATCGTTGGTAATGCTCAGGCGGTTCTCACATGGACAGCACCAGCCGACACCGGCGGCCTTCCAGTCACTGGGTACATGATTGAGCGTTCAATTGATGGCACGACATGGTCCACAGTCACGGCAAACTCAGGCAACCCTGTTCCTGCATCAGTGCAGGCTGGTCTTACGAATGGCGTGACATATCAGTTCCGTATTTCTGCTCTCACTGCAGGAGGAACTGGTGTGGCAAGTGCACCGTTCACCGTGAAGCCATTTACTTCGCCGTCGGCACCAACTGCATTTACGGCACAGCCAAGTGATGGTCAGATCACCTTGACATGGGGCGTGCCGGCAACCGATGGTGGCGCAGTTGTCACTGATTATCGCGTTGAACAATCGCTTGATGGTGGTATCACATGGACTGCAGTTGCTGCAAGCACGGGCGGATCTCGTCAAGCAACAATCACCGGTCTGACAAATGGCACTCCAATCTTGTTGCGTGTCTTTGCAATGAACTCAGCAGGTGTGGGAACACCAACACAGTCGATCAGTACCTCGGCCTACACAGTTCCTGCTGCGCCAACTGCACTTGTTGCGACTGGCGCAAACGCCTCCGTCTTGTTGTCATGGACTGCTCCGACAAACACCAATGGTTCGCCTGTATCTGGATACAGAGTGGAACGTTCCAGCGATGCGGGCGCAACATGGACTGTCGCAATTACTAACACTGGCAACTCGGGAACGAATGTTGTTGTGAATGGTCTGGCAAACGGAACCGCATATGCATTCCGCGTGAGTGCAATCAACGCAGCTGGTGCTGGTGATGCGTCTGGTTCAACTGGTGCAACACCAATGACAACCGCGAGCGCTCCAACAGCCGTGACGGGAACTGGTGGAGACACAACAGCAACGGTTTCATGGTCGCTGCCAACTGTTGACGGTGGTACAGCAATTACTGGTTACAACGTCGAGCGCTCAAGCGATGGTGGAGTGAACTGGGCATCTGTGGCAAGCAATGTTGCTGGCACTTCGTACAGCGATTCCGGACTTACAAACGGAACTACCTACTTGTACCGCGTGAGCGCTGTGAACATGGCCGGCACTGGTTCAAGTAGCGCGGGTGTAGCAATTGTTGCTGCAGCCCGAGCTGGTGCTCCCACCGGCCTGGTGGCAACACCGGGTAGTGGTTCCGTCATCTTGTCGTGGGTTTCCCCAGTGGATACTGGCGGAGCTGCAATCACTGGCTACTTCGTTGAGATTTCTGAAGACAGTGGTGATACGTGGACAACGGCAATTGCCAATACAAATACGTCGGCCGCATTTGCTGCAGTGAACAATCTGTCTGAAGGCCAGCTGTACACATTCCGTGTCTCCGCAATCAATGCGGCAGGCATCGGAATAGCAACCACGACTGTTGATGGAACGCCGGTCATTGTCTCAAGTGTTGTGTTGTCAGGTACAGCAAACAGTGGAAATGTTGCTCTAACGTGGACTGCTCCAACAGACATTGTTCAAACTGGTTACGTTGTGGAGAAGTCCATTGACGGAATCACCTGGACTTCTGCAATGGTGAACCCCGCTGCAAACGCCACGAGTGGTACCGCATCTGGTTTGACGAACGGAACGATGTACTTCTTCCGTATTCAAGTTGTCACCTCTGGTGGACCTGCGTCGAGTTACTCGAATTACCTCGCCCTTGTTCCTCGTGGATTGGCTGGCGCACCAACAGCTCTAACCGCCGTGGCAGGGGACACCCAGGTCACATTACGCTGGGTTGCTCCAGCATCAGATGGTGGAACAGCCATCAGCGGATACAAGGTGGAATACAGCGCTAATGCTGGAACATCGTGGACAACTGCGACAGCGACAACTGGCAACCAAGCAGTTCTCTACACGGTGACTGGCCTGACTAATGCCACTGCATACACATTCCGTGTATCGGCAGTGAATGCAGTCGGTGCGGGCACTACAAGCGCCACTGCAGTAGGTACACCTTTCACCATTCCTGG
>JBIIQG010000011.1:0-35341 GCA_044342185.1 Ilumatobacteraceae bacterium | reverse complement strand
TTCGACGACAACGCAATGACCCGTGCGAACGTTGAGCGACATCGTGAACATGTCATCTCATTCTTTAAAGCCGCGTTGCTGAAATAAACAGTCGCACCCTTCCTTGGTCTACGGTTCTCCTATGGCGATTTTTGAAAACAACGGTCGACGTATCGGCTACTCACTAGAAGGCACAGGAGCACCGCTTCTTGCTTTTCACGGCACAACCCAAGCGGCCAACGCGTGGGACCAGGTGAAAGCAACATGTTCAGAACCGCGCACGTGGGTTGTGTTTGAGTTTCCTGGTTCCGGTGAATCGGACATGCCGGATGGCGCAATAGATCTTGATGTGACGGTGAATGATGCGGTTGCTCTCATGAAACATCTGGGGTTTGCACAGTTTCACGTTGTCGGTTATTCACTTGGTGCCGTTGCAGCCTTGAAGACAGCTGCACGTCATGCGTCTTCAGTTCTCACAGTCACGTCATTGTGTGGTTGGTCTCAGAGTGATGCTCGAATGCGAGTCACATTCGATCTGTGGCGACGTCTCATTGCAATTGGTCCCGACCTGTTCATGAGATACGCAATCGCAGATGGGTACACGGTGGACACCATCGCGATGTTGGAGCCAATGGTGGACGGCGTAGCTGCGATGGCTGCTTCGGCAGTACAACCTGGATCAGATGCTCATCTTGAATTGGATTTGCGCGTAGATATCGAGGCTGATCTTTCAGCAATATCGTGTCCATGTCTGGTGCTTGGCGGTCGAGACGACAGGTGGGTGGACATCAGTAAATCTCGTCACATTGCTTCGGTTGTGCGTGGCGCTCAACTGGTTGAATTGCCTGCTGGACACCTTGTCATTGGTGAACTTCCAGGAGACATCGCAGAGAACATCATTCGCCATACGGCGTAGCAGTCGGCGTGTTGTGCTCGAAATGAGTACCGTATAGAGCCGTGTCCACATCTTCTCGAACCCTCTCCGAATCCGACTCGAAGGAACTGCTGTCTGCGTACGGAGTTCCGTTTGCTCCCGAGAGAAAGGTCAGCACGGCCGACAATGCAGTCGCAGCCGCCGATGAAATTGGATACCCCGTAGTAGCCAAACTCGGTGGTGACTCCATTGCTCACAAAACTGAACGCGGCTTGGTAAAGCTTCGTCTAGCAACCCCAGAGGCTGTACACGTCGCAGCGTCCGAGTTATTGAACGCAGCCAGACCAGAGGACGGCGAAGTGCACGTTCTTGTGGCTCCAATGGTGTCCGGATCACGCGAACTTATTGCAGGCCTATTGGTGGACCAACAATTCGGACCAACGGTCATGTTGGGAGTGGGCGGCATTATGGCCGAAGTTCTGAAGGACGTTGCTTTCCGCCCAGCGCCAATTACCGAGGACATGGCAAGGTCCATGTTGTCGTCGCTGCGTACCCAAGGTCTGCTGGAAGAGTTCCGTGGAGAAGCCGCAGTGAATGCCGATGAAGTGGTGAAGTGCTTGGTCGGACTTTCTCAAGTCGCGATGGATAGAACAGACATTGTTTCCGTCGATATCAACCCGTTGATCGTGAAGCCCGACGGTCATGTCGTAGCTGTTGACGCACTCGTCGAACTTGGAGAGCGTCCGGCGCCGGTTGCGAAGAAACGCGCTGCATACAGCAACGATCAGTTCATGGCGCTATTTGAACCAAAGGGAGTGCTTGTCACTGGGGCGTCTACACATCCGGGCAAATTTGGTTTTGTGTCCCTTCACAACATCTTGGCAAGCGGCTATGCAGGAGGAGTCTTCGGTACAAATCTTCAGGGTGAAGAAGTGCTGGGAGTTCGCACCGTCGCCGACATCGCAGAACTGCCAGACAACGCAATTGATCTGGTGTTTGTATGTACACCTGCTTCGGCGAATCCCGATTTATTGCGCGCATGTGCAAAGAAGGGCATTAAGGCCGCGTTCCTCACATCGGCCGGATACGGCGAGGCGGGAGAGGAAGGTCGAGTACTGGAAGACGAGCTCATTGCTTTGGCAGACGAACTCGGAATTCTGCTGGCAGGGCCGAATGGTCAGGGCGTGGTGTCAACTCCAGCGCATTTGTGCGCGCAGATTGTTGCGCCGTACCCACCCGCTGGTGCCATTGGTGTCGCTAGCCAAAGTGGAAACTTTGTCTCTAGTTTTATGAATTATTCGCGACAGACCGGTGTGGGAATTAGTCGTGCGGTGTCGGCAGGTAACGCAGCTGCTCTTGGAGTTGCTGATCTCATCGAGTGGTACAGCACAGATTCTGCAACAAAAGTTTCCCTTGCGTATGTCGAGGGAATCAGCGACGGTGCAGGACTGATGTCGCGTCTCACAACAGCTGCGCGAACAAAACCCGTGGTGGTGGTGAAGGGTGGCGCCACCGACAAAGGTGCGCGGGCAGCAGCTAGCCACACCGGTGCACTCGCGGCCAATGATGCAATCTTCGATGGTGCATGCAAAGCGGGTGGAATTACTCGAGCAGCAACCGTGGAAGAGGCCTTTGAAGCAGCAGCAACATTTGCGACACAGCCACTTCCTAAGGGTCCGAATGTGGTCATCCTGACTACAGCAGGTGGCTGGGGAGTAGTGACAAGCGATGCAATTGCTCAAGATGGATCATTGCAGTTGATGCAACTACCTGATGATTTGAAATCGCAGATTGACACCAAGCTTCCACCACGCTGGAGTCGTAACAATCCTGTTGATTGCGCTGGAGGCGAGACGCGTGACACCATCCCCGAGGTAATGGAGATGATTGCAACACATCCCGATGTTGATGCAGTGGTGTATCTGGGTCTTGGTATTCAGGCTAATCAAGCACGACTTATGCGTGAAGGACACTTCCATCCAGATCATGGACTGGAACGAATTGTGGAATATCACGAGCGCCAAGACGCACGCTTCGCTCAAGCGGCCCACGACCTTTCTGTGAAAACTGGAAAGCCAGTATTGGTAGCAACCGAACTTGCTGTAGCCGATCCAAACAATCCGGGTGTTTCTACTGTTCGTGAGACGGGTCGACTTTGCTACGCAAGCGGCAACCGTGCTGTTGTCGCTCTAGGCCATCTCTACAGATACGCGGTACATACAGGTGTCGCAAAGAGATAAAACGCGAGTGCGCAGGGCGAAGGACCCAGTTCGCTTCGTCTCAATCGTTGGGGTGGTTGGCGCAGTTGTTCTGACAGCCGGCTACTTCGTTACTAACGCCATTGCCGAGCAAGTGGTGCCACTTAAAGCACAAAACCTTCCCACACCTGCGAACATAAAGGTGTTGTCCGTGCGCAGGGCTCCAACCACGCTTTCCACCATGTCGCGCTCGGGTTCACTTCGTCGAGCACTCAGCGACGTTGTGTCTCAGCTTCCGAACGGATCCTGCTTCACCGTGGAGTGGCTGGGGGAACAACAAGCATCGGTACGAGCGACCGACAGTTTCATTCCTGCTTCTGCGCAAAAGGTTCTCACCGCTGCGGTGGCACTTGAAGTGCTCGGCGCACAACACACATTTGAAACCTCAATCTTTGCAACAGGAAATGTCAACACAGGAAGTGTCCAAGACCTTTACTTCGTTGGCGGTGGAGATCCTCTCTTGGTTCGCAAGGAATACATAGCGACCGAGAAGTATCCAACCTTCAACGAAACGTCGCTGGAGACTCTGGCAGACTCGATTGTTGCCGCCGGCATTCGCTCAGTTTCAGGGTCAATTGTCGGCGTCGATGCGCGTTACGACGCAGTTCGCTTTCTTGATGCGTGGCCCGCAGAGTTCAACGTTGTTGAGGCTGGCCCGCTTGGCGCACTCGTAGTGAACGACGGTGCAGTTGTTGGTCAACCCATGAAACCGGATAACCCAGCTATAGCTGCTGCTATTGAACTCAGGTCACTCCTTGGAGCCCGAGGAGTTTCGGTTGCTTCGGATGCGCGATACGAGACCGTTGTTCCGCCGTCATCGGAGAAAGTGGCAACAATAACTTCCGCGCCTCTGTCCAAGATTGTTCAAGAGATGCTGGTCAACAGCGACAACAACACAGCTGAGTTGTTGCTGAAAGAAATTGGATTTGTACAGCGCAAGCAAGGAACAACAGCCGCGGGTATTTCTGTTGTGCAGGAGTTCGTCACCAAGTGGAAACTTCCAACGACTGCTACTGTCGCCGATGGCTCTGGTCTGTCATCAAACAATCGTGTGAGTTGTTCCAACTTCATGTCTTTGCTGCAGATGAACGAGCAATCTCTCCCGCAAATCCTTCCGGTAGCCGGTCAAACTGGAACACTTCGTTCTGTTTTTGATGATTCGCCGGTCAAAAATCGACTAGTTGGGAAGACTGGAACATTGTCTGGCGTTAAAGCACTTGTGGGGTACCTACCATTGGAAGGAAACTCACCAGTTCGCTTTGCGTTGCTCATGAACGCGAGTGGAATTGACAATCAGGGTTCTTATCGCCCGATATGGAACTCACTGGGATCGGCACTCAACAAGGCGCGCGCGTTGCCAACTCCTGAGCAATTGGCGCCGTGACTCTTACTCCGGCGTTTCCCGTCGGTGCGGCATACGTTCCTGGTGATGCCGTTATCTTGCGTGTTTTTGAGGATCGATATTTGTCGATGGTGGAACGAGTGTTGCAAGGTGACAACACTTTCGTTTCGGTCCTCATCTCCGCTGGCTCTGAAGTGGGAGGCCATGATCAACGCTTCGACACTGGTGTTTTGGTGCATGTTGATCATGTGGAGCCGGCCGATTTCGGAATCATGGTGTACGCCCATGCGTCCCACGCAGTGATCGTCACTAGTTGGAACAATGATGATTCCTATCCCCGTGTTGAGTTCATGATGCGCCACGACAAAGAACTGCCAGACGATGAGGTTTTGGCTGTTCGGGCATTGCTTCAGAATCTGTCATCCGATATCGACCACCTGTTCGCTCTCATGGATGTACACAACATCTCTCGACCGCAAATACCTGGGGGAGCGTCTGGGCTTGTTCAAGGGGTCCGCGACGACGAAATTGGGCCTCTGCTATGGACCTTGGTGCGTTTGCTCCCGAGTGGCCCTTTGGCGAGATACGAGATTCTGTCGGAAATGTCGTTGAGACAACGTGCAGTTCGCATGCTGGACGAAGTCACTCATTTGCAGGAAATCATTACTTTTCGCTTCGGACAATAGATACCTGTGGATAACACTGCCTATCAGCCGTAGGATTCTCGGTCCATGGCAGAGACCACATCACGCTTCCGCCGCCGGCCAACGCCGAGCGACCAAGTAACCGACATTGTCGACTCCGTGAAGGCCTATGCGCGCCAGGAGACAATTGAGCCGTTGAAGGGTGCCGCCCGATGGGTTGCGGTTGGAACTTTGGCGGCTGTGTGTCTCGGACTTGCCATGGTGTTTCTTGCATTGGCCGTCTTGCGACTCAGTCAAGACCTAGGCGGTACCGCGTTAGACGGAAGCTGGTCATTTGTCCACTACCTCATCACGCTCGTCATCGTTTCCGCACTTGTTGGCGCATCCTTCAGCCGAATTTCTCAACGAAGCCTTGCAAAGGGGGAGTGACATGTCCGATACACCACACATTTCACGTGAAGATCTTGAATCCAAGTTTCGTGCTCTTCAAGCAGACATTCAAGGTCGCGCCACAGACAAAAAGCAGTCTCTCATCGCTGCTGGCTCTGCAATCGCCACAGTGGTGGTTCTCCTCGCTTACGTGTTCGGGCGCCGCAGCGGTCGTCGCCGCAGTGGGCGCGTTGAGTTCCGTCGGTTCTAAGACACGTGTTTTCTCTTCTTCGGTTCATCGCACAACGTCTCCTTAATGGTCGTTTGGCGAAGACTCCATTTGTTCGAAGATTGCTTCTTATTGCAGCACTTCTCAGTTGGCTCAATAAGAAGTTCGGTATCTCATCACAACAAGTGAAGTTGCGTCGTGGGGAAACTCTCCTGGTATCTGTAGTGAAAGATAAAGAGGCATCACTGTGAATGCTGTTTTTCAGGAGGGCGAAAAAGCCCTCTTCATCGACTCAAAACAACGTCGTTACCTTGTCACGCTCAACAATGAAGGAGAATTCCACAGTCACGCCGGGTTCATCCCTCACACGTCAGTGATTGGCACCGTTCCTGGTCGAATCCTTGAGTCAACAAAGGGTGCCAAGTACACAGTTCTGCGCCCCACATTGGAAGATTTCGTTGTTGAAATGCCACGTGGTGCCCAAGTGATTTATCCAAAGGACCTCGCACCCATGTGCATGCTGGGCGATATTTATCCGGGTGTTCGCGTATTTGAAACCGGAATCGGATCTGGTGCGCTTTCCATGACCATGTTGCGTTGGGGTGCACACATCACCGGATTCGAATTGCGCGAAGACTTCCTCAATCGGGCCACTTCTAATGTTCGATCGTTCCTCGGAGAAGAATCTCTGCAGCGATACAACGTGTCGCTTGGCGACAGTTACGAAGATGTTCCAGACGGAACCTTCGACAGAGTGATGCTGGACCTGCCAGAACCGTGGCGTGTCACTGCAACAGCAGAAAAAATTCTTGCTCCCGGCGGACTGATGGTTGCCTACACACCCTCAATCACTCAAGCAGTGCAAGTACGAGAGACACTCGGTAAGGGCTGGGTTGACCAGCGAACGCTAGAGGTTCTCCACCGCACATGGCACATTGAAGGAATGGCGGTGCGACCAGACCATCGCATGGTTGCGCACACAGCATTCTTGACTGTTGCGCGCTTTATCGGCAGCGACTGATAATCAGGGTTCGATGAAGATGCATTCGCCGGGGCATTCCTCGGCGGATTCAACAACAGCGTCAATACGGTTGTCTGCGAAGTTTGCAAGGCCTTCTGCGCCTTGAGCATTTCCCTTAGCGGTAGCGAACACTTTGTCGCCTTCCTTCACATAGGCAAGGCCGTCATCAAGGAGTGTGAACACGTCGGGCGCGATTTCTTCGCAGAGTCCGTCGCCTGTGCACAAGTCCTGGTCGATCCATACCTTCATGTGGGGAGTCCCTTCGTTACAACGTCGTACCGACGTCTTTACCCGAACCCGAGATGGGCTCTAATGAGATATTACACGGGAACCCCCCGCACTCCCTGTTGCGCACGCCACTATTCACCCGTGAGTGCCAAGCCCACGTTTGGGCAATAAGGTTCAGGCGTGGCTGACATCGAAAGAGATGCACTTCTCGCCGAGATTGAACAATTGCGTTCGCGCTTGTCCGAACTGCCTGCTCGTTCTCGGGAGCTTGAAGAAAAGTTACTCGCCACCAAAGGCCAGCTTTCTCAGGCAGAGATGCAGCGTGACCGACTCACGACCGCGGTTCGAGACATGCGCGATCAACTTGAATCGCTGAAGCAAGAAGTCAGTCAGTTGTCTGCTCCACCAGCTGGATACGGCGTCCTGCTCGAATCCAATGACGATGGCACGTTTGACATCATGTCGGGTGGTCGCAAGATGCGAGTTCGGGCAACCCCTGAAATCAACGTTGAAGACATCCATCGCGGTGCTGAAGTTCTGCTGAACGAAAGCCTCAACATCATTCTGGTGCGTCCATCCGAGACCGTGGGTGAAGTGGTCACCATCGTGGAAGTTCTCGAAGACGGGATACGCGCAATTGTTTCTACTCGCGGTGATGAAAACCGAGTGGTGGAACTTGGTGACCTACTGCGCGGTACTCACATCCGTTCAGGGGACACATATCGTCTCGACCTTCGTGCGAACATTCTTCTAGAACGATTGCCTCAGCCTGAAGTAGAGGACTTACTTCTGGAAGAAGTGCCCGATGTTCGCTATAGCGATATTGGTGGTCTTGACTCACAAATTGAACAGATCGCCGACGCCGTAGAACTTCCTTTTCTTCATCAAGACCTTTTCGGAGAGTTCCGCCTACCAGCACCCAAGGGAATTTTGCTGTACGGCCCTCCGGGGTGCGGAAAGACACTCATTGCTAAGGCAGTGGCAAACAGTCTTGCCCAGAAGGTCGCACAACGAACTGGCGCAGACAAAGGTCGTTCGTACTTCATCAACATCAAGGGACCTGAACTTTTGAATAAGTACGTCGGAGAGACAGAGCGACAGATTCGTCTTGTCTTCCAACGCGCCCGTGAGAAAAGCGAAGAGGGCTGGCCGGTCATTGTGTTCTTTGACGAGATGGATTCAATGTTCAGGGCTCGTGGCACCGGGGTTTCATCCGACATGGAATCCACCATTGTTCCGCAGCTACTCGCGGAACTTGACGGAGTCGAGGGTCTCTCAAACGTCATCGTCATTGGTGCAACCAACAGAGAAGATCTGATTGACCCAGCAATCCTTCGTCCAGGTCGACTGGATGTGAAGATCAAGATTGATCGTCCTAATCGCGACTCCGCCCAAAGAATTATGAGCATGTATATCGATAGCGAGATTCCTATCGATGCAGACGAGATCCAGAAGCATGACGGGTCAGTTGAAGCATGTATCTCTGACATGGTGACCTCGGCAGTTGACTCCATGTACGCGAATGTTGAAGAGAATGAGTTCTTGGAAGTCACGTATCAGAACGGCGACAAAGAAGTTCTGTATTACAAAGATTTTGCAAGCGGAGCGATGATCGAGAACATTGTGCGACGTGCTAAAAAAACCGCCATCAAGCGGATTCTTGCTGGAGGTCCGCGTGGGTTGTGCATCAACGACCTTGTCGATGCAATCCGTCTTGAATTCCACGAGAACGACGATCTTCCCAACACCACAAATCCTGATGACTGGGCGCGCATTTCTGGCCGAAAAGGAGAGCGCATCGTGTTCATCCGCACATTGGTGCATTCGAACGATGGTTCATCTGAGCCAACAGGTGCCAAAGCCATCGAGCGCACCGTCTCTGGTCAGTACTTGTAACTATGCCCACGCCAAAGATCTGCGGTATTGAAACCGAATACGGCATCTTTGTGCGAGGAGCCGATCTCACCCCAATGATGGCATCGTCGTTGATTGTGAACGCCTACTCCGACGAAGGTCTCGCACTGCGGGCGTGGGACTTTACGAGAGAACAACCAGATTTTGATGCACGAGTTGGTTGGAGACCAGAAGCCGATTATCCGGAAGTTGAAGTCCTGATGGCCAACACCGTGTTGACTAACGGGGCTCGGTACTACGTGGACCATGCCCACCCAGAGATTTCCACTCCAGAATGTCGTTCGGTGTCCGATGTTGTTGTCTACGACCGAGCAGGAGAAGAGATTGTGCGCCGATCCATGGAGCGAGCAAACGCTCGTCTTCCAGAAGGCGTCGAGATCGTTCTTCACAAGAACAATTCCGACGGTAAGGGCAATAGCTATGGCTGTCACGAGAACTACTTGGTGTCACGGGACGTTCCCTTCGGACGGCTAGCTGCGCAGTTGACCACCCATTTTGTGACGCGCCAGGTGTACACAGGCGCAGGGAAGGTAGGAACGGAATGTTCTCGCGACGGAGAAACAGCTGTGCTGTTTCAACTGTCTCAACGAGCAGATTTCTTTGAAGAAGAGGTTGGCTTAGAAACCACGGTACGCCGGCCCATTATTAATACGCGAGACGAACCACACTGCAATCCGGAGAGATGGCGTCGCCTTCATGTAATTGCTGGTGACGCAAACATGTCGGAGAACGCCACCTTTTTGAAAGTAGGCACAACTGCGTTGATTCTTGGGCTCATTGAAGACAACAAGTTTCCCGACCGTTTGCGAATTGTGGACCCTGTGACTGAAATTCGACACGTTAGCCATGACCCGTCGTTACAGCATGTAGTGACTTGTGAAAGCGGGAAGCAAATCACTGCAGTAGACCTTCAGATTGAGTTATTCAACTCAATTCAAAAATGGTTCAACACATTGGATGTTGACCCCACGAATGGAGATGGAGAAGAGATTCTCTCGCTGTGGGAAACCGTTCTCAATGCATTGACATCACAACCCGAGAATGCTGCACACATTATTGATTGGGTTGCGAAGAAGCGCGTCATCGACGGAATGATGGCGCGATATTCCGAGAACATTCCCTTAGAACGCCTTCGTGCGATCGACCTTCAGTACCACGACATGAATCGAGAACGTTGCTTGGCGTATCGCATGTCTCTCGCCACACGTGTCACGCATGATGCCGCACGCAGAGCAATGACCGAGCCACCTGTCGACACACGCGCGTTCTTTCGCGGTGAATGCATACGTAAGTGGCCACACGATGTTTCCTCTGCGAATTGGGACAGCATGGTGTTCGACATTGGAGGACCACTTCTACAGCGGGTACCCATGATGGACCCGTTCAAGGGAACCCAATCCCATGTAGCGGCGTTGCTCAATTCATGCGACAGCGTTACTGCGTTGCTTGACGCGTTAGGGCATGATGCCGTAGAGCCTGTGGCAGACGACCCAGGCTGGTAGCGCAACCCGCCACAGACCTCTGTACCGTAGGGACCATGCAGGAACGGATTCGTCAACAGAAGTCCACTGGAGCAGAACAGACTGCCCCTTCCGAAGAGGTTCAAGCCTCTGGTTCGGAGGCTTCCGAGAAACTGAAGTCAGACATTGATGACTTGCTAGACGAGATTGACGAAGTTCTCGAATCAAATGCTGAAGAGTTCGTAAAAAACTACGTTCAAAAGGGCGGTGAATAGTTCATGACCATGCCGGTGTTTTCTGCGTCGAATGATCCAGGTGCAAACTTTCTAGAGCTCGTGCGTCGAGTGGGACTGTCTCCCGACATGTCCCAGTGGAGTGAAGCGCTTGGCGTCCCGCATGCCACCACATGTGTTGCATTGCGTTATTCAAACGGGGTGCTCATCGCAGGTGACCGTCGTGCAACATCTGGCAACTGGATTAGCCACCGCGGTATGGAGAAAGTTGTGCAGACAGATCGCCATAGCGCCGTCGCCATTTCTGGCGCAGCGGGTCCAGCAATGGAAATGATCAAACTGTTCGCACTGCAGTTAGAGCACTACGAGAAAATGGAAGGCCGTTCCCTTTCGCTCGAAGGCAAGGCCAATCAGTTGTCTTCCATGGTGCGCAATAACCTTCCGGCGGCAATGCAAGGAATGGTGGTTATGCCACTCTTCGCTGGTTTCGATCTCTTGGCTTCGCAAGGACGACTATGGGATTACGACGCCACTGGTGGACGCTATGAAGAGCGTGAGTATGTCGCTATTGGTAGCGGAAGCATGCACGCAGGAACTGTTGTAAAAGTCGGATGGAAATCGGATTTGTCAGCCGCCGACGCAATTACTTTGGCGTGTCGTTCATTGTGGGAAGCCGCAGACGCAGATTCTGCAACTGGTGGACCAGACGCCCTGCGTGGTGTGTATCCCATTGTGGCAACCATTGATGAAAATGGCTGGAACAAAGTGGCCGACGAGACACTTGCAGGAATCTTTGAAGTCATCGCACAGGAGGTTCGTTCACGATGAGCATGCCGTTCTACGTTCCACCAGAACAGATGATGAAGGAGAAGGCGGACTTTGCGCGCAAAGGAATCGCCCGCGGTCGCGCGCTAGTCGCATTGCAGTACAACAACGGCATTGTGTTGGTAGCCGAGAATCCTTCCAATAACTTGCGCAAGATTTCCGAAATTTACGATCGCATCGCATTTGCGGGTGTCGGCAAGTACAACGAGTTCGACCAGCTTCGACAAATGGGCGTTCGCGCCGCCGACCTCACCGGATACCAATTTTCCCGGGCTGACGTTGAAGGCAGGGGCCTCGCCAATCAGTACGCCCAAATCATGGGCCAGGCATTTACACACGAATCAAAGCCCCTTGAAGTAGAGATTCTCATTGCCGAAGTAGGGCATTCGTCTTCCGCCGACCGGTTGTTCCATGTCACGTATGACGGAACAGTGATAGACGAATCGCAGAGCTGCATTCTGGGTGGCGACACGGACTCCATCAGTGCCCGCCTTAATCCCACTCTCGATCCAACAGCAGATTTGTCCGCAGCAGTCCAGAAGGCAGCAGCCGCATTGGCTGGGCCAGACAGAACGCTCACCGCCGAGGATCTGGAAGTTGCAACGCTTGCGCGCGGCACCGAGAGGCGATGTTTCGTTCGCGTGGATGAAACACAAGTAGCAGCATTCCTGCAGGCGTAATCAATGCTGCGCCGTATCTTCGGATTAGAAACCGAATACGGCATCACGTGCACGTTGCGTGGACAGCGACGACTCACGCCTGACGAAGTTGCGCGCTATCTATTTCGCAGTGTTGTGGCCTGGGGAAGAAGTTCGAATGTCTTTCTCGAAAATGGTGGACGCCTCTATCTAGACGTTGGCTCTCACCCCGAGTTTGCTACTCCTGAATGCGACACCATCTCCGACGTTGTCACGTTCGACAGAGCAGGCGACTACATCTTGAACGACTTAGTTGCCAACGCCGAAGCGCGCCTTCGTGATGAAGGAATTCGCGGCACTATTTATCTTTTCAAGAACAACACCGACTCGGCTGGCAATAGTTACGGATGCCACGAGAACTACTTGGTTCGAAGGTCGAGCGAGCCCGACGATTACCAAACATCTTTCATTCCTTTTCTGGTCTCACGTCAGGTGTATTCAGGTGCCGGAAAGATTCTCTCCACACCCAAAGGACCCATCTACGCATTATCGCAACGCGCCGAACATATTTGGGAAGACGTGTCGTCTGCGACAACACGTTCGCGACCAATTATTAATACGCGCGATGAGCCCCATGCCGATGCCGAGGAATACAAGCGGTTGCACGTCATCGTCGGCGACTCCAATATGTCGGAGTATTCAACTTTCCTCAAAGTGGGAACAGCAGCATGCATGTTGCGAATGCTGGAGGAACCATCCGTGGCTCTTCGAGATTTCACTCTTGATAATCCCATTCGAGCAATTCGAGAGATCTCTAGTGACATCTCATGCAGGCGGCCCGTTCGTTTGAAGAACGGTAAAGAAATGTCGGCGCTCGACATGCAGTCCTATTTCCTAGAAATGGCACTGTTGTTTGAGAAGAGCCACGGATTTGACGAAAACGAAACACGGGCACTGCGCGAATGGGAAATAGTGATGCATGCACTGGAAACCGACCCAATGACACTTGATGATCGAATTGATTGGGTCATTAAGAAACGCCTCCTCGACAAATACTGCGAACGCCACAATGCTGCACTCGACAGCGCAGAATCCTTGGCGATTGATTTGCAGTACCACGACATCGATCCGCAGCGAGGCCTATTCAACAAGATGGCGTCTCGAAACATGGTGCAGACACTGGTGCAGCCCGATGATATTCGTCATGCCCAAAATTTCGCACCCACCACCACGCGGGCGCACTTACGTGGTGAATTCATTCGTCAGGCAAAAGCGAAGAATCGCGATTTCACCGTGGATTGGGTGCACCTCAAACTCAATGAACAGATACAGCGAACCGTTGTGTGCAAGGACCCATTTGCAAATACCGATGAGCGAGTTGAGCGCCTCATCGCTGGGCTGTAAGCATTTCTCACTCCACACGCACTAAGTTGTGTAACCCATGGTTGAAGTTGAGATAGATCACGAAAGCGAAGGGCCAGAACCACATTCGGCGTCCCGCATGCTGCGTGACTGGATCTTGGTTGTTCTTTTGGCCCTTGGTGCTGCCATGTTGGTCCGCGTCTACGTGCTGCAACAGTTCTACATCAGTGGTCCATCCATGGAGATGACACTCCTCGAAAATGACCGTGTTCTGGTGAACAAACTCAGCTACCGCTTGCACGATATTCGTCGCGGAGATGTAGTGGTCTTCGATCGTGTCACCACAAACGGTGGGGTAGTGGCGCACGATGACCTCATCAAGCGCGTTATCGGAATAGAGAACGACACTGTCGAGATTCAGAAATGCAAAGTGCTTGTGAACGGCACTGTCATCGATGAGCCCTATCTCGACAAGGATGTGTTGGCGCTACCCACCCCGGAAGACATTTGTCGCGTTGTCGACATGAAGAAAACCACAGTTCCGAAGGATCAGGTGTTTGTCATGGGGGACAACAGGGGACAATCGTTTGATAGTCGAAGCTTCGGGACGATTCCAGAAAAACTTGTCATTGGCCGCGCGTTTGCGGTTGTGTGGCCTTTCGGAAGTATTCGGGGTCTCTAAGTAGGTGGCACACATCCAATTTCGGATGTGTACACATCGACCATTCGATCCACATAGTCGCTATAAACGCCATCAAGGCCCATGCGAAATGCCGATGTCAATACCGGAGCAAACTGAGCATCCCAGCCAAATGCAAGAACATTGAATCGATGAACCAGAGTCACCAATCCGCCGCTCCAATCGCTGATGTGCATGTTCAAGGCATCGATTCCGTTCTCAGCCAACAACGCGGATCTCATCTCTGGTCCGTCCTTCATCTTGTTCAATCGCGTTGAATCCACAATTCGAACGTCGGAATGTATTTTCCTCATTGCGAGAACCTGTGAAAGATCAAAGTGACACAACCACAGATTCTGAAGTGGAAAACCTACAGAGACGGCATCTGCCACAAGAGTTTTTGCAGCAGAAACGTCTTTCACATCGACGCTTACATGGACACCTTCTGAGCACAAAGCCAAACACTGAACGAAGTCAGGAACATGAGGTTCCAAGTCGATTCGCTTTACTTGTGAGATGTTCTTCTTGCGAAATCCTGACCGATGAACTCCATCGTGGTCAAGAACCGCAACACCATCCGACGTGAGCCAGGCGTCGGTCTCCACGCCATTGGCTCCTAGCTTCAGAGCCAACTGAAATGCCTCCAAGGTGTTCTCGGGCGCATGAGCTTTAGCCCCACGATGAGCGAACGCAATGGGTACGTCTCGAAGTGACGGGAGTCGTTGTTGCACCCTCGCAGATTAGGTGGACAGTTCTATGCTGGAAGAGTGTTCAATCTGTCTGGGAGCGAAATAGTCTTTCTTCTCCTTGCCGGCCTTGTGGTCCTTGGCCCCGAGCGTCTACCTGGCGTCCTCCGTTCGGTCGGGCGCGTGTACGGAGAAGTGCGCAAGATGGCTCAAGGTCTCGAGCGAGAAATTAAAGACACGTTCGCTGAGCCTGTGTCTGACCTACGGAAGACAGCGAACGAGATTCGCGATGGGTTTGGAGAGGTTGATACTGAACCATCCCCACCTATGCGTCCCGAGAAATCAGCGACTCCAGAAGAGATAGAAGCACGGGAACAAGAACAATCGTCAGGTAACGAATAATGAATGCCGTAGTGCCCGACGGCTCAATGAGCATCATGGACCACCTTCGAGAACTACGTCAGCGCGTCATTCGAGCGTTGTTGGCAGTTGCTGTTGGAACCATTGTCATGCTGGCTGCCTACGACCCAGTAAAGAACTGGCTCACACGGCCATATCGCAACCTGTGCTCTTCTCGGCCGGAGTTTCAGTGCGACGGATCACTCTTTGCATTAGGACCCCTAGACGGGTTTAGTGCACGCCTGCGTGTGTGTGCATACGGAGGCCTTGTTCTGGCTCTCCCCGTTGTTCTCTGGCAAGTTTGGCGTTTCATTGTTCCCGCCCTGAACAAACAAGAAAAGCGCTACGCGGTGCCCTTTATTGTTTCATCGGTCATTCTCTTTGCGGCCGGTTGTTCAATCGCTTATTGGACATTGGATAAGGCACTTGAATTTCTCATCAATTTTTCGGGTTCAGACATAACAGAGGCGTACAGAATCACCGATTACATCATGCTTGTCGTCATGATGATGCTTGCATTTGGTGTCGGTTTCCTCAGTCCGGTGCTGTTGGTGTTTCTGCAACTGGTCAATGCCGTACGCCCACAGACCCTCATTAAACAATGGCGCTATGCATTAGTCAGCATCTTTGTTGTCGCAGCAGTCATCACACCGTCGGGAGACCCAGTCAGCCTTCTCGCCCTGGCAGTGCCTCTCTCTGTCTTGTTCTTGATCTCCATTCTCGTTGGTTGGTTGCTAACGCGTAAACGTCCGGCCACCGCGATATGAGCACACTGAGAGAACAATTCCTCTCTCAACTCTCGTATCAGCCTGACGGCTTTCAGATAAAGGCAATGGATTCCATCGACGCAGATGCATCGGTTCTTGTTGCCGCTCCCACAGGGTCAGGAAAGACACTGATTGCCGAGTACGGAATCGCACGGGCACGGTCATTGAAGCGTCGCGCCTTCTACACAACCCCCATCAAGGCTCTCTCCAACCAGAAGTACCGAGACCTCGGCGAACTGTATGGCGCGCATAACGTTGGTCTCGTCACAGGCGACAACGCAATCAATGCCGATGCACCCGTGGTTGTCATGACCACCGAAGTGTTGCGCAACATGATTTACGCATCATCTCATCGGCTGAACGACCTCGGAGTGGTAATTCTTGACGAAGTTCACTACCTACAAGATGCGTATCGCGGCCCTGTCTGGGAAGAAGTCATCATTCAACTTGATCCCGAAGTACAACTGGTGTGTTTGTCTGCCACTGTGTCCAACGCAGACGAAGTGGGAGAGTGGCTTTCCACAGTTCGGGGACGCACCGATGTGGTGGTAGAAACAACTCGCCCCATTGAGCTGGTGAACCACTTCGCAGTGCACGACAAAGCATCTGACAAAACCGAAATGTTCAACACCATCGTGGGCGGGGAACCGAACCGACATGTTCAACGACTGCTCTCTGGTGGACGACCAAACGGTGGGCGTCAAGGTCAATCAAAGAAAGTTCGCCGATTCTCACCACCCACTCGTCCCGAGACGGTTGAACTTCTTGAAGACAATGCGATGTTGCCAGCAATTGTGTTCATTTTCAGTAGAGCGCAATGCGAAGACGCGGTTGCATCGTGCATGCGAGCAGGCATCATTCTGACGAGCGCCGATGAAGAATCACAGATCATTGAGATTGTGGAGCGACATTGCGGATCTCTTAGTGATGACGACCGAGTAGCTCTTGAGTATTCACACTTCCTTGAAGACATTGGTACTGGGGTGTCGTGTCACCACGCAGGCATGATCCCCATGTTCAAAGAGGCCGTTGAAGAGTGCTTTGTAAAAGGCTTAGTGAAGGTGGTCTTTGCTACAGAGACCCTGGCAGTAGGCATCAACATGCCGGCGCGTGCTGTTGTCATTGAAAAACTCACCAAGTACACAGGCGATCATCATCAGCTCTTGCGCGCATCAGAGTTCACCCAGCTCACTGGTCGCGCCGGACGTCGTGGACTAGACGACATCGGACACGCAATCTCTATGTGGAATCCATTTGTCACCTTCGAACAAGTGGCGGGTTTAGCGCTCAGCAAAAGTTTCCGTTTGACTTCTGCATTCCGCCCCACATTCAACATGGCCGTCAACATGGTACGTAATCACTCCGAGGACGGGGCACACCACATCTTGAATTTGTCGTTTGCGCAGTTCCAGGCGGACAGAGACGTCGTGACATCCGAAGCGTTGCTTGAAAAGAAACGCCGAGAGTTGGCGTTATTGGAACGTAGCGCCCCACTTGAATACGAAGCGGAGAGCACATCGCCGGGCGCATCCTCCGTTGAAGCCGAGATTGCGTTGCGCGCACTTCGACCCGGAGATGTCGTCATGTTTGACGCATCCAACATCCGGGGCAGGGGACTTGTATTGTCTACCGCTGCTCGTCGTGCCGGGATTCGCCTCACAGTTCTCACGCCGTCAAAGAAAACTCTCGAGGTGATGGCAAAAGACCTGCGGTCACTCCCCATGAAAGGTGCACACGTCGATCTTCCTGTTCCTTTTGAACCAACGCGCGCGGACTTCATTAAGGAAGCAGTGGCTCGAATGGTGAAAGCAAAGGTTGACGACACCGCTACACGTCTGGTTGATTACTCCACTGAGGGAAGAATTTCAGACTCTCCCGTCAGTGGAAAGAACATCAAAAGGCTTCGTCGCGAGATAGAGCAAATGGAAGATCGTTCTCGTAACAGAGCAGGATCTGTCAGTGCTCGTTTCATGGATGTTGTGGAACTACTCGAAGACCTTGGGTACATCGATGATTGGAGTCTCACCCCTAAGGGAGAAACGTTGTCGGGGATCTTCCACGAAAGCGACCTGCTTGTCGTGGAAGTGATGGACCGCGGAATTCTCAATGGCTTGTCGGTCAACGATCTTGTCGCTGTTCTCTCCACTCTCATTTACGAACCGCGTGGAGGCGATTCCGGTGGACCAACACGTTGGCCCTCAGACATCATTCGACAACGATTTAAGAGAATTGAAAAACTCAGTCAGCGACTACAAGATGCCCAACGCGAACGCGGGCTTCATGTCCATCGTTCTCCGCATGGAGGCCTCGCATTCGAAACCGCAGGGTGGGCATCGGGAAAACCTTTGTCCAAGATTCTTGACCCAGAACTCACTCCAGGCGACTTTGTCCGCTCAATACGACAACTCATTGATTTGCTTCGACAAATAGTGACCACGTCGAACAACGAAGAACTTCGTGCCACCGCAGAACTAGCGATTGCTTCCATCGATAGAGGAGTTGTCGCCGCCGCACAAGGGGCGAACGCATCATGACCATTCGAAAAGGTGAAGAGTGGGGTGTGCGCGTTCTGTGCCCCGATCATCGGGAAGTGGCCGAAGATGACTACGACGCCGCTCGTCACGATGCAGCGACCGTTTTCTCCGTCATACGTGGAGACCTTCACACAGCACTTGGACATCCGTCTGTTCCACTCGTAGGACACGAATGCACCGCGGTTCCCATTGATGCACTCAGATGTACCGTTACGGCCCCGTCAGGAGAGCAACGAGAGATCTTGGCAGTCTCGTCCGTTTCTCTTGGGTCGTGGTGGAAAGGACCGTTCATTGTGTTATCGAACAGTGGGTTCTACAACGGGCTCAACATCGCTCCACGATCTCACCCAAATGACGGCGAATTCGATGTGTTGTCAATGGACCCTGCACTTCCACTACGCCAACGATTCTTGGCCCGCCAAAAAGCACGCACGGGAACCCATGTGCCACACCCCATGATTTCTCTTCGCAGGAGCACACAGTTCACGCTCACCAAACAAACGTCCCGTGAGCGACTTGTACTTGATGGTCGCGCGGTCGACAACTGGTCACATGTTGAAGTGTCGGTACTGCCTGATTACTGGACAGTGCTGCTGTAAGAGCACAAATCGCGTCACCCATTCAATCCTCCGTCATAATGGAGCCATGAGTACTGAAGTAAACGAGCTGAAGCAACAAGCTTGTGACCGAATTGATGCTGTTGCACATCAGCTCATAGAAGTCAGTCACGACATTCATGCTCATCCAGAACAGAACTTCGCAGAAACGTATGCAGCAGAACTTCTCACTCGCACGTCTAGCGAGTTAGGGCTTTCCACCGAGCGCAACATGTACGGATGCGAGACGGGATTCTCAGGCGAAGTTGGTACTGGACCAACTGTGTGTGTCATGAGCGAGTACGACGCGCTCCCCGATATCGGCCATGGCTGTGGCCACAACATCATTGCGGCTGCCGGACTAGGAGCAGCGATAGGTCTTGCTGTGGTCGCCCCACGTGCAGGGGGCCGGCTTCGTTATCTCGGCACCCCAGCAGAAGAAGGCGGCGGCGGCAAATTGGTGATGGCCCGAAATGGCGCACTAGAGGGAGTGGACATCGCAATGATGGTTCATTCGGCAGACGCTGATCTCACCACCATCGATGCCATTGCGCTGCAACAGTTAGTAGTTGAGTATTCCGGCGAGGCCGCCCACGCAGCAGCCGCCCCTGAGAGAGGCAGAAACGCACTCGATGCCGCCGTTCTTGGGTACATGGCAGTGGCTGCGTTGCGCCAACACATTCTCCCGTCGGAACGTATTCACGGAATTTTCACCAGAGCAGGGGAGAAACCGAACATTGTTCCGCGAGATGCCGCAATGGAGTGGTACGTACGCTCTGACACCGTGACAACGCTGTCCGCCCTCAAGCCACGTGTTCTCGCCGCATTGCAATCGGGTGCGTCAGCATGCGGATGTGGTTTCTCACACGAGTGGGTAGACACTCCATACGCAGACATGGTGACAAATAACAATCTTTCATCGATGTACATCGCGAACGCTTCGCAACTTGGACGTGCCGTCAGTGTTCCGGGCGTGAATGGACGTCGCGTTGTGGGAAGCACCGACATGGGCAACGTCAGCCACCTTGTGCCATCAATTCACCCGATGATCGCATCGGCCCCAGTGGGAACAGCTATCCACACCGTCGAGTTCGCACGTCAATCGATTACCCCCATGGCAGACAAAGCCGTTATCGACGGAGCCAAGGCCATGGCAATGACCGCCATTGATTTTTGGACATCGCCCGACCAGCAACGAGCAATCGCCAAAGAGTTTGCCGAAGCCAACGCTGACAAGGATGTGCTGTAGTCGGTATCCACGGGGGAGACCAGCCCGACTCCTAGGCTGACTCCTTGTGACGGTTTACGTTCCTGAGGAATTCACACAGGCAGAGTCGGACATTCTCCGGCGTTATTTCACCAATCTTGACCAGCCAGTTTTTGCGCTCGTCAATCTGCCCGAGGTTGTAAAGGGTGCGTTGTTTGCGCGTTACAGCCGCAGCCCACGTAGTTTGCGTCGCTTATTTCTCGACGAGTTTGTGAACGACCTAGAGATTGCTGGCGACGTCGCCGTGGATGCAACTGTTGGCGTTGACCGCGCAGAGTCTTTGTACGAGAAAGTATTCGTTGAATACGGCGACGACTCTGTTGCGCAATTGGGTGGCGTGCATCTCGCCTGTGAGCAAGCGTCAAACATCCTCACAAAGATTCTCGAGTGGGGCCGCCTGATGAGTTATCTCGAGCAGAGCACTCGGTACATCGCTTATGACGAGCGCCTTGGCGGTCGCTACCGCTATTACCGGGACCCAGACCTTCTCGAAGGCAAGTTTGGTACTCGCTACGTAGGGGATATGGACCGCATGTTCGATTCCTACAGCGCACTTGCCGAGACGGTTACTCAGCATGTCCGGGCTTCTGTGCCCAAGCAGGCGGGAGACAGTGATTTCGTGTACCGCCAAGCAACGCGCGCCAAGGCACTCGATGCTGTTCGCGGTTTATTGCCTGCGTCATCTCTCTCGAATGTCGGAATCTACGGAAGCGGTCAAGCATTCGAAGCGCTGTTGTTGCGCATGCGTGCACATGCTCTTCCCGAAGCTCGCGTCTATGCAGACATGATGCTGACGGAGCTTCGCAAAGTCATTCCGTCGTTCTTGCGTCGAGTCGATGTTGCTGAACGCGGTGGGCAATGGTCCAACTACCTGGCAACGAACGCTGCGAACATGAATTCCCTCGTGGATGACTTGTTTGGTGACTCCATTGCATCAGATGTCGATGAAGTCACACTGGTCGACTTCGATCCCGACGGCGAGAACAAGATTGTGGCCGCAGCGTGTTATGCGTATTCACACCTTTCCGAATCACAGATCTTGGCCCGAGTAGAAAAAATGTCTGTTGAACAAAAGACAGACATCCTTCGCAATTACGTAGGGGAAAGAGAGAATCGACGCCACCGTCCCGGTCGAGCTTTTGAACGAACCGATTATCGTTTCGATGTGTTGTCGGATTACGGCGCGTTCCGAGATATGCAACGACATCGCTTGCTCACTATTGAATGGCAACCACTCACTCCGTACCACGGCTATACCCGTCCCGATCTTGTAGACGCAGCTGGCGCAACCGCCGATTTTGACGAAGTGATGGACCGTTCTGCAGCGTTGTATGACGCTCTCGTGGCAGACCACCCCAGCCAAGCGTCTTATGCAGTGTCAATGGCCTATCGCATTCGTTACTCAATGCAGTTCAACGCACGAGAGGCAATGCACATGCTTGAGTTGCGTTCCAGCCCACAGGGACACCCGTCGTACCGTCGTGTCGCCCTCGAAATGCATCGTCTCATTGCTGAGAAAGCCGGCCATACGGCGATCGCAGCAGCCATGACGCACATGACAACAGAAGCCCCAGAACTAGAGCGGCTTGAGTCTGAGCGTCGTGCAGAAGCTCGCAGAAGTAACTCGTAGCTGACACTTATCCACAAGTGACCCTCGTCACTTTCTGTACCCAATCTTCTAGCATTCGCCCCATCGGCCGAGAATGTGCCTAGTATCCCGCCCCGAGCCCTGAGGCAAACGGAGGAATCCAAAGTGGCAAAAGACGACATAGATCCAGAAGACATCGAAGAGGAAATTGATCTCGAGGGCGAAGACGATCTCGACATTCTCGATGATGACCTTGCGGACGACCTCGTCGATGAGGAAGACGTTGACGACGAGGATGACGACGACTCTCTCGGTGCCACAGTGGTGCGCAAGAAGGGGAGCGACGATGACGACGACGAAGACGACATGGTTGCCCCCGATGACGTGGAAGAAGATCTCGCCGAGATTCTGAAGGATCGTTTGGCATCCGAAGACTTGCCCGCGGAAGAGGACGAAGTTGTAGAGACCGATGATCGTTCCAGTGGCGACGACACACTCCAGCCGAAACGCGCAGACGAGACTTTGTGCAGTTCATGTTTCATGTTGGTGCGAAAGAATGCACCGGTATGTCCAATGGGCGACGACGAGTGCCCCATTGTTGTGAAGAAGAAATCAAAGAAGTGACAAACCCTCTGGTGTCTGCTCATCGCCACTTCTGGCGCACAGTAAACAACACTGTGCAGTCACTGCGTCGTCAGGCGCCAGGTGCACGAATGGTGGGGGAGTTTGCGGTGAAGCATGCGGTAAGCGAGGCACAACGCAAACTTGCCCCCAACAACACGCCCACATCGGACACACCAGGTGAATCAGAGTCCTGAAGCCATCTTTGTGCGACATGCACAGGACAACGACATTGCAGTTGTCGCCGAACATAAAGAGCTCTCCGCAGCGGAGTCGTCTCGTTATCGCGGCACCCCTGCATCCATCGATACCGAGGCAACACTCACATTTGTTGGCGGTGTCGGCACAACCGTTTTCGGCTCGATAAGCATCGGACCATCAGGAAATGGACGATGGGATGTTGTTCACGTGTTTGTTGAACCCGATGCACGGGAGATCGGCATCGGCGACGCACTGTTGAACGAGTGCCTTGCGTACCTTGGACAACACGGCGCAGTCTGGCTCAGTGCTTCAGCCTTACCTGGCGATAGAGCGATGAAGAATCTGTTTGAACGTCATGGCTTGGTAGCCCAAACCATCATCGTGGGTAAATCGCTTAGCGACCCTTCCACTGGGGCGGACGCTTCTCAATAAACGCCATCAAACCTTCTTTGGTGTCTTCAGACTGAAGGATCGGGGCGAACTCTTCGTTTGTCATCTTCTTCAAGTTGTCATCTGACTCATACGCAGAGGCAAGAACTACTCGTCGACTTGCAGCTACCGCCATTGGAGCGGACGTAGCAATCTTTTCGCCAAGCGCAATCGCTGCGTCAAGTGCTGCACCTGGTTCTACCAAGTGGTTTACTAATCCAAGTTGGTGCGCTCGTTCTGCTGTTAATGGATCACCCGTAAGGATCACTTCCATTGCGACCGACTTTCCAATGGCGCGAGGAAGTCGGAAGAGGCCGCCGGCACCGGCGATGAGGTTGCGCTTCACTTCAGCAAGACCAAAGGACGAACGAGTTGTCGCGATCACCATGTCGGCAGCGAGAACAATCTCGCATCCACCTGCAGTAGCAAGACCATCGACTGCGGCGATGATTGGTTTGTTTCGCTCGCGGTACACAAAACCGGCAAATCCACCACGCTTTGTTCCCAATGTTTGACCACCGGCATTCAAGGCCTTCAAGTCTGCGCCAGCACAGAACACCGGAGACTTATGTCCTTCGGTATTTGCGGTGAGAACACCCACCCACACGCCGTCTTCGCTCTCAAGGCGATCAATTGCTTCTTCCATTGCTTGGGCAAGATCGTCATTGACGGCATTGCGTGCATCGGGGCGATTCAAAGTGATCACAGCAACGTGACCACGAACTTCATAAGTAACCATGTCTGACATGGAACTCACCGTAGTTGTGTTGGGGCAGAGGACAGAAAGTCCACACCCGTGACCTACTCGCTAGCGGTTGCTTCGGCGGTTTCTTGTGACGGAGCCTCAGGTGTCACCGCGGCCTCTACAGGAGCCTCTGCGGGCGTCTGAGCGGCCGCAGGAGCAGCCTTAGGGGCACGAGGCGGCTTGGAGTCAGATGCCTTGTTGACGTCTGCTGCGCGCTTCTTGCCGTTCTTGTCGGGACGAGGCTGCTGCAATGGACGAGGGGCACGGGCCTTTGGATCAACCGCCACACCAAAGAGTGCAGCAAGCTGCGGCATGAGTGGTCCTAGACGAACGATGGTTTTCAGCAGGTCTTCAGAGACCACTGCAGGAATGGCTGGTGGCAACACCTTCGCATGAACAGGGGAGAAGGCAGCAGCCTCCAACAGTGTGATCCATCGCTCTGCAGGTGCATCAACGGTGAGGCCCAGCACCGTTGCATCAACAAGTTGAGTAGCCAACCCTGCAGGGAACGGAACGCCGGCCTTTGGAGGCTGAGACGACAAACGCAGGGCGCGAACAACACGGCCAACTTTGGTAGCAGCTTCGATGTCTTCAAGCCAATTACGAATCTCGGTTTCTTGACGCACAACAAGTGCCTGCTTCATCTTTGCGACCAAAGCACGAGTGGGTTCATCGATAGCAACCAACTGATCGGCCGTGACAACGATGGAACGAAGATCTCGTACATCGACGTCTTCAATGATTGTCTCAGCAGACAATGCGCGGTCACGCCATTCTGCAACGCGGAGACGTGGCAACAAGTTCTCTGCAATTTGCAAAAGACCCTCTGCGGGAACCTTTTCACGGCCCTCAGCGACAGCTTTCTTGTTCTGCTCTTCAATGGCTGCGCGCACTGCGGGCACGCCACCGTTCAACACCTTCTCGGCAATGGCACGTTGTGCTTCGGGGAGTTCTGCAAGCACAGCGTCTACATTGACGCGCTTTGGCTTGATGCGCTTTGGCTTCGGACGTTGTGGAAGTTCTGGTGGTGTTTCAAAGAACGGACGGCGTGGGCGCTCGCTTCGGCCTTCGCCACCTTCCCGACGCTTGTCACCGTCACGACGTTCGCCACGTGGACGACCTTCGCCTCCTTCGCGACGAGGGCCACGACGCTTGTCACCGTCACGTCCTCCCTTTTTGCGCAACTGTTGAGTGACTGGCTCGAAAGGCTTCTCAGAGGGGAGCAACTGCAACATGCCGGAACGTTCGGCTTTTTGCTTCGGAGCCGCAATAGAAAGAACGCGAGTGCCATCGAGGTCGGATTCAACTTCGGCGCGCACAACGTCTTTTACTTGTGAGCCTGCGGGGACGACAGAGTCTTCAACAACACCCTTTGGCTGCTGGGCGCCGGCGGCACGCCAGGTCCACGTGCCATCTTCGCGCTTGCTGGTGAGTTCGATCTCGATACGGCGTGACATAGGGGCTCTACGGTATCTCGGAAAATGGCTCGACAGTCAGTGTTCAGCAGCCTCTCACTAACCTGACCGCATGCCCATTTACGCACTCGGCGAACAAGTTCCGTCAATTCACCCCACCGCGTATGTCCACCCCGACGCCATCGTCATCGGGTCGGTCACCATTGGTGCCGACAGCAGCATTTGGCCCGGCGCTGTACTTCGAGGAGACGATGGGGCAATCGTGATTGGCGAGCGCACCAGCATTCAAGATGGCACGGTGGTTCACACAACGCCATTTAGCCACACAACAGTCGGTGACGATTGTGTGATTGGACATGTTGTCCACCTGGAGGGTTGCATCGTTGAGAACTTTGCCCAAGTCTCATCTGGATCCATCGTTCTTCATCGCGCTGTCATCAGCAGTGGTGCAATCGTTGCGGCCAACGCAGTGGTTTTGAACGACACCGTTGTCCCGCCGGGTGCGTTGGCGGTAGGCGCACCTGCCACCATCAAAGAAGGTCGTGCGCGAAAGCAAGATATTGAAATTGCTGTTGCCGCATATCTTCACAAAGGGCAACGGTTCCGTGAGCAACTTCGACGACTCGACTAACAGCACTACATGGACAATGGTGGACTTCGTTGTCGACCTCACTGATGCAGAACTTGTTGCAGACACTCTGTGGAGTCTTGGTGTTGTCGCCATTGAAGAGACGACGAATGATGGCAACGTCACGCTTCGAACGAGCATGGGGGAGAACCCTCAAGACACCATCGCGTCACTTCGTGAAACTTTCCCGCACGTAGAAGTATCCACTGTCGAGATTGATCGTGCGGTTGCGGACACATGGCGCGAATTTGCCGAGCCAACACACATTGTCGATGATGTCTATTTGGTACCGGCATGGAAAGACGCACCGCCAGGCAGTCGAGCAATCTTTATAGAACCACTCGACACATTTGGACTTGGCAACCACCCCACTACTGTTCTTGCGCTTCGCCTGGCTCTTCGTTACATACAACCGCGTTCGACGGTCTTTGATTTCGGAAGCGGCTCTGGAGTGCTGGCCGTTGGAGCCGCATCGCTTTTGTTGTGCACATGCTCCGCATACGACATTGCAGACTCCGCGAAGGATGCATTGTCGGTGAATGCTGCAAAGAACAATGTCACGACGTGCAATTGGATTCCTGGATTTCCAGCGAAAACGGTTGATGCGGTGTTGGCAAACATTTTGGCACCGGTTCTGATTGCAGAGTCACTGAATGTAATGAAAACGACCGCAACAGGGGGAGTGATTGTTCTGAGCGGAATGCGAACAGAACAAGTGGCTGAAGTCTTGCGGCACTATTCGCAGTGCACAGAACTGACACGCGATGAACTAGACGGCTGGACCGCTGTTGCGTTGAAGAAGAATTAAGAAATAACTCGAGCGCGCACACCAATAGGCGCGATGAGTCGGTAACCAGCTGCGTGGCGCTCTTCTTCAGATTCGCCACCCCAGAATCCGTACTCGCGATTGCGACGAGCGAAATCGCGACAGTCGTACATGACTTCACAGGAGTGACACACTTCGCGAGCTTGCGCTTCTCTGCGTTCACGTGCTTGCGGACGTTCTGCCGCCGGCGGAAAGAAGATTGCGGAAAGGCCTTTACATTCAGCCAACTCTGACCACGTTGTGTCATCCCACTCACGGAATGCAAACAGTTCTCCAATGGCCATGGTTGTCCCCCAACTACGCCGCGCTTGGTCTCACATTAGCGGAATTTACTGACCAGTCAATTCTGAACTATTTGTCAACTGCGGCCCTACGACAGAGCAGCCCGGACCCCGGCAGCAAAAGCGTCCACATCGGCCTCAGATGTATCCCAAGAGGTCATCCAACGCACCTGAGAGCGACTGACATCCCAGTCCCAGAAGAAGTTCCAGTCTTGGAGCGCGCCCTTCACAGCAGGGGGGAGGATGGGGTAGAGGCTGTTCACCGCAGGAGGGCTGATCTGCAAGGACGAGATGTCGCTCAGTGCGTTGTAAAGACGTTGGGCCATGGCGTTGGCGTGACTGGCCGTCTCAATCCACAGACCCGTTTCGAGGGCTTCAACAAACTGAGCAGAGACATACCGCTGCTTCGAGGGCAATTGGGTTGCCTGCTTACGCAAGTAGGCCGCTCGTGGCGAAGCCACCCCGCGGCGAAGAAGCACCGCTTCAGCTCCGAGCATTCCATTCTTGGTGCCGCCGAATGACACTGCATCAACACCGGCATCGAAAGTGAGTGCGCGAAATGTTCTCGCGTCGCCACCTAATGCTGCAACCGCGTTTGCAATACGGGCACCATCGAGATGAACACGCATGCCATAGGAATGGGCGCGCTCACATACAGCACGAATTTCTTCAGCAGAGTAGAGACCTCCCAGTTCAGTGGCTTGCGTAATTGACACAACGCCAGGCTGAACATGATGAACATTCCCTAGAGCTCCTGCGAGCTCGTCAAGATGCCCGGGCCTCACCTTTGCATCGTCGGTCGCAACGTCTTGCAATTTCGCACCCAGGAACTTCTCTGGCGCGCCCGTTTCATCAACATGAATATGCGACCAGTTAGTGCACACCACGGATTCAGCATGACCAAGCAAACTTGCAAGCGCAACCACGTTGGATCCAGTACCGCCAAATGTGAACAACACTTCAACATCAACGCCACATAACTCACGGAACAACTCAGTCGCACGAACGGTGTGCTGATCGCCGCCGTATGCGCGAACGTGACCGGCATTCGCACGAGTAATGGCGTTCAAATAGTTCGGATGTGTTCCGCTGAAGTTGTCGCTTGCAAAGAAACTGCTGGGGGCCTCGGGTAAATCCACATCGTGAACGCTACCTGTCTCTATATTTTCGTCATGACGAAAAGAACCAATGATGGAGGACCACAGGGGAATGACCGTCGATGCCGGTGGTGCCGCCATGTCCTTATCGAAAAGGACGGCCCTGGTCGACGTAAGGAGTTCTGTAGCCAAAAATGTCGTCAATGGGACTGGGTGTCGCGTCAACGAGCACAAGATCTGCAACTGTCCGAGAACGAACTCGTCATGACCCGAGACGAACTGGATTCGTTGAAAGATCAGATTTACGTTTTGCATTGCGCATTGATTGATGCACGCAAAGATCTGGAGCATCCGCGCCATACCAAGGAAAGCCTGAGGGACATTCTGAGCTGGTTAATGGAGGCCGCAGAGCCTGTTGCCGCCGCTTCCCTCAACCCGTCATTACGCCCATAATGTCCGTTATGTAATTTTCAGGGAAACCAATAAACACGGGCGTTCCCCACAGCTCGCTCACCCATCTGCCACCTAAGGTGCACTTATGGGAATCCGAAACTTGCCAGATGGTGTAGCCGCAGACACAGTGTTTGATGAACTGGAATCGTTCCGGGTGAACGACGTTCGCTGGCGCGACGGGCGGGTCTTCACACTCGCCTATTCCGCGGGTGCCGATGTGCTCGCCGTGGCCGAAGAGGCCTACCGCCGATACTCCGGCGAGAATGGTCTCAACACCGCGGCATTCCCATCACTACGCCACATGCAGAATGAGGTGGTCGACACTGTGGCGGGCTGGCTACACGGCGATGAGAACACTGCGGGCTTCATGACCTCCGGCGGTACCGAGAGCCTTGTCTTGGTGGTTCGTGCTGCCGTGAAGCGTGCACAACGCGAAGGCCGCCTGACCAGCACGCCCAACATGGTGTTGCCCACGTCGGCACACGCAGCTTTGGAAAAGGGAGCCGACTATTTCTCGGTCGAGGTTCGACGAGTTCCTGTTCGCGGTGACTGGCGCGCCGATGCAGACGCGATGCGAGCTGCTGTAGACGAGAACACGATTCTTATTGTTGGATCAGCGCCGCAGTATCCGCAAGGCGTAGTTGACGACATTGCCGCCATTGCATCAATTGCGCGGGACCACAACATCAATTGTCACGTCGACGCTTGCATGGGTGGCGTCACTCTTCCGTATCTCGAGAAGCTCGGACTCCCCTTTGCGCCATGGGATTTTCGTGTCGATGGAGTGACGTCTATTTCTGTTGACTTACACAAATACGGTTATGCATCAAAAGGATCCGGTGTTCTCCTGCATCGGAACAAAACACTGCGTAATGACCAGGTGTTCATGACAGACAATTGGCTTGGCGGCATGTACGGATCATCGGGAATTTTGGGAACAAAGTCTGGTGGATCCATCGCATCGTCTTGGGCGGTGCTTCGCTATCTCGGCAACGATGGCTACACACGAGTCGCACGAACTGCACGCGATATTGCCACCACTATCGCTAATCACATTCAGGCTCACCCGTTGTTAGAACTGCGGGCCTACCCCGACACCACCCTGCTCGCTTTCGGAGCCACGGACGAAAAGCGTCATGACGTTTTCGCGCTAGCCGATGCTCTGATTGCACGTGGCTGGTACATGGATCGTCAAGCCCCGCCGCTGACGGTTCACCTCACTGTTCATGCCGGGCACGCCGACACATACCAACAGTTCTTGTTCGACCTTGATGAGTGCGCGGCCGCCATGGACGGCACCGCAGGGTCTGCAGGTTCATACGCCACAGTCGACTAGGACCACTTCCCCACTCGCCACCGACTACGGTGAGAGCACATACCTGCTTGGGAGAGAGTGCCCACGCACCGCCGAAGGAGCAACCACCCCGGAATCTCTCAGGCACCAGGGACCTGGCAGGTATCAAAACGCTGGAAAGAGAGGGCTTGCCCTCCGCCGACGGGGAAAGCCACTTCGGTGGTGAAGCTCTCAGGCACAAACGACAGCGGGGGTCATAGCTCTTTGGAGACCATATGAACCCGCAGCTCCGATCACTGACGTCGCCCGCTTTCACACCCGACGAATTCGCCTCGCGCCACCTTGGACTCTCAGACGACGATCGAGCTCACATGTTGAGTGTGATCGGTGCCGATTCTGTCGAATCACTACTCGAGTCAACTATTCCTTCGTCTATTCGTCTGCGTACTTTATTAGCGCTCGACACGCCCCTTGCAGAGCACGATGTACTGACCGAATTGCGTTCGCGATTTTCACGCGATGTGAAGCGAACAAGTTTTATAGGCCAGGGTTATTACGGAACCATTACACCTCCCGTTGTGAAACGAAACGTGTTGGAGAATCCAGCCTGGTACACCGCGTATACGCCGTATCAACCAGAGATCAGCCAAGGTCGTCTTGAAGCGTTGTTGAACTTTCAGACGATGATTTCTGAACTCACAGCCTTACCTCTTGCAAATGCATCTCTCCTCGATGAAGGAACTGCAGTTGCCGAAGCTGTTGCCATGGCACATCGTGTCAGCAAATCTGGCTCCGACTCTGTATTGGTTGATTCCAATACGCACCCGCAAACAGTGTCTGTCTTGCGCACACGTATGGAACCCATCGGTATCACCGTCACGCTTAGCGACGTTGACGCCATGAACCCAGAGGGACACTTCGCCGTGGTTGTGTCGTGGCCCGGTAGCGATGGCAACGTTCCAAACGTTGACACTGTTCGTTTGCTTACCTCACGTGCACACGAAGTGAAGGCCCTTGCAATCGCCGCAACCGATCTCTTGGCGTGCAGCATCATTGTTCCACCAGGTCAACTCGGTTTCGATATCGCGGTGGGCTCGTCGCAACGTTTTGGAGTTCCCATGGGCTTTGGAGGCCCACACGCTGCGTTCATGGCAACACTCGATACTCATGCACGAGCGCTACCAGGTCGCTTAGTGGGCGTGAGCACAGACACTCAAGGTCGGCCAGCTTTGCGTCTTTCATTGCAAACACGCGAGCAACATATTCGCCGCGAGAAGGCAACATCGAATATCTGTACCGCACAAGTACTGCTCGCCAACATTGCCGGAATGTATGGCGTCTGGCACGGCCCCGATGGATTACAACGAATCGCCAATCGTGTTCACTCGCTTGCGTTACGTGCAGCACGGTCGCTTCAGGCCGCGGGCTTTACGTTGGCGCACGACACATACTTCGACACGGTGGCGGTTCGAACTGATACCGCACCGACTCTTGTGCAACGCGTGAAGGAGCAAGGCTTCAACATTCGCCTCGTTGACTCATCCACAGTCTCGTTCAGCATCGACGAAACAACATCCACTCAATCACTCACAGATCTACTCGCAGCTTTTGGTGTGAACACCATTGTCGAGGCACCTGCAAGCCCACTCCCCTTGCGCACCGACGAGTTCATGACGCAATCTGTGTTCCATCGTCATCGCACTGAACACGAGATGCTTCGTTACCTGCGTGCGCTGTCCGATAAGGATCTTGCGCTTGATCGCACCATGATCCCATTGGGGTCTTGCACAATGAAATTGAACTCCACCACAGAGATGGAACCTGTCACGTGGCAAGAGTTCTCGTCTCTGCACCCCTTCGTTCCACAAGACGAAAGTCTTGGCATGCGTTCAGTCATCAGCGAACTTGAAAGCATGCTGGTTGCCATCACCGGATACGACGCGGTCAGCCTTCAACCAAACGCAGGTAGTCAAGGCGAGTTCGCAGGCCTCATGGCCATTCGGGCGTACCACAAGTCACGCGGAGATCACCAAAGAACAATTTGTCTCATCCCCTCGAGTGCACACGGAACCAATGCCGCCAGTGCGGTGATGGCAGGAATGAGTGTTGTAGTGGTGGCGTGCGATGCTAACGGAAACATCGATGTTGATGATTTACGAGTTCAAGCGCAAAAGGCTGGCAACATGCTGGCTGCAACGATGGTGACCTACCCATCGACGCATGGAGTCTTTGAAGAAGCCATTGCAGAGATTTGCTCCATCATTCACGACAACGGCGGACAGGTCTATGTCGACGGCGCAAACATGAACGCACTAGTGGGAACAGCACAACCCGGAAAGTTCGGCGCCGATGTCAGCCATCTGAATTTGCATAAGACCTTTTGCATTCCACACGGCGGTGGCGGACCCGGAGTTGGGCCAGTTGCTGTGCGGTCTCACCTTGCGCCCTTCCTGCCTGGTAATCCTTTAGATGAATCGTCCCCAGTAGGCCCTATCTCTGCAGCAATGTTTGGGTCGGCAAGCATTCTTGCCATCCCTTGGACCTACATCCGCATGATGGGAGCAGAAGGATTGCTTCAGGCCACAGCCGATGCAATTCTCTCAGCCAACTATGTAGCGGCGCGTCTCAACAGTTCTTTCCCTGTTCTGTATCGCGGCGCAAACAATTGCGTCGCACACGAATGCATTCTGGACGTGGGAAGCGTCATCAAGGGAAGCGACTTGTCCATTGACGACATAGCCAAGCGGTTGATGGATTATGGCCTTCACGCACCTACCATGAGTTTCCCAGTAGCGAATACGTTGATGGTGGAGCCCACCGAGAGTGAGTCATTGGTCGAGGTCAACAGATTCTGCGAAGCGATGATCTCCATCCGCATGGAAGTGGATGAAGTATTGAGCGGAGCTATCTCTGCTGAGGATTCCGTTCTTCATCACGCTCCGCACACCATTGAAGACATTGCGGGCGCTTGGGAACGTTCCTACACCAGAGAACAAGCCCTCTTCCCTGTGCCCGGCCTTCGTACGCGTATGTACTACACACCAGTCTCACGAATCGATGCGGCGTACGGCGACCGCAATCTCGTCTGCACCTGCGCACCCATTGAGGCATACGCGCAGTCGCTCGAGACGGCTACCGTGTGAGCGTGCCCGACTCTGCCAACAACGAACAGCAGCAACACGAGACCTCTGCTCCGTATAACCCGCTAGAGCAAATATTTGCTCTGCTGACACTTATCGATCCTGTGGAGTTTGCATCAAAAGCCGTTGATACCTCACGGCGTACCACCGAAGCACTCATCACCATCATGGAGAACATCGCTTCCACGGTGGACAACTTGAATCGCACCACTACGCGTGTGAACTCACTGCTTGACGAAGTTGAAGAACCACTGAAGCGTGTGATGCCTCAACTGGGTAACGCAATGAACGCGATGGCTGCAATGGGTGAAGCCGCACAACAACTGGGAGACCTCTCGAAGAAACTTGGGCCACTCACCACTCTGGCCGAGAACGCCGGTGGGCTGTTTGGTTTTCGTCCGTCACGCCCCGCATCCTCTTCCAAGGATGAATCGGGTCCTACTTCTTCTTAGCCACAAACGGCGTCTTCACAACGACGCCTGGCAACAAAGTTCCTCGTACATCGAGTGACACGGTGTCCCCCGCGGCGACCGATGTAGCAACGAATGCCAATGCAACACAGTGACCCAACGTTGGCGAGAAGTTGCCACTGCTGACTGTTCCGACAACTTCGCCCGACGCAGAAAGAACATCGGTGCCATCACGTGCTGGTCGACGACCTTCAATGGAGATTCCCACCAGATGGCGGCCAACTCCCCTGTCTTTCTCTGCAGCTAATGCGGTGCGGCCACGAAAGTCTTTGCCCCATGCAACAACCCATTCAAGACCCGCCTGTAACGGCGTGATTCCTTCTCCAAGTTCATGACCGTGAAGCGGTAACGCAGCTTCTAGACGAAGGGTGTCGCGCGCACCGAGACCTGCTGGCTGGACACCAGCATCTAAGAGTGCAGTCCACACGCGGTCTACATACTCCACGGGCACAGCAATTTCTATGCCATCTTCACCGGTGTAACCCGTACCAGCCACCACACATGGCACACCACACACTTCAACACGACGTACAGCGAAACGAGGCACATCGGCTGCCTCTACGCAAAATGTTCTAACTCGGCTTCGAGCGTTCGGCCCCTGCACGGCAATAACAGCCCGCGTCGATGTTGTATCTGCACCACCAATTGCATTGAGAACACGATCCGTGTTTGATGCATTTGGCATCACATCAAACACATTGTCGTCAATCCACCACACAATGATGTCGTCAAGGACCGAAGCATCGTTCTCGTCTAACAAGTGCGTGTATTGCGCGCGACCGACAGAAATCTTTGAAAGATCATTGGTGAGTGATTGCTGCAAGGAAGAAAAGGCATCAGCACCCTCAACACGAACGGTTCCCAAGTGTGAGACATCGAACATAACGGCGTCTGTACGACACGCCGTATGTTCGGCAAGTGTCCCCGACGGGTAATTCAATGGCATCTCCCAGCCACCAAAAGGAACCATCTTTGCGTTCAATGAACGATGCGCCGCATCAAGCGGAGAAAACTTCATGTCAGACGGCGACAACAGCTCCGGCAAGTCCGTCACCTTCATCATCAGAATCTGCGATGACAGTTTCGCCTGCCGTTGGTGTGAACGAGATGATGCGACGATCAACTTCGTCGCGAACTCCCGACATTGGCAATACATTCAATACGCCTTGACCATGACGCAACACATCGATGAGCTCGTCACCATCACACAAAATGACACTTGAGCCGTTGATGACTAAGTGCGCCGCAGAGATGTCGGTATCTACGTGTTCACGCATGTATGCGAACACATCACGAATGGACTCCAAACGAATCCCCGCATCGAGAAGTTTCTTAATAACCTTCAGCTCCAGCAGGTCGCGGTATGTGTACTCGCGACGGCTACCACTGCCTGTTGCGTCGGCACCAGATGGGCGAACCAAGTCTGTGCGCGCCCAATAATCAAGGCGACGATATGTAATGCCAACAATTTCTGCTGCTTGTGTTCCACTGAATGACTTCATGTGATGATTCCGTTCGTCTCTCTCGCGAGGTCACACTCTGGTAACTACGCGGGTGTAAGACGCTACGAGGCAAACCCTCACATCGTCAAGGGGTCAGGCGCCGAAATCTTCTGGAGAGATATTTTCGATGAAATCCCTGAATTCATCGAGAATTTCTGTCGTATTGACCGCTTCTTCCTCCTCGATGGCCTCCCCAACCAGGTCCAGGAGGTCGTCCTGAGCATAAATGGGGCACGAGGCCCGCAAGGCAATGGCGATGGCGTCCGAGGGACGTGCCGAGACTGTGACTTCGTCATCGGTTTCGTGCCGGAGAACAATGTCTGCGTAATAAGTCCCCGACGAGACGT
>JBIIQG010000092.1:0-3677 GCA_044342185.1 Ilumatobacteraceae bacterium | reverse complement strand
GATGGACGCATCGCTCACGTTCTTTTGTTGGAGTTATTCACCGACCAGGGAGCGGGAACCATGATCACTGGGGGAGTCTCATGAGCCATTCATTTCTTGACAACAACACTGCGCAAAAGGCAAATCACGGACATGATTACTGTCCGTTCATTCCTGTGTTTGGTGCACCAGCGGTCATGTTCGAACGCGGGGCTGGAACAGAACTGTGGGACGTATCGGGGAAGCGTTATCTCGACTTTCTCTCAGGCATCGCAGTTGTGTCACTCGGTCATGCAAATCCGGCTATTGCGGAAGCCATTTCACAGCAAGCATCGACTCTTCTTCATGTGTCTAACTTCTTTGCCAACACCACGGCAACAAAAGCGGCTGTTGCTCTCTCTGAATTGATGGCCGAAGCAGGAGCAGGTCGCGGACAGGTGTTCTTCTGTAATTCTGGTGCTGAAGCAAACGAAGCAGCTATCAAACTTGCGCGCAAATTCGGTGGTCGTGGCCGTCATGTGATGATCAGCGCATTGGGCAGTTTCCACGGACGTACTTTGGGCGCGCTTGCTCTCACCGGACAGCCAGCAAAGCATGAAGTGTTCCAACCCATGCCTGATGGTTTTCGGTACTGCGAATACGGTGACATCACATCGCTCGCCAACCAGATTGATGCAACAGTTTCCGCAGTGATGTTGGAGCCTATTCAAGGCGAAGGCGGCGTAATTCCCGCAGATGGCGAGTATTTGCGTGCTGTACAAAAATTGTGCAACGAGCGCGGAGTTCTATTCATCATGGATGAAGTGCAGACTGGTTTCTCGCGCACTGGGGAGTGGTTCGGGTTTCAGCACGCTGGCGTGCAACCGGACGTCGTCACATTCGCTAAAGGAATGGGCAACGGAATGCCAGTGGGCGCTCTGTGGGCAAGACGCGATATTGCGTCAGTACTTCAGCCTGGCGATCACGGGTCTACATATAGCGGCACAGCATTGGCTACGTCTGCAGTACTTGCTGTGATCGATGAGATGAAGCGCATCGACGCGCCACGTTTGGCGCGTGAAAAAGGTGCACATCTGTCTAAGGGTTTGCTGGCACTCTCCAAAGTCGATCATGTTCGCGGACAAGGTCTTCTGTTGGGCGCACAACTTGTTGCTGGTGTGGAAACGAAAGACGTTGTGCCTGCATTGCTCGACATGGGTCTCATCGTGAATGGTGTGAATGCCACAACCTTGCGTTTGGCGCCACCAATTACCACCACCTATGAAGAAATCGACGAAGCATTAGCCCTTCTTGGAAAGGTGTTGTCATGACATACCGCCACCTTGTTGACATCTCCTCATTGGGTGCGGACACGTTGCGCACAATTCTCACAATGTCGAACGATCCGGCGGTTGCCTCCGTTCGTCCATTATCGGGCAGGGGAGCAGCTCTCATCTTTGAGAAGCCATCGAACAGAACTCGTCACTCCATGGAGATGGCAGTCGTTCAATTAGGCGGACATCCTGTTTATACACGCGGTGAAGAAGTTGGTTTCGACGTACGCGAAACAGTGGAAGACATCACGCGCATCATGGCGGGCTATCACGCCGTGCTGGCCGCACGAGTCTTCTCGCATTCCGTCGTCCAGCGCATGGCTGCCTGCAATGTGGTTCCTGTGGTGAACATGTTGAGTGACGAAGCACATCCGCTTCAAGCGCTTGCCGACGTACTCACAATGGAAGAACACTGCGGGCCCGTGGGCGGACTCACAGTGGCATGGTTGGGCGACTACAACAATGTTGCCCGTTCACTTGCCGAAGCTGTGTGCTTGCTCGGCGGAACAATGTCGTTTGCATGTCCTGAGGGGTATAACGCCAGCGATGCTGAACTGAAGCGACTCTCGTCATTGGGTGGCACTGTCAGGCAATCACTCGACCCAGTCGAAGCAGTGGCCGGCGCACATGTCGTTCATACCGACACATGGATCTCAATGGGGCAAGAAAGCGAAGCTGCGACGCGTCGCGCAATCTTTTCTCCCTACTGCGTTACATCGTCGGTGATGGCATCTGCGCAACCCAACGCAAAGTTCATGCACTGCATGCCGGCACACCGTGGCGAAGAAGTAACCGCCGAGGTGTTCGACAGCACATCAAGTCTTGTTATTCAGCAAGGGCATCATCGCCTTACATCTGCACGCGGCGCAATCGCATGGGTCATCGGAGAATGAGATGAGCACAAAACAGCAACGTCAACAAATCATTTCTCGCCTTATTGGACAAGAGACAATTTCAAGTCAGCCACAGCTCCAAGAGTTACTCAAAGAGCATGGTATTGAGGCAACGCAGGCAACTATTTCTCGCGACCTAGAAGAACTTGGTGCAGTGAAGATTCGTATTCCTGGTGGCGATACGGCGTATGCAATTGCGGAATACGCGCCTGCACGCATCGCGCCCAGCGACCAACTGCGTCGAGTCATGGCCGAATGGGTAGCCGAAGTGACCTCCAGTGGAAATCTGGTCGTGGTGCGTACGCCACCCGGATGTGCCCACGTTGTTGCATCGGCACTCGATAGAAGTGGTCTCGATGGGTTACTGGGAACAGTTGCGGGAGACGACACCATTTTTTGTGTTGCTGCAGAGTCCATAGGTGGATGCGGTCTGGCCGAACAACTTCGCACATTGTCGGGCGTGAGTGACTCCACGGGTGGCATTCCTCGCAGAAAGGGAAATGCTCATGTCTGAGAAGAACGTGTCTGAGGGTGCTGCACTGTGGCACGGTCGATTTGAGTCCGGTCCTGCGGATGAATTGATGGCGTACACCGAAAGCCTGTCATTCGATAAGCGTCTGTGGGCCGACGACATCGTCGGGTCACGGGCACATGTTTCTATGCTGGTCAGCGTGGGCATCTTGTCTGCCACTGATGGGCAGGCCATTCACTCGGCACTCGATGCTGTTGAGTCAGAGTTCGCCAACGGCACCTTCTCGTTTGAGCCGACAGATGAAGATATTCATACGGCGGTGGAACGCAGGGTGACGCAAATTGCCGGTGACGCTGGTGCGCGCATTCACACTGGTCGTAGTCGTAACGATCAGGTGGCTACCGACTTGCGCTTGTGGTGCAAGAGGGAAGTGCGCACTGTTCGCAACTATGTCGTGGCACTTGTTGAAGTTCTTGAAGCACGCGCATCAGAAGCCGACGCTGCAACGCCCGCGCTGCGTTTGCCTGGGTACACCCATGTTCAGCATGCTCAGCCAGTGTTGCTCTCGCACCACTTGCGCGCGCACGCATGGGCTTTGTTACGCGATGCGGACCGTTTGGCCGATGCACTTGAACGTCTCGATGTCTCGCCGCTTGGAGCGGGTGCATTAGCCGGGTCATCTCTTCCGCTGAATCCGCAGATGACCGCTGATCAGCTTGGCTTCGCGCGCCCGTTCGCAAACTCGCTCGATGCCGTATCAGATCGCGATTATGTGGCCGAGATTCTTTTCACCATTGCCTTGCTAGGGGTTCACCTCTCACGAATCGGTGAAGAGTGGGTGTTATGGACAAGTGCCGAGTTTGGGTTCGCGTCATTAGACGATGCCTACGCCACCGGCTCGTCCATGTTGCCGCAAAAGAAGAACGCCGACATCGCAGAGCTTGCGCGAGGGAAGGCGGGACGTCTCATTGGAAATCTCACTTCGGTTCTTGCAATGTTGAAGGGTCTCCCGTTGGCCTA
>JBIIQG010000091.1:0-3721 GCA_044342185.1 Ilumatobacteraceae bacterium | reverse complement strand
GTCGTCAGTATGTTCTGCAGGGTTATGGCTAATGCCGTCAACGCTGGGAACGAAGATCATTGCGGTGGGACATACACGCGCAAGCATTTGTGCGTCATGGCCTGCGCCGCTCGGTAGTCGCATGACGCTGTGGTTGTTCTCTATAGCGAGTGACTCAATAAGGGAAACGATGCGTTCATCGAAAACGACTGGCTCAAACCGGGCAAGTTGGCGAGTGGTAATGGAGATGCCTTCGCTGGATTCGAGTTGGCGCAGATGCTCCAATACTTCGGCTTCTGCCTTTTGTAACAACGCTTCTTCGGTGTTTCGAATATCTAGCGTAAGAACAGCTTTCGCTGGTACAACGTTGATGAGATTGGGGTGCAGGTCTATCTTGCCCACAGTGCACACTTGATTTCCCCCATAACGCGTTGCAAGGTCGCGCAAGAACACGGCGATGTTGGCTGCCGCGTATGCAGGGTCGTGCCGAAGTGCCATTGGTGTGGTGCCTGCATGGTTGGATTGACCCGCAATGGTGACTTCTTGCCAAGAGATTCCTTGTACGCCAGTGACTGCACCAATAACGATTCCTTGTTGCTCGAGTACAGGGCCTTGCTCAATATGTAGTTCTACAAACGCATGGGGAGCATGAGCCGGACAAGGTGTTGCGCCGTTGTATCCAATGCGTTCAAGTTCATCGCCTACACGTGCTCCATCGATACCGACAGTGTCAAGTGCTGTCTCAACATCCATGCCGCCAACAAAAACCAGTGAACCGAACATGTCGGGAGCGAATCGGGCTCCTTCTTCATTGGTGAAGAAGGCAACAGCGAGAGGTCGTTCAGGAATGATGTTGTTTTCCTGGCATGTCTGGATTACCTCTAGCCCTGCGAGAACTCCGAGGTTGCCGTCGTATTTGCCACCAGTTCTTACGGTGTCAATGTGGGAACCTGTCATGACTGGTGACCCGGAGCCAACATTCCAGACACCCACAACGTTGCCCACGACATCGATCGTCACATCAAGACCCAAGTTGCTCATCCACGCAAGGACAAGGTCGCGACCAAACTTGTCGTCATCGGTAAGGGCTAATCGTGCGCAGCCACCGCCATCGATGGCACCGATCTCAGCCAAATCCAAGAGGCGTTGCTTCAAGCGTGGGTAATTGACCGTGTGGGTCTGAGGTTCCACCGAAGTAGCCATAGTCAAAGTGTACGAAATGTAAAAGGCAAAAGGCTGAACTATTGGGCTCAGAGGCAAATGTCGGCTGGCCGAGTGGTCTCCACCGTAGGGTTTCAGAGGCCCGGGGAGGTGCTATGGACCGTTCGCATTTGCGACACCAAATGGATTCAGAACTGGAGTTGTTTGAGCAACGCAATCCTCGTTCACGAGATTTGGCTGCCCAGGCCCGCACCAACATGGTGTCGGGGGTTCCCATGCCGTGGATGGCTCGCTGGCCAGGACCTTTCCCGGTCTTCTTTGAGCACGCCTCAGGCGCAACCTTCCAAGACGTTGACGGTCATGAGTATGTGGATTTTTGCCTGGGGGACACTGGCGCAATGACGGGGCACGCTCTGCCTCAAGTCGCCGAAGCATTGCATCGCCAATCACTTGCCGGAATTACCACCATGTTGCCAAATGACGATTCCGTTTGGGTTGCACAAGAGCTCACACGTCGTTTTGGTCTCCCCAAATGGCAATTTGCAATGACAGCAACCGATGCCAATCGTTTCGTGTTGCGGTTCTCACGTCATCTCACGCAACGACCAAAGATTGCAGTGATTGATTGGTGTTATCACGGAACAGTTGATGAGACGCTTGCAGTCTTGGGAAGCGACGGCACGGTGATTCCGCGTCCCGGCGCGTTGGGGCCGGCATTTCATCCTCGCGACACAACGGCAGTAATTCCGTTTAACGATGTGGAAGCGCTGGAGGCGACGTTAGCGACGGGAGAAGTTGCATGTCTCTTAATGGAGCCTGCGCTCACGAACATCGGAATCGTTCTTCCTGAGGATGGTTATCTCGCAGCTGTTCGAGAAATAACCCGCCGTCATGGAGTGCTGTTGATCATCGACGAGACACACACCATCTGTGCAGGCCCAGGCGGTTGTACGCATGAATGGAATCTCGAGCCTGATTTCTTTGTCATTGGTAAACCCATCGGTGGCGGCATGCCGGCAGCGGTGTACGGAATGAGTGAGGAAGTCGCAGAGCGATTGGAGAATTCGTTGGTGGTCGACGATGTTGATGTCTCCGGTGTAGGGGGGACTCTCACCGGTAATGCTTTGGCAATGGCCGCTATTCGGGCCACGCTGTCAAGCACCCTCTTGCAATCTGATTTTGACTACATGATTCCGTTAGCAACAGAATGGACAAAGGGTGTGCGGGATGCATACACCCGGGTGGGGTTCGACTGGCATGTACAACAGTTGGGTTGCAGGGCTGAGTACTGGTTTTGCCCTCCACCAAAGAATGGTCGACAAGCTGCAGAGAGCATCGATCACGAAGTTGACGCGTATCTTCACTTGTTCTGTTTGAACCGTGGCATTCTCATGACGCCATTTCACAACATGGCGTTAATGTCGCCCAGCCACAACCAACGGCATGTGGACATCCACACCGAAATTTTTAACCTGGCGATGGATTCATTGGTTCCTTAACTATGGAAAGTGTCGAGATCCTTTGGATTATTGCGGTGGTCGCGGTTGCTGCCTTTGCCCAGTCCTTAGCTGGATTCGGTTTTGGACTACTTGCGGTTCCCATGATGACGTTGCTTGTAGACGCTCACGATGCGGTCATTGTTGCCACCATGATCGGAACCGTGTCTACAGCTGTTCAGGCAGTGCTAGATAGGGAGCACTGTGAATGGCCGACGGCGCGTCGTCTATCCATTGCGGCATACGTTGGAATGCCATTAGGTCTATTTGCCTTCGTCATTGTCTCGGAATCTGCGATGCGTCTCATCTTGGGTGTTGTTGTTCTTCTTGCAACGCTTGTTCTTGCTCGTGGATTCACCTTCACCGGCCGATCGCGAATGATGGAATGGATGATGGGTTTATCTAGTGGAGTGCTGTCCACGTCCACCTCCACGAACGGTCCACCACTGGTGTTTCTCTTACAGGCGAGACAAATGGAAGCAACGAGTTTTCGCGCAACAATCAATACCGTTTTCGCATTGTCGAACTTTGGGGCAATCGCTTTGTTTGCCGCAACGGGAAATGTGGAAGTGGATGGAATGTTGGCAGCAGCAGCGTCACTGCCAATCTTGTTTCTTGCGCTTCGAGCGGGCTACGCACTTCGACCACGCGTTGATGGCTCCGTCTTCAGAAAGCTTGTCCTTGTCATGCTTGTGCTGTCGGGTGTGAGCGTTCTGTCATCCGCATTTGCGTAGCTAGTCGTGTCCAAACATGGTGAGCCACGCTTCTTTAGTTTTGGGCTTGAAGACGTAGTTGTGCAGCTTCACGTCGCTCAAACGAGCAGCAGGTGGTTCGGAGTATCTATGACCAGGCAAGACAACTGTTTCGTCGGGCAAAGTGGCAAGTCGAGACAAGCTCTCATACATCTGTCCGACATCTGATCCGGGCAAATCTGTTCGTCCACAGCCATCGAGAAACAGTGTGTCGCCTGATACCAGACAACCGTTGACAAGGAAGCACTGACTACCCGGAGTGTGACCAGGGGTGTGAACGAGAACAATTTCAAGTTCACCGACCGTGACGATGTCGCCCGATGAGTGTGCGAC
>JBIIQG010000090.1:0-3725 GCA_044342185.1 Ilumatobacteraceae bacterium | reverse complement strand
GCAGATGGCGACCGTCCACCAAACCCACTTGCTGGTGGAGCGCGTAAGCGAAAAAGCACCTTCCCCAGCTTCGAAGCAGCGCTCGAGAATTTCTCTTCAAAGCCCCCAATGGCGTCGTTTCATCCGGCAGCGCGCGAAGCGTATGTTCGGCATGGTTTCAAACCCGCGGCCGACGGAAGCATTGAGTTGAAATGTCTGCCAGAACACGAGGCACGTACGTACGAAACTGGTGGCTCGCACGGAACATGGGAAGACCTCACTCGCGTCTCAGTACCCACGTGGGTCATTGCTGGCGCACAAGCACCGTTTCAGCCCTCAAGCATTGCGCCACGAATCGCAGAACTCATTCCGAACTCAACATATGTTCAGTACGACGACATGGGGCATTTTGGGCCGCTCGAAAATCCACATGAACTCGCCACACTTGTTCGCACAACACTTGCAGCACAGCAATGACATCTTTCGACGATGCCGGAGATCGGCTGCTTGAACCACTGCGAAACAACTCACTCTCCGTTCGTTTCTTTAATGCCGCAAGCACCGTTGGTGACTTCAGCATTGTGTGGCACATCATCGGGCTTCTATATGCAATTGGCTCACTTCACAGACTGCGTGAAGCGATCGCACTGTCTCTTGCCCTTGGTGCAGAAAGTCTTATTGTTAATCAAGGCATCAAACGCATCTTTCGGAGAGAACGCCCCACCACTTCAGGCGACCACCGATTCGATGTTCGCACTCCAAGCACTTCCAGTTTCCCTAGCGGCCACGCATCATCTGCCACATTCGCCGCCGCAATCCTTACGTCATACACGGGATGGCCACTTGTTCTTCTGTGGGTGGCAATTGCACTCGTTGTAGCCCTGAGTCGCGTAGTGGTTCGTATTCACCATCTCAGCGACATTGTGGGCGGAATCATCACTGGTGCCATCCTGTCAGTGCCTGCTCTTGTCATTCTCTCATCAGTGTTTTCATAACATCGAAGGGAATACCTTCGCTCGCTCGTAGGTTGAGGTCACTATGACTCGCACATTCGGACTCACGTACGACTACCGATGCCCATTTGCTCGCCTTGTCCATGATCACGTTGTCGAGGGCCTGCGTGCAGGTGCCGACTGGAATGTCACATTCCTTCCGTTTTGCTTAGGCCAGGCACACGTAGAAGAAGGTGACCTCGATATTTGGGAACGTCCCGAAGAAGACTCTGGGCTTTTTGCGTTACAGCTCTCCATCTCGCTTCGCGATCAGCAGCCTTCGTCATTCATCGACTTTCACCAAGCCATGTTCAATCACCGGCACATGGGCGGAGGTTCACTGAAAGACACCGCGGTTCTCTCTCGCATCATCACCGAAGCCGGCGCAGACCCAGCATCTGCAATTGCCGACGTCGAATCGGGTCGACCACTTGCTGTCATTAAAGACGAGCACACCCGCTTTGTGCGCTCCCACCAGGTATGGGGAACTCCTACCTTCATCGTGGATGACAAAGCTGTCTTTGTACGCCTTCTCGACCACGCCCATGGCGATGCCGCCCTCGCAACCGCTGCTATCAACCGAATCCTCGACGACATTGACTGGCCAATTCTGAACGAGTTCAAGCACACCAGCGTGCCCATGTAACGGTTGTAGGTTGGTCTGCATGGCCGACCTCGAAAAGCGAATGAGTGATACCGAGTCGCTGATGTGGCGCCTCGAGAAAGACCCTCACCTGGCGTCCACTTTCGGCAATGTCACCATTCTCGATCGTCCACCAAATATGGATCTGCTGTATGCGCGCATGGAACGCACCGCGCTGCTTTTTCCTCGCCTGCGCCGACGCGTGCTTCCTGCTCCAGGAAACTTTGGTAATCCAACATGGGTCGACGACCCCACATTTGATATTCGCTATCACGTTCGCCATATCTCACTTGCCGAACCGGGCGACATGCGTCAACTACTCGACCTTGTCACTTTGCTCATTGCAGATCCGTTCGATCGATCACGACCACTGTGGCATTTCATCATCGTCGATGGTCTTCAAGGTGGCCGCAGTGCATTAGTGCAAAAACTGCATCACACCGTCACCGATGGTCAGGGAGGTGTTGAACTTTCAATGCACTATCTCGACCTTGAACGAGACCCCGGCCCACTTCCTGCCATTGACCCCGCCATTGCTAATGCAGCCGTAGACATCTCGTCTCCCGACGCCACCGAAGCACTGCGCGGCGCGATGACAGATTCACTGCGTCTTCCGCTGTCGGTTCTCAAACAAGTGCGTGATGTCCTGAGCGATCCATCACTCATCGGAACTATCGGATCTTCTACTTCGGCAACAGTGAAGGGTCTGCTCGCCCAACTCAGCGAAACCGACGGCTCACGCTCACCACTGTGGACGCAGCGTTCACTTCGACGTCGATTTGAAACAGCTCGTGTCTCGTATTACGACATGCGTGGAGCGTCGAAAGCCCTGGGCGGAACACTGAACACAGCCTTCGTCACTGCTGCAGCACATGCATCCGGCAGATACCACCGAGAACTTGGTGCGCCCGTGGAATCGCTTCGCGCCTCTATGGCAATTAGCACTCGCACCGAAGGCAGTGGTGGTAACGCCTTCACGCTTGCACGCATGTTGGTGCCTACATCTGAAATGCCTCTCCCCGAGCGTTTCGCTGCTGTCAACGAGATCTTGCAATCAGCGCGCAATGGTTCAAGTAATGGTTCTCTTGAAGCGATTGCAACTGTGTCCACCATGTTGCCCACCTCGGTCATCACACGACTTGCTCGTGCTCAGGCCGAAACTGTCGACTTCGCAACGTCCAACGTTCGAGGTGCTGGTGTTCCCCTTTTCGTCGGTGGCGCAAAACTGCTGGAGAACTTTCCCGTTGGCCCGCTTGGCGGTGTCGCATTCAACCTCACGCTCATGTCATACATGGGGAGCATGGATGTGGGAATCAACATTGACGAAGCAGCAGTAGAAAGCCCGTCGCTCTTGCGCGATTCGCTGGTGGAATCATTCGCAGAACTTGCGTCGTATGCGCCAAAGGGCATCGACTCATCACCATCACCGAGCAGCGATGACTCTAAAGAAAAAACGACTAAGCGTCGGTGGTGGCAGCGCTGGCGCTAAGCAGTGTGCGCAAGTCGAGGAGCAAGTCTCCGACTTCAACGGCAGACACCAATTCGCGGCGCAGCATCTCGGCGAGTGCCTTGTCGATGACAGCAATCGCTTCGGTAATGACCGATTCGCGGGTGTCAAGCATGTGGAGCTCCTCTCGAAGTGCGGGGATGGAACCAGAGGTACTGGGTCCGCCCGCTTCCCTCATCGTACAGATGGGGCACACCAAAAAGTGGACACCCTCCTGCACCGGATGAATAACTCTGGTGACGCTTGCCATAAGGTCTGACACATGAATTTTGAGGGAACCACCACCGTTGTTACTGGTGCCGCAAACGGAATTGGCGCTGCGCTCTCGCGACGCTTTCATGCTGCGGGCGCTCGCGTTGTCGTTGCAGACCGCGACGCCGAGAACTTGAAGAAGATTGAAGCCGAGCTGAATGCACTTCGACCCGACTCCGCATTTGCCGTAGTTGCAGACATCAGCACCGAAGCAGGCAACGTTGCGCTTATCAATGCAGCCCGGGAGAAGTTTGGGTTTATCCACTTGTTCTTCGCAAACGCTGGTGTAGCAGTAGGAACTTTCCTCGAAGACACCGATGAAGCCACGTGGAACATGGCCATGGATATCAAC
>JBIIQG010000089.1:0-3728 GCA_044342185.1 Ilumatobacteraceae bacterium | reverse complement strand
GCAGCAACGCGCATGGGTGTCCAGCCATAGGCAAACTCGCGCTCCCACGGATGTGGCTTACCTTCTTCACGGTTCACTTCTTCAAGGCTGAAGAATCGCCAGCGAATGTTGAATCCCACTTGGGCCTGGGCCTCACGAATCCAGACCGAGGTCTGGTATGCGTAAGGGCACATGATGTCGAAGAAAAACTCAATGGTTTCGGGCTGCTGATTGTCTGCCATTACCGAAAACTAGTGCGTTGTTCGTGGGTGTGGCGTAGTGGGCGACTACCGTTGTACTTATGGAACGCCCCGTACGGTTTGAACACACTCGATTCCTCGGCGACAAGCGCACACAGTTGGTGTACGACCTTGACGAATGGACCGAGGAAGACATCATCAACGAAATCGTGGATGAGGGTGTTGGTCTGTGTTTCGGACCAGACACATTGGCTGAAGCTCGCAACCGCGGGTACACCTTGGCTACGGCTGGCGCCACGCGTCGTCATCGCAAGCCACGCGCGTAGGTTTACTTCATGTCCGGAGCAATGAACGGCAACTTCCGTTCTGGCTCTCTCACTCTCAATCGCTACTTGGCAGTGCCAAGCGGTCATAACCCTCAGTTACCTGGCGTCATTTTGTGTCACGGATTTCCCATTGGTCCTCTCGACGCTCGTCAATCTGCTGTCACATTTCCACAACTCATGGATCGTGTTGCAAACGATCTTGGTTGGGCTGCGCTCACTTTCACATTTCGCGGATGTGGCGAAAGTGATGGAGATTTCTCTATGCAAGGGTGGGTCGACGATCTTCGCGCAGCAATTGATCACTTAGAAGAAGAAGTGTCTCCGCAAGGAATTTGGTTGGTGGGCACTAACACTGGTGGTGCTCTTGCATTGTGTGTTGCTGCAGACGATCCGCGAGTTCGTGGATGTGCATTACTGGGTGCGCGCGCAGACTTTGACGATTGGGCTGGTCAGCCCCGACGGTTTCTGGAGCATGCGCGTGAGATTGGCGCTATTCGAACAAATGGTTTCCCGAAAGCATTCGATGAATGGAGCCGCGAACTTCGTCGATTCCGGCCGGTGGATGCCGCACGTCGTTTTGCGCCGCGCCCGTTGTTGGTAATGCACGGTGAAGAAGACGAAAGTGTCCCCGTTGCTGACTCACGTGATTTGGCACGGGCACATGGCACTGCTGAATTACGGATTGTTCCTGGTGCTGGGCACCGCTTGCGTCACGACCCCCGCGCTATTGCTGTGTTGTTGGGTTGGCTAGACCGTCAACGCGCGTTGTTGATGTAACTAACTGTCGTGTCCAAGCGGATGCGATGAATGCCATGCGAATGCTGTGGCAATGATGTCGTCGAGAGACCGCGTTGGTGACCAGCCGAACAGTTGTTGAATGCGTTGAGTATCTGCGTAACACTCGGCCGGGTCGCCCGCGCGACGTGCAGAGACGATGTACGGAACGTTTTTGCCGGTGACACGTTCTGTTGTGTGAATGATTTCCATCACGCTGGTGCCAAACCCGGTTCCCACATTGCACGTGACGCTGTCCCCATTGTTCCGCAGGTACTCCAGTGCCGCTACGTGGGCGGTGGCTAGGTCTTCTACATGGATGTAGTCGCGCACGCCTGTGCCGTCGGGGGTGGGGAAGTCATTGCCAAACACCGTGAGGGAAGGCGATGCGCCCATTGCGGCTTTCATGACGTGGGGGATGAGGTTCTGCGAGAAGCGCCAATCTTCGCCGAGCGTGCCGTCGGTGGCGGCACCTGCAGCATTGAAGTAGCGAAGCGATACATGACGCATGTTTGTGGTGCGTGAGTACCACTGCAGAGTCTTTTCAATCATCAATTTTGTTTCGGCGTACACGCTTTCACAACGAGGTTCAGCATTTTCTGTAACGGGAACAACATCTGGTGTTCCGTAAATGCCGGCCGTGGACGAAAAGACCACTCGGTTTACGCCCACGCGGGATAACGCATCGCACAGTTTCTGCGAACCCGTGACGTTGTTTTGGAAATACTTTGCAGGGTTCTCCATTGATTCGCCCACTGCTTTGTAGGCAGCAAAGTGGACAACTTCGTCAACTTGGTGTTCACGGCAGACGCGTTCTACGAGGTCGGTGTCTGCAATGTCGCCTTGGACAAACGGTGCGTCTCCCACTGCCTTGCGATGACCGTTCTCTAACGTGTCCAACACCACCACTGCTCGCCCCGTTGAGCGAATAAGGCGCGTGGTGATTGAGCCGATGTATCCGGCACCACCCGTAATGAGCGTTGTCACGACTTCTTCTTTGCGGCGGTCTTCTTCGGCGGAAGCGGGCGAGATTGCTTGTCGCGATCAGCTGCCTTCTCGGCCTTCTTCCACGCGCGCACTTTCAGCAAAGTGGCTTGGTCGGTGATGTCGGCAATGGTGCGTGGGTTCTTGTCGCTAAACACTCCAGCGGCCTTCTTCCAGCCTTCGGGAGCAATATCGAAACGTTTGCCGAGAAGCGCAATGAAAATCTGTGCCTTCTCTTCGCCGTATCCGGGAAGTTTGCGAAGGCGTTCAAACAACACCTGAGCATCGGTGACGTCCTTCCAGATGTTCTCGCCCTTGTTCTTGTATGAAGCGGCAATGATGGCGCACATCCCTTGAATGCGCTGCGCCATTGCTTTTGGAAAACGATGGATAGCGGGCTTTTGCAGGCATACCTGCAAGAACTCATCGGGATCCATCTCGGCAATCTTCTTTGGGTCGAGATGGCCCAGGCGTTCGTTCAGAGTGAACGCACCGTTGAAGGCCCATTCCATGGGAACTTGTTGATCGAGCAACATTCCGATGAGAAGTGCTGTTCCGTTCTTGTTCAACAGAGCGTCAGACTTCGGGTTGCCGGTGATGTAAAGAGTGCCCATCGTTAGTCTCGCGTGAGTCCGTTCTCTGCTTCGGGGTTAATACCGAGGTCAATAATTGCCTGTGCGACAGTCTCGCGTGAAATGCCGTGATTTCCGATGAGTGATGTGAGTACTGCCACCACCACGTGTTCGGCGTCGGTCTCAAAGTATCGGCGGAGTGCTTCACGTGTATCACTACGGCCCATACCGTCGGTTCCGAGAACGGTGAATGTGCGTTGTGGGACAAAGGCTGCAATTTGCTCGGGCACGATGCGCATGAAATCGCTGACGGCAACAATTGGTGTGGTCTGGCTACCAAGTGTTTGCGCCACATGTGACGTACGTGGGGCCTGTGTGGGGTGCAGGCGATTCCATCGTTCAACTTCAATTGCATCGTCGCGTAGCGCTTTGTAAGACGTTGCAGACCAGAGGTCGACAGAGATGTTGTATTTCTCGTGAAGAATCTCCGCGGCTTTTGTTGCAGCCACATACGCCGTGCCTGAGAACAACACCGATGCGTGAGTGGGGGAGTTATCGACCGAATACTTGTACACACCATTGATGATGTCTTCAGCCGATACATGGCCTGGTCTTACAGGCATGACCATGTTTTCGTTGTACAACGTGACGTAATAGAAAATGTCGGCGGGATGTGGGCCGTACATCTTGTTGATTCCATGCTCAACAATTGCTGCCATTTCGTATGCGAATGCAGGGTCGTAGGCCTGACATGCAGGAACCGTGCTGGCCAGAACCAAGCTGTGACCGTCTTGGTGTTGTAATCCTTCACCGTTCAGTGTTGTGCGACCTGCAGTTGCACCCATTAGGAAACCGCGTGTGCGTGAATCGGCTGCTTGCCAAATGAGGTCACC
>JBIIQG010000036.1:0-13235 GCA_044342185.1 Ilumatobacteraceae bacterium | reverse complement strand
GGCGATTCACCTAGTCGCCAGGTGTCGGGACGCGGAATGACTTGTGCGCCACCGCGTCGGGGGCTCACGATGCGCTCGGAGTCCAACCAGTTGACTTCAATTCGGCAAGAATTTCAGCGAGACCTGCAGTCTTGAGATTGGCGAGGACTTTGCCGGGCATTTCTTCGCCCTTTTCCCACGCTTCCCATGCAGCGATCAACTTAGCGAGGTCTGGTGCAGGTCGTTCAAATGCCATGACCGAAGCGTACCGACACGAAGCCTTCTGCCACTGCGCTGATCACAAGTAAAGCTTTCGTCATTGCGTCAACGTCCAAAAAGATTGCGGATGCCAATGTTCCTGCCGCCAACACAATTCCAATTGCGCGATGAACCTGTGGGCTACTCAATCGGAATGCAGACAGTGGAGCCTTCACCGTGGCTGCATTTGCAATGACAGCTGCGGCCACTATTGCGGGAACAAGCGGTTCCGATGCACGCGATGCACTGAAGGCAATAGCGAATCCGATGGCGTATTCAATCAGTTGCACCAACCACAGGTGTCGGCGTGGGCGTGGCATTGGCTCATCACGTGCATCGTTGACTTGCTCTGTGATTTCTTCTTCCATGCCGTCGTCTTGCATGCGACAACCGTAGGACAAAAAAATTGATGGCCCAGCCCTTTCGGGTCTGGGCCATCAACGGGAGGCTCTTGATACAACCACCCTCGGGTGGTGTTTATTCCAGGAACTTTCCCTTACATCATCCCCATGCCACCGGGCATGCCGCCACCCATGGGGGCAGCGTTCTTCTCGGGCTTATCGGCCACGAGGCATTCGGTGGTAAGGACCAAAGCCGCAATGGATGCTGCGTTCTGGAGAGCTGCACGGGTGACCTTGGCTGGGTCGATAATGCCTGCGGCAACCAAGTCGACGTACTCGCCGGTGGCTGCGTTGAAGCCGTTTGAACCCTTTTCGGACTCAACACGTTGCACGACAACAGAGCCCTCGAGGCCTGCGTTGTCGGCAATGTGCTTGGCTGGAGCAACAAGTGCGTCGTACACCGTACGGGCGCCGGTTGCTTCGTCACCAGTGAGCGATTCCACAACCTTCAGCACTGCTGGGCGGCTACGAAGAAGAGCGGTGCCGCCACCAGCGACAACTCCTTCTTCAATTGCTGCACGCGTTGCAGAAATTGCGTCTTCGATGCGGTGCTTCTTTTCCTTCAGTTCAACTTCCGTTGCAGCGCCCACCTTGATGAGTGCAACGCCACCAGCAAGCTTGGCCAAACGCTCTTGCAGCTTCTCACGGTCCCAATCGGAATCGGTGTTGTCGATTTCGGTCTTGATCTGGCTAATGCGTCCATTCACTTCGTTCTTGTCACCAGCGCCATCGACGATGGTGGTGTTGTCCTTAGTGATAATGACGCGCTTTGCACGACCCAAAAGATCGAGTGTGACATTCTCCAACTTCAGGCCAACTTCTTCGCTGATGACCTGGCCACCAGTAAGAACCGCCATGTCTTGCAACATTGCCTTGCGGCGGTCACCAAAACCTGGAGCCTTCACAGCAGTTGAGTTGAATGTTCCGCGAATCTTGTTGACCACCAAAGTGGCAAGCGCTTCGCCTTCAACATCTTCAGCGATGATGAGAAGCGGACGACCAGTCTTCATGACTGCTTCGAGTGCTGGCAACAACGACTGCACAGAAGAAACCTTCGACGAGTAGAACAAGATGTATGGCTCGTCGATGACAGCCTCTTGACGCTCTTGGTCGGTGACGAAGTATGGCGAGAGGTAACCCTTGTCGAACTGCATTCCTTCGGTGAACTCGAGTTCTGTTCCGAAAGTGTTGCTTTCTTCAACAGTGACAACGCCGTCTTTGCCCACCTTGTCGATGGCATCTGCAATGACTTGGCCGATGCTTGCGTCTGCAGCAGAAATAGTGGCAACGCTGGAGATGTCTCCCTTGTCGTCTACTTCTTTCGCTTGGCCCTTGATGGACTCAACAGCAGCCGCGACAGCCTTTTCGATACCGCGCTTCAAACCCATTGGGTTTGCACCGGCAGCAACGTTACGCATGCCCTGCTGAACAATTGCTTGTGCAAGAACAGTTGCAGTGGTAGTTCCGTCGCCGGCGACATCGTTTGTCTTGGTGGCAACTTCTTTTACCAACTGTGCACCCATGTTCTCGAATGGATCGTCGAGTTCGACTTCCTTCGCAATGGACACACCGTCGTTGGTGATTGTTGGTGCACCGAACTTCTTGTCGAGGACGACGTTGCGTCCCTTTGGTCCGAGCGTGACTTTGACAGTGTCGGCAAGCTTGTTAACGCCTGCCTCTAACGCACGACGTGCTTCGTCGTGGAACTTCAATTGCTTAGCCATGAGTGACCTACTTTGTTACTACTGCGAGCACGTCGCGGCTGGTGAGAATGAGAAGGTCATCTCCACCGTGAGAAATTTCGGTTCCGCCGTACTTGCTGTACAACACAACGTCGCCCACTTTGATGTCGAGTGGGAAGTGCTGGCCTTCGTCGTCGCTCCAGCGTCCGGGACCAACAGCGAGAACTGTTCCCTGCTGTGGCTTTTCTTTTGCGGTGTCTGGGATAACGAGTCCGGATGCAGTGGTCTGCTCGGCTTCGCTGGGCTTGACCACGATGCGGTCGTCGAGTGGCTTCAGGTTCATGTTTCCTCCGAATAATCAGCGTTTCGCAGATGGAAATCCGAGCCGGTTGCCCGACTCGGGGGGTTAGCACTCAAGGAGTGCGATTGCTAAGGATACGGACCCTATGGCGGCGTTAGCAACCGGGACCAGCGAGTGCTAACCGAGTACTGGCTCGTCGGGGGTGGCCCCGAGGCCCAGGAGTTGGGCGGTCTCGCGCAGGGGTAAGCCAATCACGTTGGATAACGACCCCCGCACCCCTTCCACCAAGGTTCCGCCTAGGCCCTGCACCGCATATGACCCGGCCTTGCCCTGCCATTCCCCCGTGCCGATGTACCACTCAAGAGCCTCATCAGTGACGGGGTTGAACGTGACGAGAGAGGTCACCACCAATGACTGTTCACGCCGAGAACCCCAGCTGACCGCAATTCCTGTGTGCACTCGGTGAGTTCGGGCGCTGAGTCTGCGCAACATGCGTCGCGCGTCGGCCTCGTCGTCTGGCTTACCCAAGATCTCGCCATCGAGGTCGATGGTGGTGTCAGCACCGAGAACGATGTCGTCGCACCATCTCTGCTGAGCCACTCTGGTCTTCTCACGAGCGAGGCGTTCCACATATGCAATCGGGTTCTCTCCGACTAACGGTGTTTCGTCTACGTCGGCAGGTTCGACACGTGGGTCAATTCCAAGTCGTCCAAGCAATTCAATTCTGCGAGGCGAACGAGACGCGAGAATAAGACCCACTGTTTAGCCACCACTTGGTGCAGTGTCATACGCATCGTCAGGAATTGTCATGTCGTCGCGATTGTCTAAGTAGCCCTCTGGCAAGACAACTTTGATAGGGCCATTGGTGTGACCACGCGCCAAACGCTCGCCACCTGGAACCAAACGAAGTGAATGATCGAGGCGTGCAGCAAGTTGTTCAAGATCTGCATAGGACGAAATGGTGGAGAACGCACGCCGCACTTCTGAACCAACGGGATACCCCGTGAGATACCAGCCGCAATGCTTGCGGAAATTACGAATACCGAAGTCGGGTCCCATGATTGCCATCAGACCTTCTGCGTGTTGCAACATCACATTCAAGACAAAGCCAAGTGTGGGAGATTCCTGAACAGCACGACCAGAGAATGCATCGGTGAGATCACGGAACAACCAGGGCTTTCCTAAACACCCGCGACCAACAACAACACCGTCGCACCCTGTCTCTTCCATCATGCGAAGAGCATCAGATGCTTCCCAGATATCGCCATTCCCAAGAACGGGAATTGATGACACTGCATTCTTGAGTTCTGCAATTCGTTCCCAATGTGCATGGCCGCCGTAGTGCTGTTCGGCAGTGCGTGCGTGAAGAGCAATCATTGCAATTCCCTCATCTTCAGCGGCTTTGCCTGTGTCGATGAATGTGGTGATGTTGTCGTTGATACCGATGCGGAACTTGCATGTAATGGGGACACCAAATGGCTCTGCGGCTTGTACTGCGGCACGCATAATGGCTCGAGTGAGGTTGCGCTTCACCGGAACGGCTGCACCGCCACCTTTGCGTGTGACCTTGTTGGCCGGGCAACCAAAATTCATGTCGATGTGATCGGCAATGTCTTGTTCGCACAATGCGCGTACTGCGCGGCCGACAAAGTCGGGGTCGCTTCCGTAAATTTGCAAACTGCGAAAATCTTCGTCATCTCCGAATGCCACCATTTTCTTGGTCTTTTCATTGCCGTGAACCAAGGCGGCGGCCATCACCATTTCGCTGACATAGATAAGGCCAGGTCCGAACTGGCGACACTGCGCACGAAACGGGATGTTGGTGACGCCAGCCATTGGTGCAAGAACAATGGGGAGCGGAAACTCACGGCCGCGCAGAACGAGGGGCAGTCGGCTCATCGTGGAACGTCCGACAACTTCAGGTTCGGATACGCACCGCATGACAAATCCATTGGGCCATCGGATTTCAAACGGTGCCATGCAGCAGCTGCAATCATTGCTGCGTTGTCTGTGCACATAGCGCGGCTGGGAAGCGCCACACGGAAACCGGCCGCATTGCCGCGTTCGGTCATTTGCGCACGTAGTGCAGAGTTCGCCGACACGCCACCACCCAACACGATTCCTTTAGCTCCTACTTGTTGTGCAGCCTTAATGGTCTTTGCACACAACACATCGACAACAGCGGCTTGGAACGAAGCTGCAATGTCGGTGTTTGACACAGTGGGATTCTTGCGTACGTAGTTGATGACTGAGGTCTTCAATCCGCTGAACGACACATCAAGACCGTCGTGCATCATGGCGCGCGGAAAGTCAACAGCAGTGGGATTTCCATCAGCAGCAATCTGATCAATGATGGGGCCACCGGGATACCCAAGCGTGAGGTAGCGCGCCACTTTGTCGTACGCCTCACCTGCCGCGTCGTCGATAGTGCGTCCAAGAATTGTGTAGTCACCATGACCACGCATTTCGATAATCATGGTGTGGCCACCAGACACCAGCAATACAACAAGCGGAAACTGCAGTGTGGGGTCGTCGAGCAAGCCCGCATACAAATGCGCTTCAAGGTGATTGATACCAATGAATGGCTTATCCCATACAAGAGACAATGCCTTTGCTGCCGACACGCCGACCAACAATGCGCCTATAAGGCCCGGGCCAGCAGTGGCGGCAACGGCGTCAATGCGTTGGGGCAAGATGCCGGCTTCTTCAACAGCAGAATTCACCACCGGAATCAGCGCTTCCATGTGGGCACGGCTAGCAACTTCTGGCACTACACCACCAAAACGCGCGTGAATGTCGATTTGGCTACTGACGATGGATGACAACACATCGTTGCCGCCCATCACCACTGATGCAGCGGTTTCATCACAACTTGTTTCGATTGCAAGAACAACGGTGGACTCATTCACGTTCATACAGGCCTGCGCGATTCAATAAGGCGAAGCCGTTCCATGAACTCTTCCGTATCCACACCGTGTGCCCACATAATGATGGCATCGTCGGTGTTCTCGTAATAACGCTTCCGAACACCTGCAGGAACAAAACCGAAACGTCGGTAGAGATTCTGTGCTGCAGTATTGGTGTGGCGCACTTCAAGTGTCATGGCTTCACATCCGCGTTCGTGCGACAAAATGGCCAAGTCGAGCATCATCTCGGTTGCAACACCTCGCCCTTGCCATTCAGGGTCTACGGCAATGTTGGTGACATGCGCGTCGTTGCCAGAGAACATCAAACCGGCGTAACCCACCATGACATCGTCCACATAGGCCACCATGTAATAGCGAGACCCGTTGCGCATTTCAGCTAGTTCGCTGATGAAAGTTCGATGAGTCCATGGACGCGGATACACCTGCTCTTCAATCTGAAGCACGCGACGAAGGTGACGACGACGCATGACCTCGGTAGTGAGTGCGTTGATGGGGCGCTCACGCATGAAACTCATCGCGCGCCCTCACGTGTCTTCCAGTTGATCTCGGCATCGGGCGCACGCAGGTACATGGGCTCTACAGCATGCGGCGCAACACCACGGTCGTCCATGAGCGCAGCGGTCCCTAACAACACCACTGCTGTAGCCGATGGAAACTGCGTCTCTCCACCAAGCACACGCACCCACGGGTGTGCACTGAAGATCTCTTCGTATCGGGTGATTCCAGTTCCCACGCACACCACGTCTTCTGCGCGGTCGGCAAGATGAATAGCCATATCTTCTGGAGACGAAACAACAGGCTGGGTAATTCGTTGAGGTTCTTGACCATTACCACTCATTCGATACAACCCCCAATACACCTCTCCTCTGCGCGCGTCGAGTGCTGCAGCAACTGTGGTGTCTTGAGTGTTGGCGTTGAGAGCAAGAGCATCCAAGCTGCACACTGGAACCACGGGAATGTCGAGCGCCCACGCAAGTGACTGAGCCGTCGCAATACCTACGCGCATACCCGTGAAGAGTCCCGGGCCGATATCTACTGCAACAGCAGAAATGTCAGACATGGTTGCCTCGGCTTGCCGAACCACGAACTGAATCATGGGCGTGAGTGATTCTGCATGTCGACGATCGCTTGCCACGAGAGCATGAGCACGAATGCCACGATGGTCGCCGAGTGCCACCCCAACATGTTCAACAGACGTTTCAATTCCGAGAATCACGAGTTGCCTCGCCAACTACGGACTGATTCCTTCAAGCGTTCCCACCGTGAATCCCAGCCGTGACCATCAACGCTGATGGTGATGTGACGCACATCGTCGTTGTCATCGTCGTGTGCTAACTCAACAGTTAACACGTCCCCGAATACATCGCCCGCGACGTCTCCCCATTCCACCAAAGCCACAGCTCCGAGGTCGGCTTGTTCGCGAAGACCAAGGTCTGCAACTTCTGCCATGGTCTGTAATCGATAAAGATCGGCATGCAACAAAGGAACTTTTCCAGAGGTGTAGGAATGCACCAATGTAAACGTGGGAGAAGACACATGGTCGTCTTCGCTTACTCCTAATGCGCGCGCAAAACCAAGAGTGAAAGCGGTCTTACCTGCTCCCATCTCGCCAGCCAGAACAATGATGTCGCGGGGACGAACAAGTGACGCAACAGCACTGGCAATTGCGTGAGTGTCTTCAACCGATGACGACTCGCAGTAGATCACTGATATCTCCGAAAGACTCGGGGCCCAATTCCACACACAATCTCGTAACCAATGGTGCCTAACGCATCTGCCCAATCGTCGGCAGATACACGTTCTTCTCCCTGACGACCAATCAGTACTACTTCGTCTCCCACGGTGATGGAGGAATCTTGTTCGCAATCAATCATCAGCTGATCCATCGTGATGGTGCCAGCGATTCGACGCGGTATTCCATTCACCAGAACACGAATGTTTGTGGTGCTGAGAGAGCGCGGAACACCGTCGGCGTATCCCAAGGGCACAGTGGCAATAAGCGAAGACTTCTCTAATGGCGTGCGTAATCCGTACGACACGGCTTCGCCTTCGTCCACCCAACGAACAGCGGTGATACGAGCCTTCAGTGACATGGCAGGAATAAGACCTGCGCACAGATCGGCAACGCCGGGACCCGGGCGTAGCCCATACATAGCAATACCAAGTCGCACCATTGAGAAGCGGCTGTCGGGTGATGCCAACGCAGCGGCACTGTTGGCCGCGTGAATGAGCGGTGGGGTGATTCCCGCATCGGCCAAAGCGCCAACTGTTTCATTGAACAGCGCCAACTGTTTTTCATTTGCGGGGTGAGATGGGTCATCCGCTACAGCGAAGTGTGTGTACACGCCTTCAATAGTGAGTGAATCATACGAAGAGATGAACCTCGCCAAATTCACTGCTTCTTTCGGCGCAACACCCATGCGATGCATTCCCGTATCGATCTTGATATGAACACCAACGGTGCGGTCTGCCGCTGATGCAGCCATTGCCAAAGTTGCAACGGCACGTGTAGTGGCAACAGTGGGAGTAATGCCGTAGCCAACAATGAAATCGTTCATCTCTGGTGGTTGCTCACTGAGCAACAAGATGGGGCACGTTGCACCAGCGCGGCGCAAGGCAACACCTTCATCGATAATGGCAACACACAAACCTTCTGCACCCGCCTGAATTGCTGCTTGCGCAACGGGCACTGCACCATGTCCATACGCGTTTGCCTTAACAACAGCCCACACCTTCGCTGGTGCAATACGTTCAGCAACTATTGCCACGTTGTGTTGAATAAGGCCAGTGTGCACTTCGGCCCAACCCCAGCGTCCAGAGAAATCAACCGACATGGCCACACACCTCAGAAAGAACTTCGGAAATCATTGCGACAACATCGCGCGCAATGGTTCCTTCGGGGGCACACGATGAACCAGCAACGCCATGGACGAATGCGCCGGCAGCAGCAGCTTCGTGTGGAGATAGACCGCGAGCCAAGAAAGCCCCAATAATTCCTGACAACACGTCACCACTTCCTGCTGTTGCGAGGCGCTCATCGCCCGACACAACAAGGTAGACGGCTCCGTCCACGTCGCTGATGACCGTTGTGGCTCCCTTGCGTAAGACGACACATCCGGTGAGTGCGGCCAATTGGCGTGTTGCTTCAATTCGATCGGGATTCTGAATGTCGCCACCCAATGCAGCGAATTCGCCGTCGTGTGGAGTGAGGATGGTGGGAGCCGTGCGCCCTTGCAGCACTGAATACCCACCCGTGGGGTCGATGGCCGCCAGTAAGCCATCACCATCAATCACCGTAGGGATTGGGGCAACCGCAAGAAGTGCGCGCACCTCTGCGCCAATGTCGTCACCACGACCTAACCCAGGGCCAACCACAAGAGATGTAAAGCGTGCGATGTCGGCGGCAACAAAAGTGTCCCACCCTGTTTCGGGTAATGCGCGGCCCACTACTTCTGTTGGCGGTGTCACCGTCTCACCACGGCGCCACGACAAATGAACAATTCCGGCACCTGCACGCATCGCCGATGCCGACACCAATGATGCCGCGCCACCCATTCCTGGGCTTCCTGCAATGACACGCACAGAATGATTCCATTTATGCGCGGCGCGTGATCGAGGTGGAAGCCATGCCGCAACATCGTGTGATTCCACAATGTATGTCTCCACATTGTCCACTGGATCAATTCCGACATCGACAATGTCGATCTCGCCACACACCGCCGGACCATCACCCAACAACATTCCTGTTTTCACAGCAGCAAACGTGATGGTGCGATCTGCGGGGATAATGCCACCGTGAATAACTCCGGTGAGTGCATCGAGGCCACTCGGGATGTCGACTGCCAAAACGGGTACCTCGAAAACAATGGGTGGATTCCACGAACCATGGAAACCAATTCCGTATGCAGCGTCAATGACCAGATCTGCATGTGATGGGTTAATGAATGTAGAGCCGGCATCATCAACAGAAAGTTCTTCAACATGAGCGCCCCATGAGCGCAACCACTCTGCTGCAACTCGACCATCGTTGCCGTTGTTGCCCGGACCAGCGAGCACAAGAACGCGACGTCCGTATGCACCCTTCATCATTTTTTTGGCTGCATGAGCAACAGCATGACCCGCACGACGAATGAAAACATTCTGATCGTGCACCATGGCAAGAGCTGCAGCGTCTGCAGAGTTCATGTGCTGTGGCGTGAGGGCGGGAATCACCCCTTCAGCGTATTGGCGTTACTTCGGCAAGGCTCTCGAAGACGTCTATAACGCAGCAACAACGGCCATTGCCACTGTTTCGGTATGAGTAATGGACACATGCCATGCCCCCACTCCGCATGAACGCGCCAGTTCCTCGGCACGACCCGACACTTTCAGAAGTGGTGCTCCTGAAGGATCTTTGTACACCGAGACATCGTGGAAGTCGAACGCACCAAGACCCACGCCAAGCGCCTTCATGGTTGCTTCACGAACAGCAAAACGTGCAGCGAGCGATGCTGCGTCGTCAACTTGGCTGGCCAATGACTGCAATTCATCTTCGGTGAAAAGACGCGCGCGCATGTTGGGACGACGTTCCAACATCTTGCGAAACCTTTCAATTTCAACTGCGTCGATACCGATGCCCTTCATTGGGCTACTGCGCGTCGGAGCGCCACAAGTTGGCGCTTTCGGAAACGGGAAGGATGAGCAAGTCCGCAATAGACACTTCACCCAGACGGTCGTCACGGAATGCACCTTCTGTTTCCGTTACCCAGTCAACAAGGCGGTCGTAACGGCGGTCGTACCCTTGCAGAACTTGTCGTGCAATTGCAGGAGCAACAGAATCGCGGAACGAAACATGCAACAACGTGATGCCAACTGTTTCGGACCCCTTCACTTCGGGAACCAAGATGACGGAACGGCCATCTTTGCGTCCACGTGCCACCAATAATTCTTGTTCAGCAGCAACTCGACGCTTTGTTCCTACCAAGTGCGAATTGCCGTCCACACGAGAAGACAACTGCAGTGCAATTCCTCCGCGTTCAACAATGGCGATAGTGGCGGTTCCCGATTGTGGGTCTCCTTCAATGGAGTACCGCGTGAAACCCACAACCGATTCAACTGCAGGGTCAAGCGCAGCGAGAACCTTCAGTGTTTCGTATGGCAGTTGTTCACGTGCAGCGCCAGCATCGACAACTGCACGAACAAGTGCGCGGTCCAGCAAGCCTTCTTCGCTGCGAGAAATTCCAACAGTGACAGTTTTTGCTTGATGCTTGATGGCGTCAATGGGGCGAGTGAGCTCATCGATTCCGCGTGTGAGCGCTGCCAACAAGTCATCTAACAACACAGCGGGAGATGACACACGACCTGTTTCGCGTTGATATGCCTGCAGAGGGTGTGGTCCGGTGACAATGCGCAACAACGACACAATGCGCACAGCAGTCGATGCTTCGAGGTTGCCGTCGTATTGGCCAGTATGAAGTGCGGAATAGAAATGTTGCGCAACCGACACAATGTCTCGTTCTATTCGGCGCAAGGCGTCGTCACCTGTGCCGCCACGCCCAACAATGACTTCCACCACTTCGCGCAATTGGCGCAAGGGACGGGCAAGTTCGTCGATAGCGAGAGCTGCTTCGTAACCAAAGAGATGACCAGCCATGGATGACAACACAAAAGCGATAGCAGGGTCTGATTCTGGAACTGCAATAACGGCTGCTGCAGATTCAAAACGAGTTTCGCCTTCGGTGGCAATCACAATGGGAAGGGCCTTGTGTGCCTTAAAGATGGCAACTTCTTTGGCCACGTCGGTGGCTGTGCCTTCTGACAATCCGGCAGCACACACAAGAATCATTGGTTCACACGAAAGATCGATGTGTTTCTTGTCTTCGGTGACATCGCACGAGATGGACTTGTAACACAGTTCTGACAATTTGATACGAACTTCGTGCGCCGCAACGGTATTAGGGCCGCTACCCACAACTGCCCAATATCTGCGTGCGGGGGCATATCGCCGAGCAATTGCCCCAATCTCGGAACGCTGCGCAATGACTGCCTGCATTGCTTCGGGCATTGATAACAACGACGACAGAATGCGATGCATGCGATCGGCATCAACCTGGCCGGTAGCCCGCGCGATAGCGCACGACAAGATTGCACCCGCAGCAACTTGTGCATAGAACGCCTTGGTGCTGGCAACGCTCATCTCAACATCGCGGCCATCGGATGTGTAGTACACACCATGTGCTTTGCTTGCCAGTTCGCTTCCCCGGCGGTTCACAATGGCCAACACAGCAGCGCCACGTGATGCAACAAGGTCGACAGTTCGGTTGGTGTCGGTGGTAGTTCCGCTTTGGCTCACGGCAATGACCAACATGTCAGACATGTCGGTCTCCATTGCGAAACCAGACAGTTCTGTTGCTGTAAGAGCTTCCACGTGAATGGAAGAACCAAGTAACGAGGTGAGAACAGGAACAAGCGATGTGCCGGCAACAGCAGCTGTTCCCTGACCAATAACGCGTATGCGTGTGATGGAACCATTAGCCAAACGATCGCGAACTGCCTGCGGCAGTGTCAGTTCGTCAAGATCGGGCACCAGAAGCCCGCCGACTTCATCGGTGCGACCACGAATGGTCTTGCGGAAACTGCGTGGCGCTTCACCGATTTCTTTCAACAAGAAATGTGGGGAGTCTCCGCGGTCGATATCGCGAGTAGTGACTTCAGCGGTGGCAACAACATTCTGCGTCAATGGAATTGGTGTGCCGTCGTAGGAGAACATGCGAACACCATCGAGAGTGCCAGCAGCATTGCCTAAGAGCTGAACAACTTGACCACGTGTTGATGGCTGATCGGCAACCAACGGAGTTTCGCCATCGAGACGAATGAAGTGGACGGTCTCTTCTACGGTTCCGTACGGTTCGCTAGCCACAATGAAGCGATCTTCTGCCAAACCCACATACAAGCCTTGGCCACTTCCGTACAACGCCAAGTACATGTTGTCTGGTTCGTCTGCTGCGCAGTATCCGATAGCAACAGAGCCTTCAAATTGTGTGACCGCGTTCAAGAATGCTTGCAAGGTTGTTGAACCAGATGAACGACCCCGGTCGACCAGTGCGGGAATGACCTTTGCATCTGTTGTGATGGGATCGGCAAAACGCAAATTGTGGCGTGCCTTCAGGTCTGCGTGATTGTCGACGTCTCCGTTCAGTACGGCGACCGAGACCAGGTCTTGCGCAGACGAAAGTTCTTCGCCATTCACTGGGTGGGCGTTCGGTTCAGAGATAATGCCCACACTCGCCCATCGTGTGTGACCCAGCACCGATGTGCGAGCTCCTTCAATTGCGAGGACCCGTCGCAACACATCGTCACTTGCAAGCGACTCGCGCATGTGGCGCGTGTTGTCGCCAAGTTCACCAATTTCTGCGGCTGCCTTGTACACAAACACCACGGTGTTGCCAGAATGACGAACACTCTTGTCTGTAAACAACGGATCTGTAGAGCGTTCTGTGACAGCCTGCGCAATGTCTGCAGGAAGTGACGGAACAGTGACAAGAACACTGATGCCCGCTGAGTCGCGACCACGAACTTCCATGCGATCAATGGCTGACAATGCCTGCTGAATGCTGAGGTACCCCGCCAGCGATGACACCGACGCATTACGACCAGCAAGCGCATGCACGGCATCGGCTGTACGCAAACGATCGCGTCGCAACGCCCA
>JBIIQG010000003.1:0-103799 GCA_044342185.1 Ilumatobacteraceae bacterium | reverse complement strand
CATTGAACATCGTTCGCCAAAAGGTGGCAAACGCCAAGTAACTAATCGGTACCTGGGCGCCGTTCGTCTTCGGCGTTCGGGTCACCTGCGTAGTTCGATGGATAACTCCGACGAAGTTCGTCTTCGGTGGGCTCGCGATACTCGCGTCCTTCGGGCGGTAGCAAAGCGCTAATGGCATCCATGATTGCTTGCGTATCTGCATCGGGGTCGGTGTAGCTCAAGGCCACAGGCGTACCAACGGTGATGATGATTTCTGGCGGTGATGTCACGTTGGCGATGTTCGGCAACTTTGCATTACGTGGCCACACTTTTTCTGTACCCCAAATACCAATGGGAATTACCGGCGCTTGCGTGTGAGCAGCGAGTCGCGCAGCACCCCAACGGCCCTTCAAGACGGGGTCAAAGAATGCGTGACCACGAGGAATTGTTCCTTGCGGCATGATGGCCACCAAGTCGCCTGCTTCCAAAGATTCTGTTGCAGCACGGAATGGTTCATCGCTGCCTGTTCCACGCTCTACGCGAATGCCACCAAGCGCAGTAGCCATTGGTCCAATGACTGGCGCATCGAAGACCTCTTTCTTCCCAAGAAAGCGAACCGCACGCCCTGTCTTTGCCACCGCAAGAGATACTGCAGCGATGTCAAAGTAGCTGCGATGGTTGCCACACAAAATTGCCGCACTATCGCGCGGAATGTTCTCGGTACCGGTAATGGTGAAGCGCGCATACGGAAACACCTCTGGGCGTGCAAACTTCATTAACGCTTGCTGTGCTTCCAAACCAACAACCGGAATCTTTGCAACGCCGGCTGGGACGTCTAAATGCATCACTGGCCAACGACGTGCTGCTGCCATTAAGCGCAACCGCCAATCGGGATTCACGCAGTACGGGTTTCCGACAGCAGCAAGAAGTGGTTCGTCAAACACACTGTCGCTATAAGCAAATGAGCCATCAAGATCAATGCCGTTCTCTTGGCTCCACGCCTTGACCGCATCTTTCTTGCCGCGCGACCACACATATGGACCAACAAGTTCGCCTGTGTAGGCGCCGTCTTCATCTACGCCATAGGTGGTGGCAATGACAGCGTCGAAACCCATGAGATGCGCGAACGGCTCGATGAGATCTCGCGGAGTTGTTGTTGCCAGTACAACGCGACGACCTTGCGCACGATGCTCGTCCATTACCTTGCGCGCATACGGCTGCACCATGTTCACCAAATCTGGTGCAGCTAACTCTGCAGCGTTACGCACATGTGACTGCATATGCCCACGCATTGCAATAACAGCCTGTCGACCCAACACCATTGACGGGAGATTCTCTCCGAACGTTTCAAACACTTGATACAGCAGTGACTCGCCAGGAATGTTGCGCGTAACAACGCCCGTTTCACGCAAGACTCGACTGACAACGTGAGCAGATGCGCCAGACAGCAACGTGCGGTCGAGGTCGAAAAACGCTGCGTGGTTCACGCGCGCACACTACGCCCATATGGGAGCGAGCGAAATAGGCAAGTTCTGCCAGAAAAGGGAAAGACCCCGCAGGGGGTGCGGGGCCTCTCAACCGAAACCCGATGGTGGGGGACCATCTGTTGGGTTCTTTCGGCCGGCTAATGGGGGGCATTGCCGGCGCGATTTATGTAAGTGAAATTATGCACGTGAATGAGTGAACACTCAAGTTGAACGAGGCGATAATTGCTATCGTTTTTTGTGATAGGTGTCACGGACGGAGAAATCCATGGAAATCAAGCAATTACAGAGCCTTGTGGCTATCTCTGAGCACGGCACGTTCTCCGGGGCGGCCAAGGCTCTCGACACTGTGCAGTCCAATGTCTCGGCCCATATCGCCCGTCTCGAGAAGGAATTAGGCACCGTCCTCGTCGACCGAGCCAATGGAACTCTCACCGATGAGGGCGAGATGGTTCTCACCCGAGCTCGGCGCATTCTGCACGAGATGGAAGACATTGATGCCGACATTCACTCCTTGGGTGAAGAAGCCATTGGTGACTGTCGCATCGGAACATTGGGTACCACTGCTCGATGGCTGATGCCGCCACTGTTGAACTCACTCACTCGCCATCATCCCGGCGTGCGCACCACAATCATTGAAGGTGCAACTAGTGCGTTGTTGCTTCGTCTGGCCAGCGGCGAGATCGATGCAGCCATTATTCACTTCCCCATTCAAGATCCATCGCTTGATGTCACTGAGTTATTTGCCGAGGAACTGTTGTTGCTGGCGCCAACAAAACATGTGCTTGCTGAACGCGAGTCCATCTCGCTTGAAGAGTTATCCGAATATCCACTTCTGCTGGCGCCTCGGGGTACGGCACAACGACGCATTATCGACAGAGCGGCCGCAACACGTGGTGTGGCCTTGCGCTCGCAGGCGGAAATTGATGGCGTGCGTCTGATGGCGTCGTTGGTGTTCGAGGGATTTGGTCCCGCCATTGTTCCCGCCAGCGCAGCACCTGGGTGGCTGAAAGGTAATTTTGTGCGCATCAGTGTTCCCGACTTGCCACGGCGTGTTGTTGGGTGGGTGCAGCGCGAACGACCTCGACCAAACCGAGCCACATTGGCGGTGCGAGACCGGGCAATTGATGTCGTGGGCCGCAATGCCCCACGTCAGCCAGGAATATCGGTACAAATCGCGCCACATCAGTCAAAAGGACTGCGCCACCACCCCTCCGTCTAATCTGTTGAAGTGAGCGACGCCCCTTCCCTACCTCGTGATGTGGTGCTGGAGCTTCAACACAATGTTCCTGGCGCGGCAACAGCCGCAGTGGTGCGATTGTCCACAGGGCGACTCGTTGTGTGGCTCGATGTAGATGGCGGACATCATAAAGGTGCGCTGTCGGCCGCAGCGTCACATGTGATTGCCACAGCTGCAGACACTGCGCGAACAAAAGGGCTTCCGCTGGTATTGCAAATTGAATCGTCCGGAGCAGACATCCTTGAAGGAATCCCTGCGCTTCACGGTTGGGGAACCGCTGCCAAAGCACTTGCACATTGCTCCGGGCATGTTCCGAGCATCAGCATTGTGACTGGACCCGCCGTCTCGGGACCTGCATTACTGATTGGACTCTCCGACTTTGTTGTGATGACCGAAGATTCCTATGCATTTGTCAGTGGCCCCACCATGGTCGCCGAGTTCACAGGAATCACCGTGAGTAGCGACGAACTTGGTGGCGCAACAACACACGCGCGCAATAGTGGTGCCGCATCTGTTGTTGTGGCCGATCTCTCTGCCGCAACAGCGTGGGTAGAGGAACTTCTCGAATACCTGCCGAATAATGTGAACGAATTGCCGCCGCTTCTCGACACCGACGACGTCGATGACAGACTCACACCTGAAGCGGGTGCGTTGGTTCCTGAATCGTCCACCGGAAGTTACGACGTTCGCAAAGTAATTGAGTCCATTGTTGATGACGGTGCATACATGGAAGTGCGTGCGCGATGGGCGGGCAATGTCATCACTGCGTTTGCACATATGGCTGGGTACCCCATTGGAATCGTTGCCAATCAACCCATCAACTTGGCCGGAACACTCGACATTCCCGCATCGCAAAAAGCTGCACGGTTTGTTGCATTCTGCGATGCGTTCAATATTCCCGTCATCACGCTTGTCGACACTCCGGGCTTCTATCCGGGGAAAGATCTTGAGTGGCGCGGAATGATTCGCCATGGCGCACAACTTGTCTTTGCTTATGCGCGAGCCACCGTTCCACGTATCTGCATCATCTTGCGTAAGTCGTACGGCGGTGCCTACATCGTGATGGACTCCAAAGAGATGGGGAACGACCTCTGTCTTGCCTGGCCGTGGGCTGAACTTGCGGTCATGGGCGCAGGTCAGGCGGCGGCCATTCTGCAACGGCGAGCCACCCCAGAAGAGCGGGCTGCATTCGAAGCCGACTACACCCAGCGTTTGTTGAACCCCTACATCGCAGCCGAACGTGGGTACGTCGACGCCGTCATTGACCCAGCAGACACTCGTAAAGAGATTTGTGCAGCGCTTCACATGTTGCGCGATAAGCGGGAGAAATTGGTCTCTCGCAAGCACGACAACACGCCGTTGTAGCGAGGTTCACAGCCCACCGAAGTGGGAGCCATCTGTCGTGTTCGTCTAACCTGACTAGTGGGGGAAAAAAGCCCTCGCGACGTATCCCGTCAGCAGTCAAGGAGATCCCACATGGCTGACACCATCACAATCATCGACGACCGAACAGGAAAGAAGGTCACGGTGCCCATCGAGGGCGGAGTCTTTTCCTCCGCTGCTCTTCGAGAGCTGGATCCCAGCCTCTTTATGTACGACCCTGCGTACTTGTCCACCGCATCATGTGCCTCGGCCATCACCTATCTCGATGGCGACAACGGCGTCTTGCGTTACCGCGGCTACCCCATTGAACAACTCGCCGAGAGTTCATCGTTCTTGGAAGTTGCCTATCTTCTTCTGAACGGTGAACTGCCAACGTCAGATGAAAAGGCTCAGTGGGAATACAGCGTCACACGCCACACCATGATTCACGAGAACATGCGTAAGCGTTTCGTTGACGGATTCCATTACGACGCCCACCCAATGGGAATGTTCATCTCTGCAACTGCGGCGCTTGGAACTTTCTACGAAGAAGCAAAAGAAATCTTCGACAAAGACACATTCGACAAGCAGGTACTTCGCTTGGTAGCAAAGGTTCCCACCATTGCGGCAATGTGTTACCGCTTTAGCCAAGGCCTGCCCTTCGTCATGCCAAACAACTCGCTGTCCTACGGCGAGAACTTCTTGAACATGATGTTCCGTATTGGTGACGACTACAAGGTGCACCCAACTCTTGCTCGCGCAATGGACATCTTGTTCATTTTGCACGCCGATCACGAGCAGAACTGTGGAACCACAGCAATGCGAGTTGTTAGCTCTGCAAACTCTGACCCCTACACCGCAACAGCAGCTGCAGCAGCAGCGCTGTACGGCCCACTTCACGGCGGCGCCAACGAAGCGGTGGTTCGTATGTTGGCTGAAATCGGAGATGTAAAGAACGTTCCTGCATTCATTGAAAGCGTGAAGGCTGGCGAAGGTCGCCTCATGGGATTTGGTCACCGCGTTTACAAGAACTTCGATCCACGCGCCACCATCATCAAGAAGACGGCATACGACGTTTTCGCTGTCACCGGCATGAACCCACTTCTCGACGTCGCACTCGAGCTAGAGAAGGCAGCGTTGAACGACGAATACTTCATCAAGCGCAAGCTGTATCCAAACGTGGACTTCTATTCAGGCCTCATTTACCAGGCTCTCGGATTCCCCGTCGACATGTTCACGGTGTTGTTTGCGATTCCACGCACTGTGGGCTGGCTTGCACACATGCAAGAACTTCTGGCCGATAAGGAACAAAAAATCAGCCGTCCACGACAGTGGTACATCGGCGCCGACGAGCGCAACTACATACCTATCGCAAAGCGTTAAATGAACTAGTCCGCAATGCGGACAACAATTTTGCCGACATTGCCGTTGGATGCCATGTACTCCTGGCCCTTCGCGATGTCGGCAAAGCTATATGTGGAGTCAATTACTGGCTTCAATATGCCCAACGTAAACAACGGCAACATCTCAGCAACAAAGCGTTGAGTAACGGCAATCTTCTCGTCCAATGGACGAGCGCGCAGAACGGTTCCGGTAATTGATGCTCGTTTCGCAAGCAATGCCCCAACGTTGAACGGCACGGGTTTCCCCGCCATGACCCCCACCTGAATGATGTGACCCTTCACGGCAAGCGATGCGATGTTCTTCTCTACGTAGTCGCCGCCAATGACATCGAGAATGGTGTGAACACCAGCACCGTTTGTTGCGCGTTGTACTTCTTCTACGAAGTCTTGTGACGTGTAATCAACAACAACATCTGCACCAAGGTCTTTGCACGACTGCACTTTGCCTGATGAGCACGTCACGATGATGCGTGCACCGATTGCCTTGCAAATTTGAATTGCGGCAGTACCAACACCCGATGCACCCGCATGCACCATGGCCCAACGGCCAGATGTGAGCCCACCCTGCACAACAAGAGCATCCCAAGCGGTGATGAACACCTCGGGAATTGCCGCAGCGTCATGAAGTGACATGCCGACAGGAACAGCCATGGCCTGACGTTCGTGTAACACCAACTCTTCGGCGTATGCACCACCGCTCACGATTCCCATGACATGGTCACCCACACGCCATGCAGTCACCCGCTCGCCTACTGCTTTCACCGTGCCCGCAAATTCCAAACCAGGAATCTCTGGTCCTTGAGGAAACGGATTGGGGTAGAACCCCATGCGCTGCAAAAGATCTGCTCGGTTCAAAGCCGTTGCCGCAACGGAAACGAGGATGTCCTCTGCGCCATAGACAGGCGAAGGAACATCCTCGAATCGAAGAACTTCGGGCCCACCGTGCTCGCGGAGAACGACGGCCTTCATGATGCTTATGCCATCTTCTGCTGAAGGCGACGATCAAGTGCCGCGAGGTAATCCTCGGTGGTGAGCCACGGCTGATCTTTCGAAATGAGAATGGCGAGGTCCTTTGTCATTTCGCCGCCTTCCACACTTTCTACACACACGCGCTCGAGGTTTTCTGCAAAACCAATCAGTGCTGGGTTGTTGTCCAACTTGCCACGATGCTTCAAGCCACCAGTCCATGCGTACACCGACGCGATGGGGTTTGTGGATGTCTTGTTGCCCTTTTGGTGCTCGCGATAGTGGCGCGTCACTGTTCCGTGCGCAGCTTCTGCTTCCACTGTGCGTCCGTCTGGTGTCATGAGAACTGATGTCATAAGACCAAGTGAGCCGTAACCCTGAGCAACGGTGTCTGACTGAACATCACCGTCGTAGTTCTTACATGCCCACACGTAGCCGCCTTCCCACTTCATGGCGCATGCAACCATGTCGTCGATGAGGCGGTGCTCGTAGGTAAGACCGGCCTTGTCGAAATCGGCCTTGAACTCGTTGTTGAACACTTCCTCGAAGAGATCTTTGAACTGTCCGTCATAGGCCTTCAAGATGGTGTTCTTGGTGCTCATGTACACCGGATAGTTACGTGCAAGGCCGTAACGGAACGATGCGCGCGCAAAGTCTCGGATGCTGTCGTTGAAGTTGTACATACCCATGGTGACGCCGCCGTCTTTGCCGAACTTGGCAACTTCGAACTGCATGGGCTCGCTTCCGTCAGCAGGCGTGTAGGTCATGGTGACAACACCTTCGCCAGGCACCTTGAAGTCGGTGGCCTTGTATTGATCGCCATGTGCGTGACGACCGATGACGATTGGCTTTGTCCAACCAGGAACAAGCTTCGGGATGTTGCTGCAAATAATTGGTTCGCGGAAAACAACTCCACCAAGAATGTTGCGGATAGTTCCGTTTGGCGACTTCCACATCTTCTTCAGACCGAACTCTTCAACGCGAGCTTCGTCTGGGGTAATGGTTGCGCACTTCACACCAACGCCGTGCTTCAAAATTGCATTCGCCGAATCGATGGTGACTTGGTCATCGGTGGCATCACGATGTTCCATACCGAGGTCGTAGTACTCAAGGTTGACGTCGAGATACGGAAGGATGAGGCGGTCCTTGATGAATTGCCAGATGATTCGAGTCATTTCGTCGCCGTCGAGTTCAACGACTGGATTCTCAACCTTGATCTTCGCCATAGGAGTCCCTTTCAGAAGACGGTGTACCGGGGCACGACCGATGTCACTTGTATTTGACTTGTACACAATAGCGCAGGCTTCGCGTGTGCCCCCTACCATCACTGTTGGTATGGATTTTGCATGGACCCCCGAACAGCTTGAGTTGCGTCGCGAGGCTGCCGAAGTGGCTGCAGACGCGGTGCGCCGATACGGCCGACACAACGTCACGTGGATGAATGGCTACTCCAAAGAGTTCTCTCAAGAACTCGCACAGCGTGGCTGGATTGGAATGGTGTGGCCGAAAGAGTTCGGTGGCGGCGGACGACCCCCTATTGACCGACTCATTGTTGGCGAGGAAATGATTAAGGCCGGGGCACCCATCGCAGCCAGTTGGTTCGGCGACAGACAAATGGGACCGGCGCTTATTCAATACGGCACCAAAGCACAACAAGAAAAATTCTTGCCAGGCATTCTCGCTGGCGAAACCACATGGTGCATTGGCATGAGCGAGCCAAACTCTGGAAGCGACCTTGCATCACTCAAGACATCTGCGGTTCTCGATGGCGATGAATGGGTATTAAACGGCCAAAAAATCTGGACCAGTTTCGGTGCACATGCCGACTACTGCTATCTCATTTGCAGAACAAACAACGAAGGCCCGCCACACGCAGGCATCAGCGAGATCATCGTGCCGATGAATACTCCCGGAATTGAAGTTCGCCAAATCACCGACATGACCACCAACCGTCACTTCTGCGAGGTGTTCTTCACCGATGCACGCGTGCCGAAGGACAACCTTGTTGGGCAACCCGGTGGTGCCTTCGGACAAACAATGCGTCAACTAGAACACGAGCGTGGCGGTATCGACCGTTTGGTGTCGAACTACGCACAATTCCAACTGGCCGTCTCGAAAGCAGATACATCGAGCGCACATGTTCGTCAAGAAATTGCATCACTCGAAATCGGTTACCGCATCGGACGCATTTTGGTGATTCGCGAAGTCCTTCGACAAGCGCCCGCTGGATTCTCCGCAGCAACCAAATGCTTCTGCACAGAACACCAGCAGAAGGTGGACGAGTTTGTCTACCGCCAATTAGGCGCAGAGGGAATGCTGTGGGACGACTGGACCAAAGGACTCGCCTACGGCCCTGGCTACACCATAATGGGTGGCACATCGAACGTGATGCGTAACATTCTCGGAGAACGAGTTCTTGGCCTAGCAAAGGGCTAACACTTCGCTACAACTTGGAGGCACACCATGGCAGATCTCATCGATCTCAGCACCCGCATTGTCGACTCTGGCATTGCAAACGAACCTGTCAATCGCACAACAGGTGAGTTGTCCGAAATTGCCGATGGCCTCGCCATGGTGGAGTCATTCAGCCACGTGGTCACCTGGAACTCGGGCGATGGCTTGGTGTGTTTCGACACCAGCCATAAGAACACTGGCCAACAAGTGGTGGAATCCATTCGCGGATGGACCGATGCTCCGTTTGCTGCATTGGTGTACACCCACGGGCATTCTGATCACGTTGGTGGAAGCATTGACTTTGCGGCCGACGCTGTAGCGCGAGGACACCAGGCTCCACGTGTTGTGGCGCACAAGAATGTTCAACGCCGCTTCGATCGCTATCGCTATACCGATGACTGGAATCGCTTAATTAATGCGCGGCAGTTCGGCGGAATTCGTGGCGACCTGAATGCAGTTATGAACGACCTTCGCCCTGCACCTGGCGCGAAACGACAAGCAACCTTCATTCCTCCAGACACACTGGACGCAACAGACGTTGTCGACAGATTTGCCACCATCACCTTCGGTGACACCGCGGTGGAGTTTCACCATGGTCGTGGCGAAACCGACGATCACTTGTGGTCATGGTTCCCCGAGAAAAAATGGGTGGCAACAGGTGACTTTGTTATTTGGAACTTCCCCAATGCAGGAAACCCTCAGAAGGTGCAACGTTGGCCAATTGAATGGGCAGATGCATTGCGCGCCATTATCGCAAAAGGCCCAGAACTTCTGCTTCCTGCACATGGTCTTCCCATTGCCGGCAAAGAACGCATTGCACGAGTGCTCGACGAGATTGCATCTGCGTTGGAATACCTAGTGTCATCCACCGTTGAAATGATGAATGCGGGAGAAAACCTCAACACCATCATTCACAGCGTGAAGATTCCGGATGCAACTCTTGGCAAGCCGTACTTGCGTCCGCTGTATGACGAGCCAGAGTTTGTTGTCCGCAACATTTGGCGTCAGTTCGGCGGTTGGTGGGATGGTGCTCCGTCACGCTTGAAGCCATCAACAGACGAATCAGTTGGTTCCGAAGTGGCACGTCTTGCAGGTGGCGCAGAAGTACTCATTGCACGTGCAAAAGATCTTGCTGCGTCGGGAGACTTGCGTTTGGCGTGCCACCTTGCCGACTTTGCCGGCTGGGCCGCACCAGATGATCCCGATGTGCACAAGGGTCGTGCAGAAATCTACGAGACTCGCCGCAAGACCGAGTCATCATTGATGGCTAAGGGAATCTTCAGGGGCGCCGCTCGCGAGTCTGAAGAAATTATCAAGGCTGCACTGGGCGAATAACCGTTACCTACGCCAGCGAAATAAGCACAAGCGCAACTGCCGCGAAACCTAAGCCAACAGCTTGCGATCTATGGATGTGCTCTCTGTCTACTTTGGTGGCCAGCAATAACGTGCTCGCTGGGTAAAACGAGTTAATTGTTGCAACGACACTCATGAGTCCTTCGCGGACTGCAAGCAAGTACAACGCATTGGCAGCGCTATCGAAAATACCCGAGGCAGCAACCACGCGAAGGTTCGCACGCGCCTCCGAGATCTTTCGCTTGGTTAGCCGCATAACGATGAACATGTACGGAACCGACGTGACGCGCATGGCAACGACGGGCCATAGTCCGCTGTCGTCACTTGTGTAACGCAGAATGACAAACAACGAACCAAACACTGCGCCAGCACCAAACGCCATCACCAGAATTTTCACCGGAGCTCGACGATGATGCGGTCCAAGAACATCACTCACTAGAGCTATCGCAACAAGAGCAAGCGGAATGCCGAGCAACGCAAGCACCCCAGGACGCTCCCCCGAGAGAAGTCCGACTACAACAGGGACTGCGGTGGCAGTGACGGCCGAGATAGGTGCAACCACGGTCATGAAACCGCTTCCCATTGCGCGATAGAAAGCAAGAAGTCCGGTGGAGCCAGCGATGCCACCGAGTCCGGCCCAAAACCAGTCCGACGCAGGCGGTGTGGGTACTCCGGAGGCAAGGACCAGCGCAAGCAGCACGGCGAAACCAAATGATTGACCGACAAAGGTGACTGTTATGGCAGAGACCGACCGTGATGCGCGTCCACCGCAGTAGTCGGCAACTCCGTACACACTGGCCGCACACAACGCAAGAATGATGTCCACGGAGAGCTGGTCCTTCTACAAACTTCGAATAGTTGAATTGATGCAACACCAATTCAACACGTGGTGGGCACGACGGGACTCGAACCCGGGACCTCTACCATGTCAAGGTAGCGCTCTAACCAACTGAGCTACGCGCCCATTTCTGGACGAAGAAAAGTCTATCGGGGCTTCAGACGGAGACTCACGTCGTTGGCGAGAAGACGTCCGTTTCGGGTGAGAACAATGCGCTCCCCTTCTACTTTCACCAAATCACCGAGGTCTGCAGGGTCCAATGTGCCTACAGGAACACCGCGAGACGTGCGTAAGGACAACTCCAATGCTTCGCGCGAACGTGTTGCACTGTCCAGCACTTCATCAGCCGCCTCAACCGATTCCCCCGCGGCCACACATGCGATGTATCGATCGGGAGTGCGAACGTTCCACCACCGTCGACCGTTGTGATGAGAGTGCGCAGCGCAACCGAAACCTTGGTAATTGCCTTGCATCCAGTACACCATGTTGTGACGACATTCGTGACCTGGTTGCGCCCAATTAGAAATTTCATAGTTCACGAATCCGGCTGCAACAAGAACATCATCGGCAACGATGTACTTATCGGCCTGGTCGTCATCGTCGGGATGGCGTGATGGGTCCTCTGCTAGCGGCGTTCCCGCTTCAACGGTCAACCCATACGCAGAGACATGCGTTGGGTGCAGAGCAACGATCGCATTCATTGTTGTACGCCAGTCATCTAACGACTCCCCGTGGGCGCCGTACATCACATCAAGATTGATGGATGTAATGCCTGCAGATCGCGCTGACGATATGGCACGCTCCACATTCGACGGATCGTGTGTTCGGCCCAACGCCACAAGAACATGATCCACCATTGCTTGCACCCCGATGCTCACGCGATTCACCCCAGCATCTGCATAGACGCGCATGAGATGGTTGGTGACATCGTCGGGATTACATTCCACAGTGACTTCTGCATTCGTGGAAACAGGAATTGCAGACACAATGCGCGCAAGCAACTCTGGAGCTAAACGCGTAGGAGTTCCACCACCGAAAAAGACGGTGTCAGCGAGAGGCATTCCGTTTGCTACTGCCCGCCCAATGTCTTCGACCACCGCATCAACGTACGTTTCCATCAAATGATCACGGTCGGTCCACGTAGCGAATGCGCAGTAGTCGCAACGATGTCGACAAAACGGAATGTGTACATACACCCCGAATTCGGTAGCAGTCATATTGCCCTACGCAGCTGGCGGCACAAACAGCAAGCCGAGTTCACCCAACTTGTCGCCCACGCTGTCTACAGGCACATCAAGCATGACTGCGATTGCACGAGTGTCGTGTGCGCGAACCGTGATGACTTTGCCGTTGAAGTCTTGACGCTGCACTTGAATCATTCGCAGGAATCTTTCCAACATCTCAAAGTGTTGTCCCGCCATGGTGGACAACTTGGCAACGTCAATTCGCAATTTGCGTGGTGCACCGTCGGCAACAGTGCCCCCATCGTCGTCTCGTTGAGAATCTCGCGGGAGAAGTTGATCGATGCTGACACCGTAAAAGCGAGCTAACCGTTCGAGGCGAGGTACAGAGATTGCTCGCTCTCCGCGTTCGTAAGCACCCAGAACAGATGCTTTGAATTCGCTATCGCTCTGGGCCTCCACATCGGAGAGCGACCATTGCTTTTGCTGGCGAATGCGTCGAAGGCGTTCACCGACTAGGCGGGTGAACGGAGAATCTTGGAGGAGTTCGTCGTCAGATAATGCAGGCATGTCACCACACAGTGTGGTGCATTCAACGCCGCCAGTGTGCGACCATTCGGGCTGCGCCCACAATCGCTGCGGTTTCGGCTCGCAAAATTGTGGGACCCAGGTGGATCGCCGACGGAATACCCGAAATCTCCGACGCCGTAAAACCACCTTCAGGACCAATAATCACCGTGGTGATGTCACCCCACTCTGCGGTTCCGCCGGGTTCGGCCACCGCGACACCCTCGCGAGCAAACGACGACAGAGGTGTGGGGCCAGACACGGTGGGCAGGAACACTCTGCGTGACTGCATTGCGGCTGCTCTGGCAATTCGTGAATAGCGATCCATGACATGGTCCACCTTGTTGGCGGCCCATCGCACAACGCTTCGTTCTACCGGCGCCAGAAGAACGATGTGATCAACACCCACTTCCACCAACTTCTCCACAACAAAATCTGTGCGATCACCTTTTACAGGCGACACAGCGACAGTGAGCAAAGGTGTTGAGGCGGTTTCGGTGTGTATGTCTCCCGCAACGTCTAGTGCGCCCGCGTTCCATATACACATACACCACGAACCCGCACCATCGGAGCAGGTCACTGTTTCACCATCGCGCAGTCGTAACACCTTGCCGAGGTGTCGTTCGTCGTCAGCAGAAAGCTGGGGTGCGGTTAGTTGCTGCACGAAGACATGCGCCGCGGATGTGCGCAGCGCGTGGTTCACGAAAAGGCCGACTTAATGCGAGAGAACAAACTCTTGTCGGCAGATGCCACTTCGTCACCAGAAATTTCTGCCAAGCGACGCAACAATTGTTCTTGCTCTTCGGAGAGCGACGTGGGAATAGAGACCGACACGCGCACTCGAAGGTTTCCCCGACCACGGCCGTTGAGATGCGGAACGCCACGTCCACGTGCCACGAATTCGCGACCATGTTGCGTTCCCGCAGGAACTACAAGATCGAGTTCTCCGTCGAGCGCATCGAGCACTGTATGCACGCCAAGTGCTGCCTGCGGCACCGACAGTGGCAGGTGAAACACAAGATCGTCTTCATCGCGAATGAAATCGGAGTGCTGCGCTACCGCTATGTGCACGTACAGATCACCAGGTTCGCCACCACGCGGACCAGCGGCGCCACGACCTGAAAGACGCAATGTTTGACCAGAGTGAATACCGGCAGGAACATCGACTGTGTACGACTCGCGCGACGCTGTGCGCCCTTCGCCCGAACACTTCGAACAGGGCGTAACGACAACTTGCCCCATACCGCCACAACGACCACACGGACCGGTTGTGACCATTTGACCCAACATGCTTTGGCGAACCCGGCGCACTTGACCACTACCACCGCAGTCGGTGCACTCAACTGGTTGCGTACCTGCCCCTGCGCCTGAACCGTTGCAGTCGCCACATCTCACTGCAGTGTTTACGTCGACAGTGACTTGTTTGCCGAACATGACACCGTTCAAATCGATGCGCGCTGTGACTTCTAGGTCTTGCCCACGCGGCGGTCCCGCTTGCTGACGTGACCCACCAAAACCACCACCGCCGAAAAATGCTTCGAAAATATCGCCAAGACCACCGCCGCCAAAAGGGTCTCCCCCGCCACCGCCGCCAGAGATTCCACTTTCACCGAATCGGTCGTAACGTGCGCGAGTGTCGGGGTCTGACAACACTTCGTATGCACGACTGACTTCTTTGAATTTCTCTTCGGCTTCGGGATTGTCCGGGTTTGCATCGGGATGAAGCTCGCGTGCCTTCTTGCGATACGCCTTCTTCAGTTCATCAGCACTTGCGTGTGACGAAACTCCAAGCAGCGCATAGAAATCGCTCATGACGCCCCCTCAGCAATTCGACGACCCAATTGTTCGCTGACAACTTCCACCGTATTTAATGCTTGTGGGTAATTCATTCGTGTGGGACCAAGAACCCCCACTGAACCAATGGTTTCACCATCGGCAATAACGGGAGCAACGATGACCGAACAGGCTGACAACTGCTCGATGCCGTGTTCTGCGCCGATAGCAACCGACAGCCCGCGATCGAGAAGGTCTTGCAGTAACGAGACGACAACAAATTGCTGCTCGATAGTGGTGAGCACATCGCGCACCACATCTACAGCATCGAAGGCATTGGCGAGAGACGATGCACCGCCAACAAAGACAGGCTTATCTTTGCGATGACGAGCCAGTGCGTTCAGTGTGGCGTAACACACCGCATCAACGTGGGCATCGTTTGCTGATGGAATGGAATCGATGTCGCCGAGAGAATGATCAACCAAGAACTTCGCAAGATGCATCACTGCGAGAGAGATATGGGCATCGCTGATGTCGTCGGAGATCTGAATTGTTTCGTTCTCGACACCGTGGTTTGACATAACCATGACCACAGTCGCTGTCCGCTGTGTTACACGACTGATGTGCACAGCGCGCACTGTTGCAGTTTCTACTTCTGGGCCCACCACAACCGCTGTGTGGTGTGTGATGTTGGCCAACAGCGTGGTGGTGTGACGCAACAAATCTTCAAGACGACCATGTGCTGCGCTAAAGAATTCACCTACTTGTGTTGCTTGCGCATCGGCCACCAATGACTCTGGCGTAATGGAGTCAACAAAGTGGCGGTAGCCCTTGTCTGTAGGGATACGACCAGCCGATGTGTGTGGCTGAGCGAGATAGCCCTCTTGTTCAAGTGCGGCCATTTCGTTACGAACCGTGGCAGACGACACCTTGACCGACGGCAAGTTGGCGATGTGAGTAGACCCCACCGGCTGACCCGACGCAACATACTCCTGGACAACAGCCCGAAGAATTGCAGTTTTGCGATCGTCCAACATGATGCGTTGATTTTACTTTCCGCTGACTGCTTTGTATCGGGCTAAGGCTTCTTCACGTTCCACGGCGTGGTCCACCATTGGGGCGGGGTACTGCTCGGGTGCCAACAAACCGAGTGTCCACGGTGCGTGAATGCTCTTGTTGTCCAAATGTGCGATTTCAGGAATCCATCGACGCAGGTATTCCCCTTCGGGATCAAACTTCTCGCTCTGCCCCATCGGGTTAAACACTCGAAAGAAGGGCGATGCATCGGTGCCGGTGCCAGCGGTCCACTGCCATCCGTGGGTATTCGATGCAACGTCTCCGTCCAGCAGATGTTCCATAAAAAATTTGGCGCCCCACTGCCATGGCAAGTGCAAGTCCTTCACAAGAAAGCTGGCCACAATCATGCGAACGCGATTATGCATCCAGCCCGAGCCCAGCAATTGACGGATGCCTGCATCAACGATGGGGTATCCAGTATTTCCGGCACAGAATTTCGCGAATCGTTCTTCAGCTAGTGAACCAGAGTCGATGGGCAGCGCATCCATCTTTGGTTGCAGGTTTTTCCATGTTGTCTCGGGCTGATGAAAGAGAACATCGGCATAGAACTCACGCCACGCAATCTCTGAGCGGAACACATCAGACCCCGCCGAACCATCCAGACGTTGCAGTAGTTGACGCGGGTGAATAATGCCGAATTTCAAATACGGCGACATCATCGACGTGCCGTCAACACCGGGCATGTTTCGCGCTTCTTTGTACTCACCCATCGCGCGCTGCGACCATTCGTCAAAACGCTCCCAAGCAGCCTCTTCACTGGGGTTTGCCGAGTACATCGTCCATTCAGGTTGCATACGCGAGCCCACGGAGAGGTCATGGAAGTCAGCAAATTGCACCTTGTGCTCTGGCGCCGAGGTCCATTGATGCGTGAGCCACCGCTTGTAGAAGGGAGTGAAGACTTTGACAGGTGTTCCGTCATCCTTGCGAACTGTTCCGGGCGCAATGACATAGGGAGTATCAGCCCGCACTAAACGCCGACCATCTGCCCCCAAAGCCTTTTCCACTTCAGCGTCACGTCGGCGACCATATGGCGCAAAATCTTCTGCGATGTGCACCGTGTCGGCCCCGACTAGACGACAGAACTCAACAACGGCTTCTGCTGCTGGACCATCTCGATAGACCAGTGCGCGATCTAGCGAGATGTCAAGAGCGTTGAGTGCACGACACATGAATTCACGTCGGTGACCAGATGTATTCATCAGCACGTCGTCCCATACAAACAGCGGCACAACTGTTCCTGCTGCTGCCGCAGATTGAAGGGCCTTGTTGTCGGTACGTCGGATGTCGCGACGGATCCACCAAATTGCAGTGCTCATTTCGCCCTCCGAAGTAACGGCAATACTGCCAAGCTAAGAAAACCGCCGTACGCGAGCGACCACTGAATGCTGATGTGGTCGCCGATCCAGCCAGTGATCGGTCCACCGATTGGCGTTGAACCCAAGAACGCCACCGACTGCAACGCCAACAATCTGCTTCTCATCTCTGGCGATGTCTTTTGTTGACTGATTCCGGTCATCGATGCAACGAGGCCTGTTCCGCCAAAGCCAAGCGGCAATGCAACCAAGCAGGCCACCCAGAAGTTCGGTGCGAAGCCAAGCGCAATACATGACAACGCATTAATGGTGACCAACGTGCCGTACCAACGAATGCCCACCACACGAAAACGTGCAGTACCAAGTGCGCCGCCGATACTGCCGATACTGACAATGGTGAGAAGGATGGGATACCCATTCTCCTGACCCCATTGCACGTCGCTCAACTTCGGAAGTACCACGCTGTAGTTGAAAGCGAACGTACTGACGATGGCAAACACAATGAACGAATACCGCAGAAATGGATCGCCCCAAACAAATGCCATCGCCTCGCGCACGGGTTTACCCGTACGAGGCGCGGGCGGAGAAGGAATCATTTCGGATCGTCGAAGCGCCAACAACGACCACAGCACTGCCACATAGGACAACGCATTCATTCCAAACAACCATGCCGTACCAAGTGGACCAATGAGAACCGCAGCTAGTGCCGGACCAAAGATGCGAGAGCCAGTCATGACCGTGGTGTTCAAAGACATCGCATTCGAGATCTCTGCAGGCTCAACAAGTTCGGTCACCAAGCCGCGTCGCGACGGGTTATCGATGGCATTCGCTACGCCCAACACAAGCGACAACGCATAAATGACAGGAAGCGACACAAAGCCACCGAAGTCTGCAATGGCCAACATGACCGCCTGCAAGAGCAACGCCGACTGCGTCCAGATGGTGACCGTGCGACGATCGTGTCTGTCGGCAAAACCTCCGGCCCATGCCCCCAGCAACAACATGGGCAAGAACTGGAACAACGTGTTCAAGCCAGCATCGGTGGCGCGCTCGTTGATGCGATAGATGAGAATTGATGTGGCGGTGAACTGCAACCATGTACCCACATTGGAGAGCAATAGCCCAATGAAATACACCCGCACATTGCGGTGTTGAAGCGAGCGAAACGGGCTCGCCTTGCCGGCCGTTTCACTCGTGGACATTAATCGTCCAACTTCAAGGCACTAATGAAAACGTCGCCAGGTACTTCTACCCGACCAATTGCTTTCATTTTCTTCTTGCCTTCCTTCTGCTTCTCCAGAAGTTTGCGCTTACGCGTGATGTCTCCGCCGTAACACTTTGCCAACACGTCTTTACGTTTAGCTTTCACTGTTTCGCGCGCGATGACTTTGCCACCAATGGCGGCCTGAATTGGCACATCAAACATTTGACGCGGAATAAGTTCGCGCAACTTTTCACACATGCGCCGTCCGTAGTCGAACGCTTTGTCGCGGTGAACGATGGTGCTGAACGCATCTGCAGCAAGACCATTCAGAAGAATGTCAACCAGCACAAGATTGCTAGGGCGATACCCCTCAAGTTCGTAGTCCAAACTTGCGTAGCCCTGTGTACGGCTCTTCATTTGGTCGAAGAAGTCAACGACAACTTCCGCCAATGGAATGAGATAGTGCAACTCCACGCGTTCGGGCGACAGATACTCCAGCTTCACCATTTCACCGCGCCGTGTTTGGCACAGATCCATAAGAGCCCCGGTGTAGTCCTTCGGAGTGATAATGCTGACTTTGAAGAATGGCTCTTCGATGTAGTTGATGTTCTGCGTTGGTGGAAGATCGGCAGGGTTCTCTACCACCATTACTTCACCATCGGTCTTTGTCACCCGATACGCAACAGATGGTGCTGTGGCGATAAGTGCCAAGTTGAATTCACGCTCTAGACGTTCTTTCACAATTTCCATGTGAAGAAGACCAAGGAATCCGCAACGGAATCCGAAACCGAGCGCACCCGAAGACTCTGGTTCGTAGGTAATTGATGCGTCGTTCAGTTTCAGTTTTTCCAAACTCTCGCGCAAGTTCTCGAAGTCGTCACCATCGATGGGATACAAACCACAGAACACCATTGCCTTCGGGTCGCGATAGCCAGGGAGCGGTTCGGTTGCACCTCCGTTCACAGTGGTGACAGTTTCACCGCTTCGTGCTTCTGCAACATCTTTGATTCCAGCGATGAGATAGCCCACTTCGCCAGGACCGAGTTCTGGCATTGGTGTGGTTCCGGGGCGACGGGCTCCAATTTCAATTGCCTCGTGTGTTGCGCGGGCCTGCATGAACTGCAACTTGCTTCCCGTGTTGAGACGACCATGCATAACGCGAACGCTGGACACCACGCCCCGGTATTGGTCGAACTGCGAGTCGAAGATGAGAGCCTGCAGCGGTGCATCGGCATCGCCCGCTGGCGCAGGGATGCGCTCAATGACGGCATCCAGCAAGTCGGGAACACCTTCGCCGGTTTTTGCAGAGATACGAAGAATGTCTTCGGCAGGGATACCCAAGATGTTCTCAATCTCTTGTGCGTATCGGTCGGGGTCTGCTGCAGGCAAGTCAATCTTGTTCAGCACCGCAACAATTTCGAGATCGTTCTCTAATGCCAAGTAACAGTTGGCAAGGGTTTGAGCTTCAATACCCTGCGCAGCGTCCACCACCAACACCACGCCTTCGCACGCGGCCAGTGAGCGGCTGACTTCGTACCCGAAGTCCACGTGGCCCGGTGTATCGATGAGGTGAAACGTGTGGCCCTTCCATTCGACGCGAACGTTCTGCGCCTTAATGGTGATGCCACGCTCACGCTCGAGGTCCATGGAGTCGAGGTACTGGGCCTTCATATCGCGGGCCTCCACCGCCCCCGTCATTTCCAGGATGCGGTCAGAGAGGGTCGACTTGCCATGGTCAATGTGGGCAATGATGGAGAAATTGCGGATTTTCGAGATGTCCATGGGCAGTTTGGAGCCTACCTGTGGCGGTTGGTGACGGGGGCATACGCCGATAGCCTTGAAACTCGTGGCAAACATCAAGAGCCAAAAGAAGCGCATTCTTACCAACGCAAAAGCAGCTGATCGCAACAAGGCTGTCAAGAGCGAACTGAAGACCCGTGTACGCAATGCTGTCGCAGCTGCCGGTACCCCCGAAGCCGACGAAAACGCACGTGCTGCTGTGAAGCGCATCGACAAGGCCGCCTCGAAGGGCATCATTCACCCGAATGCAGCAGCCCGTCGCAAGAGCCGCTTGATGAAGCGCCTCAACGCCGCCAAGTAATTCTCGGCTACCTGTTCGCGTCGTTCCGACGCATTTCTACTTTTTCTAACGCTTGCTCGCGCGCGCCCGCGGTGCAGTGGAAACACCACCCAAGCGGGCAAGACGAGCCACAAGAACTTCCATGACGAGTTCTGGTTCCCAATCTTTTCCGCCACGTAAGTCGAGATCTGCCGTGGCGATGAGAGAGATGGCGCGAGAAATACCGGCGCTTCCCAATCGTTGATACTGCTCAAGCACTTTCTTCGCAGTGAACTCTTTGCCGCCAAGAATTTCCACGGCATCTGCAGCAGTGCGCACTCCCCGTCCGTCAATCTTCATCATTTGTGCGTAGCGATTTGCCAAGAGCGCAAGAATTTGCATGGGATGAGAATCAGCGAGCATGCGATGAAGCATGACTAATGCGGTGTTTGCGTCGCCTTTATCGATGGCATCGGTGAGGTCCCACGGTGCAATGCTTCCCGCTTCACCCAAGAAAATTTCAATGTCGGAACGCGAAAGTTTCGCACCTTCGCCGTATGTAGAGACAAGAGTGGCAATGAGGCCGGCAACACGGGCTTGGTCTCCACCGAACCAGCTAGAGATGAGACGGGCAGCATCGGCCGAATAGGTAAAGCCAGCCTCTACCAGTTTTGATTCCACCCACTTAATGCGCTCGCCTTGGTTACTAATGACAACGGCGCCAATGGTTTCGGCTTTCACGCGTTTGAGTGCATCGTTAATGGACTTCAGCACTTTGCCAGTAGAAGTAATGACAAGGTCTGCCTCTTCGATACACGCATCGATAGCTGCCACGAAGTTGTCGACATGTTCAGCAGGCAAATCTTGCAGATGCCGCACTAACACCACTTTGCGTTCTAAGAACAATGACATGGTGGTTAACGCGTCGATAACTGGCGCGATGGAGAACATAGATTCGGAACAATCAAAGTCGTCCACCATCATTGAACGGTCGTGGTCACCGACTAATCGATCGACAAGCGACGTAAGTTCAAGACTGATGAGAGTCTCGTCGCCAGAAATGAGGTAGGTTGCCACGCCTCTACCCTGCCACAGAGGTGAGCCGACGGACCCGATTCCACCGAGCAACTACCCACACGACCACCACCATCCACAGCGCCACATTTAGTGCGCCATCGGGCGACAGCACAGACGCCACGCGTGCCACCGTGTCCACCCACCCAACCAAGAGCGACAACCCCCACGACACTGGTGCTTTCACTGCGGGAACGGCCGAAGCCAGCAATGACAGAGGCAACCCCACGGTCATCACTGTGCCTGCCACAGGCAAGGCCAGCGGATTCGCCACCAGCGAGACGACGGGTACAGACCCGAAGACCGCAAGTGAAACCGGCATGGTGCCAATTTGAGCGGCGAGTGTGGATGCCAACACGCCGCGACCGCCCACCATGCGTCCCAATGGAGCCGACAGCCAGGCAAGACCTGCTGTTGCGCCCACCGACAGCGCAAAGCCGATGCTCCACGCAAGCATTGGGTCGATCAGTAACAAACAGATAACGGACAACGACAACACTGTTCGAGCATTCATGGGAGTGCGGCGCAACGAGTTGGTTGCCACTGCCGCAGCCATCCACCCTGCACGCAAGACAGATGGCTCTCCGCGCGTCAACACCACAAACCACCCGATGATGCACAACGTGATGACCCAACGCATGCGTGGAGACCGTCTTTTCAACACAGGTGATGCAAGCGCTAGTAGATACGCGACGTTCTGGCCCGAGGCAGCACACAAGTGAGACAATCCACTATTGCGAAACCGTTGCACCATGTCACGCGGTTGTAGTCGGTCATCACCCACGACCAATCCCATAAAGAGTGACTGCGTGTCATGACTCATCGGTGCCACACCATCATTCATTGAATTGCGCATGCGATTTGCTGCACGCAACACTGCATTGCCTTCTCCGAAACTTTCAGAGACAAAATCCACGGACAGCCGACCCACAATGTGTCGCACTCGATCTGCTCGAACAAAGTTTCCCTGAAGTGGCGAGCAGGTGCCACGAAGAACGACAGACTCGCCAGCCGAACGTTGCGCTAAGCGCCGGCCCGCCGTGCCATACGACTGCGCGATATATCTGCGACCATCTAGTTCAAGTACTGCACGTATCCCAGAAAATTGTGGCTGAGGGTCGGTGCGCAACACGGCCACACCGGTGCACTCGGCTGTGGTGCGTGCAATAGGAACATTCCACGCAGACGCACCACCCGCAATTCCTGTGAGTGCACATGCACCCGCCAGCAAAAAGACGCGTACTCGACACAACAGAGCGAACACCAGAACAAGTACGGCTAACCACCGCAGACGAGCAACAGAGGGAAACGACCCCCCCATCAACGTGCAGAGCCATACACAACAGGCAAGTACTGCAGCCCGAGATGACGAGAAAGCGAAGTGCCCCTTTTGACTGTTGCGTGCAACGTACGATGAAGAAGTGAGTTCTCGCGCGCCTTCGTCGTCATCGCGCTTTGTTATTCCTGGTGGAGTAGCCGCCACTCGACGTTCTATTCGCCGTACAGGTGGCCTCATGGCGCTTGGCGTCGCCGCCACATTCTGGTTGGGCGGAATCATTGTCTCGTGGGTGTTGCCCAGCCCCGTTGGCGGTGCGGCATCGTTTGTGGGTCTCGTACTTGCAGTTCCCGCGTTGCCTATTTTCGGAGTGCCCTCATCTGGCGGGTCTGCACGCATTTTGCTCGCTGTTCTTGTGAGTGCCGTGGTGTGGTGGTTTGTTGGCCAGGTATCAGCGGCTCGCGTTGCGCAACGACCCGTGGTGGGACGTCGCGAATGGCTCGGAGCATTTGTGTCACTAGCGATGGGAATTTGGATAGGTGCTCTCGGCGGACTCGCTCTTGGTGCCCTTGCGCTCGGCGCACTCTAAGACACACTGATTTCGTTTCGCATTCCCGACAACTTTGCGGGACCAATACCGGGAACATTCAAAAGGTCTTCCACTTTTGAGAACGGGCCTTTGCTGGTGCGATACGCAACGATGGCGCGTGCGGTCGCAGGCCCAACTCCAGTGAGTGATTCCAATTCAGCACTCGTTGCTGTATTGATGTTTACCGTGCGTGATGCGGGCGACGAACCACCTGGAGTGCTCGGCGCCGTGGTCCTGGGTGTTGGTCGAAGGCGGGGTGCAACGGTAACTCGAGGGCGAGACACTGAACGGCGCGGAACGAAGACTTGTTCAGCGTCAACGATTGTTTGCGCCAGGTTGATTCCTTCAAGATCTGCAGAAGCCAGCGAACCACCCGCAGCCTTCAGTGCATCTATGACGCGCGATGTTCCAGGAAGTTCATACACGCCGGGACGTTGCACCGCGCCCGCCACGTGCACACGCACGGTGGACGTCGATGACTGGTCTGCCGCACTACTTGTGGTGACAACCGGAAGAACTGTCTCGACAGGTGTGGGAGATGGTGATAACACGAACCACCCAACACCAACCACGAAAGCGGCGGTTCCGACACCAGCAACTATTCGCCGAATGCCAACAAAAGCGATCCACTGCAGAACCAACTCGCGAATCTTCTGAACATCTCCTGACAACACATCGCCATGTGCACGCAAGACCGTGCACAGAGGAAGCAACTAGAACAGTCGTGCGGTGAGTTGTTTGCGATACTTCGCAGTGCGTGGGTCGTCGGGGCCCATGGATTCAAGAATGTCCAGGAACTCTTGGCGTGCCACTTCGTCCGTTTTCACTCTGTCGAGTAGCGCAACTAGCTCATCATCGAAATTGTCGACGGGGTTCATGGAAAGTCGTGCTTGCGCCGCAATCTTGCGAACACGTTCGGTCTCGGGGAGTCGCGCCAGCAATGTCAGCGCCTCGTCGGCATTTCCGATGCGCACCAAATGTTCCGCAAGTGAACACACAGCATCTTCATTGCCAGGAGCAAGTGCGACCGCGTCACGCAGGGACTCTTCGGTCCCCTGTTGCAGAAGATCACGAACACGCAGTTGTGTGGGATCGGGCAATAGCGACGCCACCATTTTTTCAATGGCGTGCTCCGGCTGGCCACCCACAAAACCGTCGACCGGCTGACCGTCTTTGTAAATGATGACGGTAGGGATGGATTTGATACCGAATGCCTGCATGAGACCTGGGTTTGCATCGGCATCGATCTTTGCCAGAACTACTTGACCCTGCGTTGCATCGGTGGCTTTCTCCAGAATGGGTGTGAGCGTTTTGCACGGACCACACCATTCCGCCCAAAAATCCACAATGACGGGAGTGGTGAGTGACCGCTCAACGACATCGACTTGAAAAGAAGCATCGGTGACAGTGAGGGCCATACGGGCACGATACAGGTAGTTTTTGTGTCGTGACTCTTCCCAATGGCATCAGCGAGAACGTAGAGAGTTGGCTTGTGGCCAACATTCCCGGTGCAGTCGCGCCGTTTCGGTACACACAAATTGCTGGTGGGCACTCGAACCTCACTTTCAAGGTAGACGATGCCGCCGGACATTCATATGTACTTCGTCGACCACCGCTTGGCCATCGTTTGGCAAGCGCACATGACATGGGTCGCGAACATCGCATTATTGCGGGTCTTGCTCATTCTGCAGTTCCCGTTGCACCCGCACTTGGTTTGTGCACAGATGAGAATGTGAATGAATTGCCGTTCTATGTAATGGCATTTGTGGACGGACATGTTGTTCGCGAAAAGGCAGTCGCGGAATCACTTCTGGGAGAGAGCGGCTGCCGACGTGCAAGTGAATCCATTGTGGACACCATGGCCGCAATTCACGGAGTAGATCTTGTTGCGGCTGGTCTGAACGACCTGGGCAAGCACGAGGGATACATTTCTCGCCAATTGAAGCGTTGGCACGGAAACATTCTGGAACAGCGCACTCGCGATCTTCCCCTCGTCGACAGTGTGTACGAAGAACTGATGAAGCGCATCCCTGAACAAGGTGCCGCAACATTGGTGCACGGTGATTACCGCCTCGACAACTGCATGGTGGATGCACAGGGAAATGTCATCGCAGTTCTTGACTGGGAAATCTGCACATTGGGAGATCCCATGGCAGACCTGGGATTGCTCATGGTGTACTGGACGGGCCCCACCGATGACGCCAGTGCTTGGTCGAACCCCGTGAATACTGCCGCTGGGTTCATGAACAGAGCAGAGTTGGCTGAGCGTTATGCGCGCGTATCGGGACGAGACATTTCGCATCTCAGCTTCTACGAAGCATTCGCATTCTGGAAGTTGGCCTGCATTATTGAAGGCGTGTACGCGCGCTATTTGGGTGGTGCACTTGGGCAGAAAGACCCAGCCGAACTTGAACCCTTCCGACTGCAAGTAGAAGGCGCATCGCAACGCGCCGCAAGCATTCTCGAGAAACTTTCATGAACGCTGCGGGCGGTCTCCCCTTCACCGTCGAGGGTCAACTTCCCACGCTCACGTCTCCCGTTCTTGTTGTTCAGTTCAGTGGCTGGATAGATGCAAGCGGTGCTGCGGCATCAGCCATGGAGCTTTTGGTTTCGGAATCGCAGTCCACTCGCCTCATCACATTCGATGCAGACACTTTTATTGATTATCGAGCACGTCGACCTGTGATGGAACTTCGCGACGGCGTCAACACGAACATCGATTTTTCACTTCCCGAAATTCGTGTGGGTGTCGATGCCAATGGCCGAGACGTGTTGTTACTCACGGGTCCAGAACCAGACATGGCCTGGAACTTCTTTGCAAAAACTGTTGGCGAACTTGCACAACAAATGAATGTGACCAAAATGGTGGGCCTCGGTGCGTACCCATTTGGCGCGCCACACACCCGCCCTGTGGGCATTACCGCCACCTCTGCTGACCCTGCAGTCATCACGCGACTAGATCTTTCTAAGAGCACACTTGACGCACCTGCTGGTGTGCAATCACTTCTTGAACACACTCTGTTCCAGCGAAACATTCAAGCGGTCAGTTTGTGGGCGCAAGTTCCCCACTATGTGGCGTCAATGGCGTACCCGCTGGCCAGCGCAGCTCTCTTGCAAGCAGTGTGTGCCGACACTGGTCTTTCGTTTGATTCATCTCGATTCCGCCGCGAATCTGCTGTGCAACGTGAACGCCTCGATCAGTTGGTTGCCAACAATGCAGAACACGCCAGCATGTTGGGTCAACTAGAAGCCGCATACGACGACGTGCACGGCGCCCCAATAGAAGACGATGAAGCCGACATCCCTACAGTGGATGAATTAGCAGCCGAAGTCGAGCAATTCTTGCGCGACCAACAACCCGGAGGATGACATGAAGGTAGACGGAGGACTCGGTTTCGATCTCACAAAAGTTCCACAGGCAGCAAAAGAACTTGAAGCCGCCGGTTATGCCGGTGCATGGACTGCGGAAACGGCGCACGACCCGTTCTTCCCTCTCCTCTTGGGCGCAGAACACACCTCCACCCTTGAAGTCGGAACTTCAATTGCTGTTGCATTTGCGCGCAACCCAATGACGTTGGCAAACATCGGTTGGGACCTACAGGCGTACTCACAGGGTCGCTTTATGTTGGGTTTGGGTAGCCAAATCAAGCCACACATCACAAAGCGCTTCTCTATGGAGTGGAGCCACCCCGCAGCACGTATGCGCGAAATGATTCTTGCCATGCGCGCAATCTGGGATTGCTGGCAGAACGGAACCCAACTGAACTTCCGTGGTGACTTCTATACACACACGTTGATGACGCCGTTCTTCACACCCGATGCAAAAGAACTTTCTCCTTTCGGTCCACCAAAGATTTATTTGGCTGGTGTTGGCGAGTTAATGACTGAAGTGGCCGGCGAAGTGTGTGACGGTTTCTTATGCCACGGTTTCACCACCGAGAAGTACTTACGCGAAGTCACCATTCCCGCCCTTGCACGCGGTCGTGCAAAAGCCGGCAAAACTATGGATGGCTTCGAGATTGTTGGGCCGTCATTTGTTGTGACCGGAACCACCGAAGAACAGATGAATGCAGCAGCAACCGGCACGCGCCAGCAAATTGCGTTCTACGGATCAACTCCTGCGTACCGCGGCGTACTGGAAGCCCACGGCTGGGGCGGTTTGCAAGACGAACTGAACACATTGTCGAAGGGTGGCAAGTGGCAGGAGATGGGCAATCTCATCACCGATGAAATCTTGAACACCTTCGCCGTTGTTGGCGAACCAAACAAGGTGGCACCAGAGTTGAGTCGTCGATACAGCGACGTTATTAGCCGCATCAGTTTCTATGCGCCGTACAAGGCAGACCCTGAAACCTGGATGCCCGTCATTGACGCGCTGAAGAAGGCGTAACGACTTAGTTGAAGTTGGGGCGAGCGCGAAGCGAGCGCTTCATCTCTGCCATACCCGACGTGGTGGCCAACGTCTCGACGGCATCCCATAGTTTCAACGCTTCATCTCCACGCGGAATCGCAGAGATGACGGGACCAAAGAACGAGCCCTCAGTTGTTGCACCCGGACGGAACGTGAGAATTGGCGTGCCCACGTCTTTGCCGGTGCGCTCTAACGCCAACTCAGTTTCTGTACGAATAAGAGCATCAAAAGAATCGTCATTGACCGACTGAGCCCACTCACGAGGAAGGCCGGCTGCTTCTAAGAGCCCGCCAATGTGACCCACAGTGTCGGCCACAAACAACGCACGCTCTTCGCGATTGTGCAGGCTTGTTCCCAACGCCGTATACACAGTTCCCACTGCTTCATTGCCCTGTTCGGCACGCGCACGAGCAGCAACGCGGAGTCCGCTTGTGCCTGCAGCATGAACTTCCTTATAACCCTCTGGCATTTTGGAATAGTCCATCTTGTCTTCGTTGAGAAACTTCAGAGAGATGAACTTCCACTGCACGTCGTACGAGCGCAGTTGCTGAACTTCAGACACCCACCGCGACGTGATCCACGCCCACGGACACACCGGATCGAAGAAGAAGTCGAGGTCGGACATGATTATGTGCGGGCGACTTCGCGCTCTTCGAAGGTTTCAATGAGGTCGCCAGGCTTCAAGTCTTGGAAGTCGGACAAGCCGATACCGCACTCGAAACCTTCGCGCACTTCACGGACATCGTCCTTGAAGCGACGAAGCGACTGGATAGAGCCCTTCCAAATGATGGTTCCGTCGCGAAGGAAGCGCACCTTTGTTCCACGTGTGATGACACCTGTGCGAATGAAACAACCCGCAATGGCACCAATCTTTGGAACACGGAAGATTTCGCGTACTTCTGCTTCGCCCGTGACCACTTCTTCGAACTCTGGTGCAAGCAAACCAAGCATTGCTCGTTCCATATCTTCAAGAAGCTTGTAGATGATTTCGTAAGTACGAATCTCTACCTTTTCAGCTTCTGCCAAGTCGCGAGACTTGCGATCGGGACGAACATTGAAACCAATGAGCGTTGCATTTGTCGCAGCCGCCAATGTGATGTCGTTTTCGGTAATACCGCCAACGCCGCGGTGCACGAATGCAACCTTCACTTCGTCGCGCTCGAGTTTGCGCAAGCTCTCGGTAACGGCTTCCAACGAACCTTGAACGTCGGCCTTGATCACCAAGTTCAGTGTGGCCACTTCGCCAGCCTGAATTTGGCTGAAGATGTCTTCCAACTTCACGCCGCTTTGTACGCGTGCGTCTCCACGTTGGTTCAACACGCGACGTGTTTGACCGCGAGAGTCACCCACAAGTCGTGCGGTCTTTTCGTCTGGAGCGGCGCGGAATTCATCGCCTGCCTGCGGAACGCTAGACAAACCGAGCACCTGTACTGGCGTGGACGGACCGGCTTCTTTCACCTGTTCGCCACGTTCGTTAATGAGCGCACGCACCTTGCCCCACGCAGCACCAGCAACAATGGGGTCGCCCACCTTGAGGGTTCCCTTGTCGACAAGCACAGTTGCAACTGGGCCGCGACCAATGTCGAGGTTTGCTTCGAGAACAACGCCCTTCGCGCGACCTTGTGGGTTTGCGGTGAGTTCTTCCAGTTCTGCAACAACATTCAACTGTTCAAGAAGATCGTCGATGCCCAAGTTCTGCTGTGCAGACATTTCAACAACGATGGTGTCGCCACCCCATGCTTCGGGAACAAGTTCATATTCCGCCAACTGCGTGAGAACGCGTTGTGGGTCGGCATTTTCCTTGTCGATCTTGTTCACAGCCACAACGATGGGAACATCGGCTGCTTTCGCATGGTTCAATGCTTCGATTGTCTGAGGCATCACGCCGTCATCGGCAGCAACCACAAGAACAACAATGTCGGTGACTTGTGCACCACGCATACGCATCTTGGAGAACGCAGCGTGACCTGGTGTGTCGATGAATGTGATCTTCTTGCCGTCTTTTTCCACCTGGTATGCACCGATGTGCTGAGTGATACCGCCAGCTTCACCAGCAACAACATTTGCTGATCGAATGCGGTCGAGCAATGTTGTCTTACCGTGGTCAACGTGACCCATCACCGTAATAACGGCCGGACGCGACTGCTGAAGAGTTTCATCATCGTCGTCTGAGTCGTCGAAGAGTGCCTGGAGTTCGGTTTCTTGTTGCTGGCCTGGATCGACCAACAGAATTTCTGCGCCCACTTCAAGAGCGAACAATTCCATTTGGTCGTCACTGAGACTCATGGTTGCAGTGATCATTTCGCCATGCTCGAGCATGTAACGAACAATGTCTGCGGCAGTTCGGTTCAGTTTTGGAGCAAACTCCTGTGCTGACCAACCACGCTCAATAATGATTGTTCCCTCAGGAACTGGCGCATTGCTATTCGAGTACTGAGTGAACTGCGGCTGCAATTCATCGAACTCGCGCCGACGACGTGCACGTGACTTCTTGCGAGGTGCGCGACGCTGACCATTACGCGGACCACCAGGACCACCAGGACCACCACCGGGGCGAGGACCACCACCAGGGCCACCTGCGCCAGGTGCACCAGCACCAGGACCGCCAGGACGTGGACCGAATCCGGGGCGAGCGCCGCCTGGACCACCAGGACGTGGACCGCCTGGACCGCCGGGGCGAGGACCACCAGGGCCACCTGTACGAGGGCCGCCAGGGCCACCGGGGCGAGGACCACCGGGGCCAGGACGGGTGCCTGGACCTGGACGGGAACCTGGACCTGGACGGAAACCAGATGGGCCACTCGGGCGTGCACCAGGAGCCATGCGCTGACCAGGAGGTGGCGGAATGGGTCGACCGGAGGGAGACATGGGACCAGGAGGTGGTGGAATAGGTGGACGACCACCAGGACGTGCGCCTGGTGGCATTCCGGGAGGCGTACCGCCGGGGCGACCTTGCGGAGGTGCAGGTCGCGGAGTTGGCTGCTGGTTGATGGGAGGACGAGGTGTTCCCGTGGTGGGGCTTGGGCGCCCACTTGAAATAACGCGACCTTCGCTCGATGCAGCCGGACGAGGCGCTTCGGGAGCTTCTGGTGCTTCAACGGGTGCAGGCGCTTCTACTGGAGCAGGAGGTACGACTACTTCAACAACAGGCGCAGCAGGTGTTTCCACCACTACTTCTGGAGTTGGTTCAACGACTACTGCATCGTCTTTCTTTGCAGCAGCCTTCTTCGCGACAGCTTTCTTGGCTGGAGCCTTCTTCGCTGGAGTGTCGTCGCCATCTGCGCTTGGTGCATCGGCAGGCTTTGCAGCAGCTTTCTTCGCTGGTGCCTTCTTTGCCGCTGCTTTCTTCGCAGGCTTTTCTTCTTCTGGCTGGACGTCACGCTTTAGGCCGTCGCGTTCGGCCTTACGGCGAACACGGTCGGCTTGAGCATCTTCCATTGTCGATGAGATCGCCTTGACGGGAACACCCATCGAGACGGACAAATCGAGAGCCTCTTTGTTTGAGAGGCCCAACTCTTTTGCGAGTTCGGAAACGCGAATTTTCTTTGCTGCCAAGGGTTAGGCCTCCGTGGTATCGGACTCGTTGGATGGCGCGTCTGCCCATTCCTTTTGGGTGACGACAGAACCATCTGCTGCATGGAACTGCAACTCGCCGGTTTCATCATTGGTACGCCATTCACCTTCGGCGTATTCGGTTCCACGTGGTGCACGTGGTTCAAAAATTCCTTGCGCTTCGTTTGCTGCTTGCGTCTCTGACTTGATGTCGATACGAACACCAGTGAGGCGTGCAGCAAGACGAGCGTTCTGGCCTTCCTTACCAATTGCCAATGACAACTGGAAGTCGGGAACGATGACGTCTGCTTGTGTTCCGTCTTCGCTGAGACGAACTTCGGTGACCTTTGCAGGAGACAATGCCTTCGACACAAAGTCGTGCATGTCTTCGGAGTACGACACGATGTCGATCTTTTCTCCGCGAAGCTCATTCACCACCATGCGAACGCGACCACCGCGTGCACCAACACATGCACCAACGGGGTCAACATTAACGTCGTTTGAAGCAACTGCAATCTTGGTGCGGTGACCTGGTTCGCGAGCGCATGACTTGATTTCTACGATGCCATCGGCGATTTCGGGAACTTCAAGTTCGAACAAACGCTTAATAAGGCCTGGGTGCGTACGGCTGACCACAATCTGTGGACCCTTTGCTGTTTTACGCACTTCAACGATGTATGCCTTCACGCGATCGCCTGTAACGGGGCGCTCGTACGGAACCTGCTCGGCTTGTGGCAACAGTGCTTCCACTTTTCCAAGGTCGAGCAATGCGTAGCGGCCATCTGACTGCTGGATGATTCCGGTGACCAAGTCGCCTTCGCGGTTTGCGTATTCCTCAAACTTGCGATCGCGCTCAACTTCGCGGATGCGCTGGCTCATGACCTGCTTGAACGTTGCAGCAGCAATACGACCAAGTTCGTTCTTGCTTGGCGTGTCGTCGCGCTCGTTGACCCAGTTGCCGTCGTCGTCTACGTCGTACGCAGTGAACTTCATGTCGAGGTTCTCTGGGTTGACTTCGACGATGACTTCGTCGGCGGCGCCTGGGCGCTTCTTATATGCAGTCGCAAGTGCTTCTACAAGAACTTGCAACAGTGAATCCACGCTGATGCCGTGATGATCGGCGAGCATGCGTACTGCTTCGGACATATCGAGGTTGCTCATTGTGCGTTGGCCTCCTGTTGATGTGTGGACGTGTTCTTCTGAGAAGCACGCTTGTCGCGCGCTTCCTTCGAATTCGGCTTCGGTTGGGTTTCCCAAACGAAAACGGTCTTTGCCTTGTCGACAAGCGACAGAGGAACTTCAATGGTTTCTCCTGAATCGGAGAGACGAACTGATGCGGTGCTGTCTGTGGCGCCAACCAAAAGCCCAGCGACACGACGGCGACCATTCAGATCTGTTGACAAGCGAATGGACACCTCTTTACCCACTTCACGAGCAAAGTGGTACGGGGTGCGAAGAGTGCGTTCGAGTCCGGGGCTAGTGACTTCGAGGGTGAAGCGGCCAGGAACAGCATTTTCGTTGTGATCGAGTTCGCGACCAAGAAGGCGCGTGATTAACGAGATTTGGTCGATGTCGACGCCTGCTGGACCGCCTGCAGGGGTGTCGACAGTGATGCGAAGAATGCCACCAGCGAACTCAAGGTCGTACAACTCAAGGGAAAGATCGGCAAGGATGGGAGCCACCATGGAGGTGACCGTGTCGACGACATTGCTGGACATATGGCTCACCTCCCGCCAAAACTGGCTCTAACAGAACAAAAGGCACGGGGGTCACCCGTGCCTCCGGTTCACCGAACTTCAAAGGACGGCTCCAATGATAGCCGTCAGAACTAAGGTTTCGCTCCGATGCTTCGTCTCTCCCACCTCTTCGTTCGTACCCTTCGCGATGACCCCTCCGACGCTGAGGTTCCCTCCCATCGTCTCCTTGTCCGTGCGGGCTACATCCGCCGTGCCGCCCCAGGCGGGTACACCTGGCTTCCACTCGGATGGCGAGTGTTGCGCAAGGTGGAAAACATTGTTCGCGAAGAGATGGACGCCATCGGAGCACAAGAAGTTCACTTCCCTGCCCTGCTCCCTAGAGACGTCTACGAAACCACCGGACGCTGGTCCGAGTACGGAGACAACCTCTTTCGCCTAGTGGACCGCAAAGGCGCCGATTACTTGCTTGGGCCGACGCACGAAGAGATGTTCACGCTTCTGGTGAAAGACCTGTACTCCAGCTACAAGGACCTCCCCGTATCGCTGTACCAAATTCAAACGAAGTATCGCGACGAAGCGCGACCCCGCGCAGGTCTATTGCGCGGACGCGAGTTCTTAATGAAAGACAGCTACTCGTTCGACATTGACGAAGCCGGCCTTGCGAAGAGCTACAACGATCACCGCGATGCATACGAGCGCATCTTCACCCGACTTGGTTTGCCGTACGTCATTGTGAAAGCAATGAGCGGCGCTATGGGCGGCTCTATGAGCGAAGAGTTCTTAGCACCCATTGAAGTTGGTGAAGACACATTTGTTCGTTGCACATCGTGTGACTACGCAGCAAACACGGAAGCTGTCACCACAGGTGCACTCGCAGCAGATTCATCTGAACACCCCGCAACGTCAACGGTCTCCACACCAAACTGTCCCACCATTGCATCGCTCGTTGAGTATCTGAATACCAATGTTCCGCGCACCGATCGCACATGGAGCGCATCAGACACACTGAAGAACGTGGTGCTCACACTTCGCAACCCCGATGGCACGACATTGCCCCTTGTTGTTGGCGTGCCCGGAGACCGCGAAGTGGACATTAAGCGCATTGAAGCACAAGTATCACCAGCAGAAGTTGAACCAATGGACGACGCAACGTTCGCAAAGCACCCTGGCCTTGTACGCGGATACATCGGACCACAGGTCCTTGGCGCAGAGAGCGCCACAGGAATTCGCTACATGCTCGACCCATCTGTTGTTCCTGGCAGTGCATGGGTTACTGGCGCCAACCAAAAAGATACACACGTCCTTCACTTAGTGAACGGGCGCGACTTCACTACTGACGGAACCATTGAAGCCGTTGAAGTTGCCGCCGGAGACCCGTGCCCAAACTGTGGCAAGTCTTTAGAAATTGCACGTGGCATTGAGATTGGTCACGTGTTCCAGTTAGGTCGCAAGTACGCCGACAAACTTGGCCTTACTGTGCTTGATCAGAATGGCAAGCAAGTTGTTGTCACCATGGGTTCGTACGGAGTCGGCGTGTCGCGCGCCGTTGCATCAATTGCAGAAGCTTTCCATGACGACATTGGTCTGAAGTGGCCACGCGCCATCTCGCCAGTCGACGTTCACATTGTTGTCACTGGCAAGAACGGCGACGACATCACTGTTGCTGGTGAGCAATTGGCGAAAGATCTTGAAGCACAGGGACTCGACGTCATTCTCGACGACCGCAACGGCGTATCACCTGGCGTGAAATTCAAAGACGCTGAACTGATGGGCATCCCCACCATCGTTGTTGTGGGTAAATCACTTGCAGACGGAAACGTTGAAGTGCGTGATCGTCATGCCGGAACAAACGAGGCAATTCCTCTTGCATCTGCAGTGCAACATGTTGTCTCATTGGTGCGGAGCTAGCCCATGACACCTCGGCGCATCGTTGGTGTCGAGAAGAACTACGACTGGGGTGACGAGATCACTATTCGCCACCATCTCGGTGCGCCGTCTACTCCTGGTACCAAAGTTGCAGAATTGTGGTTCGGAACGCATCCGCAAGGGTCGTCGCGAGTAGGACCTCAATTGGGAACACCCCTCAGCGATGTCACCGGTGAGATGACCATGCTGGTGAAACTCATTGCATGCGCGCAACCGCTGTCTCTCCAAACTCATCCCACAAAAGAACAAGCACGCGAGGGTTTCGCTCATGAAGAAGCCGCGAGAATCCCCCGCGATGCACCACACCGCATGTACCGCGATGAATCCGACAAGCCAGAGATGATCGTTGCAATATCTAAATTCGAAGCCCTCTGTGGATTTGCATCAATTGATCATTCTGTTGAGTTGCTGAAGTCAATGGGTTGGACTAGCGAAGCCAACACGTTGTCGGCAGAAGGCATTGCCTCGTACTTGGCATGGTCATTTGGACAAGACGACATTCCGTCCATGTCACATGCCCCCGAGTGGTTACGCCGTATCGCACATCTCTACCCCACCGACCCTGCACTTCGAATCGCACCGTTATTGAATCATGTTGTGCTTGAACCAGGTCAGGCATTGTCGCTTCCCGCCGGCAATCTGCACGCGTATTTGCACGGCTTTGGTTTGGAAGTTATGAACTCATCAGACAATGTGATTCGTGCAGGGTTCACAACAAAGCACGTTGATGTCAACGAGTTCCTCAGAATTGTCGACACCCACCAGTTATCGAATCCCGTCGTTGAAGTAACGATGGACGGAACATACCCATCTCCCTCCCCCGGTTTCACAGTGGGAAATAGCGAGACCATCAATCGACATCCCGACTGTCACCGAGTTGTGTATGGAGAGCTGGGCGATTGGGATCACTCTGGATTCAGTATTCACCACCCCGAAGTGGTGCTTGTTGAAGCCGGTACGCGCGCAGAATTTTCCAGCGCGTCGCTCATTGTGTGCACGCAGCACTAGTCCGAAACGGTCTTGCGAATCTCCACAATTTTTGAGCCTGCGTCGTTCGCGTCGGCTCCCTTTTCGTCTAACAACTGCGAACGATCTCGCGCTGCTTCACGTTCGGCCAGTTTGGTGTCAGCTCGAGCAATAGCGGCGTCGGTTCCGTGTTCGTGAATGAACTCGGCCCACTCAACAAGTGCTTCCACCATTTCGCTCTCAGGAACAACTGCAACGTTGCGGCCTTTCACAAACAAGTGACCGCGCTTGTTGCCCGCAGCAATACCTAGGTCTGCTTCGCGCGCTTCACCTGGTCCGTTCACCACGCAACCCATGACTGCAATTTGCAACGGAAGTTTCTTGTCTTCAAAAGCTTTCATTGCGCGATTAGCAACGTCGATGACATCGATCTCCGCACGACCACAACTTGGGCACGCAATCAGGTCGACATTCTTTCGTTCGCGAAGACCAAGCGCCTCCAACAACTGGCGACCCGCCCGTGCTTCTTCAACGGGGTCGGCAGTGAGGCTGTAGCGAATGGTGTCGCCAATGCCTTCTAACAACAATGTAGATATGCCTGCAGTTGCCTTCACCAAACCTGCGGGTGGCGGACCGGCTTCTGTAACGCCGAGGTGAAGTGGATACTTCACAGCATCGGCCAACAAGCGATACGCATCAACCATGAGCGGCACGTTGCTTGCTTTCACAGAAATCTTGATGAGATCAAAATCGACTTCATGGAAATATGCAATTTCCTGCAGCGCAGACTCCACCATTGCGGTCGCCGTGAGACCACCGTGCTTTTCATACAACGAAGGGTCAAGCGAACCGCCATTCACTCCGATACGAATGGGTAAACCACGATCGCGCGCCTCAGATGCAACGGCCTTGATGTGCTCGGGCTTACGAATGTTGCCGGGGTTGAGACGAAGTCCGTGCACGCCGGCTTCCATTGCTGCCAATGCCATCTTGTACTGATGGTGAATGTCGGCGATGATGGGAATTGGCGAGCGCGGAACAATTTGCGCAAGCCCTTCTGCTGCCTCTTGTTCGTTGCATGTACACCGCACAATGTCGCAACCCGCTGCAGCAAGCGCGTAGATCTGCTGAAGAGTGCCTTCAACGTCTGCAGTTTTGGTGGTGGTCATGGACTGAACAGTGATGGGCGACCCACCACCGACGGGAACCTTGCCTACCGAGATCTGCTGAGTGTGACGACGTTCGTACATTGGTTATCAGTGTGTCACTTTTTCGCCCGGTTCACCCGAGTGGCTGTGTGATGTCCAACCACAGGCCGGTGATAAGGAGCAGTCCCAGAAGCCCCACCACCACAGTGGCCACGGGCACCATCTTGTTGATGTCGGCATGATATTTCACGCCCTTTCGTGAACGGATGCGTTCGTATGTAGCAATGGCTGCATGTCCACCATCAAATGGAAGCAACGGAAACATGTTGAAGATGCCTACAAAGACATTCACGCTGGCCAGGAGCAGCAAGATGCCCTTCAGCCCATCGGACTCGCCAATGGTGCCACCGACTTGGCTGACACCCACAACAGTGGTGGGGCGAGTTTCGAGCGACTCATCTTCTCCTGTGAGATGGCGAATGGAGTTCATGGGATTCATTGCAGTGACCACTCCACGAATAGAACCAGCAACCGTGTCTCCGATATCGGCAACTGCGCGTCCTGCCGCCGCGACGGGATTGAGCTGTTTCCATCCCCAATCGTCGGCCCACACACCGAGATATGCGCGGTCGGCTTCTGCCGGATGTTGACCCAACGTGATTCTGGCCGTTTCAATTGGCTGTTCGTCGCGCTGGTACGTGACAACCACTTCATCGCCGGGTTCATGTGACGTGATGGCGATCACGACACTGTCGTAGTCGGTCAATTTCTGCCCGTCGATAGCCAAGATTTTGTCGCCAATACGCAAACCTGCAATTGCTGCTGGCCCCACTTCGGTATCGAGACCACGAATAGATGCGATTCCCGTGGGCTGTTCTCGACCTGCGGTGGCGTACACACCAAAGAAGAGAACAAACGCAATGATCATGTGCATGAGAGAACCAGCTGTGATGACCAACATCCGTCTCGGATACGACTGCGAGCGATATGCGCGCGGTTCATCGTCCGGTTCAACCTCGTCAATGTTGTTCATTCCGATAATTCGAACAAAGGCCCCAAGTGGAAGTGCGCGCACTCCGTACTCCACTTCACCTTTTGTACGACTCCACACGCGCGGACCAAATCCCATAAAGAATTGTGTTGCCTTCATGCCGGTCCAACGGGCCGTGGAGAAATGTCCGACTTCGTGAAGAAATACAGAGACAAGCAATCCAACAACGAAAACGAAAGTCCAGATGTTGGAGAACGCCAACCACACGAGCAGCCCCAGCATGACGAATCCGGTGAATGCACCAGAACGCGTCGCTTGTGGATCTTCCGTTTCTTCTACGGCCCCACCGGCAGCCATTTCTGCTCGGAAGCGATGATAAAAGTTGCTCATCGTGATAGTTCCTCCTGGGCCAATGCTCGCCCTTCGCTGTCGGCAGCCAACACATCGTCAACTGATGTTGGTGTGGTGGCAATAAATGTGTTCAACACGTTTTCAAGATGCTGTGCAATCGCAGACCACTTCATGCGACCTGCAAGAAAAGCTTCGACGATGACTTCATTGGCGGCAGAGAGAGCCGCAGGTGCTGTACCACCGAGACGGCCCGCCGCATACGCAAGGTCGAGGCAGCGGAATGTGTTTCGGTCTGGTGCTTCAAAGTCGAGTCGCGACAACGTGTTCCAGTCGATTCGACCAAACGGAGTAGAGATGCGTTGGGGGTAACCCAGTGCGTATCCGATGGGAAGACGCATATCTGGCATAGACAACTGCGCAATGGTGGAACCATCGGTGAATTCGACCATTGAATGCACAACCGATTGCGGATGCACCACAACATCGATGTTGTCGTAGGAGGTTCCGTACAGCTCGTGCGCCTCAATAACTTCAAGACCCTTGTTCATGAGAGTTGATGAGTCGATAGTGATCTTGGGACCCATTTTCCATGTCGGGTGATTCAAGGCTTCATCAACCGTGACTGACTGCAACGACTCGGCCGAACGACCACGAAATGGGCCACCACTTGCGGTGAGGACAAGGCGAGCCACTTCTGTGCCTGTGTTATATGACGAACGAAGACATTGATGCAATGCGCAATGTTCGCTGTCGACGGGGATGAGTTGTGCACCCGGAGTCAGTCGCAAAGGCTGCACGAGTGGGCCCGCCGCAATAAGACTTTCTTTGTTTGCGAGCCCGAGTGTTTTGCCTGCGCGAAGAGTTTCGAGCGTGACCGCCAACCCCGCGAATCCGACAACGCCATTGATGACAACATCGGCAACATCGACAACGTCGGACAACGCGCCGGTTACGGTGATTCCGGGCAATGCATCGGCAACTTTGGCGCGACATACTTCGTCGGCCACTACGACTAGTTCTGGTCGGAGTTGGCGCGCTTGTTCAATAACAACGTCTGCCGACGACCCCACTGCAAGGGCTGATACGACGTACTTTTCTGGCTCCGCCAAGACCACATCGATTGTTTGCACACCAATAGACCCTGAGGATCCGGCAATGGCAACACGCTTCTGAGTCACGTCGTCAGTCTGTCAGTGTTATGTGTCAAAGGGGCGTCGTAACGCCTGTGACCTAGACCCAGGGCTGAAGAACCAGCATGAGGTAGTAGGTGGCAGGCAGTGCAAACAAGAAACCGTCGAAGCGATCAAGCACTCCGCCATGTCCGGCCACGATGGTGCCGAAATCTTTTACGTCCAAGTTGCGCTTGAACATTGATTCCACCAAGTCACCAAGCGGTGCCATCACTGCAACAACAAGGCCGAGTGCAATCCACTCACCCATGGAGTTCCATGTGCCGTTCTGCGAACCAAAGATGATGAGCGCGATAATGCTCGCGAGTCCGCCACCAATTGCGCCTTCCACTGTCTTGTTGGGGCTGACCCACTCGCGAAGCGGAGTGCGACCAACTGATGCACCAACAAAGAGTGCACCAATGTCGTTTGCGATGACCGCAACAACAACCATGAAGAGCGTGTCTGTACCCACATGCGCACCGACTCCGTTCACTGAGTAACGAAGCATGAGAGCGGCGAATGAACCCATGAGGCCAATCCAGATCATTGCCATTGTGGTGATGGCCACGTTTGGCATTGGACCACTTTGCACACTTGACGCACCAAGAAATCCAATAGAGATTGCGAGGAATCCGAATGCAAACACCAACGGCAATGCTTCGTCACCAATCCAGTACGCAGCAAGTGGCGCAGCCACACACGTAATGAGACCAGCAAATGTTGCAGGGCGATAACCCTTTTCGGTGACCTTGCTGAAGAACTCGACAGCGGCGAGTCCGACAACTGCGAGAACAATGAGCATGACTGCAGCAGGTCGCCACATGATGGCGCCGATGAATGCTGCAAGGAGAATGAGTGCTGTGGTGACAGCAGTTGGCATGTCTCGACCAATACCGCCGGTGCGTGGTCCGCGTGGTCCCACTCGACGAACAGGCTGTGGTCGCCCGCCGCGAGGAACGCCACCTGTGATGTCACGCGATGGGTCGCGGTCGTAGCCGCCCGTGATGTCACGCGATGGACGAGGACGATCGCCGGTTGGGTCGGTGCCGATGGTGAGACGTTCGGGGCGGCGTGATGGTTCGCTTGGCTCAGAGAATGCACCCCACACATCGTCTTCGTCTTCAAGCGCAGGAATTTCACCTGTTGCTGGTTCGGTCCAATGTGGCAGATTGCCTGTGTCGCCACCACCAAAGCTGAGCGCTGGCTCTGCTGTTGGATCGTCGGCGAACTGAACGGTTCCGAAGTCGGAACCAAAGTCAGTGCCGTACGAGTCGTCGTTGGTGTCGTCTTTGCGGCGCCAAATGTCGTCACTCATGTTTCTCCCCTTTCGGGTGTCCTGGGACAACCGTAGTTGCCCAAGTTCCTATACCTCGAGCAGCTCTTGTTCCTTACGGGCAAAAGCTTTATCGATCTGTTCAATATGGTCCTGTGTGAACTTGTCGATGTCTTTCTCGGCACGTTCTAGGTCGTCTTTTGAGAACTCAGAGTTTTTCTCTGCGGTCTCTAATTGCTTGCGAACATCACGGCGAATATTGCGCACAGCAACACGACCATCTTCGGACATGTTCTTCACAACCTTCACGTATTCCTTACGACGTTCCTCGGTGAGAACAGGAAAGGACAAACGGATGACCACGCCGTCGTTTGACGGCTGAAGGCCAAGGTCGCTCTCGCGAATGGACTTTTCAATAGCGGCCATTGCGCCACGGTCGTGCGGCTTCACCACCAATGTGCGTGCTTCGGGAACCTGAAAACCCGCGAGCTGCTGAAGAGGCACGGTTGACCCGTAGTACTCCACGGGAAGCTTCTCTACGAGGGCCGGATTTGCTCGACCAGTTCTCACCGATGAGAACTGCGCCTGGACGTGGGCCACCGCCCGCTCCATCTTGTCGACGGCCTCAAGAAGGGTGTCTTCGATCACCCGACCAGCGTACCTACTGGCTCACCCCTGAGAATGGACTTCACGTTGCCCTGCGCCAGCAGATCGAACACCACAATGGGCAACTTCTTGTCCATACAGAAGGTAATTGCGGTTGCATCCATGACCTTCAGGCCCTTAGTGATGACATCCATGTGGCTGATTTGTTCGTACCGCGTGGCATTCTTGTCCAACTTCGGGTCAGCGGTGTACACACCGTCGACACCCGAGTGCGTGCCTTTCAAGATGGCTTGTGCCTCTATCTCAGCGGCGCGCAATGCTGCTGCAGTGTCGGTGGTGAAGAACGGGTTGCCGGTTCCGCCAGCAAGAATGACCACGCGACCTTTTTCCATATGGCGTTCTGCACGGCGACGAATGTACGGCTCGGCCACCTTCGGCATTTCAATTGCAGACATCACGCGCGACTGTTGACCAACACGCTCAAGAGCGTCTTGCAACGCCAATCCGTTCATGACGGTGGCAAGCATTCCCATGAAGTCAGCCTGTGCTTGGTCCATACCTTGGCCAGCGCCTTTGAGGCCTCGCCAGAAGTTGCCACCACCAACAACGATTGCAATATCGGTGCCGAGTTCTTCACGCGCTTCGCGAACTTCCGTTGCGACTTGCGTAAGAACATTGTTGTCAAGACCAAAACCACTGGGTTCTGCAAGTGCCTCACCCGAAAGTTTCAGCACTACTCGCGACCAGCGGGGTCTTGTTGACATATCAGCCGATTTCTACCTGTGCGAAGCGAATGATTTTCGCATCGCCAATGAGTTGCTTGATGGAGACCTTGTCGTCCTTGGCATAGGGCTGCTCGAGGAGACACACATCTTTGAAGAAACCACCGATGCGACCGTCAACAATTTTTGCAACGGCTTGCTCAGGCTTGCCTTCGTTGCGTGTGATTGTCTCGAGGGTTTCGCGTTCCTTTGCAACAACATCTGCAGGTACTTCATCTTGAGTGAGGTACTTCGGACGGGCAAACGCAATGTGAACGGCAATGTCGTGTGCAAGCTCGGCAGATGCTCCGCTCATTTCAACAATGACGCCATTGACGCCGCGACCACCCTGGATATGCGCATATGACTCGATGATGCTGCCGGCGGCAGCTTCGAAACGAATGGTTTCGCCAACTTCAATCTTCTCCTTCAGAAGAATCTTGAGGTCGTCAATTTGAGTAGTGCGATCGGCAAGACCGGCTTCGCCCTTTTCAAGAACAGCCGCTGCCAATGCATCGGCCTCAGCCTTGAAGCTGTCGGAGGATGCAACGAAGTCTGTTTCACACTTCAACTTCACAATGGATGCACGTGCGCCGTCGATAATGATGGACACCACTCCTTGCGCGTTGTCGCGATCATCGCGCTTTGCACTTGCGGCAAGGCCCTTTTCACGCAACCACTGCTTGGCTGCTTCGATGTCGCCGCCACTTTCTTCAAGTGCTTTCTTGCAATCCATCATTCCGGCACCAGTTGACTGGCGCAGGCTGGATACGTCCTTAGCTGTGTATGACATGAGAATTACTCCGCTGCGGGGGCTTCAGTGGACTTCTGTGCAGCAAGACGAGCTTCGCGCTCGGCCTGAGCAGCAGCGGCTTGTGCGCGTGCTGCTGACTGCTGTTCAGCAAAAGCTGCTTCTTCTTCTGGAGTGCGAACTGCTGGAGCAGCAGCGGCTGCTGCGCCTGCTGGGTTGCGCTTTTGGTTGATGAAGCGACCTTCGATGACGGCCTCTGCGATAACGCGAGTGAGCAAGTCGTTCGCACGAATTGCGTCGTCATTTCCAGGAATTGGGAACTGAATGAGGTCGGGGTCAACGTTTGAGTCAACAACTGCGATGACTGGAATCTTCAGCTTGTTGGCTTCTGTTACCGCAATGTGCTCCTTCATTGTGTCGAGCACAAAGATGGCGTCTGGACGACGGCTGAGGTGAGCCATACCCGACAGGTTCTTCTGAAGTTTTTCAAGCTCACGAGTGAGAAGAAGAGCTTCCTTCTTTGGCATGGCGTCGAATTCACCCGATGCCTTCATGCGCTCGTATTCCTGCATTTTGCCAACGCGCTTTGAAATGGTTTCAAAGTTGGTGAGCATGCCACCGAGCCAACGCTCGTTCACGTAGTGCATGCCACACTTTTCTGCGTAGCTACGAATGGGGTCTTGTGCCTGCTTCTTAGTGCCGACGAACAAGATGGTGCCGCCATTGGCGACAAGGTCACGCACGAATGCGTAAGCAACTTCCACGCGCTCGATTGTTTGATCGAGGTTGATGATGTGGATTCCGTTGCGCTCTCCGAAGATGAACTGCTTCATCTTTGGGTTCCAACGACGGGTCTGGTGTCCGAAGTGAACTCCAGCCTCGAGCATTTGTCGCATAGAGACGACAGCCATGATTTTTCTCCTTCTGCGGTTGTCCACACACCGGTCCGACGCCGAAGCGACCGCAGGTGGCCGGTGTGCATGATGTGTTGTGGCCTCACGAAGCGAAGTGCTTCGAAGGGCCTCGGAAACTCTATCGGGAGAGGGGTTCTGGCCCCACAATTGCCGTCCCCACTCCCCCTGGGCCTACGAGCCGAGGCCGGCCAAGCCCCAGTGCCCGCAGTGGCTCAACATGGGTTTCTCCCACACGAACACTGATGTAGGTGGTGTCTGCAGCCTGTCCGACGGGATCGCCCGGCACCAGCTCGTGACCTCCCTGCATCTCGGCAGGCAGTCCCGCTAGGCCTCCGTATGTGACACGCACCGATGGTGAAACCCTTTGCACCACATACAAGGTGTTGCCCACCTGACCCGCGAACTCCACCTCGCCCGACGCGGTGGCCACCACCGTGTGTCCTGCCTTGGTCTGAAGTGTGACCCCGCGATGACCTGCGCATCTCTCACATGCAGGAGCTTTGAACGACCGAAGAACAGCCCCCGGTACGGGAACGATGCACGCCAAGCCGACTGCTCCGGCACACAGAAATTTCATCACGCGATGTGTGCGCGAAAACGAGATAGGCGGTTACGCCATACCCGCAGCTGCCAAACGCGAACGCAACTGCAACACAGCCTTGGTGTGAATTTGCGACACACGACTTTCGGTCACGCCTAATGCATCGCCAATTTCTGCCAAGGTCAAACCGTCTTCGTAATACAAAATAAGAATTGCTTGCTCTCGTTCTGGAAGTCGAGAAATTTCTGCGCGCATTGCGTTGCGTAGTTCGCCTTCCTCCATGGCACGACCAGGCTGCAGATGTGCATCTGCTTCTGCCGGCGCATTGTCCATTGCAACGTGATCAAGCGGACCCACTGCCCCAGCGGCAATGTCTGCCAACCACTTCTCTAGTTCTTCAACCGAGATCTGCAACTCCGATGCAATTTCCTCATCTGTTGGCGTGCGACCTAATTCATGTTCTAACTGAGCGATGGCATCTTGAACAGAACGAGAACGAGAACGAACTGAACGCGGCACCCAGTCGAGCGCTCGAAGCCCATCCAAAATCGCGCCACGAATTCGCGGCACTGCGTATGTTTCAAATTTGAAACCTTGAGACGGGTCGAATTTGTCGATTGCGTTCATGAGCCCGAAGACGCCGGCACTCACCAAGTCTCCCGTGTCCACTGTTTTGGGTAGACCTGCCGCAAGACGGCCGGCAACAAACTTCACCAATGATGCGTAGTGAACAACAAGCCACTCGCGTGCAGTGACCTCTTGCGATTGATGCCACGCTTCCCACGCAGAATCGATGGTGTACCGAATAGGACGAGCATTCATGCGCGCGGATGCGTTTCTGTATAAGCAAGTCGCAAACGTTCTTTGCTGACATGCGTGTACCGCTGTGTTGTTGCAGCATCGCTGTGACCCAAAAGTTCCTGAATAGAACGCGTATCTGCGCCGTTGTCCATGAGGTGAGTTGCAAACGAATGTCGCAAAGCGTGCGGATGTGTACCACCGGCAATTCCTACGCGTTCACATGCTTCATCTAAAAGACGCGCAACATCACGACGACCAACGGCGTGTCCACGAGCGCTGAGGAAAAGCGCATGACCCGATGCCTCATCAACCACCTCATGACGAACCTGAAGCCACTGGTGAATGGCGTGAGTAGCAGGAACACTGAGTGGCACAATTCGTTCTTTCGAACCTTTACCAATGACTCGCAAAGTAGAACCATCGGATGAGACGCTTTGCAGATGCAGTGAGCACACTTCAGAAACGCGCAGTCCACTTCCATAGAGAATTTCCAAGACTGCGTGGTCGCGAGCGCGTCGCCATTCGGGCGCATTGGGATCTTCGCTTGTGACCAGTGCGAACACCGTTGCTTCATCGAGTGGGCGCGGAAGACGTCCTTTGGTTTTCGGAGTATGTACCGCTTCGGTGGGGTCGATAGTGCACAGCCCTTTGCGAATAGCCCACAAGAAATATCGACGCAACGCTGCAATTCGACGCGCCACGGTCCGTGACGTTGCCCCGCACTCATGAAGATGCGCAAGGTATGCACGTACATGATCTTTTGCGATGTCTTTTGGTGCGGCGGCGCTTTCTGAATCCAGCAACCATTCTGCAAAAAGCTCTATGTCGCGTCGATACGCCGAACGCGTATTTGCTGCAGACGCCGTCAGCGATTGTTCGAACGATGCTGGTTGCCATTGCGAGAGACGGCTATCGCGAACCGGGCACTCACCTTTCAACGTGGTGGCGCTTGGTGCACTACACGCAGAACACGAGGCGCTGTGAGATGCAATTACTCCTTTGGCGGGCGACACAAGAACCGTCTCGCCACGAGCCGGTTTGTGCGTGCGAACGAACCACGAAAAAAATGATGTGACGGTGGCCAAGCGCTGCTCCACGGTTTCCACCGAGTACTCGCGTTGTTCCAAACTGTGGATGTATTTCTCCACCATGTCCCGTGAAACGTGGGGCGCACCCGATGCACCCAACGCCATGAAATCAAGAAGTGCCCGAGACAGATCGGACCGACGAGTTTCGCGAAGCACATCGCCACAACTCAGTGAGCGAATGTGTTTGTCGAGTTCAAAGACAGAAAGATCGGCGCGCTTGTCACGTGTTGTGGCTCCGCCGCTCATGGCTCCACGGTAGTTCTCAGGAACTACCGAGTGAGTGCCTCCCACCAACCATCGCCCTGCGCCACCCACCCCTGAGCTTCCAGTGAGCCCAGAGAAACTGCGACATCCACAACGGACATGCCAGACAGAAGCGCAACTTCATCCACAGTTCGAGGCAGATTCTCCATGAGATCGAGAATGCGCAAACCAACCGCACTTGGAGGCGTTCGCCCGTCGTGGCCTTTGACGACACGTCGTGTATCTAGCCCGAGGGCCACCAACACATCGTCAACACACGTGACCGGCGCGCAACCATCTCGCAACAGGTCGTTAGTTCCTTCACTTGGCTTGATGTGGGGCGAGCCCGGTACTGCCATCACCGTGATGTCGCGTTTCATTGCTTCGCGCACAGTTGTCATAGACCCACCTGTTGAGCGTGACTCGACAACGATGAGCACTTCACTCAGCGCCGCCAAGATTCTGTTGCGTAATGGAAACTTGTATGGCTCTGGTGGAGCCCCTGGCGGAAACTCACTCAGAATGACGCCTCGTTCAACAACCTTGTGCCATACCGATTCATGTTCTCGCGGATACACAACATCGGGACCACCCGCCACCACCGCAACGGGAGGTGCACCAAGTTCTGTTCGTAAAGAACCCAGATGCGCTTCTACATCGATGCCGCGAGCCAAGCCCGACACCACACTCACATTCTCAGCGGTGAGTTGTTCGCCCAACACACGTGCAAAATGTCGACCCGACTGAGTAGCAAGTCGTGTTCCGATAATGCCCACACGACGATGTGTAAACGGATGAAGTGTCCCTAGGGCGAACAACACCGCAGGTGCTTTGGGGTCTGAAATAAGCGGGTCGGGATACATGGCGTCCCCTCGAACGCACACATGAATGTTCTTGCTACGACACAGGTCTTCCATTCGCCGTGCGGCGTCTTGTTCCGTTGACCGCCACACGCTCATAACGTCAGCACTCACTCCAGGCACAGGTGCCGAACCCTCTGTTATTGCATTCCACATTTCTTCTGGAGAGCCGAGAGAAAGAAGACGACGCAGTCGCATGTGGGTCTGCAACGGCAGACCTGCCAACGCGGCGGCGTAGGCCCATTGAGGAACACCGCTCATGAGTGATGCACCACACCGGTTTCGAGTCGAGCACGGAGATGCAATGCCACGCTGACCCATTGTTGTGAGATGACACCAGCATCGCCGTTCAGATCGGCCAATGTTCTCGCCACACGGCGTACGCGGTGATACCCGCGGCCGGTCAATGTTCCGTTGTCTAGATGATGACGCAAGAACATCAGAGCCTCATCGTCCAACGGAGCAACATCGTCCAGCATGTCACCAGTAATTGCGGAATTCACACAGCCTTGACGAGTGCGCGCAATGTTGTGCACAGCAGCAACTCGCTCGGCTACCGCTTCACTGCATTCCCCTTTCGTCTCTCCCGTCAAGTCATTTGTTGATGGTCGGCTGAGATGAACACGCAAGTCGAACCTGTCGAGTAGCGGACCACTGAATCTTCGTAAGTACCGCTGACGGGCAACGGGTGCACACTCGCAATTTGCGCGAATGGCCACACCACAGGGACACGGATTCGTTGCTGCCACCAATAGGCATTCAGCTGGCATCTCCACTCGGGAGTGAGCTCGAGAGATATGCACGGTTCGTTCTTCCAACGGTTGCCGCAATGCATCGAGAACGCTTGGCGCAAATTCACCCATCTCGTCCAAGAACAACACCCCGTGCGATGCCAGTGTGATCTCTCCGGGACGTATGTGTGCGGTTCCCCCACCCACCATTCCCACCATGGAAATACTGTGATGAGGCGCGCGATACGGAGGCGACGTTGCAAGTTCGGTCTGCACTGTCATCCCGGCAGCACTGCGAATCATTGCAACTTGAAATGCTTCCTCGTGGGTGAGACGTGGCAACAGACCCGGCAATCGTTTCGCCAACATTGACTTGCCTGCACCAGGTGGACCGATCATCAACATGTGATGAAGCCCCGCAGCAGCCACTTCTAATGCCAGCCTCGCTACTGGTTGTCCGCGCACATCGGACAAATTTGGAACGTCGTCACTGACGACTCTTGGACTTTCTGCATCTACATCTGGCCACGGCGCTTCTGCACACAATGCGGAGACAAGTTCGCACAATGAACTCACTGCACGCACACGTGAAGGACGCGCAATGAGAGCTTCGTTCACTGCTGCCGCCGACACCACCACATCGTGGTCGGCAACTGCAGCAACCAATGGCGCAATACCTGCTGTCGTGCGTAATGACCCATCAAGACCCAGTTCGGCGATGAACGCAACGTTGTGTACTGCCTCGGCGGGAATAACGCCTGTTGCAACCAACAACCCAACCGCAATGGCAACATCGAGACCGGCCCCGCCGCGGCGTTCTCCCGCGCCCGCCAAATTGATGGTGATTCGCCGATTCGGCCATTCGAGGCCGCTCGACAACATGGCAGCACGCACTCGGTCGCGCGATTCCCGGCAACCTTCGTCGGGCAGACCCACCACGGTGAACGCAGGTATGCCAGGCCCAACATGTGATTCCACAACGATGCGCGACCCGGATGTGCCTGTGAGCGTTGCAGATGTAATTGCTGCGAACATGTGCAGTCTCCCTTGGGCTCACTTCTGAGATAATCGAGGGAATGTGTACGAAGAGAGCCGCTGTACTGACATCTGTTCTCTTCAGTGCTCTCGCATTGGTGTCGTGTGGCGGATCCGAACGGACAGGGTCAGCGTTCTGCGCTCAACTAGGCAAAGAGATTCCGGCAATCGCCCAACAGCCCACCACCGTTGACCAGATCAGCGCAATGGTTGACCGCTACGAGCGATTACTGGAAAAGGCGCCGCTGTCAATTGAGAAAGACTTTGCAGTGCTGACAGACCTGTTGCGCACCGCAGAAGATGTTGACCCCAACAAGCCCGACGAAGTACAGACACTTGCTGACGCAACGTATGCCGCGAATCAGTCGGCGCTCGCGGTTCGAGACTGGATAAAGAGCACATGCGCTGTCGATATCAGCACGGGGCTCAACATTGACCCGCCCCGCCTTCCTACAACCACCGTTGTCGGAACCACAGTGGCTCCGTAATTTCGTTTAGCGAATTTCTCCGCGTCGCACGATGACCTTGTCCACGAGGCCGTAGTCCTTTGCCTCTTCGGCGGTGAACCAACGGTCGCGTTCGCTGTCGGCCTGAATTTCTTCAAGTGCACGACCCGAGTGATGCGAGATGAGTTCGGCCATGCGGCGCTTTGTGAAACGAAGTTGTTCGGCCTGAATTGCGATGTCGGCGGCTTGACCACGAAGACCCGCAAGAGGCTGATGCATCATGATGCGCGCGTTGGGAAGTGTGTAGCGCTTGCCGGCTGCACCAGCGGTGAGAAGGAACTGGCCCATGGAAGCTGCGAGACCCATACACACTGTCGCAACGTCGCAACTTACGAACTGCATGGTGTCGTAGATGGCCATACCAGCGGTGACTGATCCGCCTGGGCTGTTGATGTACAACCAGATGTCTGCATTCGGGTCTTCACCCTCGAGATACAGGAGCTGTGCGCACAGGCTGTTTGCAATGTCGTCGTTGACGTCGGTGCCCAGCATGATGACGCGATTCTTCAGCAATCGAGTGAAAATGTCTGCACGCGGGTCGCCCGCAGAATCGAGTGCAACGGGGGAAACAGGAAGACCAGAGGTGCTCATACCTTCTGAAGGCTACCTGCTCGGGCAGACTGTAACCGTGCCAGTTCCTGCCGACTTCTCCCCCAATGCCGACGACTTACTCGTCAACAACGCCGAATTCGTCCGTACCTTTCCCGATGCTGGACTGGCCCTCACCCCACAGCGACATCTCGCAATCGTTGCGTGTATGGACAGCCGAATGGACATCTTCCAAATGCTGGGCCTCGCACACGGTGATGCTCACATCATCCGCAATGCAGGCGGGGTTGTTACAGACGACGTGGTGCGCTCGCTTGTTGTGTCACAGCGGTTGATGAAGACGCAAGAGATTGTTCTCATCCACCACACCAATTGCGGTTTGCAGTCAGTCACAGAAGATGGCTTCAAGCGCGAGATTGAAAAAGACTGCGGCATCAAGCCATGGTGGGCAATTGAAACCTTCAATGATCCGTACGAAGATGTTCGTCAGTCAATGGCACGACTTGCTCATAGCCCATTCATCGTTTACAAAGACCACATTCGTGGATTTGTGTACGACGTAGAGACGGGCGCGCTTGTTGAAGTCAGCGCCAACTAGCGCTGTACACCGCTGAACACCACCACGACGCGTTCGTCGTCTTCGATGTTCTCGCGCATCTCAAGCACCCCAGCAAGGCCGGCGCTGCCAGTTGGGCTCACATGAACATTGGTGAGTTCGTTCGCCATGCGATGCGATGCAACCACTGAAAGTTCAGACGCCACAACTGGTGAGCCACCTGTGTCGGCCATGCCATCGAGCACGCCAATCCAGTCGTAGGTCTCATCATCGAGAATGCCATCTGCTAGCGACTGTGGTTCCGTTTCCCATGGCCACATGCAAGAACTCCATCGGGGCCCAGCGTTGCGCGCACCACCACTCGCCTGCGCGTTTTCCCATGCTCGCGCAAGTGGCGCGCACCCTTCCGTTTGAACAGCGTGCAGTTTCGGATGCACACCAACCGACTTCAGGCTGCTTGCAACACATGACGCAAATGCTCCGCCACCAACTTGAATGAACACGCGGTCAACACGGTTGTCCATTTGCTCCATGATTTCCCATCCAATTGTGCGACCACCATCAAGACACCACGCATTTTCCGTCCCCTGAACACCAAACGGAATTGCTCCCGAGTTCACGACTTCGCGAAAGCGATACACACATGGGTCGCCAGCAGGGTCGGTATCTACGCGCGGACACACGCGAATATCTGCATTCAGCGATTGAAGCGTGGACACCACTTCATGCGCCGCTGCCACTGGTACGTGCACAGCAATAGGCCACGACACGGCAGCAGCAATTGTTGATGCCGCAATCGCAGCATTTCCGCACGATGCAATAGCCAACGGCGGTCTCTGCGCCAGAGATGACCACGGTGCTATTCCAGCCTCTTCTGCCATCAGCAGGTGAATCATTTCCGTCACGAGATGTCGCGCTTTATGTGAGCCAGCAACGTTGTGGGTCTCATCTTTCACCCAGATTCCACCGACTGCGGAGAATCCAAGCGAATCCGACAGTGCATCGGCTCGTTGTAACGGCGTGCGATGAAAGCCAACACCGCCAACGCGCGCAATTGCGGAGTTCAGGTCTGAGATAATTCGAATTCGCGCATCTTCAACCAGTCCGATGCTCTCGCCAAATGCGTCCACAGCAAGCCACTGTCGGTATGCCAAGAATGGATTCTCATCCGTGCCTGGACGAAACGGACGAACGTCGGAAACGAATCGCAACACATGATGTCTGTCGTTCGCCGACGCATTCGGACAACGCCACGAAAATGGTGTTGAGATACTGATGTGAGCACCACACACAGAACATTCAAGTCCTGTGACAACGCCCGACATGATGAACTACTTCGATACTTTTGCAACGCGTGCGTTGAACTCGTTAATGAGTTCGTCCCACACAGGCGCATAGGCACGAACCGAACGCCAGAAAGATTGCGAACGACGGGCCTCGAACACTTCGAGCGGAGTGCCCTGCTGTTCTACCCAGGTGTAGTAACCGAGGTTGAAGATGCGATTGCGATCTTGCTCTGTGCACTCGATTGTTGCGTCGGTGCCTACGGAACCAAGGTGCTCGCTAAACACTTCAGCAGCATCAATCTGAGTGAAGTCGTTGTTGAAACGAGACGCCAAAGTCTTGACGCGCTCACTGGGGTACAGCGCACTGCCGTCAGTTGCGACCGTGACAATGGCATCGTTCGCACCGAATCCGAGAAGTTTCGCGGTTTTGATTGCTGCCAACACGTTGCAGATTGACGAGAACCCGAAGTGAGTGAGCGCTTCAATTAACTCTGGGCTTGCGCCATGGCGCGTTGCCAAATACTTTTGGCCCTCTGGGGTGTTGAACAGCACATCCAGTTCATCTGTTGCCTTGTCTGAAATTCCAACAACAACATCTGTATTCATCACATTGTGAATAAGCGGAATGTGCTTGTCGCCAATTCCCTGAATGTTGTGTTCACCAAAACCGTTCTCCAGCATTGTGGGACATTCAAGAGCTTCAACGGCAACAATCTTTGTTCCGTAAATGTCCTTCAAGCGATCACCAGCAGAAATAGTGCCGGCCGAACCCGTGGCCGATGTAAAGGCAGCCAATCGAAGCTCGGAGTATCCATTTGCCTTCACATGCTCGAACGCATGAGCCAATGCACGACCAGTGACTTCATAGTGACCGACAGGGTTACCGAATTCACAGAATTGGTTCAGAATGAAGTTGCCTGGGTCTTTCGCCATTTCATTACAAGCGTCGTAAATTTCTTTGACATTGCTCTCGGTACCGGGAGTACGAACAATGTCTGATGGGTCGGCAACCCACTTGTCCAACCAGTCGAAACGCTCTTTCGACATTCCAGCAGGCAGCACAGCAACTCCGCGTGAACTCATGAGACGGCTAATGGCGATTCCGCCGCGTGCATAGTTGCCAGTGGACGGCCACACAGCGCGATGACGTGTGGGGTCGAACTGACCAGTGATGACGCGTGGTGCAAAACATGAATACGCAGCAAGAACTTTGTGCGCCGTGATCATAGGAAAGCGGTCACCGAAGACAACAATGATGGGTGAGTCAATACCGGTGATTGACGATGGCAACACCACATGGTTCGGAACATCGACGCGGTCCCCATTCAGGTCGTTGTACCAATGCACTCGGAACAAGTTGCGAGGATCGGCTGCGTTCTTGTCGACGCCCGTGGTGATGCTGGCAGGAATGCGATGAGGCTCAGCCAATTCCATGAAAGTGGGGAGAACAATCTTTTGTTCGGCGAAACGACGAATGCTGTTTTCGAGCGATGCCTCGTCGATGACATGATCGGCAAGGCCGAGCTGTTCCTGGAGAACAGTGGCGTCAAGGGTTGAGTTCAAGGCTGTAGATGCAGTCACCTCACTAGTTTGCCACCGAAGACACCATCACCGTGCCTACGCGGGTACCCTCACAGGGTCGCCGGTGTAGCCCAATTGGCAGAGGCAGCAGGTTTAGGTCCTGCGTGTTGGGGGTTCGAGTCCCTTCACCGGCACAGTGCATATTTACGACTTACCCACGCCCGCTGTCGTTATCGACATTGCTGCCGTGCGCAAAAACATTGCCACCATGGCCGAGGTGCACCCAGGTCGTCGCTTGCGTCCACACATTAAGGCGCACAAATGCACAGGTCTTGCTGCCGAGCTAGAAGCTGTTGGTCACACCTCGTTCACATGTGCCACCCCGCGCGAAATTCTTGGAATGGTTGCCGCAGGTGTTGGCAACGATTTCTTGCTGGCAAATGAAGTAGTCGACCCTCGTCGACTTGACGCACTGGCAGAAGCGCAAGAACATGCGTTGATCACCGTTGCCATTGATTCAGAAGAAACCTTGAAGGCAGCCGAGAAGGCTGGCATTCAACACGTGATGATCGATGTCAACGTTGGTCTCCCCCGTTGTGGGTGCGACCCAAAGAATGCTGGTCGCCTTGCCGATGCCGCACGCGTGCGTGGCATGACAGTTCGCGGAGTCATGGGTTACGAAGGACATCTCATGATGGTGACCGACCGTGATGAAAAGAAACGCAAAGTCCACGACGCAATGTCCATCCTTGCCACAGCGCACGACGACGTTGGTGGCGACATTGTGTCGGCTGGTGGAACCGGCACATACGACATGTTTGCGGGAACCACCGTGAACGAAGTGCAAGCAGGAAGTTATGCACTCATGGACACCCACTACGCACAACTTGGTTTGCCATTTGTCCAGGCAATGTGGGTGGTCGGCACGGTTGTTTCATCAAACGAATCGTGGTCAGTAGTAGACGTAGGTTTGAAATCCCTCGGAATGGACCATGGGAGTCCCACTATCTCGGGTCATTCCGTGTGGTTCTGCTCCGACGAACACATCACCTTCTCGCCACAAGACGAAACACCACGCCCTGTTGTTGGCGATAGAGCATTTGTTACTCCTTCGCACATTGATCCCACCATGGCCATGCACGACACTGCGTATGTTGCTAACTCATTCGGAGAGATTCTGGCCGAGTGGCCCATTGATTTACGCGGGTGGTAATCCCACAATGCGCGCCAGTAGGGCGGGTAGTTCACGCAACGCTCGCCCCCTGTGAGAGAGAGCATCTTTTTCTTCTGCCGTCATCTCGGCAAACGTTCGACCATCGCCATCGTTCGGAACGAAAAGGCTGTCGTAACCAAACCCATTATTTCCGCGCTCACTAGTGGCGATAGTTCCTTCACATTCGCCCGCGACAAAATGCATTTCGCCCAACCTGTTCACTACAGCAAGAACAGTCCTGAATCGCGCCGACCGATGAGTGTTTCCCTCGAGGGTGCGTAGCAATAACTGCCGATTCTGCGCATCAGTTGCATGGTCTCCGGCATAACGCGCGCTTCGCACGCCTGGCTCGCCATTCAACGCATCAACAAGTAACCCGGTGTCGTCGGCGAGCGCCCATTCGTGTGCAAAGTTGGCAATCTCTACTGCTTTGATGGCGGCATTTCCCTCAAGCGTGGGTGCGTTCTCTTCAACATCGCCCACTTCGTGTGGTCGTGGCAGAAGTTCCACCCATGCAGGCAACAATCGCGCAATTTCCGCGACCTTCTTCGGGTTCGCGCTCGCACACACGAGTCGCATTGTTGTTATCGCTCGGGAAGTCGAGCAGGTGGCGCCTCGGACAACAAGCCTGATTGAAGATCAAAGATTCGACCGAGTCCGGTGTCAGCCAACATCAGCAACTCATCTAGTTCGCCACGCGTGAACGCCATACCTTCGGCAGTTCCTTGCACCTCAACAAATCGTGACTCTCCGCCATTGACAGGTCGCAACATCACAACGTTCATGTCCACTTCGGCAGTTGAGTCTTCAACATAGGGAAGATCGAGCACCGGAACGCCGCCACACACACCAACAGAAATTGCAGCGCAGAGCGAATGAAGTGGGTGCTGAGGAATGGAGCCATTTTGAACGAGACGAGTTAGTGCATCGTGCAAAGCGAGATAGCCACCGCAAATACTTGCAGTGCGAGTGCCACCATCTGCCTGCAAAACATCGCAGTCCACCACTACTTGGCGTTCACCCAAAGCACGCATGTCGCACGTGGCGCGCAACGAACGGCCAATGAGGCGTTGAATCTCAACCGTGCGGCCACTTTGCTTTCCTTTCGCAGCTTCTCTGTCAACACGCTCGGGTGACGACCCAGGAAGCATGGAGTACTCCGCAGTGACCCATCCTTTGCCCGAGCCCTTCATCCAACGTGGAACATCTTCATCAACCGATGCGGTGCACAAAACACGTGTGCGCCCAAATGTGACCAGAACAGAACCAGCGGACATTTCAGTGAAGTCACGTTGAAATGACATTGGTCGTAACTGATCTGGTGTGCGTCCGTCTGGGCGACTCATGATGATTTCCTCCGCACCGCCGACATTCGACATATGTGCGCTTCCCACAATACGCAGTGAGCGCCCTCAACAGGCGTAGCGTCAACCACCGTGCTCACCGCAACACTCCTCGCTCTCGCCGCTGCGGTGCTGCACGCCTCGTGGAACCTTTGGGTGAAACAAAGTGGCGACAGATGGATTGCGCTGTGGGGCCAGATGACCGCGGGCGGGTTCGTCTCTGCTGTCATCTTGATCTTCACCGGCTGGCCCAGCAACTTGGCGTGGTGGCCGGTGCTCACCAGCGGCGTTATTCATGTGGTGTACATCGGTGCTCTTGCACGCGCGTACACCATTGGCGACTTCTCCGTTACCTACCCCATCGCTCGGGGCGCTGGCGCGTTGCTGGCTGCACTTGGTGGAGTTCTGTTTCTGAACGATCACTTCACTGCCTTGTCGGTTTTCGGAATTGTTATTGCAATCGCTGGAATTCTTCTGCTTGCGGGAAAGGCAGATACATCCCATGTGAAGGCCGCGTTATTGGTCTCGCTCACCATTGGTGCGTACTCAATTGTTGACGGACATGGCTCTCGAGTGACGGGCGGAAACTTGTATCCACTTGTGCTGTTCGTTGCCACTGCTGTAAGCACAACAATTACAGGAATAGCAATGGGCCGTACCCGCGACATGGTGTCCGCCATGAGATCTCGCTCACATTTGTTCGTGCTTGCCGGAAGTGCATCTGCGTTGACGTATTGGATGGTTCTCATCGCGATGCAACAAGCTCCCGTGGGCTACGTAACGGCGCTTCGTGAATCGAGCGTGGTGATTGTTGCGCTCGTGGGGACTCGTTACTTAGGTGAATCCGACATGCGGCGACGCGTCGTTGCCGCACTCGTGGTTGTTGCGGGACTAGCAGTGCTCATCGCGGGCCGTTAGCGGCACGCCTCTCATTTAGAAGTAAATGATCTTTTCGGCGTTTGCTTCGGCTTGATCGAGATCGTCTGTGTACGCACCGGTGGACAAATACTTCCAACCGCCATCGCACACAATGAACACGATGGTTCCCTCTTCAATTTCGCTTGCCACCTTCACGGCTCCAGCAAGTGATGCACCCGAAGAGATACCTGCGAAAATTCCACACTCTTGCACGATGCGACGAGTCCACTCGAGTGATTCGCGAGGACGAACAACGCGCTTGCGGTCGAGAAGTTCACGGCCGTGCCAGTTGTCGAACACGGGCGGGATGTAACCATCGTCCAAGTTCCGCAAGCCTTCAACACGCTCACCAAGTGGTGGCTCTACGGCAACAATCTTGATGTTGGGATTCTGTTCTTTGAGATACTTGCCCGTACCCATGAGTGTTCCGCTTGTGCCGAGACCCGCGACGAAGTGCGTAATTTCTGGGCAATCACGATAAATCTCTGGGCCAGTGCCTTCGTAATGCGCACGTGGGTTTGCATCGTTCGCGTACTGGTACAAAAAACACCATTCAGGGTTTTGCGCTGCAAGTTCTTGCGCACGTCGCACCGCGCCATTTGATCCTTCTTCACCGGGTGTGAGAATGATTTCAGCGCCAAAGACTTCGAGCATTTGACGACGCTCGATGCTGACCGAAGTAGGCATGAGGATGGTGATGGGATAGCCCTTCATCTTCGCGATGGCGGCAAGCGCAATTCCGGTGTTGCCCGATGACGGCTCCACGATGCGCTGACCAGGCACCAAGCGTCCGGTGCGCTCGGCATCTTCGATCATTGCTTTTGCAATGCGGTCCTTCACCGAACCAAAGGGGTTTTGACTTTCCAACTTCGCCACGATGCGAACATTGGGATTAGGCGACAAATTGGAGACGTCGACCATGGGAGTGTTGCCAACGAGCTCGAGCGCGTTCTGAAGCACAAACACCGAGCCTCCGTTCCTTCTCACATCCGCAATCGACATGGTTCTCCTTCGCGGCCTACCAGGCAGGCCTCTAGGTGAAACCTCTCCACCTTGAGTGCTATTCCCGATAAATCCAGTCGGAATTGTAACCATCGCCACAGCCATTGTCACCCCCTCTCGGTGAATCAGGCAATAACGATGACTTCTTCGGTAATGGTTCCAGCCTCAATACGGAATGAGCGGGGCTTCGGCTCGCCGGTTTTCAGGCTGACAATTATGTAGTGCCAGCCCGGATCAGGGGCCTGGTCAACGTCAGTTTTGCTGGGATAGGCCTCTGTGTGAGTGTGGCTGTGCGCGCACCCCAGCACTTCCAAGCCCTCCGCCTCGGCGGCAAGCTCGGCGCGAAGGTGCTCTTTCGGGTCAATGGTGTACACCAACGCACTGTGGGCAATGTTGGTGCATGGCACGAAACGCGTGACTGTGGTTGAGCCAGGTACGCCAATGAGCAGACCACACATCTCTTCGGGATAACAGGCAATGGCATGCGCGGCCATGGCGCCTGCGGCCTCTTGCGGCACCGTGAGTTGTTGCGTGACTGACTCGGACATCCCTGCGCAGGCTAGCGGTACGCTCGATTACCCCTATGGCAAAGTCACCAAACACCGTGCTGGCGAGTAATCGCAAGGCTCGACACGATTACGAGATTCTCGACGTGTTCGAAGCCGGCATTGTGCTTGTTGGCAGCGAAGTGAAGAGCCTGCGCGCTGGCCAAGTTCAGTTGGTCGACGCGTACGCACGAATTCTCGACGGGGAGATGTGGCTAGACGGTGTCCACATTGCGCCGTATTCATTCGCAGTCGGGGTAGGCGCACACGATCCAGATCGCCCTCGCAAGTTGCTGTTGCATCGCGAAGAGATCAATCGTCTTCACGACCGCATTGCGCGCGAACGTTTATCGCTGGTGCCGCTGGCATTCAAGTTGGTAGACGGTCGAGTAAAGGTCGAACTTGCTCTTGGTCGTGGCCGCAAGAAAGGCGACAAGCGTCAATCGATTGCCGAGAAAGATGTGCAGCGCGAAATTCAACGATCACTTGGTCGTCAGCGCAAAGGTATGGAATAGCCGTGCTTCGCAACTTTTGACAGATCTTGGAAAAAGTTGACACCACCCCGCCGTACACTGACAACTACACAACCAATTAATGGGGCTGACAGGTTTCGACAGCAGTTTCGTTGTTTGCACGTGCAACCCGAATTGCTCAGATTCGTTAAACGGGGCAAAAAACAGAATTGCCAACGAGCAGTTCGCTCTCGCCGCCTAATACTCGGTAGAGAGACATCGTGAGCAGCAATGCCGCACGGGGCCAGTCCATCGCAGCCCGGCAACAGAAGCGGAGGATGACGGCGAGAAAGACCGCTGACAATGGGAAAGACTTTTGACTTGCGGGAAAGACCACACGCGGCTTGGGTAACCAAGTAGTCGACCCGTCGACAGTGTTGCGTTAGCACTACAACGGGAATGGTTGTAGCACTGGTAAATAGCGCCTGATGGACGGGGGTTCGATTCCCCCCAGCTCCACCATTTACTTACAGACTCACGTCACGGAAGTGGGTTAGTAACGCTGAACTCAAGTTCTATTTCCGCAACGTTGGTGACTGGCTCGCCATAGGAATCGCGAACGAAGAAGTTCACCTTGTACTCCCCAACTGGAAGCTCTGCAGTTGAATGCACCTTTTCAATCGGTGGCGCTGCCGTAGCTACCGCGGGACTGACAAGCCCCACACCTGCGACTACTACCACGGCAGTCGCACGCCGAATTGTGTGTGTGAGATGTTCTTCATACATCAACTTTCTCTCAGTCCAGACGACCATTGCCGCCTTGATAGAAGGTTGACGTTGAGTTCATGAATTCACAAGACAAAAACATCCCCTGGCGTGGTGAAGGGCGCACCTATTCCCCATTGGCACGAACTGCAAGTCACGCCGTCGTCTCTTCTCTCGTTGTACAGTCGCAGCGTGCTTCCCACTCAAGTTGCAACGAACGAAGGCGTGTTTCTACTTGTTGCCATCATCGGAACAATCGCGTTTGCCACGTCCGGCGTTCTTGCAGCTGCAGAAGCTGGTCTTGATTGGCTCGGCGCAACAGTTCTCGCTGTGGTCGTGTCCATCGGTGGTGGAACATTGCGAGACATTCTCATTGGCAATTTTCCTGTCACATGGGTACGCGATGAATGGCCGGTGGTAGTGGCGCTGTGCACCGTTGTTGTGGGGCTCGCTGTTCTTCGACTTCCTGTTCACATAGATCCGCGAAACCAGTTGTGGTACCTCGCGAGCGATGCCATTGGACTCGGAGCTTTCGTTGTACTTGGAACATCGATAGCGCTCGAGAGCGGCACATCATCTTTTATTGCCGTCTTTATGGGTGTCATCACGGGGGTGGGGGGCGGCGTCATTCGCGATCTCTTCACCGGTCGTACACCCATGGTGTTCGTCGGTCAGGTGTATGCGGTAGCTGGACTGCTCGGGGCAATCGTGTATGTGGGCCTTCGAGAAACCAATGCTTCGGAACCTCTCCGTGTGTGGATTCCTGTTGCGGTGGTGGTCATCCTGCGCGCGTTGGCTATTCGATTCGACTTGCATCTGCCACGTACTGGTTCAGACCGAACATCAAGCTATTAAAAATTCACCTTTCTGATGTGAAGTGATGCCTGTCACATCTTTTTTGGAATAAGTCCAAATTTTTATGTGTTCCATATTTCATGGAACACAACCAAGCAGACGTACTCCGAGAACACGGGCTGAGCGTCACTGCTCAACGGCTCGAGATACTCAAGGTGGTGTCCCGCTTTCCACACTCGACTGCTGAGCAAGTCACCAAACGTGTCGGTAGAAAACTTGGCGCTATCTCACGTCAATCGGTCTATGACACCTTGAACACTCTTTCCGAAAAAGGACTTTTGCGTCGCATCCAACCCACCGGTTCGTCGGCACGATACGAAGATCGAATCAACGACAATCATCACCACGTCATCTGCCGCTCATGTGGCGTCGTTGCAGATGTTGATTGCGCCGCCGGACGCCGACCATGCCTCACCGCGTCAGACACTCACGGCTTTGTCATCGACGAGGCAGAAGTCGTCTACTGGGGCTACTGCCCACACTGTCAATAACCAAGATCTCATCAACCCCCAACTAAGGAGCAATCATGACAAATGAAGCCAAGTGCCCATTCTCTGGCGGTGCTATCACCGCAGCAGACATGGGAACCACAAATACAAAATGGTGGCCTAACTCACTGAACATCAAGGTGCTACACAACAACCCTGCTGTCGGTGATCCAATGGAAGCCAATTTTGACTACGCGAAAGAGTTCGCATCGCTCGATATTGATGCAGTGGTCGCAGACCTCACCGCGTTGATGACCGATTCAAAGGACTGGTGGCCAGCTGACTACGGCCACTACGGTCCATTCTTCATCCGTATGTCATGGCACGCCGCAGGCACATACCGCGTCACAGACGGACGCGGTGGCGCAGGTACAGGCATGCACCGCTTTGCACCACAGAACTCATGGCCCGACAACGCCAACCTCGACAAAGCACGTCGCCTCTTGTGGCCAATTAAGCAAAAGTACGGCAACAAATTGTCGTGGGCAGACCTCATGGTGCTTACCGGCAACGTGGCGCTTGAGTCCATGGGATTCAAGACATTTGGTTTTGCCGGTGGACGCGCCGATGTGTATGAACCAGACGAAACATATTGGGGCGCAGAGACAACATGGTTGGCAGACGAGCGCTACAGCGGTGACCGTGAACTTGAGAACCCACTTGCAGCAGTGCAGATGGGACTCATCTACGTGAACCCAGAAGGCCCTAATGGCGTGGCAGATCCACTTTTGTCCGCACGTGACGTACGCGAAACATTCGCACGTATGGCAATGAACGACGAAGAGACAGTTGCACTTGTGGCTGGTGGACACACTTTCGGTAAGGCACATGGCAATGGCGATCCGAACAAATACGTGGGACCAGAACCAGAAGCAGCGCCACTACAGGCAATGGGACTCGGATGGCTGAATTCAAAGGGAACCGGAAACGGTTTTGACACCATCACCAGCGGTATTGAAGGCGCGTGGACCACAAACCCCATCGCATGGGATAACGACTACTTCAAGATCTTGTTGGAGAATGAGTGGGAACTCACCAAGAGCCCAGCAGGCGCACAACAGTGGATTCCGGCAGGTGGCGCACTTGCAGGCTCCGTTCCCGATGCTCACGACAAGTCACTGTCGCACGCTCCCATCATGACAACGGCAGACCTTGCGCTGAAGTTCGACCCTGCATACGCAAAAATCTCACGCCGCTTCTACGAGAACCCTGCCGAATTTGCAGATGCATTTGCACGGGCATGGTTCAAGTTGACACATCGCGACATGGGACCAAGCACCCGCTACATCGGCAAGCTGGCACCACAAGAAGAACTCATGTGGCAAGACCCAGTTCCAGCACCAAGCACGGTTCCAACAGCAGCCGAGATTGATGCAGCCAAGGCCAAGATTGCAGCATCTGGTCTCTCCGTTGCACAGCTTGTGTCAACTGCATGGGCATCTGCTTCCACTTTCCGTGGAACAGACAATCGCGGTGGAGCAAATGGTGCTCGTCTTCGTCTCGAGCCCCAGAAGAATTGGGAAGCAAACAACCCAGCAGAACTCGCAAAGGTTCTCGCCGTGTACGAAAAAATCAGTGCAGAAACTGGCATCTCCATCGCAGACATCATCGTCTTGGGTGGAAATGTCGGAGTTGAAAATGCAATCAAGGCTGCTGGCATGTCAGTCGCTGTCCCCTTCACTGCGGGCCGCGGCGATGCAAGCCAAGAGCAAACAGATGCGCATTCCTTTGCGTACCTCGAGCCGACATTCGACGGATTCCGTAACTACCTACGTCCAGGACATGCACAAACAACAGAACAGCTCTTGTTGGAGAAAGCAACTCTTCTCAACTTGACTGCCCCTGAAATGACTGTGCTTGTTGCAGGTCTTCGTGTCATTGGAGCAAACCACAAGGGTTCGTCGCACGGCGTGTTCACCGAGAAGGTTGGTGCACTCACCAATGACTTCTTTGTGAATGTGTTGAGCATGGACTACGAATGGGTCCCCACCGACAAGTCAGAAGAAATCTTCGAAGGCCGTAGCCGCGCCACTGGCAAAGTGGTGTGGACCGGCACCCGAAACGATCTCATCTTTGGTTCCAACTCACAGTTGCGCGCCATTGCAGAGGTTTATGCACAACATGACAATCGCGAGAAGTTTGCGCGCGATTTCGTGAAGGCATGGACCAAAGTAATGAACTTGGATCGCTTCGACGTGAAGTAATCACTCAGTGAAAGATTGAGCCCGTCGCAGCAATGCGACGGGCTTTTTCTTTAGTTAGCTCTTGCGAATAACGCCGTCTTTAACGGCTGCGGCAGCAACAGCAGGAGCGACACGCTCCACGATTGAGCGGTCGAACACAGATGGAACAACAAACCCTGGCGACAATTGAGCGTCGGTTACCGACTCTGCAATTGCCACTGCTGCTGCCAACTTCATGCCTTCAGTGATGTCAGTTGCTTGCGCATCTAACGCACCGCGGAAGATTCCGGGGAACGCCAACACGTTGTTGATCTGGTTTGGATAATCGCTTCGACCCGTGGCCATAACTGCAGCCAAACCGTCGCACTGCTCTGGGCGGATTTCTGGGTTTGGATTTGCCATTGCAAACACAATGGGGTCTTTTGCCATTGAGCGAACGTCGGCAGCAGTGATGAGGTCTGGGCCGCTAACTCCCAAGAACACATCTGCGCCCTTCATAACGTCGCTGATGGTGCCCATCTTGCGTGACTGGTTGGTGTGCTCTGCAAACCACACTTTGGCCGAGTTCATTTCTCCGCGGCCAGAGTAAATGGCGCCAACACGGTCGCATCCGATGACTTCACCAACGCCTGCGTTCAACAGAATCTTGCCGATAGCCACACCTGCGGCACCAACGCCTGCGATGACAACCGACAGGTCTTCCATCTTCTTGCCGGTGATCTTCAATGAGTTCCACAATGCAGCGAGCGCAACGACAGCCGTGCCGTGCTGGTCGTCGTGGAACACAGGAATGTCCAAACTTGCACGAAGACGCTCTTCGATCTCGAAACATTCGGGAGCAGCAATGTCTTCCAAGTTGATGCCACCGAAAGTTGGTGCAATGCGCTGCACAAAGTCGACTACTTCATCGGCTGTGCGCGCGTTAATGCAAATGGGGAATCCGTCAACTCCACCGAACTCTTTGAAGAGAAGTGCCTTTCCTTCCATCACGGGCATGGCGCCTTCAGGTCCAATGTCGCCAAGTCCAAGAACAGCAGTTCCGTTGCTGACAATCGCAACGGTGTTCTTGCGAATGGTGTACTTGTGAGACAGCGCTGGATCGTTCTCAATGGCTGTACACACGCGAGCAACGCCTGGGGTGTACGCCATAGACAAGTCGTCTTTGTCGTTCACTGGAGCCGTGGAGAGAACATGAATTTTCCCAGCCTCGTGCATGCGGAAGGTGCGGTCCCACCAATCCATCAGTGTGATTCCAGGACAATTCTTCACGGCCTCTACAACCTGCAACTGATGAGCCTCGTCACGACAATGAACGATGAGGTTGCGTCGCAGCACTGGTCCGCGCACATCAAAACCGTCGAGTGCACCGATGTTGCCACCTGCATCGCCGATGGCGGTGCAGAGGTGACCGAGTGCGCCAGGCACGTTGTCTAACTGACAATCGAGCGTGATGGAAAAGGCGGCGGTGGGCAGAGTTGGCATAAGAATTCCAAGGTTATCCCCAACCCTTGGTCCACCACCCCACCCATTAACGCACTATCCGCCTAAGGTTTCCAGAAAAGGGAGGCCATCGTGATTGAGCAAGTCGTGCAGAAATGGCATTTGTATATGCGTGGGCAACTAGAGGGCGGCCTAGACACTCTGCTGGCCGACGATTGCGTGTTCCACTCCCCCATCGTGTTCACCCCACAGGTGGGCAAGGAGATCACGAAGCTGTACCTGCAAGCCGCTAGCCAAACTCTGCCTGGCGACAAGAAGTCAGAGGAAAAGGACTCGTCACCGAAAGATGGCAAGTTTCGCTACATCAAAGAAGTTATGTCTGGAAACACCGCGGTGTTGGAGTTCGAAACAACCGTTGAAGGCAAATACGCAAATGGCGTTGACATCATCACATGCAACGACGAAGGGCAGATTATTGAATTCAAAGTGATGTTCCGACCTCTACAGGCCATCAATGCTGTCCATCGCCAAATGGGGGCAATGCTGGAGAAAATGTCGCCGAAGTAACGGAGACTTACTCTCCAATAAGTTCTTTACGAAGTTCGCGCTTCAAGAACTTCCCAGTGGCGTTGCGTGGAATTGGTTCGTCGCGGAACCACATCTTCGACGGAATCTTGTGCTTTGCCAAGTTCGGCGCAAGGAATGTCCGCAACTCGTCCTCACCCAAAGTGGTGCCGGATCGCAGAACAAGAACAACAGCTACTTCTTCGCCCAAGCGCTCGTCGGGCACTCCGAACACTGCAGCTTCTGCAATGGACGGATGGTGGTAGATAGCTGCTTCCACTTCAGAGCAGTACACATTCTCTCCACCGCGAATGACCATGTCTTTTGCACGGTCCACGATGTACACGAAACCGTCTGCATCAATTCGAGCAACGTCGCCGGTATTCAACCATCCATCTTTGATGGTTTCAGCCGTGGCTTCTTCTCGGTTCAAGTACCCCGCAATAGTGATGGCTCCGCGCACGCACAGAATTCCCACCGTGTTGGGATCGCGGGGAAGATCGTTGCCTTCTTCGTCGACCAACTTGCCTTCAAGCGTCGGAACAAGCGGTCCACAACTCTCGGGTCGCTCAATGTACAAACGCGCAGAGTTGGCGGTGATGATTCCGCAGGTCTCGGTCATGCCATAACCGGTGCCCGGTTGTCCGCCTTTCAGAGCACCGGCAATTTTGTGCACAAGATCTGGTTGCACTGCCGAACCGCCGCCACCCATCGATTGCAGAGAAGACGTGTCGCGCTTTTCCCAGTCGGGATGCATGAGTAGTTCGCGACCCATGGTGGGAACACCAGAGAAGGTGGTGACTTTCTCGCGCTCGATGAGTTCAAGTGCACGACCTGCATCCCACTTGTACAGCATGACGACTTTTGCGCCTGTCAACGTTGCTGGGTGCAGAAGGCAGTTACACGCCGTGACGTGAAACAACGGCGTTGGCGCAAAGATGACCGCCGGACCAGCTGCAGGTGTTGAGGTTGGAGCGGACACGTCACCTGCTGCTATTGCTTTTTGTTCAGCTAGAGCAGTGGCTGCGCTCATTGCCGCAATGTTCAAGATGTTTGCGACAGAACCACGATTGGTTAATTGCGCACCTTTTGGAAAACCAGTTGTGCCGGAGGTGTAGAAGATTGTTGCATCGTCGTCTGTATCAATGTGCGCTTCGGGCAATGTGCCGGGGTCGTTACCCGATAATGCATCGGCCCACTGCACTGCGCCTGTCGGCAGTGGCGAAGAGTTGCGGGCAACAATTAAGTGAACGGGAGCAGCATCTTTAATCTCGACAAATCGATCAAGACGTTCTCCGTCAACGATGAGAACCAATGGCGTACTGTCCTTCAATGCGTACTCCATTTCAGGAGCTGTCCACCACGCATTCATCCCGACCAATGCAGCACCGAGCGAAACAGTGGCCCAGTAGCTGACAACCCACTCCGGATAGTTACGCATTGAAACAGCAACTCGTGTTCCACGCGTGACACCTTGTGCTTGCAAGTACGCAGCAAGGATGCGAACTTGCGAATGAATCTCAGCGTAGGTAAATCGTTCGTCTTCGTACACCAGATACTCATTGTTGGCATGACCTGCACTGAGTTCCCACAGAGCTCTCATATGTGGCGGTGCAGCGGTAAACACTTTCGTTGGAACCCCTCGCACGTCAGCAGTTGACGTTGCGAAAGGCGAGCCTGGGGCATCGAGTTCATTACGGGCGGCGATGTAGTACTGAATCACACCCCCATCATTACCGAAATGTGACAAATGTCGCTAGGCGAAAGCGATGCCCCTGGCGCCCGCTTTAGGCTGTGCGTGTGGGGAACCCTCAATGACATCTGAGTTCATCGTCGATGGCTGGTCTGCAAGTGGTCCAACTGTCACTCTCCGTTATCGGTCTGGTGAGTTTTCTTTCGCAGAGCACATTCAATTCTCCGTCGATGTTGATGCTCAGGGCACGGTGGAACGCCTTCTTGACTTGCTGTCCATCGTCGCGGGCGTGAGCTACGCAAAGGCCATGGCCCCCACCTCGGTGACCTTCCCTCAACTTGATATCTCCGATGCTGGGTACCGGCTTGTCTGCAAGACCTACAACGAAGGGATGCGGGAATTTGCCTTTCATAATGGTCTCCCCCTTTCCTCTACCTTTGAGATTGCCGATAACGCTCGCGGCGGGGACTTCACCATTGAGGCAATGCGCAGCGAGTCAGGGTCGCCACTCATTCCGTTCGGTGCCGGTCGAGATTCTTGCGTTGTCGCGAGCGCACTTCGCCACCTGAACCCCACCCTCTTCACCATTGGTGTGAATCCGTATGCACAACGAATCGCCGACCAATTGTCTCTCCCCCTACTCACCGCTTCACGGTCACTAGACCCGATGCTCTTGAAATTGAATGATGCCGGAGCACCAAACGGGCATGTTCCCGTTACCGCGATCAACTCATTGATTTCATTAATTGCTGCCGAGCTCACCGGTCATACGAGCGTTGTCATGGCAAATGAAAAATCAGCATCACGACCAACGCGAATTGTTGATGGAGTTGAAGTGAATCATCAATTCAGCAAATCACTCGAGTTTCAACGTGTCCTCTCGTCTGCCGTAGACACAGCGGGTTCACTCGTGAGGTACACATCTGTTCTTCGAGACATTCCCGATCAGCACATCTCGAAAGCATTCGCCACACAATGCGCCGACCTGCATCCACTCTTCATGAGTTGCAACCAGGCAATGTTGCGAAACGAATCTCAGCGAAGTAGTGGCTGGTGTTGCCAGTGTCCAAAGTGTCGCGGAATGTTTTTGTCGCTGGCGCCGTTCCTGTCACCGTCAGAAATGACAGCCATCTTCGGCCGCGATCTTCTCAACGACAGCTCACAACTCGTCGGATTTCTCGATCTGATGTCCGACGAATCAAAACCATTTGAATGCGTTGCCGATGTAGGCGAAGCAAAAGAATCGATGAGACAACTTGTGAGGTCGCCCGAGTGGTCGAAGCATCTCGTTGTTGTGGCCTGCCGCGACATTTGCGAAACACCATTGCAAGAGCAACTAGACGAGTTGCTGGAATGGTCCGACACATCATTTGAGACCGAAATTCAGGCGTTCCTGGGAGACCCCGAATGAAACTCTCCGACCTCCGCGGAATTCGTGTACTCGTGTGGGGCGGTGCACGTGAGGGTTACACCGCGACAGAGATATGTCTCAGACAGAACTGCGCTGTCGCCATCGTGAGCGATACGCCAGAGACGGACACAGATGCTCAACGGTCTGCACAAAATCTGGACGTACCACTTATCAATGTTGCCGACATTCCTCAATGGAATCCAGACTTCATTGTGCGCTCACCGGGTGTCTCCCGATACCGAGAAGAACTCGCCAACTATGCATCATCTGGACTGCTGGCGTTGTGGCTGGCAGACCAAGACCCAGGCCGCATTATCGGAGTCACGGGGACAAAGGGAAAAAGTACGACGTCCACGTTGATTGCAAACATTCTCCAATCCGCCGGCCACTCAGTGGAACTTGCCGGCAACATCGGTGTTCCCGTCACACAAACATCGCGCTCCGCCGACTTTGTGGTGGTTGAGGTCTCCAGTTATCAAGCGAGTGATTGCACCACATCACCGTCCATCGGTGTTCTCACAACACTTGGAGAAGACCACATTCCGTGGCACGGGTCTTTAGTCAACTATCACCGAGACAAACTGAATTTGTTTGGGCACCCACAACTCGAGCACATGGTGTGCCATGTTTCTGAGCACGAGGCTCTTACCTCTTACGGCCATCACCAAGCGCTCGGCAAAAAATTCAGCAACTCTCAGCATTCCGTACATGTCGCGCTTGCAACCCCCCAAGGCGAAGCGGCATTGGAACGAATGGGGAACACAACATTCCCGCACAACCTAGAACTTGCTATGGATGCTGCACTGGCCGCCGACAATTCACTCACTCTTGCGCATGTTCTCGATGCGCTCGACAACACTCACCCGTTGCCCTCTCGACAGCAGCTTGTTGCCACGAAGGGTAAGCGCTTGTTTATTGACGATGCGCTAGCGAGCAACCCGCTCGGTGTCATTGCTGCCATTGAACGGTTCGATACCTCTCGATTTGTGCTTATCATGGGTGGCGAAGATCGCAACGTCGATTTCGGACCGTTGTGTGAGGCTGTGAACAATGCTCAACATCTGGCTGGCATTGTGGTTCTTGGCGAGTCCAAGAGCAGGCTCTATAAACATCTTCTCACCACGCGCGCCACTGTTCGACTAGCCAATTCCGACAATGTGGCCGACGGCGTCCGTTCGGCAATCTCGCTCACCCACGAAGGCGATCGAGTGATTTTTAGCCCCGGAGCTCCCACACCACGCGAGATGGGTGACTTCCAAACGCGAAGTGCACAGTTTGCCCAGGGAATTGAAGGTCTTGAGTTCGACTGGTCCTAGGCGGAATGTGCGGGGAAACAGAGCGCCACGGGCGCCACACAACTAGCCTTTCCTCCTTGTGGGATCAGATAACTCAGTAGATCGTGAATCGGTAGAGCATGCTCGCCAACTAGCGGAACAACATGCCAACGAAGAGCACAGCCGAGATGATGCTCACGACCATCCGCACGAGCACGGACACAAGACCGGCACAGTTGCTCTGGCCCTCGGAGCGCTCGGAATTGTCTATGGCGACATTGGCACGAGCCCGCTGTATTCATTCAAGGAAGCGTTTACAGAAAAATCTCACGTGATGACTGTTGACCAAATCAATGTGTTTGGTATTTGCTCTCTCGCATTCTGGTCGCTCATCATCATCATCTCCATCAAGTACCTCATGTTTGTGATGCGAGCAGACAACAACGGAGAAGGTGGAATTCTTGCCCTCACTGCCATGGTGTTGCCTCGCCGCGGAGAGACCGTCCGTAACGGCGCCATTCTTGTCACGCTCGGCGTGTTCGGAACTGCGCTTCTGTACGGAGACGGAGTCATCACTCCTGCAATTTCTGTTCTATCCGCAGTGGAAGGGTTGGAAGAAGTATCAACCGGGTTTGCGGACTGGGTCATCCCCATCGCCATTGCCATTCTTTTGTGCTTGTTCCTTGTTCAGAAGCGCGGAACAGGCGCCGTAGGAAAAGTCTTCGGACCCATCATGTTGGTGTGGTTCACCACGTTGGCAGTCCTCGGCCTCATGCACATCGCGGACGCACCACGAATCATTGAATCGGTGAATCCGTACTACGCATACCAATACTTCACCCACGAAACAGGACACGCCTTCTTGTCGCTTGGTTCCATTTTCCTGGTGGTGACCGGCGGAGAAGCGCTGTATGCCGACATGGGACATTTTGGTCGTCGACCCATCATGTTTGGCTGGTACAGCATGGTTCTTCCTGCACTCGTTCTGAACTACTGGGGTCAGGGAGCATTCCTTCTTCAACCCGAGAACGCAGAAAGTGTTGAAAGCATTTTCTTCAGCATGGTTCCCGATGCAATCTTGCTGCCTATCGTTCTCCTCGCCACAATGGCAACCATCATCGCGTCCCAGGCACTCATCTCTGGCGTGTTCTCTCTCACCGCGCAGGCCGTTCAGTTGGACTATCTCCCTCGCATCAAGATTCGCCACACATCGCAGGCTCACTCGGGTCAAATCTATGTACCGCTCGTGAACTGGCTCTTGATGGCTGCGTGTATTGGTTTGGTCATCGGATTCCAAACCTCTTCGAACCTGGCTGCGGCATACGGCATTGCCGTCACCATGACCATGGCCATCACCACGCTCATTTTCTTCCGAGTACTCACAGACAAATGGCATTGGAAGCAGTGGCAGGCATTCGCATTGTGCATTCCACTGCTCATCGTCGAAGCTGGCTTCTTGGGGGCCAACCTTGTGAAAATCCCTCATGGTGGCTGGTTTGCTCTCGCCGTTGGCATCATCCTGATGGTGCAAATGCAAACATGGCGACGCGGACGCGCACTCGTAGCAGCCCGTATTCGTCGTGGTGAGCGCCGAATCACAGATGTCCTTGATGAGGCTGAAGACATTAAGCGAGTCAACGGAACCGCAATCTTTATGTTCAAGGACTTGGGCCAAGCTCCCCCGGCTCTTGTCAACAACTTGCGTCACAACAAGGTGCTTCATAAGAACACCCTCATCGTTTCTGTTGATACGTCAGATCTGCCACGAGTAGAGATCAATGACCGTGCGACAATTACGAAGGTTGGTCCAGGCGTATGGCAAGTTCAGTTGGAATTCGGATTCATGGACGAGCCCGATGTTCCCGCCACGCTTGCTGCCATCAGCCACCCTGGTCTTGAACTAGACATTGACGACACCACGTACTTCATCGGTCATGAATCAATCATTGCGGGCAAGGCGCCAGGAATGAATCCACTTTCAGAACACCTCTTCGTCTTCTTGAACCGTGGCGCAGACAGTGCGAGTCGCTTCTTCAACCTTCCCGTTGACCGGGTGTTTGAAGTTGGCTCACACGTGGAGATCTAAACCTCTCCGCAACACGCGCAACCAGAAATGCAATTGCAGTTCCGGTCAGCAAGCCTGCCAACACATCGGACATCCAGTGAATATTCAGTGCTAATCGGCTCCAGCCCATGATGGTGCAGATGCACGCACCAACCGCGAAAGATGCACGCGCATACCGCGGTGCAATTGTGTGAACAAGAAGAACAGTGGACACAACCAACGCGGTGGTGTTCCCTACATGTCCCGATGGAAAACTGAAAGAGTCGGTGGTTGTTAGCCAAAACTCCTGTGGGGGTCGTTGCACGGCAGTCCAACTTTTCATTGATGCGATGAAGAGACCCGAGGCCTGCAAGGTGACCCACGGAAGTACTGCCGAGATGACGTCTCGCGTCTTCCACCACACAACACCACCTGCCACGAGGGCGACAGGAATAAGAACAGTGCTTACTCCAGCGCGAGTAACAACCTTTGCTACGTCAACTAACAACGGATTCTGAACGAAGAATTCCCACACCGCCGTGTCGAGCGAATTGATGATCGATACAAGAGACACAACCATGGGAACAAGCTAACGACTTAGCCAACAATGCGTTCGGCGCGCAATGCCGAGCGACGCACTTTGCCAGCATCATCGCGCAAGGCGAAATCCACATACTCAAAAGTTCGAGGCACCTTGTACGACACAAGGCGTTCGCCCAAGAAAGCTTTCAGGGCATCTTCTGGAATGTCTGCTGCATTGGCTTCGACAATTGCGTGGACCGTGTTTCCTTTATCGTCGTCTGGCAACCCGATCACCGCGCAAGATTTCACCGCAGGATGCTCTTGAATAGCGGCTTCAATCTCGGCGGGATAAATATTTGCGCCGCCGGACAAAATCATGTCGGCTGCACGGTCTCCTAAATAGAGATACCCATCTTCATCTAGTCGGCCCATGTCGCCAAGAGATTCCCATCCACCTTCGCGAGTTCGCGCAGCAGCACCCACGTATTTATAGGTGGGCGTTTCTCGCAAGCTGCGCATCCACACTTCACCCATCTCGCCGACAGGAACTTCTGCGCCATCTTCATTTGTGATGAGAACTGTTCCGGGAACTATCTTGCCAACAGATCCGCGATGTGCCAGCCATTCGGGGCCGCTAATGATTGTTGCGGTCTGTGCTTCGGTGCCGGCATACAACTCAAAAATGCGTTCAGCACCCAACCAATCAATCCACGCTTGTTTCAGCCATTCGGGGCAAGGTTCGGCAAGGTGCCACACCACACGAAGTGACGACAGATCACGCGACAAACGTTCTACATCTGGCAGTCGAAGAATTCGTTTCATCATGGTGGGCACCATGTACAACACAGTCCCCTTCTGGGACTCAATAACCTCAAGCGTTTGAGATGCATCGAAGCGCGGCAACAAAGCAACAGTCAGGCCGTGCAGCAAAGCTTGGCAACTCCACACAGCAGGACCATTGTGATACAGCGGTCCTGGCATTACTAAACACCCACCGGGGTCCATCATCAACGGAACTGGCGCTTCTGGATTCAATGCCGCCGGGTCTCCGGACACAATGAGTTTCGGGCGTCCTGTACTACCACCAGATGTTGGTGCTTTCCATGCTGCTGACACCACGTACGGCAAATGACGCGCATCGCGATGTGGCGCACGAAAACCGAAGGGAAGACATGTGCGACCTTCATACGCCCCCGGATCGACACCAATGACCGCCGAAGGATTTGCCAACTCAATGATGGCGTCTTGTTCGCGTTGCGGTAACCGCGAAGAAATTGGTTGCGGAGTTGCACCAAGTCGCCACGCAGCCACGTAGGCAACGAAGAAGTCAATACTGTTCGGCACCGCGACGGTCACCATGTCGCCTTCGCGTGTTCCCGTTTCAGACAAGTACACAGCCAGGCTGTATCCCTGTTGCAATAGTTCTTGTCTCGTTATTGATTGACCATCACAGGTGATAGCGACAGCGTCTGGATTCTGCTGCGCAAGATCTTCAAGGCGCTGAATGAACGAAATCATGAGAGTTATGTCTACTCGCACCGTCGCAGTGATGCCTCACTGAAGAATTAGCCGTGCGCACCTTTAGTGAGAGAAGCCTGCCACCTAAAGATTGTGAGCACCAAGATGAGGATGCCAACCGCTCCCGAGAAAATGAGCGCATCTAAGGGCGTCTCTTTCTTGAGAAGCCCCTCGATCCCCTTCACCGCCATAAAGACGACAAGAACGTCAATGATGGATTTCTTGAGGTCGTTCAGTGAATCCACTCGAAGCCACTCAGGAACTTGAAGTTCATCAATAAAGAGTTCATACAGACCAATAACAACAATGAGTTGAACAATAGAAATGAGATACATGTCGATAACGCTGAGTAGTCGAACGACTGACATATCACTGCGCCATTCTCCTTGCATGAGATCGACAATGAGCTGAACGGACTTAGCGACCGACCAACCGAAAGATGCGATGGTGGTGATGGAAAGCCCCACCACGGCAATGATGACTAAATACCGTGAGGAATTCAGAAGTTTGTTCAGCGGCTTTTCCTGTGGATCTGTCATAGGCACACGGTACTCACAATGCCAGCGACAGAAGTGGAAGCGAAAGGAAACTCACCAAAGTGCCCACCCCCACCATGAAGGACACCAGATCCTCATCGAGACCGGCTACAACCGCCACCACTCCTGCCGTCACCATGGGTGGCGCAGCGCTTTGCAACACTGCACTCGACCACTCAAGGTCATTGTGTTGACCAATGCTGGCGGCCACCAGAAGTAGCGCAACTGGTATGAGGGCCATCTTGACAATGAGGCCCGTGATAGCTGGTCCCCGAACATGATGGGCGAGTCGCAATCGGAATCGTGTACCCAAGACGCCCATGGCCACTGGCGCAACTGTCAGACCCACACCGTCCAGCACAGAAAGTACAGAGCTCGGAATCTCTACAGATCGAAGAGCGACGCTGAGTAGTAGAGCAAGAAACGGCACAAAACGAAACAAGCGCCGAAACGCAGGCCGCCAACCGCGCTCAGCGGCACCAAATGTGCCCGCAATCCATGACCCGTACGTGGCCAAGGCAAGGAACGTGCCCAGTTGGTCATAGGCAATCGCAGCAGCAACATGGTCTTCACCCAATAGCGATTGCACGACACCAATTCCTAGGAAGCTTGTGTTCCCCAAAACGGCAACCATCAGTAACGCACCAATCACCGACTGTGGCCATGCGCGTCTTCGGCCAATGACGAACACAAGGACAGCACAGGACGCCATACACGCCCAAGCCGCAACAACAGGAACAGCACTTTCCTGGGTGAGTTCCACCTGAGACACCTTGGCGATGATCACTGCTGGAAGCGCAATATTGATCACGTAGCGGTCGGCAATCGTGGCCCATGTGCGAGGCATAGGCCACCTTTGGCTGGTCCCCCAACACGCCAGAAACACCACGATGACAACGATGAGCACCTTGTGAAACTAGTGGAGCCAGTTGGTTTCTTGAGGGAAACGATGCCAGCGCCTATGTGGGACAATCTCGTATGGCTTCACGCACCCACGACATTGCGTCCCCAATTCTTGGCACCATCTTTCGCATCGCCGTCTCCATCGGCGACACAGTGAGAGAACACCAGGAAATTCTCATCATTGAGTCGATGAAGATGGAACATCCCGTTGAGGCCGGTGTAGACGGAGTTGTATCCGGCCTTCACGTAGCCGAAGGAGACACGATCACAGCGGGACAGCTGCTCATCACCATCACTCCCGGAGTAGTTGCAGCGGACGATGTGCAAGGCGACAACACAAACAACACCTCACATGAACGTGCAGACTTTGCTCGATACAGCGAACGTCGCCGCCTTACTACTGACGAAGCCCGACCAGAGGCAGTGGCCCGACGCCACGCAAAACAACAACGAACCGCACGAGAGAACATCGCTGACTTATTGGATGATGGTTCATTTGTTGAATACGGATCGTTTGCTGTCGCCGCTCAACGCAAACGCCGAAGCCTCGACGACCTCATCGCCAACACTCCTGCCGATGGTCTCGTTGGAGGCATCGGGACAATCAATAAAGACGCGTATCCCGGTGATGCATCGCGAGTCGTTGTTGCCTCGTATGACTACACCGTGCTTGCCGGAACGCAAGGGTTTCTGAACCACCGCAAGAAAGACCGATTGTTCGATGTGGCAGAACGTTTACGAACACCTGTCATTTTGTTTGCAGAAGGTGGCGGCGGCCGACCAGGAGATACCGATTCCCCCGGAGTCGCTGGCCTTGATTGTCTTGCCTTTGCGTACTTCGCTCAATTGTCTGGCTTAGTTCCACTCGTTGGTATTACGTCTGGCTATTGCTTTGCAGGAAATGCCGCATTGCTTGGGTGCTGCGACATTGTCATTGCAACAGAGAACTCAAATATTGGTATGGCCGGCCCCGCCATGATTGAAGGCGGTGGTCTGGGGTCAGTTGCACCAACCGACATTGGGCCCATCGATGTGCAAACACACAACGGAGTAGTTGATGTTCGCGTCGCCAACGAAGAAGAAGCTGTTGCCGTTGCAAAGAAATACCTGTCCTTTTTCCAAGGAGCTACTTCTACTTTTGAACGTCACCCCGATGAGATCATGCGCAATCTCATCCCCGAGCAACGCACACGCGTCTACGACGTTCGCACCGTTATCAATGCGCTCGCCGATATTGACTCTGCTCTCGAACTTCGTCCGACATTTGGAATTGGCATCTTGACAACGCTGATGCGAATTGAAGGAAAGCCCGTCGGAGTGATCGCAAATAATCCAGCACACCTGGGCGGCGCAATTGATGCCGACTCAGCCGACAAAGCTGCACGTTTCATTCAGCTATGTGATGCATACGACATTCCCATTGTGAGCCTGTGCGATACGCCAGGGTTCATGGTGGGCCCAGATGCAGAACACACTGCGCAAGTTCGCCACTTCGGTCGCATGTTCGTCACCGCTGCCAGCATCACGGTTCCATGGATCACCATTGTGTTGCGAAAGGGATACGGACTTGGTGCTCAGGCAATGGCAAAAGGCAGTTTCCACGCGAATGACATGACGGTCGCATGGCCCACTGGAGAATTCGGTGGCATGGGATTAGAAGGTGCAGTCCGTCTTGGCTACCGGAAGGAACTTGAAGCAGTTGCCGACGAGGCAGAACGTGCCGAGCTTGAATCTGTTCTTATTGCGAAGGCCTATGAAAATGGCAGTGCTTTGAATATGGCTAGTCACGTAGAGATAGACGACGTCATTGACCCATCAGATACTCGAGCAAGAATTGTTGCCATCATTGGTGGCACCGTCTCGTGGCGCACACGCACCGGTAAAAAGCGACCAATGGTGGACACGTGGTAGCGCGGACAACGCGTTTCTAGCGTTGACGAAAATTAGAACGAAGCGAGACCTTGGGTGATCTGAGCCACCAAGTCGGCGTCGGTCACTGTGTTGGTTGCAGTATCGACTTTTTCATGAACGGCTGCCGCCGTTACTTGAGCAACAACGGTCCCGCCCAGAAGAGACAGCACTTCTGTTGTTGCCTGCGCAGCATGTACTCCTCCACCAGGACCAGGAGTTACTGCAATGACCATTGACTTCTTGCCAATGATTGGCCCCTTCATGAACGGACGCGACGCCCAGTCAATGAGATTCTTCGTTACTGCTGAATACGAGTGGTTGTACTCGGGTGTTGCAATGATGACTCCGTCTGCTTCGGCCACTGCCGCACGTAACGCAGCAACAATGTCGGGCACCGTATCTGCATCCAAGTCCTGGTTGTACAACGGCAATTCAGAAATATCGAAGTGCGCGATAGTGGTGTTCGCAGGAGCCAGCGATGGCAATGCCTGAATGAGACGTGTGTTGAAGGAATCTTTGCGAAGTGATCCGGAGAACGCGATAAGTGTTGTCATCACCGCTTGACGATACGGAGTCCATGACGCGTATCCCACATGGTCACTACGAGTTGCTCGTCTACCACTTCAACGAGATGCACGCTTTGTACGTCTACAGAGAAGAACTCGCCGTCGGCAGGGCTTTCTGGTCTCCATCGTGCCACCGTGGCCGCCGAGAGAGGCACTGCAACACCGCTCACTCTGCCATCACCGCCGTCAAGATTCTCTGAGAGCGGCGCACTGTGTAGCGACAAACGCGGGTCTCGGGAGAGGTCTGTGGCTTTCCGCGCATGGGGCATGCTGCCAAACCAGAGAACGCCGTCATTGAAGAAAACATTGATTCCGCTGAGACGAGGAGCACCAGCTGCATCAAGCGTTCCCAACACATGGTGGGGGTGGCCTTCGAAGCGACGTCGCACACGTTGCACAAGATCTGGCACAGCGAGTTCGATATCTGCCCAGTTCGCCATGGGGTTAAAGGATACGAGCCTCTACATGGAACAATGAGTGGGTGACCATCTCTCCCCTTTTTGACCCCGCCGCATGGCGTGAGGTGCCTGGCTTTTCATTCACCGACATCACCTATCACCGAGCCGTCGACCAAGGCACTGTACGCATTGCGTTCAACAGACCCGAAGTGCGAAACGCATTTCGTCCTCACACCGTTGATGAGTTGTACACCGCACTCGACCATGCTCGCATGACAACCGATGTTGGGTGTGTTCTTCTCACTGGCAATGGACCTTCACCGAAAGACGGTGGTTGGGCGTTCTGTAGTGGCGGCGACCAACGTATTCGCGGCAAAGACGGATACAAATACGCCGAAGGCGAAACCGAAGACACCGTCGACAGAGGACGTTCTGGTCGTCTTCACATTCTCGAGGTGCAGCGTCTTATTCGTTTCATGCCGAAAGTTGTGATCAGTGTTGTTCCAGGCTGGGCTGCAGGAGGTGGTCACAGCTTGCACGTGGTCTCCGACCTCACTCTGGCCAGCAAAGAACATGCACGTTTCAAACAAACCGATGCTGATGTTGCATCGTTTGACGGTGGATACGGGTCCGCGTACCTCGCAAAAATGGTCGGACAAAAATTCGCACGCGAGATTTTCTTCCTCGGACGCGAATACACAGCCGACGAAATGAAGGCAATGGGTGCGGTTAATGAATCTGTTCCGCATGCCGATCTTGAGAAGGTTGCTCTTCAGTGGGCAAAGGAGATCAACGGCAAGAGCCCCACGGCACAACGCATGTTGAAGTTCGCCTTCAACTTGGTTGATGATGGTCTTGTTGGGCAACAAGTGTTTGCTGGCGAGGCAACGCGTCTTGCCTATGGCACTGATGAAGCAGCAGAAGGTCGCGAATCATTCTTGGAAAAGCGTGATCCCGACTGGTCACCTTTCCCCTGGTACTACTAATTAATGATTCATTCCGTCACTAGTCCACTCGACGAACGGTTAGATCCGTTTCGTTGGAGAGACCGCCAACTGGCCAGCAAGTCGGATCGACTGGAAACCGTGGGTGCAGGACTTTTTGTGGCAGAGGGCGACTTAGTCGTAGAACGCGCACTACGTGCAGGGTGCACGCCGCAGGCACTTTTGTGTGACGATGACATGGCGAGAAGGTTTCACTCCCAATTGCCAGATGTAGATGTTTACTGCGGTAGCGAAGACCTACGCAGAGACGTCACTGGCCTCGGTGTTCCTCTTCGTGCAGTGGGCTTGTTTCAACGGCCACCACTACGAGAGGCCTCCGAACTTCTCCGTACAAGTTCACGAATAGTGGTAGCCGAATCGCTGGATAATCCCACCAATCTCGGAGCCATTATTCGTAGCGCTGCAGCCCTCGGCTGGGATGGTCTTTTGTTATCTGCGGGAAGCGCCGACCCATTAGCGCGACGCGCACTACGAGTTTCGATGGGAACCGGACTCACTCTTCCGTTTGCTCGGCTTCAGAGCGATACCGCACTCCATGAGCTACTCACGGCACACGACTATCGCAGCGTGGCACTCACGCCACGTGACACGGGACTCTCGTTGCATGACTACTCCATTGCGCCTAATGAAAAAGTGGCGGTACTTTTGGGCAGCGAGCGCGACGGACTAGATGCCGAGACCATCATTCACGCCACAGACATGGTGCGAATTCCTATGCATGCCGATGTTGATTCATTAAACGTTGGAGCTGCGGCAGCAATTGTTCTTTACGCGCTTGGGCCTCACGCCAACATTTACTGATTGCGTAAATGCTCGGCTGCGTTCACAACATACGAAGCCAACTGCTGAACCACAGAATCACGATCGGGTTCAGCAACGAGATGCAGTGTTTGTTCAATAGCCGAAGCCATATGAACAAGCCAACGGTCTCGGGCTTGCGCATCAATTGCAAAGCCACCGTGGCGCATGCGCAACATGGGGTGTCCACGCTGCTCCATGTACTCGTGTGGCCCGCCCCAGTACTGGGCGAGGAAGAGTGTGAGCCGATGACGAGCGTCTGCAGTATCGGCGCCATCGGGATACATGGCCATCAAGATGGCGTCGGTCTCCACGCCATCGTAAAAGGCGTCGACTAACGACACGAAGTATTCAGGCCCGCAGATTTCGTAGAGACTGCGGTCCCCGCTTGCATTGGTCATTAGTTAGCGAAACCCAGGATCTTCCCAATCCGGGAAGATGTCGGGAAGACCGTCGCTGACGCGATCGGGATACACAGCTGCACGCTTCTCTAAGAAACTCATCACGCCTTCTTTGGAATCTGCACTACGGCCGCGCTCCATAATTCCACGGGAATCTGCGCGATGAGCTTCCATTGGGTGTGACGCACCCAGCATTCGCCACAACATTCGCCGTGAGAGCGCAACAGAAACGGGTGCAGTGTTCTCTGCAATCTCACGGGCCAACTCGCGAGCAACCGTGAGAAGTTCATCGGCCGGATGCACGCTACGAACGAGTCCGCCTTCTAAGGCCTCTTGTGCCGAGAAGACACGCCCCGTGAACACCCATTCGGTTGCTTTCTGTATACCTACGATGCGTGGCAAGAAATATGACGAACATGCTTCAGGAACAATGCCGCGCTTTGCGAACACAAATCCAAATTTTGCGTTGTCACTTGCAAGACGAACGTCCATCGGCAGTGTCATAGTGACCCCCACACCCACAGCCGCACCATTAATGGCACCGATGACCGGTTTCAGACTTTCAAAAATGCGAAGAGAGACTAAGCCACCACCATCTCGTGGAACTCCCTGCTTCGTTTGCACATCGCTTCCACCCTTGGCAAAAGTTTCGCCACCTGACGACAAGTCGGCACCGGCGCAATAGGCGCGACCCGATCCGGTGAAGATGACCACTTTGACGTTGTCATCGGCATCGGTCATGTCGAGAGCAGAAATAATCTCGTGCATCATGCGTCCGGTGAACGCATTCATTTTGTCGGGACGATGCAAAGTGATGGTGGCGATTCCCTCGCTCACTTCGTACGCAATGTCTTGAAAATCCATTCCCCGACCCTAGCGATGCCGATGTCGGCTACGAGACTTTGAACTAGACGTCGAGGAATTTGCTGGACGCAACACCAGAGCCAACGCCACCGGCCACTGCGCCGATAATGAGAAGCACAATCATGACGCCATTGACGTAGGACCCTGGAACCACAAGCGAACTGACACCTGTTCCGGGCTTGAACCCGGCGACTCCCGATGCCCACGCACTGTTCAACGCCCACAGGCCACCACACGACACCACAGCACCCACAAGACCCTGGATGAGACCTTCAAGAATGAAAGGAACGCGAATGAACCAGTCGGTGGCGCCCACCAGTTTCATCACTTCAATTTCGCGACGTCGCGCAAAGATGGCAGTTCGAATGGTGTTCCAAATAAGAATGACCGCCACTGCCAGCAACACCAGCGACATACCGATGGTGACAGTACGCACGAACCCAGACAACGTGGAAATAACGTCGAACTCATCTTCTGCAAGTGAGACACCAGCGACGCCCGGCAGAGTTCGATATTGATCGGCCAAACTTCGCACTAGTTCAGGGTCTGTGGTTTTGGGAACCACCTTGAACTGCGATGGAATGGTCTCTACGGACAGCAAGCTCAACGTGGTGGGATCACCAGCAAAAACACGCTTTGCTTCTTCGTAGCTAGCGGTCTTGTCGAGATACTCAACTTTGTCAACATCAATGACGTTTGGCTGCGACTTCAAGTTCTGTTCAATCAGCGTGAGCGCATCGGGTGCCACGTCTGGGCGAACAAACACGATCATTCCCACATCGCCTCGCCATTGCACCAACAAGTTGTCGAAGGCGCGCTGGATGAGGAACGTGGTTCCCACTAGTAGTAGCGAAACTGCAGACGTGATGACCGCAGCCACTGACAGAGTGACGTTGCGGCGAAAACTTGCGATTGTTTCGCGGATGGCGTACGACAAACGTTGAATCATTCGTACACACCGCGTTCCTGATCTCGAACAATGACTCCACGATCTAACTGAATAACGCGTCGACGCATTGCATTCACCACGCGATGGTCGTGAGTTGCCATAACAACTGTGGTCCCCGTTCGATTAATGGCCTCAAGCAATTGCATGATTCCTTCGCCAGTTGCGGGGTCGAGGTTTCCGGTTGGCTCATCGGCCAACAAGATGAGCGGTCGATTCACAAAAGCCCGCGCAACAGAAACACGCTGCTGTTCACCACCAGATAACTGATGCGGGAAACGATCTTCCTTGCCTGACAGTCCCACCAACTCCAACACCTGTGGCACTTGATGCCCAATCACGTGCTTTGGCTTGCCAATGACTTCTAAGGCGAAGGCCACATTCTCGAACACGGTCTTGTTAGGAAGAAGTTTGTAGTCCTGAAAAACGTTGCCCATGGTGCGGCGCAGATATGGCACCTGGCTACTAGCCATCTCGTTGATGTTTCGCCCAGCAACCCAGACATTTCCGCGTTCGGGGCGTTCCTGGCGGTTTATCAGACGCAACAGAGTGCTTTTCCCAGATCCGGAAGGGCCCACGAGGAACACAAAGTCGCCCTTCGCAATATCGAAGGAAGCATCGCGTACGGCCGGTATTTCAGAGCCGTACATCTTGGAGACATTCTCAAGACGAATCATGAAGTACCACAACCTAGCAATGGGGCCAACTCACCTGCGGGCAGGCGCGAAACCCTTACTGGGCTTGCTCTGATTCCCGTCTCCACCGCAAGAAACCTTCCATGAATTGGTCAAGATCGCCATCGAGAACGCTGGCCACATTTCCTGATTCCACGTCAGTGCGATGGTCTTTCACCATTTGGTAGGGCTGCAACACATACGAACGGATTTGACTACCCCAGCCCACCATGGCTGTCTTACCGGCAATACGGTCTTTCTCGGCTTCGTGCTCTTCTTCAATCTTTGCGGCAATCATGGCCTTCAAACGCGTCATTGCCTTTTCACGGTTTTGTAGCTGGCTACGTTCTTCTTGACTACTTGCCACAGCACCCGTGGGTTCATGAATGAGACGCACTGCAGATGATGTTTTGTTTACATGCTGTCCACCGGCACCGGATGCGCGGAACACTTCCATGCGAATTTCCGACTCGTTCACTTCAATGTCGGGTGCGTCCATTACTGGCCACACTTGAACTGTTGCAAAACTGGTTTGACGACGACCTTGGTTATCGAACGGACTAATACGCACTAAGCGATGCGTGCCACGCTCCGATGTCATGAGCCCATAGGCATAACGGCCCTTAATAGTGAACTCTGCCGACAGAATTCCTGCTTCGGTTCCGGGGCTGACATCGTCGACTTCAACCGTAAAGCCACGGCGTTCAGCCCATCGGGAGAACATCCGCAACAACAGTTCAGCCCAATCTTGCGCATCGACTCCACCGTCTTTTGCATTGATTTGCATAATGGCATCGACTTCGTCGTGCTTCCCTGTAAACAAACTGCGCATTTCAAGAACATTGAGACCTGCCGCCACTTGTCCTAGACCGGACTCAATTTCAGCCTCTTGAGATGCATCATCGACTTCACGCGCAAGTTCGTGAAGAACTTCGAGGTCTTCTACTTGCGACGCCAAAGACACGTATTCGTCTACGTCGCCCTTCACATTCGCATATTCCGTATTTATTCGTTTTGCAGCTTCTTGGTCGTCCCACAAGTCGGGACGCGAAATCTCAATCTCGAGCTCTCCGAGTCGCGCACGTGACTGGTCAATCTTGAGATAACCCTTGGCTTCCTCAAGACGCTTATTGAGTTCGCGAATGTCTGAAGTGAAATCACGCATGATGAACGATGTGTTGATTGCAGGCGGTCACGACACAGAGCCGTGACAGACCTTGTACTTGCGACCCGAACCACAAGGGCACGGCGCGTTACGTGGGGTATTCGACCAATCGTTGGCATCCTTCACGACGGGCTTCTGAGTGACCTCTTCTGTCGGACGCAACAGTTCAGGGTCAACGTCTCCGCCAGCTAAAGCAGCAGCAGTAAAGCCATCATCGTTCACGTCGTCGCTACTTGTTTCGACAAGGTTCTGAACTTTCACCGCTGGTTGTTCTTCGCTGACTACTTGCACATGCATGACATAACGAACGAAGTCTTGAGCAATTCCGACCATCATTTGGCCAAACATCTCGTAACCCTCTCGTTGCCATTCAGTCAGCGGATCTTTCTGACCCATAGCGCGCAGGTTGATTCCCTCCTGCAGGTAATCCATCTCTTCAAGATGTTCGCGCCAACGTTGGTCAATGATGCTCAGCATGACTTGGCGCTCAATTTGACGCATCACGTCTGCACCAAGTTCTAATTCGCGGCGTTGGTAATGCGCGTTGGCATCGGCCATAACGAGGTCGTACACAGCATCGGTGTCTGCGCACTGCTCAATGTGGCCTTCAGTGACATTTGCTGGCCAATAGGTGCGCAGCTCCCCTGCCAAACCTTCAATGTCCCATTCGTCACTGGCTTCCGACACGCAATGGGTGGAAATAAGCGAGTCAACTGCTTCGGCTAAGTATTCCATTGCGGCCGACTTCAGATCGGCACCAGACAAAATTTGATCACGGCGCATGTAGATGACCTTGCGCTGCTCGTTCATTACTTCGTCGTACTTCAGAACGTTCTTACGAATTTCTCCGTTGCGCTGTTCCACGGTTGTTTGAGCACGCTCGATAGCTTTTGTCACCATCTTTGCTTCAATTGCTTCGTCTTCAGGAAGCGCACGACCCATCACCCAACTGAGTGCACCTGTTGCAAAGAGGCGCATGAGTTCGTCGTCGAGAGACAAATAGAAACGACTTGCGCCGGGATCACCCTGTCGACCCGAACGACCACGCAACTGATTATCAATTCGTCGGCTGTCGTGACGTTCGGTACCGAGCACGTAGAGACCACCGAGTGAACGTATGACGTCCCCTTCTTCGGCGCACTGCCTCTTGAACTCGGGAAGTAGTTCCTCGTAACGGGCCAAGGCTTCACGACGCGCTTCTTGGAAGTCGGGGTGCAACTGATCAATTGGAGCAGGCAATGCAAAATCGTCGACAAGCAGACCGGGGTCGACGCCTTCGGCCAACACTTGTTGACGAGCAAGAAGTTCGGGGTTGCCACCCAAGAGAATGTCGACTCCACGACCAGCCATGTTGGTAGCAACCGTGACAGCACCTTTTCGCCCCGCTTGCGCGACGATTTGAGCCTCGCGAGTATGTTGCTTCGCGTTCAACACTTCGTGGCGTACGCCGCGCTTTGTGAGCTCACGCGACAAGTACTCGCTCTTTTCAACACTGATTGTTCCCACAAGAATGGGCTGCCCTGCGGCATGACGGTGAACAATGTCGTCAATAACGGCTTGGTACTTAGCGACTTCAGACTTGTAAATAAGGTCTGCGTGATCTTCACGAATGTTCGCACGATTCGTGGGAATAGGCACGACCTGCAGTTCGTACGTATTCACAAGTTCTGCGGCTTCGGTTTGCGCCGTACCGGTCATACCCGCCAACTTGTCGTACATACGGAAGTAGTTCTGCAATGTGATGGTGGCGAGAGTTTGGTTCTCTTCGTTAATACGAACGCCCTCTTTGGCTTCCACCGCTTGGTGAATACCTTCGCTCCAGCGTCGACCTTCAAGAACACGACCCGTGAATTCGTCAACAATTTTTACTTCGCCCGCATCGACGATGTAGTCCTTGTCGCGGCGGTACAACTCTTTGGCCTTCAGAGCAACCGAGAGTTGGTGCACCAGGTTTTGCTGGATGGCGTCGTACAAGTTGTCGAGGCCTAGTTCTTGTTCAACTTTCTCAACACCAGTTTCCGTAGGGAAAACAATTCGCTTCGATTCGTCTACTTCGTAATCAACATCGCGCGCGAGGGTGCGCACAATTGATGCGAACTTGTAATACATGGACGCGGCGTCGGCAAGACGGCCCGAAATAATGAGCGGCGTTCGAGCCTCGTCAATGAGAATGCTGTCAACCTCGTCGACGATTGCAAAATTGTGACCACGTTGCACTTTCTCGGTAAGTGATCCGGCCATATTGTCGCGCAGATAATCGAAGCCAAACTCGTTGTTGGTTCCGTAGGTAATGTCGCACGCATAGTCTTCGCGCTTTTGTTCGGCTGACTCGCGGAACCCAGGGATAACAAGGCCCACACTGAGGCCAAGCCACTGGTGAATTCGCCCCATCCATTCGGCATGGAATCGCGCAAGATAATCGTTCACCGTGATGACGTGAACGCCTTTGCCAGAGAGACCATTGAGATAGGCCGGCAAAGTAGACACCAAAGTCTTTCCTTCACCAGTTTTCATTTCTGCCACCCAGCCAAAGTGCAGCGCGGCACCACCCATGAGCTGAACATCGAAGTGATACTGACCAATAACGCGCTTGGCCGCTTCGCGAACGACCGCGAATGCTTCCACCAAGATGTCGTCCAACGTCTCGCCCTGTTCTAAGCGCTGGCGGAACTCCGGTGTCTTTGCCTTCAGTTGATCGTCGGTTAATGCCGCCATGGCGGGGCCAAGGGCATTGATATCGGGGACCAGGCCTTGCAGGGCCTTCACCCGCTTGCCATCGCCAGCCCGGAGGACGCGATCGAGAACTTTCATGCGAAGGTGAAGCCTACCTGTGCAAGCCCAGCCGACCAGTTCGTGCCAGACGCGAGAACTTGGCAAGAATCAACCACATGGGCCAACAGCAAGCAGATGCAGTCATTTTCGACCTCGGCGGGGTCATTATGAAAAATGGAGGCCCTCGGGACTTCACCCGCCGTTACCCCGACCACGACCCAGCCGTCGTCGCTGAAATTGTCATGGGGCCACACCATCTCGATACTGACCATCCGTGGCACCGCGTGGAACGTGGCGAGATCACCTTGGCTGAATGTCGGGCTCTTACAAAAGTGAAAATGGACGATGCAGGAATTGTCGCATCGGTTCCAACAGAAAAGCCACCCACGACTGGCGGACCAGCATTTACATTTCAACTCAATGACGACATGGTCACCTTCATTCATGATTTGAAGGCAGCCGGGTTTCCTATTGGAATTCTCACGAACAATGTCAAAGAGTTTCGCGAGTGGTGGTGGCCGCTCATGGACTTTGCATCGATTTTCGACACCATTGTGGACAGTCACGAAGTAGGTATGCGCAAACCGAACCCTGCCATCTACCACCTCACAATGGATCGAATTGGGGCCACACCCGCACGGACCGTTTTCCTCGACGACCTACATGCAAATGTTGCCGCAGCAAACGCAGTCGGCATGCATGGCGTACTGGTGGAAGAAGACTCACGTGGCGCTATCTCGCGTGCGCGTGAGTTGACGAATCTTCTTTAGTCAAAAATTGCCGAGAGGATGGCGCGCTTCGACAGTTCGTCCCAGGCGGTCAATGTCTCAGCACTTGCGCCTTTGTCAACCATGACACGAGCATTGACAACTCCCTGTGCCCAGATTGCAATGACGGCGTGATTTTTCTCCCGCGAGAGCCAGCCCTTGTCAATAGCCGGTTGATATCGCTCCATAATTGCCAATGCATACTCCTCGTCAATTCGAGTGAGTTGTTCACGAAGTTCAGGACGAGACATCGATGATCCAATGACATCGGCTCGAAGACGACGATTCTCTGCGCGTTGTTCAGAGAAAATGAAGTCGAGCGATGTCGAGATGTTCTCCCGAAGTTGCTCGCGTGAATTTGCTTCATCGATATACCTGAAGAGATACAACAAACCAGCTTCAGTAGATCGTCGATATCGCTCTGCCTGCGCGGCGATGATGAGACCTTCTCTGTTTCCAAATGCGCGATACAAAATGGGAGGCGTTACCCCACATTCGAAAGCGATGGGGTTCGTGCGAATAGCTGCCTCACCCGCCGTTTCAATGACCTGAATAGTGCGCTCAAGAATTCTCTGTACGGAGGTCAATTCGCCACCAATGGCTTCGGTTTGGACACTCACGGCTCCCATTCTGCCACTTTAAAAAAAGATTTACGCCACAAATGCTGCGCCCATACACGTCACCTCTCTGGCACCAGCCACAACAAGGGCCTGCGCAGCTTCACGCATTGTGGTTCCTGTTGTAATCACGTCGTCAAGTAAAAGAATGCGCTGTGTTCGCACAGTTGGGTGCGCCACAAAACTCACCCCAACGAGGCGCTCTGATCGACTACGGCCAGTCTGATGTCCCCTACTCGTTCGTCTCAGAACTCCACGCGCGGGCTTTCGCAACATCACACCCACATGGCGCGCCAATAGTTCTGCATGATCAAACCCACGATCGTTCCTTCGTTCTACAAGGGTGGGAATCCACGTCACCATGTCGCAATCACGCATCAGATTTTCGGCAGCCATCATTGAACGAGCAAGCGTTCGCGCAAGAGACTTGTTGTGCCGATATTTGAAGTTCACTATGAGATCTTTCACCTCGCCCTCAAACAACGACGATGACGAATACGTGACGTTGACTAATTGACCACGAGTGTTGGGCAATAAATCAGTACGGTGTAGTTCCATGGTCTCTTCTGCGCCCACGCAACCACCACGACCAATGCGGGAACGATTCGTAGAACGAGTGAGTCGATGTGTACTTGGACTAGCGGGCTTCGGCAGCGGAATTGCCTTCTTCGTTCAAGCAGATATCGGTGTTCCACCGTGGGACGTGTTCCACCAAGGAATCTCGGAAAAAACGGGGCTCGGGTTAGGCACTGTTCTCATCATCGTTGCTTTTTTTGTTTTGCTGTTGTGGATTCCGTTGCGACTGCGACCCGGGCTGGGAACTCTGTTGAATGCGGTGCAGATTGGCCTCGTAGAAAATGTGGTGCAAGACCTTCTCCCCGCTCCTGACCACATCGCCGTTCGTCTTTCATTTATGTGCGCAGGCATGTTGTGCATTGCAGCAGGTTCTGGTTTGTACATCGGCGCAGAACTTGGCTCTGGTCCACGTGACGGTTTGATGTTGGGCCTGAACGCTCGCTACGGAATCAGTGTTCGCCTTGCACGCACAACAGTTGAAGTCACAGTGATGATCATTGGCATCTTCCTGGGCGGATCACTCGGACTGGGAACTTTCGTCTTTGCATTCGGTATTGGCCCACTCGTTCAGGTCACTCTGAAACTCTTCCGTATGTCGCCGTCTGCTGTTCATGCAGCGGAAGCCGAAGCACAAGAGCAATAAATGCAACAAGGCCGCCGGGTTTCCCCGACGGCCTTGCGCATAAACGTTTTAGTAACGGTAGTGGTCTGGCTTGAATGGACCAGAAGGGTCCATATCCAAGTATTCAGCTTGCTCATCGGTGAGTTGCGTGAGCTTCACACCTAATGCTTCAAGGTGAGCACGGGCCACCTTCTCATCGAGATGCTTTGGAAGCACATACACACCTGTTGGGTAGTTCTCGAGGTTGTTGAACAACTCGATTTGAGCAATGACCTGGTTACTGAACGAACAGCTCATCACGAATGATGGGTGGCCGGTTGCACAACCGAGGTTCACTAAGCGACCTTCCGCCAACACGATGACCGAGTGACCATCGGGGAATGTCCACAGGTCGGTGCCAGGCTTCAACTCATCGCGCGTTGCACTGCTACGGCTGAGGCCCGCCATATCGATTTCATTGTCGAAGTGGCCAATGTTGCACACGATTGCGTTGTGCTTCATCTTTTCCATGTGCTCGGCAGTAATGATTGCCTCGTTACCGGTTGCAGTCACGAAAATGTCTGCCTCTCCAAGAGCGGAATCCAACGTGTTGACTTCGTACCCTTCCATTGCGGCTTGCAATGCGTTGATGGGGTCAATCTCGGTCACGATGACGCGAGCGCCCTGACCGCGAAGCGACTGGGCGCAACCTTTGCCAACATCTCCATAGCCACACACCACGGACAACTTGCCAGCGATCATGACGTCGGTGGCACGGTTGATTGCGTCGATCAGTGAGTGACGGCATCCGTACAAGTTGTCGAACTTGCTCTTTGTGACCGAGTCGTTCACGTTGATAGCGGGGAACAACAATTCGCCGTCTTTTGCCATCTTGTACAAACGCTTAACACCAGTAGTGGTTTCTTCAGTAACGCCCTTGATGTGCTTGGCCATTTCTGTCCACTTGCTTGGCTCCGTCTTCAGCGAACGCTGAAGCAATCCGAGAACGATTGCAAGTTCTGGGTTCGATGCAGCGGTTGGGTCGGGAACCTCTCCCGCCTTTTCGTATTCAACGCCCTTGTGCACCAGCAATGTTGCGTCGCCGCCATCGTCCAAAATCATGTTGGCGTGACCACCGTCTGGCCAGGTCATCATCTGCTCGGTGCACCACCAGTACTCCTCAAGTGTCTCGCCCTTCCAAGCGAACACAGGAACACCTTGCGGGTTGTCTTCGGTTCCATTCGGACCAATAACCACTGCTGCGGCCGCATGATCTTGAGTAGAGAAAATGTTGCAACTTGCCCAACGCACCTCTGCGCCCAATTCAACAAGCGTCTCAATGAGAACCGCTGTCTGAATCGTCATGTGCAGCGAGCCCGAAATACGAGCTCCGGCCAGTGGCTTTGATGGACCGAACTCTTTGCGCAACCAGCGAAGGCCAGGCATTTCATGTTCGGCGAGATGGATTTCCTTACGACCGAACGGTGCAAGGCTGAGGTCGGCGACGCGGTAATCGCGGCGTGCGGCGAGAGTGGACATTGAGGCTCCTTCACATCAACCCGCACGGCGTGCGGGTTCTGAAAACGATTGGGGCTGGGGCCTGCTGGCACCACTCACGTCAGCCCAATCGGCTCTTTACCCTAGCCAATACTTAGGCAGTGAAGGTGGGTTTGATGCCGTTCACATCAATAAGACCCTGCAAACGGGCGTGTTCTGAGTCACCAACCACAGTGGACTCTTCGAGGAGCATCACGGGAATCCCGTCGATGACGGGAAAAGAGCGGTGCGTACGAGGGTTGTAGAGCAACGATTCAGACTCAATGAACCACAACGGACCTTTGTCCTCTGGACACGCAAGGATTGCGAGGAGTGATTTTTCGATGGTCATAAAGGTCCTTTGTTCACACCGATGTTACGAGTGAAAGTACTTCCACCACATGGTCATCGCATTCATCACGAGTGGCAGCTTCTAAATTCAACCGAAGAAGCGGTTCGGTATTTGATGGACGAAGGTTGAACCACCAGTCGCCGCAGTCAACAGTGAGCCCGTCGATCCAGTCTTGAGAGTGACCGTCGAAGGCTTTCGCCACCGCAGCCATCACAGCGCTTGCGTCCGAGACGCTGGTGTTGATTTCTCCGCTTGCCTCGTAACGCTCGAATGGGCGACGGAATTCAGACAGTGGAACTCCTGCACGCGACAGTTCTTGCAACATGAACATCGTTGCGATGATTCCAGAGTCGGCGCGGAAGTTATTCAAGAAGTAGTAGTGCGCACTATGTTCTCCGCCGAAAACCGCACCTGTTTCTGCCATGACTTGTTTGATGTTGCTGTGTCCCACTTTTGTACGTACAGGTACGCCGCCATTTTCGCGAATGACTTCAGGAACGCTTCGAGAACAGATGAGGTTGTAGAGAACAGTGGCTCCCGGATGCGCACGCAAAACACCAGCCGCAAGAATTGCAGTGGTACTAGAGCCGGACAAGCCTCTCCCTTTTTCATCGACAACAAATACTCGGTCTGCATCTCCATCGAATGCCAAACCAATGTCGAAACCGCCACTGGTTACTCGAGCTTGCAGATCTCGTTGGTTTGCTGGCTGAATGGGATCTGCTGGGTGATTGGGAAATGAACCATCGAGTTCGGGGTACATGACTTCAAGTTCCATCATGGGTAAACGTTCGAAGACCACAGGCACGATGAGGCCACCCATGCCGTTTGCCGTATCTGCAACCACCTTCATGGGAGACAGCGAAGAGACATCAATAAACGAAATCACATGATCGGCAAATTGATCCAACATGTCGCGTTCGCTACGAGAACCTTTAGCCGCAACCGTGCTCGGACCACGGCCAGCAAGCACACTCTTTGCAGTATCCCGAATATCTGCAAGACCAGTATCGATTCCGACAGGACGCGCACCTGACAAACAGAACTTGATTCCGTTGTATTCGGCCGGGTTGTGCGACGCGGTAAACATGGCGCCGGGGGCATCCAGCGTTCCGGCTGCGAAGTACACCATGTCGGTACTTCCTAGTCCTAGATCAACAATGTCAACTCCACGCGACAAAACTCCTTCGGAGAACGCATTGACAAGTTCTTCACCGGTCGCGCGCATGTCTCGTGCAACAATCACCATGGGCGCGCCTACAAACTCTGCAAAGGCGATCCCCAATGCGTGCGCGACTTCGGCATTCATTTGGTCGGGAGTAGTACCCCGTACGTCGTAGGCCTTGACAATTCGGTCAAGGACCGCAGGGTCTGTACTCATCAACGAGAGAGGTTATCTGCGGGTCACTCTGACAGCGCCGATACTTCCGATTCGCCTGAATTTCGTGGAGGGAGTGAAGTTCCGTAACGCAGGCGGCGACGAAGCATAAAGACCACGAGAACTATTCCGGCAAAGGTGAGAACATAGGCAAATTGGTCAAGTTTTGATGGCTCATACGACAAACGAACGTTCTTCTCCGTTGGAACAACAACCATCATGTTGGGAGCCGCGCGATACACCTCTTTTGCACCACTGACTGACCAGTTCGGAAAGTAACTCACCTTCACAAGTATGGGTGTACCAACTTTGTCAACGCTGAATGACACAGACTCATCGTCGATAACCACATTTGACACTTCGGCTGCATTAATTGTCTGCGTATCAATTTCTTGTTGAGGCTTCACCACATCAACTTGGCGACCAGGTTCACCTTCAACACCGACTTGGCGAGATTCATCAATATCAACATCGATGCGCTGCCATTCCTTCGGACCATCCGACACGGGCAAGGCCGCCCATTCAGACGAATTCTGGAAATATGACGTTCCAATTTCTAACCAACGTTCGCGTCGGTCGCCCTTGCGTTCATTAACAACAACAGGCTGGGTGTCTAAGGCAACCACCATAGGAAGGTCGGCCAACTCATAAACATTCCACGGACCACTTGTTCCTACCTTTTCTAACTCTGGAACAGTGTCTGCTTTTTGTACGGCTTCAGGAGTGAACGCAAGGTAGTACTTAATGCCAAGCATTCGCATGTACGCCACACCCTTGACAGGGTCGTTGTTGTCGTATCGAAGTTCACGTACCGGGTTGCTGCTTTGTTTGGACAATGCAGCAGCAGCGATGAAGTGATACGGGGTTGTTCCGGCGGCTTCAAAGTACAAGCCTTCCATTGACCCAATACATCCTTCGGTCCAAAACGGCAAAAGCATGAGAGCCATGGTTGTTCCGTACTTGTTGAGCTCTGAATTGTTCTCCCAGAGTGCACGTCCACAACCGTGATCCTTGTTCTTGCCAAGCGTGTCCATTGTTTGAACAAGTCCGTAATACTCGCCGTACGACGCCTTGCCTTCATACCCCTCGAAGTTCCAACGCGCCCAACCGTCGGAGAATGCACGTGTGGCCGGAAAGTTAATGGGGCCCCACGAATAACTTGTTTTTTGAGTGTCACTAGTGATCTTCGCAAAGGGAAGCGACTGGTATCGCACACCGATGACAACAAGGCATACAACTGCAAACGACCACAAGATGGAAGTCCCCATGCGCGTTGATGGTTCAGAAGGAAGTTCGTCGCGAGAACGTTCGAGAGCAATGATTCGCTTGAAATACGCCGCAACTTCATACACGCCGATAGCCGCAAGCATGTATCGCAACAGATACAAGAACGGGAGAACTCTCGGGTTCCACAGCAAGCCAATAACCGGCAGGCCACCTTGTGCCACCTTCACACCAATCATGAGGATGACGATGTACACGCCCATCCAGATGCCGAAGTGGCGTTTGCGAATCCACGAGCCAATGAACCCTGCAACAGAGAGCAACACCAGAAGGATGTCCCAGGTTGTGGACAATGGGAAATACATCTCCCACATTGAGGTAAATGATCCGCCGCCAGGCTCTGAGCCGTACTTCATGTCTGTCATGAATGCATGGCCACCCAAGAACGGCACCACCCAGAACGCCGACAAAAGAATGGCGCATCCAATAGTTGTGAGTCCGTAACGAAGGCGTTGCTTGTCTAACCGGAGAAGCAACATCACTGCTGCACCACCAAAGACAAACAACAACACAATTCCGTGACTCAAAGCAGACAACGCAATAAAGATGGCCGCCCATCCACGATGTTTTCCGTCGTCTAGCCCACGAGAAAAGAGTCCAAGTCCCACCATGGACAGAGCAAGCGCGATGGAGTGCGAGAACTCGCCAGCCATTGTGGATGCAATGTTTCCGCCGTAAATGGTGAAGCTTTCATCCAGCAAGAACATGGTGGCGCCCACGACCATGAGTTCTGGAAGTGGATAAGCCAATTTTGCAATGCGCCCCATGAAATGCACACACCATGGAAACGCAACGAGACCAAGAACAACGATGATCTTGAACGCAACGCCATATGGCAATGCAATGTCGAGCAAAACAATGGCAAGAGCCGGAACAACCATGTAAAAGCGATACGCAGGAAGACCCGAATACCAATCCATACTCCAACCAGTGAGTCTCCAGTGAGGCAACAACACATCGCGCAAGTACGCAGGGCCCCACACGTGAGCGCCCATGTCGCCGCCAGTAGGAGTGTTGTTTCTCAGAATGAGATCCGGGTGCAACACCGACAAAATAATCAACGTCGCACCAAGCACAACTGCCGTTGTGCTCATGGCTTTGAAAGTTTCTACCCAATCAGAATCTGGTGCTGTTTCATTGGCAACCACATCTTCCTCAGTAAGAGTTGAATCGTTTTCTATAGTCATGAATTCCTAGAGCACAGACACCAGCAAGAGGCCGGTTGCGTTGAACGCCAAGTGGGTAACAATGGCCGCCCCTAGTGTGCCACTGCGTTGACGCACAATGCCAAGCAACAGTGCAAACACAAAGAGACCAGGGAACTCAACGGGCGCCAGGTGAATAGCAGCAAACAGCGCAGCAGTGATAACAATTCCGCCCCACTTCCCCGCCGTAGATACCAATGCCGTTTGCAGAGAACCGCGGTAGACGATCTCTTCCACGACCGGTGCACCGATAACGACAACAACAACGAGCAAGACCATCCACATACCAGGTGCGGTTGACGAGATGTCTTCCGCGCGCTTCGAGACTTCGTCAAACGAGAAGGTGTCGGGGAAAAGGCGCGACAGCGGCCAATTCACAATGTTCACCAAGACAAGTTGCCCAGCGACACCGAGCGGGACCCCCACGACCACATCTCGTACGGAGAACCATGAGTGGAATGAGTGTCGTGGATGTTGTTCTTCAAATGGCAAGAGTCGCGGCATTGCCACTAAGTACACAGACCACATTGACACCATGCTGAAAGCGATGGCCCACACGGGGATGTCGGCAATGCCGTCTCCGCCGCGGCCAGTGAGCAACAAAGCGATGGTCGAAGCGAGAGATGCGGCCACATACACGGAGAACCAAAGAAAAATCACTCGAAGCGTTGCGAGAACCGCCTCTTTCAGCCGTGGCGACATGAATGTGTCAGCCTGCGAGTCGGCCAGCGTCGTACACGTGTACTCGCTGACGGCGATCTTCAAGGTGCCAGCCCGACGGTGGCTTTAGGCGACCTGCGTGCTGCTCACAGAGGTCGTAGGCGTGCGGGTCTCGTTCGGCTGACAGGTCATCGAGCCACACAAGTGAGCGGGCGTACTGATAGGTGAGCGTTACAGATGCCCTGTGAACGCACCCCTGCCGTGTGCACTGCCTTGCCATGTGGAAAACGGTAGTCACCATGGTGACTGAAATCGGCGATGCCGACTGAGGACTGCCACAAGCCAGCCGTAGCATGAGGTCATGAGCGAGATGCCCCCACCGCCACCGCCACCGCGCAACCAACCTCCACGCAACCCATTCAAGGGTCTGCGCCAGGACAAGCAAGCCCAAGATGGCAAGCCCCCCATGCCGAAGTGGGCTATCTGGGCCATCGTCTCAGCCATCGTGGTTCTTGCATTCGGTAGCCAATTCTTTGCGCCGACTACTGGCGAGAAAATCTCGTACACCGAGTTCCTTGCTGAAGTGAAGAGTGGCGACGTTGCCTCCATCACCATCAACAACTCCACCAACACCATTTCGGGTGAATTCGACAATGGCGGCAAGTTCACCACCACTGGCGCCGTAAACATGAGCGACGCAGACGAACAGTTGCTGAAAGACATGGGAGTCGATTACGACTTCAGCACACCGCAACCAAACTGGATTACCAGCTTGTTGCCCATCATCCTTCCGTTCATGTTTGTCATCGCATTCTTTGTGTGGATGCAGCGTCGTGCAATGGGCCAAGCGGGCAACATCATGTCGGTTGGCCGCAGTAAGGCAAAGGCCTACCAAGCCGACAAACCCTCCACCACGTTTGCCGACGTTGCTGGCTACGACGGAGTCAAGCTTGAAATTAAAGAAGTCGTCGACTTCCTTCGCATGCCTGAGCGCTTCAAAGAAATCGGCGCGCGCGTACCAAAGGGAATTCTTCTCGTTGGCCCTCCCGGAACAGGTAAGACGCTTTTCGCTCGCGCCGTTGCGGGTGAAGCCGGCGTCGGTTTCCTGTCGGTCACTGGTTCCGACTTCATGGAAATGTTTGTAGGCGTTGGTGCAAGCCGTGTTCGCGACCTGTTCCAACAAGCTCGCAAAATGGGCAAGGCCATCATCTTCATCGACGAAATCGACTCCATTGGTCGTAAGCGTGGCGCAGGTCTTGGCGGCGGACACGACGAACGTGAGCAAACCCTCAACCAAATGCTCGCGGAAATGGATGGCTTTGAAACCACCGAAGGCATCGTCATCTTGGCGGCCACAAACCGTCCCGACATTCTCGACCCAGCACTCTTGCGCCCCGGTCGTTTTGACCGCCAAATCATTGTTCCCCTGCCCGAGTTCGAAGAACGTCTCGCCATCTTGAAGGTTCACTCGCGCGATAAGCGCATGGGAGCCGACGTCGACCTCGACACCATGGCAAAGGCAACTCCCGGAATGAGTGGCGCCGATCTTGCCAACCTCGTCAACGAAGCTGCATTGTTTGCTGTGCGTCGTGGTTCTGCACAGATCGAACGCATCGACTTCGAGAACGCACGCGACCGCGTCGTTATGGGAGCACGTCGTGAAAGCTTGGTGTTGTCCGCAGAAGAAAAGCGCGCAACAGCAATTCACGAAGGCGGCCACGCAATTCTTGCAACGGTTCTTCCACATTCAGACCCATTGCACAAGGTCACCATTCTTCCTCGCGGCATGGCACTTGGTGTCACGTGGACTCTTCCAGAAGAACGCCATACCTACTCGCGCGAATTCTTTGAAGACCTCATCTGCAAAGCAATGGGCGGACGCGTTGCGGAAAAGATTGTGTTTGGTCATCTCAATTCAGGAGCCGCAAACGACCTTGAACAAGCAACATCAATTGCTCGTCGCATGGTGCGCGAATGGGGCATGTCCGACAAAGTGGGCCCCATGGCGTGGAATGGTCAGCAACAAGTGTTCTTGGGCGAAGACCTCATGACCAGCGGACGCGAATACAGCGATTCCACAGCAAAGATGCTCGACGACGAAATTTCACGCATCCTGCACGAGCAAGAACAGCGCGCTCACGACGTTCTTGTGAAGCATCGCAAAGGTCTCGAACTAGTTGCCGAAAAGCTCCTTGAAGACGAGACAATCGACGGTGCAACTGTTGGTCGTTTGGTGCAAGAGGCGCTCGAGACTCCTACTCCTACCGAGGCCTAATCGCCCTGAGCACCTGCACACGGATCTGGTGTCGAGCCAGGCTCCCTGCATTCCGCTACGGCAGCCCATAAGTCTTGGGCTTTCACTGGCCCAAGAAAGCTCTTGCGCACAACCCCCTGGGCATCGGCAATCACCAAGGTAGGTACAGCATCGATGCGATACCGCTTGTGTAGTGCCGGATCTTCGGTGTAGTCAATTCGCTGAACAGCAACATCGTTCGATGCAAGCACTACAGCTTTCGTCGCAACATCTGCACATGTGTTGCAGGTTGCAGAGGTAAACACCGCCACCAACCACGGCACCTGAGGCAAGACAAAATCGCCACGATCAAGCTGCGTCGGAATTTCAAATCCGCCTTGTGTGGGGGCATCGGTTCGACGACGTCGCAGTACCGCTGAAACAACTACAGCAACCACCATTGCTAATGCGACGAGAAGCAATTGTTCCATTACTTCATTCTCACAGGCAGCGCACCCACCATGCCAAAACCGATCAGACCATGGCCGCGTGTAGTTCGTCGCTGTACAGCTACGGGAACCGTTGCAGTAATGATGACTTCTCCATCTGAGACTCCATCGGGAACATCGAGACTGATAAGCGATGCTGCGCCAAGAGCCACGTTTGTAAAGCCGGGGATGTCCACCACTCCACCAGGCCCAACAGCAGACAATGTGAAGGTTCCCTCTAACGAAGTCGTGTTCAAAATTGAGATGGCGTTGCGCGCACCCTTACCTAGCCCGGCAGGAATTCGCCACTTCTCCCCTAGCAATCCTGCAGGAATTCCGTTCACAATTGCGGTGAAGGCACTGGTGTTTGTTCGTTGGCTCAGAACATGTTCCACCACAAGACGCGCAGAGTTCAACGACGACACCACCATGGCGTGATCACCGTTTGGCAAATTTGCTACAGCATCGGTGTTGATAACAACGATGCCGCCCGCCGGAATATCGACCGCCTCGGAGGGAAGTGCGGCTTCGGTTGGTTGATCGATGGGGATTCCATTCGTAATTCCAGCCCCAAAGAAAGAAACATTCACTTGAGCAGCTCGAGGAGATGGGTTGAACACCACCAATTGTTCACTGACTTGAGAACCCGTTCGACCCGACGTGAACCACCACTCTCCCAATGGCGACGGAACTCCAACAGATGTGGAGTACCCGAGTCGGCCACCACCCAGATAGTGCTGCATGCGCGATGCCACAATTTGCCCTGTTGTGGCCTCCACTTCAATGGCAATGCGCGATTCGTTTGTGGCACCCACATCGGCAAGCGAAATACTCTTCACGGTTCGAGCGGCGAGAACAACACCTTGAATATCGGCGGGAGTGCGACGACCATCGTTTGTTGTATACGCAACGTTTACAACAGCAGTTTCTGGATACGGGTTGATGAGTACCAAACGCTGTGACGAGCCTTCTGCGGTAAAACCGTCGGCAAAGAACCACGTGTCTGATGTTTGCGACACACATTGCGATGTCACATCGCCTGCTGCGTATACAAGTTCCTGCTCAACAGTGCCGACAGAGCCAATAATCTCCACCACCGGCGCAACAACTCCCACGGTTCGGCCACGCAAAACGTCCACTTCTAACTGCGAGCGGGCAGGAACTGTGACTGCGGATGATTCTGCTGCATCTCCACTCAAAAAACTGATGGACGCTGTGAACTGAACATCACCCGGATTCGAAATGACCACGTTTGCGCCATCGAGTCCGTCACCCGCAGCCGCTCCTGGACAAAACCACGACGTACTAATGCGTGAACCAGATGGCGCTTGAGGAAAACCAGCAAGATCAACTAGCGCAAGAGATGCGCCAGCCGACTTCTTTCCACCCTGTTGATCGATAGCGAGCACCGATCCGAGAGCAACGACGACCAGAAGTGTGGCGAAGAGGCGCCGGAAGATGTTCACGACTCTGCCCCCTCGGTAAATGACAATGCAGGTTCAGAACTAGTTGCGACGAGTGGTGCACTAGGTGCGCTTCGACGACGGAACTTACGGCGCGACGTAGCGAGAACTGCAACGGTGATCCATGCGAGTACTTGAAGCGCTACAAGAATGGAATGAAATCTTGATGTTGAGAAAGAAAGAGTTGCAGTGCCAGCTACGGGAACGTCGTAGCCGTTTGTGAGACCAAAAGCAGGGCGCACAGGAATTGATGTTCCGTCCACCGACAACTTCCATCGAGGTGTGAAGGGAACACCAAGATGCACTGTTCCAGGTTGAACACCCACTGTTGATGAGTTATTGCTTGTCGTCACTGCCGGGAATGCAGTTGCTCCAGCAATATCAGTAGCAATCATTGATTCTGCGCCGGCCGAAGAACTACTTGTTGCCCCTGCTGGTGTGAGTTGAGAACGCACAGGCACCCATGATGTGTTTTCGAACACCACCAAATCTGGAGACGCAAACCGACGACGAAGGTCCAGTTGGCGTGACAACGCTTCGATCAAACCGGTCGGTGACTCAAGTGGGTTATCTCGAGTTGACTGACCGCCGTCAATAACAGGAACAACGATGAATCGCACCGACAAGGGGGCCAGCAGACGACCTGCTCGCGATGTTTGCCCGCGAACAATTCCGTACATGGCAGAGACTGCGTTGTCTCGCGCACGCGTGGGGGGTACCTCCCATAACTCTTCTATGGCTGGGGTGCGTCCATTCACAACGGAGTACGAGATTCCCCAACCGAAGTTCAGGGGCGCACCTGGCAACACACGTGAATCACCAATAAAGAGTGTCCGATAATTTCCCGATGCATCTGCGCCAGGAAGTTGTGCGAGTAGTTGAGGCAATGCGAGAGTTGGCTGATTCCAAGAACCGCCAACAGCATTAAGCGGTGTAGCCACCAGACCCACAGCAAATGCGGCACCAACAAGTGCGCCCAACGGTTGTCGCCAACTGATTTTCCCGCGACCAAGATCTACAGCGAGAGACGCACCCATTGTCCCTGCACACATCGCCAAACCGAATGCCACGGGAACAAGAAGGATGGCAGGCTCTGGTAAGTGCACGGGCAGCAACGCAGAGTCATCGAGAACGGCAAGCAGAAGTCCACCCACAACGAGAGATGCGCCACGTAACGCCCAACTTGCGCGTGCACCCCGCACAAGCAGTAGCGCCCCGACGACCGCTGCATACAAAGCAACAGTGAGAGACGACGCAAAGAACCCACCTACGGTGAATCGTGCAAGACCCCACAAACCAAAGTTTCGCCCGCCATCTACTGGTGCACCCGTCAGTGTCTCCCACCAGCCATCGCGAATGAATGTTCCCGCCCACGGCAAATTCAGTGCAACGCCTGCGAAAGTGGCTGCGCCAGCAATGACAATCCATCGGCCTGCAAGGCGAATGTGAACCCCTTGTGCAACCGATGTAACTGCAATAATTCCGGCGACTAATGGCATCACAAGAACTACAGATGGTTCGAATGCGAATGCAATTGCAGAGAGTAACGACACACCTGCAAACCAACGACGCCATGTTGACGGAGACACAACAACAAAAGCTTCTTTAGACAAAGATGAGTTGATGTCGGCGTGACCTACCAGCATGCGCAACAGGTGAACCATCCAAGGGAGAAGTGCGTATAACAACAACGCACCCCAACGCCCCGACGCAATTGATGCAAATGGCAAGGGAACCGCGGCGTAAGCAATGACCGATGCAATTCGCCCACCACGGGTTCCCATGACCGATGCGAATCTCCACACACCCAGCCATCCGACAAGTGGCAACAGCACAACGGCGAGAGTGTGAGACATACCGGAATTACCGAAGGTAAGGAAGGAAGCAACCGAAGTGAGAGCGACGCCCGTCGGCAGCGCAGACACTTGGCCAAAACCAGCGCCCCACCACCCTGACGCATACGACGACCATGTCTCCCGCGCCGAATCGGCGAATGGGACCATCTGGCCAACCGAGACAACCCCGTTCATCAACAGCGAACGTGACCCCACGATCAATAGGGCACAGAGAACTGCCCACATGACGTATGCACCACGTGGTGTGGTCTCGCGAATCTCTCCAGCAGATTGCGCTTGCGCCAACCCTGCCTTGCGCGCTTTGTTGCGGAAGTAAGCGGTGGTGTGTGCTGAACCGAGAATCTGCAATGCACGCACTTCATCACCGTCAACAGATCGAATTTCTGAAACAGCTTCTCGGCGATCATGAATATCGCCAAAAGAGAACGGCAACGATGCAACGGCACGCGCCTCGACGAGAGCCCGTCGCGTACGGCCAGTGGTTGCCAACAGAATGCACCGCGCAATTGTGAACAAAGCCATTTGTGCGAACAAGAAAATCAACTGCCCACGCGACGACAATGCAGCCACAGTGTGTACGCGAGCCATCTCGGCATCTGCGTCCACAAGTTCCTTCTGCTCTTCGTCAAGTCGTTCAGCCATTGCCTCGCGATGGCGTGCAACAGCAGACGGAACAATGACCACGCGTGCGCCCGTGACATGCGCGCGCCAACAGAAATCTAAGTCAACACCCGACGAATGAATTGATGCGTTGAAGCCATTTAGCGTGCGAAAAAGATCTGCACGAACAAGCAGACATGAACTAGGAAGAATGAACACGTCCTGCACAGCATCGTGCTGTTCTTGATCGAGTTCACCATCGTCGGCATACGGCAGTTCAACACCGAATCGATCTGCGGCACTGCCGACCGACTGAATCATCTTTGGGTTGTCCCAATGAACCAATTTCGGACCAACAACTCCCGCATTAGATCGGTACAACTCTTCCAACATCCCCGAGATGGCCGAGGGTGACAACTCCACGTCGTCATGAAGGAAGCAGAAAAAACCACTGTCTCCCTGCACCAGGTTCAACACCGAGTTACAACCCGCTGCGTATCCAGGGTTAGACCCAATGAAGCGAACAACTGCAGACGGCAGAGTGGACTGAACAATGTCCAAGGTGGAGCGTGACCCTGGGTTTTCGCTTGTGCCAGTGACCAAGACCAGTACCTGCAGTGCGGCGTAGTCCTGAGCGGCGAGACCCCGAAGAGACTCAACAAGCCAGTCGCCGGGTTCGTGGACGACCATGACGGCCACCACGGGGGGCAAGGAAGGGGAAACCTGAGGGTCTGTCACGCCCCCGCGAGGCTAGTGCCGAGGGTGAAGGGGTCGGGGGCAGTCGGCCCTGGCCCTTGTGACAAACGGCAGAACGCAGAGTGCTAGCAAAAGTAAGCACTACCCCCTACGCTGAAGCCATGACCTCATTTCCCCGCATCTCTGTCCCTAACTTCACCCTTCCAAAGGTCACCCTTCCGGGCCTCGACAAGTTGCCAAAGGTTGACTTGCCAAAAATTTCCCTTCCACAGTTGCACTCCATCGACCTCACCAATGTCGACCTCAGCCGCATCAACGCTTCTGCTGTTTTGCAGAACCCCGTCGTGAAGCAAGCCACCGAAGTTGGATACACCGCGGTCGGATTCGCAGTTCTTGGTTTCCAGAAGGCTCAAGTTCGCCGTCGCGAAGTGCTCGAGTCGCTGAAGTCCCGTTTCAATACTGCGCAATAAATGACAGGGGTACCAAGTACCTCTCAACCCGCACAACTAGCCTGACTCTTTGTGTCGGACGCCATCGAACAAGAACCATCGTCGAAGGCTCCCCTTCCTGAAGGAACCATCCCCGTTGGGATTGGCTTGTTTATCGCTGGCATCACTGCCTATGCATTTTTCAAGGTGGGCCAACTCGCGCTTGGCAAAGAAGACTTCAAACCGATTGTTGCTTTGTGGTTCACCACATTCGCTCTGGTCCCAGGCTTTCTTTTACCCGTTGAACAAGAACTTGGGCGAGCCCTTGCGCATCGACGTGCTCTGAATCACGGCGGCAGGCCCGTCATTCAAAAGATGCTTCCCCTCGCAGGCGGGCTTACTTCTCTTCTTATCGTTGCCACTCTTGTTGCGTCACCGTGGCTCACTCGCGACATGTTCGAGG
>JBIIQG010000008.1:0-38055 GCA_044342185.1 Ilumatobacteraceae bacterium | reverse complement strand
TTTTCTGCGTCGAGACACTTGTAGAGATGAGAGATGCGGCGCTTCCCCTGCGGCCATGTTGCACAGCAATTTTTAGGTCGAAGAACTGACCACGCTGAGTAGAGACAATTGAAAGAACCTTTGGAGCTGCAGTAGTGGTGGTGACTAATCCCTGAACATGGCCTGACCCAAGAGAGACAGCAACAAGGGTCACGACCAAAACTGATACTGCTCGACGAATCCCTTTCATGAAGCCCATACAACCTTTACGAATCCTCGATGAATTAACGAATCCAATGTGAGGCAAGGATTCGTGCAGCCTCTTGTGGTTTTTCCATCATCCACCAGTGGCCACATCCGTCAAGCCGTGCCACTTTTGCGCCTACCGCCGATGCCAACTGCTCATGGGTTTCGTGCGGGCCGGCGTACTGATCGTTTTCAGCAATAATCACCAATCCGCGCTTTGGCTTCTGGCTGACGAACTTCTCACCTAGGTGACGCATTACTGGCTGTGCGGCATCTCGATACAAACGAACCACACTGTCTGCCATTACGTCGTTGATATGCGGCTTCATTGCACGAGCAACCGATTCACTTATTCCTAAAGCGCCAAATGCAGCGATGAATGAATCAAGATCAAGATCGACCAGACCCTTCATCATTTGCTCTCCAAGCTCTGGCGTTTGCCAGCCCTGGGCGGCATCGTGCCAGACATAGTCATGGTGCAGCAGTCCCATGCAGTCGGCAGCCCACGTGCGAACTATCCCGGGGTACTCGGCAAGCACACCGAACACATGACCTGCTCCCCAGTCGTGGCCAACTAAGTCAATGTCGCCGCCAATTGCTTTCAGTTCGCTAGCCAACCACTGGACATATTCACGCCGCGTGCACGTAAAACCCGCTGGCACAGGAGAACCGAAGCCTGGTGGCGATAACAACACCACATCGGTGATGCGTCGCTCTTGCAACAACTCCACCAATGGAGACCAAATGTCTGCGCTCTCTGGATTGCCGTGTACAAATACCTTTGTCATCTCTTCTCTTTTCTCTTTGTTTGCAAATATCGTTCGCCAACTGCACGACTCTCAGGGTCATGCACTGCGAAAGCAAAAATGTCGGCATCCGATGCGTAATCGCGGCTGTGAACCATCTCTTCTAATGCGGCATTAACTTGTTGTTTTGTTGTTCGCAATGCATACGCAGGCTTTGACGCAAGTTGTTCCGCCAATTCTTGTGCTGCTGTCATCACTGTGCCTTTCGGAACAATGGTGTTAATGAATCCCAATGATTTCGCTTCGTCTGCACCAAACGGACGGCATGTCAGCACCAGTTCTTTTGTTGCTGCGGGTCCAATTTCACGCACAAGCCGCGGGATACCACTCCACGTGAGAGGAATGCCAAGGTCAACTTCGGGAATCACAAAACGCGCGTCCTCTTCGGCAAGACGTAGATCACAACTGTTCGCCAGTACTAACCCACCACCGATGCAGTTCCCCTGAATCGCAGCGATGGTCATGGCATTCATTCCAAAGATTGCCTCGGCCATCAAGCGTCCAATGTCTGCGATGTCACGGGTGGAGTAGTTCGGATCGGGTGTGGAGAATGTGTTGAGGTCGAACCCTGCACAAAAGGAACGCCCCTGACCAGACACCACAACAACCTTCACCTGTTGTTGGCTGTCAAACCAGCGAGCGGCAGCGGCCAGGTCCTGCAAGGTCTGTCGAGACAAGGCGTTCAACTGCGCCGGACGATTGAGTTCTAGCGCTCCAATTTCCCCGGAAACCGATACGTCAAGGGTCTCGAACTGGCTCATGTGCATCCCCAATGATTTCGGCCCAAATGCCGTGCCATAAGGTTTAGTCCACGTGGAGGTTGGCTGCAGTAGCCACACCCAAATGGAGGAACATCATGGAACGCGAAGCTTGGATTATTGACGCCGTCCGCTCCCCTCGAGGCAAAGGGAAAGACACAGGTGCGCTGCATAACGTCCATCCGCAGCGCATCTTGGCTCAGGTTCTGAACGGCCTTCGCGACCGCGTGGGGTTCGACACCGCCGATGTTGACGACGTAGTCATGGGATGTGGCGCCGGAAGCGGCGACCATTCGATGGACATCGCCCGCATGGCCGCCCTTGACGCTGGTTGGTCGCTCGATGCTCCAGGCGTCACCTTGAACCGCTTCTGTGGTTCTGGTCAACAAGCGGTGAACTTTGCGGCAATGGGCGTGCTGTCCGGCATGCAAGACATGGTGGTTGCCGGCGGAATTGAATCGATGTCTCGCCCCTCCCCTATGCACGTTGATGGCTTCACCGCCAACAACGCTCACCTTCGTGAACAGTTCGACATGGTTCCTCAAGGAATCTCTGCCGACCTCATTGCCACCCTCGAAGGTTTCTCGCGCGAAGAATGCGATGCCTTGGCAGTAGAGAGCCAGCGACGGGCTGCAGTAGCAATTGCAGAAGGACGCTTCGAACGCTCACTCATTCCCATCTTCCACGATGATGGAACTCTTGCTCTTGCCGTTGATGAACACCCACGTGCTGGCACCACCATGGCTGACCTTGCCAAGTTGAACCCAAGCTTTGAGCAAATGGGGGCTTACAAGAAAGATCCGAATGGTCTTTCCATTGACGAAACAGCGTTGAAGGCATACCCACAGTTGTCCGGCATTAACCACGTGCACCACGGCGGCAACTCCAGCGGCGTTGTAGACGGTGCTGGTGCAGTTCTGGTGACTTCGCCTGAGTACGCAAAGGCACACGGCCTCAAGCCCCGCGCGCGCATCATTATGACCGCAGTTGCCGGAACCGAGCCCGTCATCATGCTGACCGCACCCGGACCAGCCGCACAACGTGTGGTGCAAAAAGCAGGGATGACCTTCAACGACATTGACCTGTTTGAAGTCAATGAGGCGTTTGCCGCAGTGGTGTTGAAGTTCTTCAAGGACACCGGTGTTGACCCCAGCAAGGTGAACGTGAACGGCGGAGCAATGGCATTGGGCCACCCCATTGGCGCCACGGGCTCCATGCTGATTGGCACCCTTATTGACGAGCTGGAACGCCAAGACAAAACAACGGGCTTGATCACCATGTGCACGGGTGGCGGAATGGGTACCGCCACCATTATCGAACGCCTCTAATCGGCGACCGTTTCAGCGGTGGCGTACAGTGACACCATGCCCGGTCGTCTCCTGCACTCATTTGCAAAGCCTTCGTCAGAGTCCTTCATCAACATTGTCCGTGGCGACATGGCTCGATTATGGGACGACGCTGGCAACGAATACATCGACGCCATTGGAAGCTTGTGGTATTGCCAAATTGGGCATGGTCGCAACGAAATGGCCGATGCCATTGCCGCTCAAGTGTCCACCCTTGAGACGTACTCCACTTTTGACCCCTTCACGAACCCATTGGCTGATGCCGTGGCAGAAAAAGTCGCCTCGCTTTCACCATTGCCCGATGCTCGCGTGTTTTTGTGTGGCAGTGGTTCAGAATCCATCGACACAGCGATGAAGCTTGCGCGAGTTGCCCAAATTCAGGCAGGTCATCCAGAACGCAGTGTCATCATCACGCGTGATCGCGGGTATCACGGAACTAACTACGGCGGCACCAGTGCCCAAGGTCTCCCTCTCAACAAAGTGGGCTACGGCACGTTGCTCGAAGGCGTTATTCAAGTAGATGCCGACAACATTGAAGACATGGCGCGAGCCGTTGAAGAGAACAAAGGAAAATTGGCCGCCATCATCGCCGAGCCCGTGCAGGGTGCCGGCGGTGTGTGGCCGTCGTCAACTGAATACCTTGCACAACTGCGTCGCATCTGTGACGACAACGGTGCGTTTCTCATTTTCGATGAAGTCATCACTGGCTTTGGACGTCTTGGCACATGGTTTGGTGCGCAGTACTACGGCGTTACTCCCGACATGATCACGTTCGCAAAAGGGGTGACCAGCGGTTATCAGCCCCTGGGTGGCGTCATTACTAATGGCGCAGTCAACAACGCATTACTTGCCGACCCCGCGTTCTTCTTGCGCACTGGCTATACCTACTCCGGGCATGCCACTGTGTGTGCCGCTGCGTTGAAGAACTTAGAAATTATGGAACGCGAGAATCTGTTGGAGCGCGCCACACACGTGGGAGCGAGAATTGAAGACGGCCTTCGCGCACTCACCAACGACGGAACACTCACGGGCTACCGCGGTGCTGGTGCAATTTGGGCCGGCAAGCTTCCCGACGGAATGGATGCAACAGCGGTTCGCGACGCCATGATCAAGCGCGGCGTCATTGCACGTGCTATTCCAGGAGTCATTGCGTTCTGCCCACCATTGGTGATTACAGACGATGAACTGAACACCGTTCTCGACGTGTTCGCCAGCGTGGTGCAGGCGGGCTAGCTACACCAATCGGCGAATAAGGCTGCTGGTGTCTTTGCGGCCATCGCCGTCTTGCACCAGTTCTTCATAGAAACCCAGAACCGTTTGAGTAACAGGAATAGTGGAACCATTGCGACGCGCTTCTTCCACCACATACTTCAGGTCTTTCACCATCCACTCAACGGCAAACCCGAAGTCGAACTGGCCATCCACCATGGTGTGGCCGCGGTTCTGCATCTGCCAACTTTGTGCGGCGCCCTGCGAAATAACGTCGATAACCGCGTGAGCATCTAGCCCGGCATGTTCTGCAAAGGCCACACCTTCGGACAATGCCTGCACCAAACCAGCAATACAGATTTGGTTCACCATTTTGGTGAGTTGACCAGAACCTATTCCACCAAGTCGAACACACGACCGTGAATACGCCTCGATGATTGTGGCAACTGCAGTGAACTCGTCGACAGAGACAGACCCACACATCACGGTAAGTGTTCCGCCCTGAGCGCCTGCTTGACCGCCCGAGACAGGTGCGTCTAAAAACACCACTCCGTGGGCCGCGCAACTTTCATACATGTCGCGCGCAAGGGTTGCCGATGTTGTGGTGTGGTCAACAACGATAAGACCGTCGTGAGCGCCATCGAGAATGCCGTTCTCCCCCAGCATCACTTGACGAACATCGTCGTCGTTTCCGACACACAGAAACACCACGTCGCTCTCGGCCGCAACTTCAGCTGGCGTAGGGAATGCCTGATGACCGTGTGCTGCTACCCATTCAAGGGCGCGTGATGGCGTGCGGTTGTACACCGACACGCTGTGACCAGCAGATGCAAGATGGCCGGCCATGGGCGCACCCATGACTCCGAGACCGCAGAACCCAACGCGGGCCATGTGACTAGAGGTCGTCGTCGAGATCGGCGTCGTCGGTTTCTTCGACAACCTTCTTCTCGGCTTCGACTTTCTTCTTCGCAACCTTGGCGGGCTTCAGGACACCTTTTTCGAGAGCCTTGTTCAAGAACTCTTCGGCCTCTTCTTTGGTGACCTTCAGCGCAGGCTGAATTTCAGAGATGAGGTTGGTGCGTGCGCGCTCGTACATGGTGCGCTCTGCTGCAGACAACGACGCATCACGATTACGCGCAGCGAGGTTTCGAACAACTTCGGCAACCTGATACACGTCGCCACTCTTCAACTTCTCTTGGTGGTTCTTGAATCGACGCGACCAGTTCGACGGAACACGAGGGTCGGCCTTTGAAAGAACTGCCACAAGGTCTTCAAGTTCGTCGGGCGACACGGGAGGACGCACACCGACTTCGTCGAGCTTGGCAAGGGGGACGCGAAGGGTCATTTCGTTGATGATGGTTTCGAGGATGAGGTACTCCTCTTTCTTCCCCGTTCCGAAGAAGTCTTGCTTCTTCGTGCCCTTTACTTTGCAGGCACCGTGCTGGGGGTAGATGACAATGTCATCTTTCTTAAAATCCACCCTTCAATTGTAAGGGATAGGAGGGTCAAACCCACGATTCACAGCTTGGCGCCCCCGGCAGGAATCGAACCTGCGACCTGCGGATTAGAAGTCCGATGCTCTATCCAACTGAGCTACGGAGGCAATAAGAACACTCTACCGAGGAGTTTTCAGCAGAAGTGAGCGAAGAAACGACAGCGCCGTAATGACACTGAATTGGCGCATTTGATCTCGCTGGCCCGGCAACACGCTGGTGGTGGAATGCGTGGAACCGTCTTCGAGAACCACTCCAATACACAAGGTGCCAACTGGTTGACCGTCTTGTTCGTCGGGTCCAGCAACGCCTGTGAGTGCCATCGACACTGAACTTTTCAGAACACGTCGCACACCAGCAGCCATCTCTATTGCAGCAGCTTCTGACACGACGGGGCCAGGAGTGACACTGAGAACTTCGAACTTCACATCACTCGCGTAACTAATGATGCCCCCACGAAACACGTCAGATGATCCAGGAACATTTGTGATGCGTCCGCCAACAAGACCGCCGGTGACAGATTCGGCAACGGCAAACGTAGAGCCACGTTCGCGCAGCAGTTGCAACACAACCGATTCCATGGTGTCGGTGTCGACACCGAACACCACGTCGCCAACGTGGTCACGAACTTTGTGTTCCCACACATCGAGAAGTTGGTTCGCTTCACTTTCAGACGACGCTTTCGCGGTGAGTCGAACTTTGATTCCTTCCCACCCACTCGCAAGAAAAGCGAGTGTGGGGTTACCCACAGTGTCTAGTTCTGCAATCACAGGGTCGAGCCGTTCATTCAATGCAGATTCTGCTTCGCCCCAAGTACGCAACACGCGACTTGCGATCACTGCCTTCTCGCCGCTGCGCGCTAACAGGTCGGGGAGAACCGCACGAGACAACATGTCGTGCATCTCATGTGGAACACCAGGTACCGCATAGATGACCTTGTTTCCAACAGGACACATGAGTCCTGGTGCGGTGCCACGTGTTTGCGGAATAACTGTTGCACCCACTGGCACCAACGCTTGTCGCAAATTGTTCGCAGACATTCGGCGTTGACGTCGCGCGAACATCTCTTCAATGACAGCCGCAACTTCTGCATTGTGTTCAAGCGAAACACCCATGATGTGCGCAATGGCATCTCGCGTGAGGTCGTCGTGAGTTGGCCCTAAACCACCACACACAATGATTGCATCGGCGTCGGCAAGTGCCAAACGAAAAGCTTCCACCACGCGTTCGAGGTTGTCCCCCACCTTTAGTTGCAAGTGCGACGCAATCCCTACTGCCGCTAATTGCTCGCCAATGTAGGACGAGTTGGTGTCAATGATTTGGCCCAACAGCAACTCAGTGCCCACCGCAACGACATTGCACTTCATGCTGCAACCGTTTCCTTGGCGTTTTCGGCAGTACGCACGTACACCGCGAATGCAAGGAGAAGTCCGCACAGCAGCAGTGCGAAGACAGCCAGCAGGTGATACCCAACGGCACGACGGATGAAACCGGAAGACAAACCAGCCATACCGCCGCAGAAACTCATCATGAGATCTGCAGAGCCTTGCACCGTGACGCGTTTGTCAGCGGGAACGGATTCAATCAACATCGAAGAGCCACCGATAAGGCCGAAGTTCCATCCAATACCTAACAGCCAGAGTGCAGGAAACAGAACCGGCCACGACTCTCCACTGACGGCGGACAACACACCAGATGCCACCAGCAAGAACGCACCGAGAATGACAGCGTCAACGGTTCCCTTTCGATCGGCGTACTTGCCAACAAACGGACTAAATGCGTACATGCCAGCAATATGTAGCGACACCACATACTGACTCACGCTTTCGTGACCGTGCAGTTTCATGTGCACGGGAGTCATGGTCATAACAGCCACCATTGCCACTTGCGAGATCACCATGCTGGATAAAGCGAGACGCCCGCGTTGCGTAGACAGAATGACACCGATTGCTTCGGAGATGCTTGGCAACTTGGCGTCGGATCGTTCCCGAATACCGCCTGCCACAACCAATGGGTCAGGACGTAGTTGCAGCGAAATGTTGCAGAAGGCCAAGAACAACACACATGCCGACAGCAGCCACGGGCCGGTGTACTTGTGCAAGCCAAACCACTCTTGCCCCGCCGCTTCGGCTGGCCCAATAAGTAACGGCGCAAACACGGCACCAAAGGTGGATGCGAACACAATGCGCGACATAGCGCGACCACGTTCTTCGGGAACTGCTAGGTCTGTTGCGGTATAGCGCGCCAACAGGTTTGCTGCTTGACCATTTCCAAAAAGGAAGAGACCCACCAAGAAAATGAAGAGGTTGTATTGCTCGGCACCGACTGCGGCCAAGATGGCACCAATTGTTCCGAGTGCGTAGCCATTGCGTAACCCCGGACGACGGCCTTTGCGAATCATGTACCGCGATAACACCTGTGACATGACGGCAGTGCCAGTAGTGGTGGTAGCTGTTGCTAAGCCACCCCATGGTGTCTTGCTGCCCAAGATTTCTTGAACAACAAACGCACCCACCGTGACCGATGCGGCCAGTGCTGCCGAACCCACGATTTGACCTAACGTGAGCGTGCGTAGCGTTCGACGCTGAATCTCTGCAATCTGTTCGGCGGAATACGTTGCGCTCATCGCGATGCAGCTGTTGCGCGCCACGCATATTGCGCAGCACTTAACAATGTAAGAGCCACGGCAATCCACATACACACCACAAATGTCCACGTGGCGTCGTTAATGGTGATGGGTGCAAGAGCAAACCCCACGGCCATTTGCTGGCTGAACGTTTTCACTTTGGCCAACTTACTGGCCGGCATTGACACGCCTTTTGAGCCCACGAAGACGCGATACAGACTGACAATGATTTCGCGTGCAGCAATGATGACAACGGGAAGAATCCAGAACACATCACGGCTGACCAATGTGAACATGGCGCCCAACACGAGAATCTTGTCGGCGAGCGGATCTAAGAAAGCACCACTGCGAGTGATGCCGTGTTTGCGCGCAAGATAGCCGTCGAAGCCGTCGCTACTGCACAACACAATCCACACGATGAGTGCCGCGTACGAACCCACTCGCTCGTCGGGGATCATGGCGAACAAAAACGGTGAGGCAAGCACGCGCCCAACGGTGACCATATTGGCCCATGTGACAATGGCGGTTTCGTCAACAGCCATGTCAGTTCTCCTCCGGAACCGCAATGAGGTCGGGGCCAAACACTTGCTCGACATGCACAGTGTGGAAGCGCCCCACTTCAAGAGTTTCGGGTACTTGAACAACACCATCAATCTCTGGTGCTTCACGGAACGAACGCGCGATGCCAGGCTCATCGACAAGCACTGTGATTGTGGTGTCTAGTAATGCATCGCGACGCTCGGCTGTGATGTTGTCCTGAATCTCGCGCAATTCTGAAATGCGTTCGTTCATCAATGCTTCATCTACGTGGTTGGGCAAACTGAGCGCGTGCGTTCCTTCTTCGGGGCTAAATGTGAAGAAGCCGCACCAATCCAATTCCGCCTCGCGAACAAAGTCGAGCAACTGATCGTGATCTTCTTCAGTTTCGCCGGGGTACCCAACGATGAAGTTGCTGCGGAATGTGGCATCGGGAGCCAACGAACGAATGCGCTGAATGCGCTCTAAGAAACGGTCTTTGTCTCCCCATCGACGCATGCGACGAAGGTGCTCTTTGCTGACGTGCTGTAGCGAGAGGTCGAAATACGGAACACCTGTTGACAGGATGGCATCGATGAGTTCATCGGAGAGGTCGCTTGGGTACAGATACAGCAAACGCACCCAATCCACCATGGACGAAACGTCGCGTACCAACTGAACAATGGAGCCGGCGCCAAGTTCTTCCGGACGATCTTTTCCGTAGCTAGCGAGGTCTTGTGCAACAAGTACAACTTCGCGTACGTCAACTTGTTCCACTTCATTCAAAATGGAAGACACATCGCGACTGCGCTGTGGGCCACGGAACGACGGAATGGCACAGAACCCGCAGTTGCGGTCGCACCCTTCAGCGATCTTTATGTAGGCCCATGGTGCAGATGACTTTGGACGTGGAAGGTTGAGAAGGTCGAACGTGGGAATGTCGCCTGTTACCGAGATGGGCTTGCGGCCCAACTGAATAGGCACACCAAAGCCTGCAACCTGATCTGCTTCGGGTAGTGCCTCGGCAAGTTCATCGCCATACCGTTCTGCCATACAACCCGTGACCACTAATCGAGATGAGCGCTTCCGCTGGTCGTCTAATGCGAGAAGGGTGTCGATGCTTTCCTTACGCGCGTCTTCAATGAACGCGCACGTGTTCACCACCACCACATCGGCTTTTGATGGGTCGTCGGTTGGGGTGAGGCCGTCGGCCAACAATGTGCCGACAATCTTTTCCGAGTCGACTTGGTTCTTGGGGCATCCCAAGGTTTCGATGTAGAAGCGCTGCCCCATTACCACCGAGCCTACTGCCAGTGAAGTTTCAGCCCCTTGTATGGCCAATCCATTGCAAGCAAACGGCCCGTACTAGACGCCGTGATGTAGGCCGTTTCGTAATTTGGCCCACCAAAACAGATATTCGTGGTGATGCGGTCGTCTACTTCAACAAACAAGATGACGTCCCCGTCGGGCGAGATGACAGTAATTCCACCGTTGGCGAGTGTGGCAACACAAATGTTGCCGTCTCCGTCTACTGCTAACGAGTCAAACAATTGATACCCAGGGAGGCCGCACAACATGGTGGGGACTTCTACTCCAATGGGTGCAACTTTTCCGGGTGCAATGATTTCGCGTTGATACACGCGACCCGTGTGAGTTTCTGCCCAGTACACCCGATTACCCGCAGGTGATAAGCCAATGCCGTTGGGTGAGTCCACGGGGAACACCACTTCTTCAATGAATGAGCCGTCGGCTTTGGCGTAATAGATGCCGGTGCGATCGGCAGTGCGATGGTGACGAATGCCGTGATCGGTAAACCAGAAGCCTCCGTGTTCGTCGAACACTAAGTCGTTTGGAGCACGCAATGGGATGTCGCCGCAGTGCGTATACAAGTCGGTGACTTCGCCGGTTTCTATGTTCACTTTCTGAATGCGACCGCCGATGTATTTCGCCGGATCAAACTCACCTGGGTACACAAGCCCACCCAGTTCCATTGGAGTGAACGCGCCTCCGTTGTTGCAGAGGTACAAGAAACCACCAGGGCCCAGTGCGAGACCGTTGGGCAAACCATTGATTGTGGCCACAGTGGACTTTGTGCCATCGGGTTGAACTCGTGTGAGTTTCGACCCAAACATTTCGGTGACAATGACGGAACCATCTGGCATTGCCACAGGCCCTTCCGGAAAAAACAATCCGTCACATACCTGCGTGAATGCCGTTGCGGCCATGTCAGCCCTCCGTTGCTTCGAGTTCCTCAACTGTCATTAGAACATCTCGCGGCTTGGAACCTTGTGCTGGACCAACAATGCCCCGCTCTTCCAATTCATCCATAATGCGTCCGGCGCGCGCGAAGCCCACCTTCAGCTTGCGCTGCAACATAGACGTGGAACCAAGGCCAGAGCGAACTACTACATCGATTGCCTGACGGATGAGGTCGTCTTCGCTTCCGGATCCACCGAACAACGGACCATTGCCCGACGACGACGAGCCACCGCCCTCTTCGCCTTCAATGCCAGAGACGTACACAACCTCGGGAGATTGACGACGCCAGTGCGCAACAACTTTGCGCACCTCTTCTTCGTCTACCCATGAACCCTGAATACGTTGCGGCACATTGGTGTTACCGGGCATGAGCAACATGTCGCCTTTACCTACAAGCTTCTCGGCGCCAGGCTGATCGAGAATGACTCGGCTGTCGGTGAGGCTGCTGACAGCAAACGCCATACGCGCAGGAATGTTGGCCTTAATAACGCCGGTGATGACGTTGACCGACGGACGCTGCGTCGCCACGATGAGGTGAATACCCACTGCACGTGCCTTCTGTGCGATACGCGTAATGCATTCTTCAACGTCGCGTGCAGCAACCATCATGAGGTCGTTCAATTCGTCGACCACCACAACAATGAACGGCAAACGCTCATACTTCTTGGTGCCCTCTTCGGCATTCGGATCGTTGATTTCGCCCTTGTCGAATGCTGCGTTGTAACCACCAATGTCGCGGAAGCCCACTTCCACCAACAAGTCGTAACGCCGTTCCATTTCTTTCACGGCCCACCCAAGAGCATTTGCTGCTTTCTTCGGGTTTGTCACTGGTGCAGTGAGCAAGTGTGGCAAACGTGCGTACTGGCCCATTTCCACTTGCTTCGGGTCGATAAGGATGAGGCGCACTTGATCTGGCGTGCTGCGCATAAGCAGCGACGTAAGGATGGAGTTGATACCGCTTGACTTACCAGCACCTGTTGCACCAGCAATAAGCATGTGCGGAGTACTTGCCAAGTTGACAAACACGGCGCGACCTGCGATGTCTTTTCCAACAGCAACATCTAACGGGTGTGTTGCTGCACGTGCTTCAGCACTCACCATAAGGTCACCTAACGACACCAACTGACGTGATTCGTTTGGAACTTCAACACCAACGGCAGACTTGCCTGGAATAGGCGCCAAGATACGAACATCGGTTGCCGCCATTGAGTAGGCAATGTCGCGGTTCAGACTGGTGACCTTTGCGACTTTTACGCCCGAGCCAAGTTCGAGTTCGAAACGCGTGACTGTAGGACCAACTGTCATACCCACAAGACGAGTTTCCACGCCGTGTGACGCGAGAGATTCTTCTAACAAACGTCCACGTTCTGCAACGCGTGCTTTGTCTACTTGGAACACTTCGGTCAGACCGAGAACATCTGTAGGTGGAAGAGTCCACGAACCAGGTGTAGATGACACCGCGGGAGATGAGTTTTCTGCGGAAGAACTAGACGACTTTGTGCCTGGCTTACCAACGAACTCAGGCGTCTTTGCTTCTCCCGGAGTGCTACGGGGCTTGCGCGACGGTTTTGGCTTTTCTGGTGCCAAGTCTTCATCGTCTGCCGCGTCGTAAATGCTTGGCTTCTTCTGCTTTGAACGCGGAGCGAGGTTCTCTTCGCCCGGAACTTCAACAAGATCGTCATACGAACCACGATCGCGATTCGTTGTTGCAGTGCGCGCAGCTGTCGCGGCTTTGCCACCTGCTTTGTTTGACCATGTGCGCACCAACGTCACAAGTTCAGGAACCGTGGTGTCGGTGACCAACATTGCGCCAGCAAGGCCAATTGCGAACAACACAACAAGTGCACCCGCCCAACTAAGTGTTGAACGAAGTGGTTCGCCGATGATTGCGCCGAACCAGCCGCCAGCCTGCGACATTGCGTCGACGTCGGCAACGATTTTGTCTGCGCCATTGACAACATGCAACAAGCCCAAGACGGCAAGCACCACAACTGTCCAACCAATTGCCAAACGCACGCGATGCTCAACACTGCGACGACGCACCATGGCAACGCCAACTCCGACCACGACAACAGGAAGTGCGAATCGACCAAGACCCAGCAACCAACCAAACATGGTGTCGATGCCGTTACCTAATGGGCCCGCCATGTGGAGATACATGGACAACACAAGAACAACGCCCGTACTGATGAGCCCGATGCCCCAAAACTCCACTTCGCGGCCTCGCACAATGTCGCGCGCCGAGTCGGCAGCGGACTCGCCGGACTTTGCGGTGGACTTTCCTGCGGGGCGCTTATTGCCCTTTGGCGGAGTTTTTACCCCACCACGAGAGCCACCCGACCCCTTTGAGCCGCCAGATGACGAACGAGAACCCTTGCCAGACATGAATAAAAAGGTACTCCTGGGGTGAACGGGTGTTCGGGATACCCCCGCCCAGAAAGGCTTTCCCGCCCTTAGGCGGTCATCACCACGGGCACAATCATGGGTCGACGCTTGGTGCGCTCGTTCACGAATTTGCCTGCTGCCCGTCGCACTTCCCGCTCGAGGGCGTCAATATCGGACACGCCTTCATCGAGTGCCTTCAACAATGCACGCTCAACGTGGGCCTCGGCCTCGTCCAACAAGTCATCAGCCTCGGGTGCATACACCCAGCCACGCGTGATGATTTCTGGCCCAGTAATTACTCGATGATTCTGTGCGTCCACGGTGGCGACAATGACAACAACACCTTCTTCGGCAAGAACACGACGATCTCGTAGAACACCTTGCCCAACGTCGCCCACAATTCCGTCCACATACAAATAGTTGGCAGGAACTTTTCCGCTGAACACAAGACCGTCGTCGGAGAGTTCCACCACATCACCATCGGTTGCCTGCAGCACCTTGGCAGGGTCTGCACCCATCACCACTGCAAGTTCCGCGTGAGCGCGCATATGGCGGAATTCTCCATGCACGGGCACAAACCATTCGGGACGAAGAATGGAGTGATACGTCTTTAGTTCGTCTGCTTGTGCATGACCTGTTGCGTGCACATCTGCAATTCCGCTGTGCACCACTTTCGCGCCAGCACGCATGAGACCATCAATCACGCGATTCACATTCCCTTCGTTTCCGGGAATGGCATGGCTTGACAAAATAATTGTGTCGTGTTCGCCTACTGTGAACCACTTGCTTTCTCCACGCGACAACAGGGACAACGCAGACATTGGTTCGCCTTGTGAGCCCGTGGAAATAATGCACACATCTTCTGGCGCATAGTCGTGCACTTTTTCAACGTCAATGAAAACACTGGCCGGAACATCGATCAACTTCAGATCGATGGCCAACGCAATGTTCTTCTGCATTGAGCGACCCATTAGACACACTTTTCGGCCATGGTCTCGAGCAGCCTCAATCACCTGCTGCACGCGATGAATATGGCTCGCGAAAGAAGCCGTAATGATTCGACGATCTCTGTGTTCCCAGAACAATTGGCGCAACACAGCACCCACGCTCTTCTCACTGGGTGCGTGACCGTGTTCTTCGGCGTTGGTGCTGTCACACATCAACAAACGAATTCCCACTGTTGCCGCTAACTCACCGAGGCGAGCGAGGTCGGTGCGGCGATTGTCGACGGGGGTGAGATCCAACTTGAAGTCGCCAGAATGCACGATGACACCTTGCGGAGTGTGCACGATGATGGCGTGCGCATGAGGCACAGAGTGAGTAACCGGCAAGAACTCAACGTCGAATGGGCCGATAGCTATGCGCTCTCCGTCGCGAACGACCACTAAGTCGGTGTTCTTGAGAAGACCTGCTTCTTCAATGCGATTGCGAGCAAGACCGAGCGTGACCGCTGAACCATAAATAGGAAATTCCAATTCACGAAGCAAGAACTGAAGCCCACCCACATGATCCTCATGACCGTGTGTTGCAACACAGCCCACAATGCGGTCTTTGTTCTCGATAAGGAATGTGAAGTCGGGAAGAACAAGATCGATGCCGTGCATGTCTGCATCGGGAAACATGAGACCGCAGTCAATGAGCAACAACTTGTTGTCTTGCTCTAACACCATGCAGTTGCGGCCAATTTCGCCGAGACCGCCAAGAAAATAAATACGAACAGAAGCAGCCATGAGTGTTAGCCGCGCAACCCAGCGCGTGCTTTCTCAAGATTTGAGTGCACAAGTCGTGCGCGGTCGTCGAGACCTGCAGGTGGTGGCCCCATTGGTAAGCGGCACTCGCCCACCGAGAAGCCAAGAGTATTCATCATGACTTTTGAAGGAATGGGGTTTGGATTCGCATCACCAGTTTCAAAGGCGTAACTCTCGAGAAGAATGTCGTTCACGGCACGTGCTGTTGCAACATCACCATTCTTGAACGCATTAATCATGAGTTGATGTTCTGGCGCGCTCCAATGTGTGGCCACACCTATGACGCCCACGCCGCCGTATGCAAGGAAGGCAAGCGTGAGGCCATCGTCTCCGGAATACAACTCAAAATCTTTCGGCACTTGTGCCATGAGATTTGCGGTTTCTGCTGGGTTACCCGCGGCATCCTTCAACGCCTTGATGTTCTTCACGTTGTTTGCCAACCGAGCAAGAGTGTCGGTATTGATCTTGCGTCCAGTACGCACGGGAATGTCGTACACAACAACAGGCAACGTGGTGGCGTTTGCCATGGCGGTGATGTGGGCTTCTAAACCAGACTGTGGCGGGCGGTTGTAATACGGACCCACTGCCAAAATTCCGGCAGCACCCATTTTGGTGACTTCTTTGGTGAGGTGAATTGAGTGTGCCGTGTCGTTTGAACCCGAACCAGCAATAACGGGAATGGTGACAGCGTTGATGACGGCATCCCACAAATCGAGTTTTTCCTGGTCGGTCAAAGTGGATGACTCACCAGTTGTTCCCGACACAACAAGGCCATCGTTTCCGTTGTCTTGCAGCCACTTGGCAAGGCGGACTGCTTCATCAATGTTCAATGCGCCAGTGGCATCGAACGGCGTGATCATTGCCGTGAGAACTTGTCCGAAGAGGGCCATAGGTCAATTATGACCCATCACAGCCAAAGAGCCCGCCCCCAAATGGGAACGGGCTCTGAGACGGTGAGGTTTTTACTGCTGGCCGAGGGCGGGCATTTCCTTGCCTAATTCAAATTCGGTGAATTCTTCGCCGGTGTCCTGCCAGTCTTCGAACTGAATGACACCCATTTCCTCGAACTTGTGACGCAGCCACTTGTCGTTGCGGTCGAGAAGGCCGAGCTTCTTGCAGTTCGGCACAATCTTCGAGAACAGCATTTGCTGGAACAACTGGCGTGATGGATCTTGCAACATCATGGGAGCAATTTCCTTTGTGTTCACACCCATGCGGTCCCATACTTCTTGCTGCAAGAAGCGGTCACGCATACGCACGCTTGCTTCGTAGGCAAACTCCTGACGGTCCTTCATTTCCTTGTCAGACATCTCCGAGTACACCTCTTGAAGGCTGAGAACACCGAATGCTACGTGGCGGGCCTCGTCACTCATGACATAGCGAAGCAGCTTCTTCAGAAGAGGCTCGTTGGTTGTTGCATGAAGGAATCCGAACGCTGCAAGCGCAAGACCTTCCACCATGATTTGCATTCCCAAGTACGTCATGTCCCAACGGCTGTCGTTGATGATGTCGTCGAGCAGAAGACGAAGGTGTGTGTTGACCTGGTAGCCACCACCCATCTTTTCGTCCAAGTAGCGAGCAAACACTTCAACGTGACGCGCTTCGTCAACTACCTGCGTGCTCGCGTACAACTTTGCGTCGTACCAGGGCACTGTCTCGGTGATTTTCGCGGTGCAAATAAGTGCACCTTGCTCACCATGAAGGAATTGGCTGAGCTGCCACTTGCGACCTTCAATACCGAACTCCAACCACTCTTTGTCGCCCCACTTGCCAAGCGATGTATCGGCGTACAACGCCTGCTCCATTCCGCTCCCCAAGATTTGACTGTCTTCGAAAATGGACTTCTCAATGTCGACATCGGTGTTCCAGTCGAGATCGGTTGCACCGTTCCATTGACCGGTCTTTGCCTTTTCATACAACTTGCGCAATGCCGGACGAGCCAACGTGTAGTCCCATGTGAAGATGCTGTCCGCATTGTTCTTCACGATGTGTTCTACCTCATCAACATCGGTGTTGGTGATGGCAAGAATTGCTTCAATGTCGTTCAGTTCATCGCGACCGATGAGTTCTGAGTTGCTCTTTTCATCAATGCTCATGTGTGATTCCTTTTGTGAGTGGTTAATGGGTAGAGATTGGAGTGACGAGGTACGTGCGCACTAAACGTCGCACGGTTGATTCGTTCGAAAAGTCGAGAAGCGGAGAGGGTGCCAAGAACGCCGAGATGACAAGACGGCACATGATTTCCACAATCTCTTTTGCGCGAACTTCTTCAACAAACGGATGAAGAAGAGGCGACATGAACTCGGCCGCAACGCGAACAATGCGAGACACGCCATTTACCGTGAGGTCACCGAGGGTCTCGCCGGGCTCTGTTGCCAACATGGTGGCCAACTGCTGGTCTCCCATGAGTTCTGCGTGTGCGACAGTGACGCAACGCACCAAGACTTCTTCCAAAGAGTCGGCGCCCTCCACATGTGCACGAACGACCGTGAAGAAATCGGCCAGGGATCGTTCACGAACCGCTTCGAACAACACATCGCGGCCACCAGGAAACATGCGATACACCGTTGCCCGCGAGACCTTTGCCGCAGAGCAGATGTGATCCATTGTGACCTTCTGAAAACCAAGGCGTTCAACGCACTCGCGGGTGGCGTCGAGCACGGCGCACTCGGCTTCGCCATAGAGAGTGACTGCAGGTGTGACGCCCATCACTCTGAGACATTACGGACCATTCTGTCTCAGGTCAAGAGGTCTAAATCCGACTTGGTGGGTCGGGAATTAGTGCCGTTAGTATCTCGGTGCCCTATTCCCTTTGAAAGGACCTACCCATGCGCAAACTCGCGCTCTCCTTTGCCGTCGCCGGATCGTTGCTTGTTGCAGCGTGCGGTGGCAGCGATTCATCATCAGACACCACATCACCCGCAGGCGATGCAGCGCAGTCCGCTGCAGAGTGTGCAACTGGCAAGACCCTTGAAGAAGGCGTTCTCACCATCGGCACCGGCGACCCTGCCTATTCACCATGGGTCATCGACGACAAGCCAGAGTCCAAAGAAGGTTTTGAAGCTGCCGTCGCTTATGCAGTTGCCGCCGAGCTCGGATTCGAAGATGCAAATGTGACGTGGGTTCGCACAACATTTGACGAAGCAGTCCAGCCAGGAACAAAGAACTTTGACTTCAACCTGCAGCAGTACTCCATTACCGAAGAGCGCAAGCAAACGGTGACCTTCAGCGATAGCTACTACACCACTAACCAGGCAATTGTTGGTCTCAACGATTCAGCAGCAAAGGGTGCAACCACTCTTGCCGACATTAAGAAGTTGAAGCTTGGTGCACAGGCCGGAACAACCAGCCTCACCTACATCACTGAAGTCATTCAGCCAGACACAGAGCCATACGTGTACGACGACAACGCAGGCGCAAAGGCTGCGCTTGAGGCAAATCAGATCGACGCAGCAGTGTTCGACTTGCCAACAGCGTTGTACGTATCCGCAGTGGAAATTGAAGGTTCAGCAGTTCTCGGTCAGTTCCCAGCACAAGACGGTGCAACAGCAGACGAGTTCGGCCTGGTCTTTGACAAGGACAACGCTCTTGCAACATGTGTCAACACGGCACTTGCAACGCTGAAGGAAAACGGAACACTTGCCAGCATCACGGCACAGTGGTTGTCCACCAGCACCAACATTCCAGTTATCAAATAACAACTAAACGAAGCGGTACGGCAACACCATGGTGACAACCACAAGTCGTCGTGCCGCATACGAGAGAACTCGTAAACGTCGCAGTATCGCGGTCGCCGCAATCAGTTCGCTGATTGTGGTGGCCGCGATTGTGATTTTGGTGCCCCAGATGCCGCGCTGGGACCGAGTTCGCACATCGTTTTTCAATGGCGAGGTCTTTCGTGATTCCTTCCCTCGCCTTCTCGACGCCTTTGTTCTCGACGTCAAGATCTTCTTGTGGAGTGCGCCAGCCATCTTGGTGTTGGCCATGCTTGTGGCAATGGCGCGAAACTCGCGCTCGCCTGCGCTCTTTCCTGTTCGCATCTTCACCATTGCCTACACCGACATCATGCGCGGTGTGCCGGTGTTGTTGTGGATCTATCTCATCGGATTCGGAGTTCCTGGACTCGGCTTAGAACGCCCTTGGAATAGTCCACTGTTGTGGGGCTCGGTGGCGCTTGTCCTCACGTACGCCTCGTATGTAGCCGAAGTGTTTCGTGCCGGAATTGAAAGCGTTCACGAATCTCAACGCGCAGCCGCACGCTCACTCGGTTTATCCCATTGGCAAACAATGCGTCACGTTGTTATTCCACAAGCCATTCGTCGCGTTGTCCCTCCCCTTATGAACGACATGGTGTCGTTACAAAAAGACGTTGCGCTGGTCAGCCTGATTGGACCTATTGAAATTCTCCGTCGCGCAGGAGTAGACAAGTCGAAGTTTGCCAACTTCACGCCCTACGTAGCGGCAGCTGTCATTTTCTTGTGCATCACTATTCCGCTCACGCGTACCACCGACTATTTGCTTGAACGCGAACGTCGCCGCACAACAGGAACACGGGTGCGCTCATGAAGATGTCGGTACGCAACCTCGTGAAGTCCTACGGACATCACGTAGTCCTCAACGGGATTTCTCTCAACATTGCCGAAGGAACCGTGGTGACACTCATTGGTCCCAGCGGTTCCGGCAAGAGCACGCTTTTGCGTTGCTTGAACTTGTTGGAACCAATTGACGATGGTGAGGTGTTCCTCGACGGCGAAGACATCTCGCTTCCCGGTCTTGACGCAAACCCCATTCGCCAACGCGTTGGCATGGTGTTCCAAAGCTTCAACTTGTTCCCGCACATGACCGTGATGGAGAACATCATCTTGTCCCCTACTCGCACTCGGGGTGTCACCAAGACAGCAGCACGAACAAGAGCTTTAGAACTTCTTGAACGATTCAGCCTTGCCGACAAGGCTCAGGCATACCCCGATCAGTTGTCCGGCGGACAACAACAACGTGTCGCCATTGTGCGCGCACTTGCCGTAGAACCAGAAGTGTTGTTGCTAGACGAAATCACCAGTTCTCTCGACCCTGAACTTGTGAGTGAAGTGCTTGATGTGGTGCGCGAACTAAAGGCAACCGGAATGACCATTGTGTTGGCCACACACGAGATGGGCTTTGCTCGCGACACCAGCGACTTGGTGTGTGTTCTTGACGGTGGACGCATCATTGAACAAGGGCCGCCATCTCAAGTGTTCACCGCCCCGCAATCGGAGCGTGCGCAATTGTTCCTTCAGCGAATCATCGCCTCGGGTCGTTTGTAAACGCGATTACGCGTCTGGCAGTACGTAGTCGGCGAACTGGTCGCGAAGAGTCTTCTTCGAGAACTTGCCCACCGATGTCTTTGGCACTTCGGGAATGAACACCACATCATCTGGTAACTGCCACTTGGCAAGACGTGGCACCAGGTGCTCAATGACTTCTTCTTTAGTGAGAGTGTCGCCTGGCTTCACCACAACACATGCAAGCGGACGCTCACTCCACTTGGGGTGAGGCACGCCAATAACGGCTGCTTCGGCAATCTTTGGATGCGACATGAGTTCGTTCTCCACATCGACCGAAGAAATCCATTCACCACCAGACTTAATGAGGTCCTTAGTGCGGTCCACCAAACGAATGCGACCCTTTGCATCGACAACTGCAACGTCGCCTGTGCGCAACCAACCATCGGCAGTAAAGCTTTCGCCAGAACGCGGGTCGTTGTAATAGTTCGAAGCAATCCACGGACCTGCACATTGCAATTCACCGCTTGATTCACCATCCCATGGCATGGGATTTGTTGTTCCTGGTTCCACCACGCGCATCTCTACGCCAAATGCGATGAGACCAACAGTGGTGCGTAACTCGGCCTGCTCTTCTTGAGGAAGCAAGCGATCTGCCTTTGACAATGTGCACACTGCCGCAATAGGGCTTGTTTCTGTCATGCCCCATGCCTGCAAAATGGGCAAGCCGGTTTGTTCGCGATATGCCTCGCTGAGTGCTTTCGGTACCGCAGACCCACCGCACGGAATGCAACGAAGCGACGATGTGTCTTTGCCCTTCAGTTCAGGAAGCACTGCCATCCAGATGGTGGGTACTCCCGCAGCAACGGTGACCTTTTCGTCCACAATCAATTTCGCAACAGCGGGTCCAGACAAGTCTGGCCCTGGCATCACAAGGTCTGCACCTGTAGCAACGCCTGCGTGCGCAAGACCCCATGTGTTGGCATGGAACATGGGGACAACAGGCAAGATGATGTCGGATTCACATACACCAACGGAGTCGGCCAGCATTGTTCCCATTGTGTGCAAGTAGGTGCTGCGATGGCTGTACACCACGCCCTTGGGGTTTCCAGTTGTGCCCGACGTGTAACACATAGCCGCAGCTTGGTTTTCGTCAATGTCGGTAGGCCACTGCGCTGGCTGTGCGTTAGCTAGTAGCGCTTCGTATTCGTGAACTGTGTAGCCCGGAACAGATGTTGGCACTTCGCCCTTGCCGTCGTACATAAACACCAAGTGCTTCACCGTGGTGAAAGTTGACAACAGCGGCTCAATCAACGGGTAGATAGATGTGTCAATGAAGATGACTTCGTCTTCGGCGTGATTCACGATGTAGGTGAGCTGTTCGGGGAACAAACGAATGTTCAGCGTGTGCGCAACACGACCACTACATGGTGCAGCGAAATACAACTCGAGGTGGCGCTGCGTGTTCCATGCGAATGTTCCGACGCGTCCATGCTTTGAGATGCCCAGCTGATCGAACACAGTGGCAAGACGACGAGTGCGATCTGCCCACACGCCATAGGTAGTGCGCTCTATTCCCGTAGCTGTGGCGGTCACGATGTTCTTCTCGGGGTGATACTTCTCCGCACGATCGAATAAATAGTTGATGGTCAACTGGGTTGGCTGCATCAAGCCCTTCATGGTGTCCCCTTTGGTCCGGTGGCCTCGCCACGTCGCAAACCGTAGCAAGGACCTGCCGTCACTTGGAAGGCTGAAGCCGATACGGTTCACTGAATGCGCAAGTTGCTGGTGGTCTTTACGTCGTTTTTGTTTGCCATCGGCACTATCGGCACAAACATTGGCCCCGCATTAGTAGACGACCATCCTGCGCTGGTCCTTCTTCTCAGTTCTCGAAACCGAAACCTGTTCGGATCGGTGCCGTTTATTGACCCATTGCCGTTCTTCCTCATTGGGTTTATTCGCCTCTTAGTAGCAGCAACCGCGTTGTTCTTTGTGGGGCGCCTATTTGGAGAGCGCGCCTTGCGGTGGACCGAATCACAGGTGGGCGAAATGCCACGCATCTACCGATGGACCGAAGCGGCCACCATTCGCGCCGGCTGGGTTGCAGTGTTCCTCATGCCAGGGTCAAACATCGTGTGCCTCTTAGTTGGGCATCTCAAAATGGCTCCGAAGAAGTTCTTTGCATCAATCATCGCGGGAATCATTTTCCGCCTCACGGTGCTGTGGTACGGCGGGAAAGCCTTCGAAGACCAAATTCGTGCTGCCCTGGACTGGATCGACCAATACCAATGGTGGATTGTTGGCGCCCTATTTGCCGTCACCTTCTTTCAGACCTCTCGCCGAAAGTCTCCTGGCGCCCCTGAAGCATGAGCCACTTGCGGGCGTAGGCTCTGCGCCATGGCACAAACATCATTCGGCGGCACACCCGTCAACACCGTTGGCGATCTTCCCGCACCGGGCGCATCGCTTCCCTCATTCACCCTCACCGCAGCAAACCTGCAGGACTTCAGCAATGCAGACCTCGCTGGCAAGCGCGTGGTGTTCAACATCTTCCCTAGCGTCGACACACCAACATGTGCTCAAAGCGTTCGCCGTTTCAATGAAATTGCATCATCGCTCGACAACACAGTTGTGTATTGCGTGTCGAACGACCTTCCGTTCGCACAGGGTCGCTTCTGTGGTTCAGAAGGCCTTGGCAACGTGCAGAACGCTTCTGGTTTCCGTGGCGGCTTCGGCAACGCATTCGGTGTCTTGCTGAACGAAGGTGCATTCAATGGCCTTCTTGCACGCGCCGTTGTTGTGGCAGACGAAAAAGGCAATGTTCTTCACACAGAACTTGTGTCCGACATTGCAAACGAGCCCAACTACGACGCAGCCATCAGCGCGTTGAAGTAATACTCACCAATCTCATAGAGAGCCTGTTCTGCTTCGGCAGGACAGGCTCTTTTGTTTACAGAAGAGAATCGATTCCCATGGTGAGGCGATCACCAAGGTCTGCCACCTTGCGACATGCAAGAACAACGCCGGGCATGAAGCTGACGCGGTCGTTGCTGTCGTGGCGAATAACCAACGTTTGACCTGCTGTGCCCAAGATGACTTCTTGTGATGCAGTCATTCCCACCATGCGCACACCGTGCACACGAATGCCACCTGGCCCCACACCGCCACGCGCACCGGGAACAACTTCATGCTTCGTGGGGTCTGCGGCCCATTCAGAACTTGCTGCCGCCATGCGCTGTGCGGTGGCCATTGCAGTACCGCTAGGTGCATCGGCCTTCGCATTGTGATGAAACTCGATGATTTCTGCGGTTTCAAAATACGGTGCAGCTTGTTCTGCAAACTTCATCATGAGAACTGCACCAATGGCAAAGTTGGCAGCGATTAAGCAATTACTGCCGGTGAATGCTTGACCAAACGAAGCAATGTCGTCGTCAGAGAATCCGGTTGTTCCAACAACTGCGTGCATGCCATGCAATGCCAACCACGGAAGTGTCTTTCGTGCAGCGTCTGCGACAGTGAAGTCGACCACCACGTCGCACTTGGCATCTGCCAACGCCTTCAGGTCTGATGCAATTGTGAGGCCATGAACAACACCGCCGCCGCCGACAACGTCGACAGCGGCAGCAAGTTGTAGTCCTTCAGCGTCTGCAACAGCGTCGCAGACAGTGGCTCCCATGCGCCCAGCGGCTCCGACAACTCCCACACGAATCATGGGAGTCACCGTAGTCGTTAGAGCGTGTTAGCGACGGCGACGATTACGGTCGCCGCGATCTCCACGGGTATCGGGGCCAAGGTCACCAAGTTCGGAACGAAGTTCGTTTTCGAATTCGTCTTCAAACGAGACTTCCTTTGGTGCATCGCCACGTGGCTCGCGTGGTTCGCGTGGACCACGGTCGTCACGATCACGTCCACCACGACCTCCACGGTCACGGTCGCGTCCACCACGGTCGTCGCGGTCACGAGGGCCACGGTCGTCACGACGCTCACGGCGTTCGCCGCCACCGCCGCCACCACCTGGGATGTCGTTGCCTTCATCGTCCACTGGAGTGAGGCTGACCTTGCCCTTGTCGTCAACGTCGTCAACGCGAACGCGGATGACATCGCCAAGATTCAAGACGTCTTCCACATTGTTCACGCGCTGGCCGTTACCAAGCTTCGAGATGTGCACGAGTCCGTCACGTCCGGGAAGGATGTTGACGAATGCACCGAACTTGGTGGTGCTCACAACGCGACCGCTGTAGATGGCGTTCAACTCTGCGGTTGGAGGATCGACGATTGCAAGGATGCGATCGCGTGCCTCTTCTACGCGGAAGCTGTCAGGTGAACCAATGGTGACGATTCCGACTGCGCCGTCGTCGTCTACTGCAATGTCGGCACCAGTCTCTTGCTGAATGGTGTTGATGACCTTGCCCTTTGGTCCGATGACTTCGCCAATCTTGTCCATTGGAATGTTGAACGAAACAATCTTCGGAGCAGTTGCACCAACTTCGGAACGTGGTGCAGACAATGCCGAATTCATTGATTCGAGAATTGCCATACGTGCATCACGTGCCTGCTGAAGTGCTGACGCAAGAACGTCGGCAGGAATACCGTCGATCTTGGTGTCGAGCTGCAATGCGGTGACTGCGTCTTCTGTACCAGCAACCTTGAAGTCCATGTCACCGAATGCGTCTTCTGCACCGAGGATGTCGGTGAGTGCGAGGTACTTGCCCTCTGCATAGATGAGACCCATTGCGATGCCGGATACGGGAGCCTTAATGGGCACACCAGCATCCATGAGCGACAAGCTTGATGAACACACGGATGCCATTGAAGTGGAACCGTTTGAAGAGAGAACTTCAGACACCAAACGAATGGCGTATGCGAATTCTTCTTGGCTAGGAATAACCGGAAGAAGTGCGCGCTCTGCAAGAGCACCGTGGCCAATTTCGCGACGCTTTGGTGAACCGACGCGGCCTGTCTCACCATTAGCCCATGGAGCCATGTTGTAGTGGTGGATGTAGCGCTTCTCGTTGTCTGGACCCAATGTGTCGAGCATTTGGTTCATGCGAGGCATTGCAAGTGTGCACACGTTGAGAACTTGTGTTTCACCGCGCTGGAACAAGCCTGTTCCGTGCGCTGCGGGCAAGATGCCTACTTCGCTTGACAACGGACGAAGATCGCGAGGACCGCGACCGTCGATACGAATGCCTTCTTCTACAACGCGCTTACGAACAAGCTTCTTCGTGAGGCTGCGAACTGCTTCCTTCACTGCTTTTTCTTGACCAGCGAATGCGCCGCCGTCGCCACACAATTCAGCAACTGTTTCTGCAGCGGCTGCGTCGGTTGCAGCGTTGCGGTCTGCCTTCAATGCGATGGTGACAGCTGTTGCCAACTTTGATGTTGCAACCTTTTCTACTGCGGCGAAGATTTCGTCGGTGTAGTCGAGAACTGGTGTGTATTCCAGTGGTGCGATTGGTCCGCTTGTCGCAATAACACTGGCAACAAGTTGACGCTGCAAACCAATGGACTCTTTGATCCACTGCTTCGATGCTTCAAGGCCGTCAGCAATGACTTGCTCGGACACTTTTGGTGCACCTTCTGCATAGAACTCAAATGCCTTCTCGGTGCCGCCTGCTTCCACCATCATGATGGCGACGTCTCCGTTGTCGAGTTCGCGACCAGCAACCACAATTTCGAATGTGCCGTTGTTGCCTTCTGCATAGGTTGGGTGAGGAACCCATTCACCGTCTTGTGAGAACGCCATGCGAACAGCGCCAATGGGGCCTTCGAATGGAATTCCGCTGATCATCAGTGCTGCAGACGATGCGTTGATTGCGATGACGTCGTGCGGGTTTTCCATGTCGACACCCACAACGGTGATGACAACTTGTGTCTCGTTGCGGTAGCCGTCGGGGAATGCAGGACGCAATGGACGGTCAATAAGACGGCAAGTAAGAATTGCCTGCTCGGAGGGGCGACCTTCACGACGGAAGAATGCGCCTGGAATCTTTCCTGCCGCGTAGGCGCGTTCTTCAACGTCGACTGTCAGCGGGAAAAAGTCAATACCATCGCGAACGCCGCGAGCAGCGTTTGCAGTGGCAAGAACGGTGGTACCACCGATTGTTGCAATGACCGCACCTTGCGACTGTGTCGCAAGCTTTCCGGTCTCGAACGAGATGGTCTTTTCTGAACCTGAAATAGGTGCAGATACGCGAATTGCGTCAGCCATGGGAACTCCCTTTTATGTTGTTGTGCTTTCCGCCAACAAACGCCGGTTCCCAGTCGTCAACCCCGCCGCCAACACCTATGGGTGGCGCGGAACTCTCGACTGACAACCGACAACAAATTGAAACTGTTGGCGGGAAAGTGATTTAGCGGCGAAGGCCGAGCTTTGCGACGAGTTCGCGGTAGCGAGCAATGTCGCGATCGCGAACGTAGTCGAGCATGCGACGACGACGACCCACCAACATCAACAAGCCACGACGGCTGTGGTGATCTTTAGGGTGTGTCTGCAGGTGCGCAGTGAGGTGGTTGATGCGGTCGGTGAGGAGCGCAATTTGCACATCGGGGGAACCTGTGTCGGTGCCGTGCTGACGGTACGTAGCAATGGTGTCGTTCTTCGACATGATGGCCTCTGTTCCTTTTGTGAGAGAGGGCGTTTGTCCCAACCTTTGGGAAAAACATCGTCCGCGCGCCGGAGCCCACGGAGACTCTTCAAGGCTAGGAGCCATTCCCCAGTGCCTACAACCCCATCTGGCTATTAGTCTCCACAGGGTGTTCACCGGAATAGTCGAAGAAAAAGGCACCATTGCCGCCCGAGAGGGAGCCAAACTCACCATTTCGGCGTCCACCGTCCTTGAAGACTCCGGAATCGGGGCATCTATTGCGGTGAACGGCTGTTGCCTCACCCTGGTGGAAAAGGGCTCCAATTGGTGGGTGGCCGATGTTTCCGACGAGACCTACTCGCGCACCAACCTTGGCCACCTGCAACCTGGCGACCCCGTCAACCTCGAGCGCCCCATGCAAGCGAACGGCCGCTTCGGTGGCCACATCGTTCTTGGCCATGTTGATGCGGTGGGCGAAATCGTCTCCCCTGTTCCGCAACTTGTCGTGCGCATTCCGCGCGACCTCATGAAGTACGTGGTGGAAAAAGGAAGCTGCACCGTCGATGGCATCAGCCTCACGGTGTTTAATCTCACCGCCGACACTTTCGAAGTTGCCGTCATTCCACACACCGCCGAAGTCACCACGCTTGGCCACCGTGCGGTGGGTGACGCCGTCAACATTGAGATTGATGTGTTGGCAAAGCACGTTGAACGACTCGTGAACGCAGACAAATAGACATGGCCGACCTTTCCCAACTTCGTGCGCGTATCGACGAACTAGATGCGACGCTGGTGCAGCTTCTTGCCCAACGCATCAACATTGTTCGTGAAGTTGCAGAAACAAAGGGCAACTCTGGCGATGCAATCATTCAGCCAGACCGTGTGCGTGATGTGCTTATGACACGACGCCAATGGGCCATCGACGCAGGCATCGACGCCGACTTCGCTGAACAATTGTTTCGTACGTTGTTGTCGGAGACTCACCGTATTGAAGCTGCCGAGAGCCGCGAAGAACCAACACCCGAGAAAGATGCAGGCACTCGTACTCGCAGTCAACTCGACACCGTTGCCGTTCGAATCGACCACGTTGTTGTTGCTGTCGCCGATCTCGACGCTGCGCAGAAGTTCTTCGACGAAATTGGTTTCCGCACCAACGGCACCGACGACCCCGCCGTGGTGAATGCCGTTGCTGGTGGCGTCAATGTTGTTCTCGTCGGGCCCAACCACAACCCCGCCGTTCATCGTCGACTCTCCGAGCATGGGTCCGGTGTCCAGCACATCGCCATTGAGGTGTTCAATGCGGGCGTCACACGCGATGCCCTCGACTCGGCTGGCATTCCCCGCCTCACCGACATCGTGGTGGACGGGGAAGGTCACGAGCAGGTGTTTGCGGCCCTCGACCCCGCTACTGGCGTGCAATTGAGCTTCATTAGCCGCACCGGGCACCGAGTACCCATGAGCAGCCACAACGTGTCGGCCATGTTCGAAGCCATTTCCGACGCTGACACAGACCAGTAATCCGTCTACGCTGTAGTTGCTCGGTCATCACGGCCGCGTGGAGGCACTTTCTAACTCGCTTTCAGGCAGTCGACCAGCACTGACAAAACCCATTCCGCTGTGTTCACCTGAAAGGTGTTGCCTTGTTGCGTCAGTTCTCTCGCGATGACCTCATGTCCTCGCATCCCATTCAACAGTCATTCATTGACGACCTCATGAATGCATCGCTCGACGACCTCATGTCTCGCGCGCGCACTGTTCGCGACTCTGCGCATGGCACTCGCATCACATTTTCTCCGAAGGTGTTTATTCCACTCACCATGCTGTGCCGCGACAAGTGCGGGTACTGCACGTTCGCCCAACCACCCGCGCGACTCGAGAAGCCCTACCTCACCGCCGATGACATTTTGACAATCGCGCGCCAAGGTGCACGTCAGGGATGTCATGAAGCACTCTTCACTTTGGGTGAGCGACCTGAACTTCGTTACGACGTTGCTGCGCAGTGGCTTCGCGACAACGGGTACGACTCCACCGTGCACTACCTGCACGACATGGCGCAACTGGTGTTGAACGAAACTGGTCTGTTGCCACACGCAAATGCAGGCGCGTTGTACGAAGACGAACTTGCACTGTTGCGCGCAGTGTCACCGTCTCAAGGAATGATGTTGGAGTCGTTGCGAGATGATCTTGAGTGTCACCGCGGTGCACCAGACAAAGAACCGCAACGACGCATTGACACTTTGTGTCTTGCGGGCGAACTGGCCATTCCGTTTACATCGGGAATTTTGGTGGGTATTGGCGAAGAGCGTCGTGATCGCATTGATGCCCTCGCACTCCTTGCTGCTGCTCACCAAAAGTACGGACATGTTCAGGAAGTCATCGTGCAGAACTTCTTGCCGAAAGCCGGCACTGCAATGCACAAAGCCAAGCCATGCCCAGAAGATGAGTACTTGTGGTCCATCGCTGTTGCGCGCCTTATTCTTCCGCCCAGCATTCACTTACAAGCACCGCCGAACTTGTCCGACGATTTCGGCGTGTTGCTTGATGCAGGAATTGACGATTGGGGTGGCGTCTCCCCTGTCACCGCAGATCACGTCAACCCCGAACGCCCATGGCCCGCACTAGACCGATTGCGCGATGTCACCGAAGATCGTGGCTTTGCGTTAGCGCCACGCCTCACCATTTATCCAGAGTTCGCGACTGCACCAGAGAAGTGGCTCGACCCATCGTTGCATTTCCCTGTGATGGACCGCACAGATGCTGAAGGTCTTGGCCGCGACGATCCGGGCGCTATTTGGCCAGAGAAAGTCACGGCAGCAGATGTTGTGCACGACGGTGCCGAAGTGGTTCTTGTCGGTCACAAATCAACGCAGTGGTATTCAGGTTCAAATGTGAAGCCAATGACATTGGTGCCACATCCGCGGCCCTTCGCACGTGGTCGCATTGCAGAAATTATTGAAGGTCACCGAAACGGACAAGAGCTCGGCGAACAAGAGGTCATCGATCTCTTCCGCGCACGTGGACCAGAAGTGGGACTCATTGCCGACTACGCAGATGAATTGCGTTTTAACGCGGTGGGCAACACCGTCACCTGGGTGCACAACAGAAACATCAACTACACCAACGTGTGCACCTACAAGTGCAAGTTCTGCGGGTTCTCCAAGGGCCCTCTTTCGTTAAACCTGCGCGGCACTCCATACCTGCTCACATTGGACGACATTGCAGATCGCGCACGTGAAGCGTGGGACATGGGCGCAACAGAGGTAACGCTTCAGGGCGGCATCCACCCCGACTTCGATGGCAACTACTACATCGATGTCACGCACGCCGTGAAGTCTGCTGTTCCCGACATGCACGTTCACGGGTTCACCGCACTTGAAGTCACCGAGGGCGCACATCGCAATGGCGAATCTTTGCGTGACTATTTGGCGCGTTTGAAAGATGCAGGTCTTGCGTCTCTTCCTGGCACCGCTGCAGAAATATTGGATGACAAGATTCGCGCCATTATCTGTTCCGACAAAGTGAATACCGAAGAATGGTTGGAGTGCCATAGGCAAGCGCACTCCGTTGGGCTTCATTCGAATATCACCATCATGTACGGCAGCGTGGAACACCCCGATTCATGGGCAAAGCACATGGTGGTCACACGGGAACTGCAGAAGGAAACAGGCGGGTTCACCGAGTTCATTCCGTTGCCATTCGTGCACATGGCGTCACCCATCTACTTGCAGAAGAAATCTCGTCGTGGTCCAACATTCCGCGAGACAATCCTCATGCATGCAATTGGTCGCATTTTCTATGACGGCCTCATCGACAATGTGCAGGCAAGTTGGGTAAAGATTGGCACTCATGGTGCAGCACAGTTGTTGCAATCAGGTTGTAACGACCTGGGCGGAACCCTGATGGACGAGAACATCTCTCGTGCTGCAGGCGCTAATCATGGTCAAGCAATGACGGAAGGCCGTTTCGGCGAAATTGTTGCACCATTACGCCGTGTTCTGACGCAGCGCAACACGGCATACAAGCATCTGTCGCCATCTATTGGCGACTAAGAACTGTGGCGCGCAAGAACCGCTGATCGCGCGTTCTCAATGTCTTTCACGAGTTGTTGTTTCAACTCGTCGATACCACCGAACTGTTTTTCGCTGCGCAAGAACGCAATGAACTGAACCGCTGCGTCTTCTCCGTACAGATCTCCGCTGAAATCAAGCAGGTACGCCTCTAACAATGAGTAGTCCTGGTTGGTATAGAACGTTGGACGACGACCCAAGTTGATGGCACATGAATGCTCACTGCCGTCGGCACGTCGATACACACCGGCATACACGCCATCGGCGGGCAAACACATTCCAGACGGAATCTGAACATTTGCGGTGGGGAAACCAATGGTGCGACCACGTTGGTCACCCGTGACCACTGTGCCGCGCACTTCGTGAGCGCGACCCAACATACGGGTAGCACTATCTATCTCGCCGCCGGCTAACGCACGACGAATTGCCGTAGAGCTCACAGGTTCGTTCACTCCGTCTGCGCGCGGGATGAGGACAATGGGTTCACACGTGAAGTCGTGACGCTCCCCCATTTCGCGCAACAAGGTCACGTTTCCTTGACGCATGTGTCCGAAGTGAAAATCTGAACCAACAATGACAGCCTGAGTGCGCAACACATTCACTAACACTCTGGTCACAAAATCAACAGGAGTCTCTCGAGCTTGTTCGGGATCGAACGGAACAATGACAACGGCATCAACACCGGTGGTCTCCAACAGTTCAATCTTTTGTTCAACGGTTGTTAGCAAACGCGGTGCGGCATCGGGGCGAACAATGCTGGCGGGATGCCGGTCGAAAGTGACCACCACGCTGAGCGCACCAAGTTCTTGAGCACGGGCCTGTACTTGTCGAATAACAGCGCGATGCCCAAGGTGCACGCCGTCGTAGGCACCAATAGTGACAACGGCCCTTTGATCTGGCCATGGACTGGCCGAGAGGTCGGTGATAACGCGCACGAGTGGCAACGCTATCTGCCCCCTAACACCACCGTCGGCTTGGCAATGCGGTCTTTCCACAATTCAAAGACCGCCACAAGTTCACCGTCTGCGTTCACCGCTGCCCACGGACCGTCGCCATCCCATGCTTCACGAACTCGGCCATACAACACATCATCAATTTCTTCTGTGGTGAGCACATGTGTTGTCAATGCTCGCACAGCATCATGCACTGGCAACAGAATCGGCTGTTCAAGCGTGCACGCTTCACCTAACGAGTACGGACCTGTTGTATGGCGTCGCAGAGTTCGAATATGCGCACCGCCACCTAATGCAGTGCCCAGGTCTGCACCCAAAGACCGGATGTAGGTACCGCCACCACAACGAACCGTGGCACGAATGATCATGGGATTGTCTGTGGGCTCCACATCGAATGAATGCACCGTGATGGGCCGAGCTTCGCGTTCCACTTCAATTCCCTCACGCGCCAGTTGATGCAATCGCACACCATCTACTTTCAGCGCAGACACCATGGGCGGCACTTGCAGAATGTTTCCCACAAACTTCTCTGCGATTATGCGCCGCACATCATCCATGTTCGGCGGGGTCATGTCGTGAGTTTGGGTGACAGTTCCTGAATCGTCCAAGGTGTCGGTCTCAGATCCGAAGATAATTTCGCACGAATACGTTTTGTCCATGTCGCCCATGAACCGAATGAGTCGCGTTGCATTGCCCACGCCCACCACTAACAAGCCGGTGGCATCAGGATCAAGTGTTCCGGCATGGCCAATTCGTTTTTCACCAAAGTGCTTGCGCAGTTTGTACACAACGTCATGGCTTGTCATGCCGGCGGGTTTGTCTATAAGAACAAGCCCGTGCACAGTGGGCGGTCGGCGCCTGGCCATGAACTACTGCGTGTCGTCGTCGGGAACGATGGGAGATGTGTCGGGCTGGCGGCGTAACAGCTCTTCAATGCGAGCCGCACTGCGAATGACTTCATCTGGCTTGAAGCTGAGAATGGGTGTCTTGCGAGCATGCATCTGTCGATTAATGGACGCCTGAATACGTGCACGGTGTTCATTCATGGCTTCAATGACACCTTCGTCACCCTCTTCGCCGAACATGGAGTCGAAATAGACGATGGCGCGGTTCATTTCTGGGTCCACATCAATGGCCGTCACTGTCACCAGATCGAGACGTTCGTCGTCAATACGAGTGAGTTCGTCGGCGATGACTTCGCGAAGAACTTCCGATAGTCGCGCAGTGCGGGGGTACCCGTGAGAGGAACCGCCCTTCGGCTGACGGCGACCCGACCTTGGGCGTTGTTTGGACACGGCATCTAGAATGGCACAACCATGACTGACTCGGCGATGCCCTCCTCCGCTGGAGCGACAAATTTTCCTCCCTTTCGTTATTCGGCACGCCTTGCAGCAGATATCGAGTCACGTTGGCAAGTCACCTGGGACGCCGAAGGTACATACAACGCACCAAACCCCGCCGGGCCTTTGAAAGATGTAGAGCGTCTGGCCGGCAAACCAAAGGCCTTCATTCTCGACATGTTCCCGTACCCGTCTGGTGCTGGTCTTCACGTCGGCCACCCCCTTGGCTACATCGGCACGGATGTGTATGCCAGGTTCAAACGAATGAAGGGCTTCAATGTTCTTCACGCGTTGGGCTACGACAGTTTTGGTTTGCCCGCAGAGCAGCACGCCATCACCACCGGCATTCATCCGCGCATCAATACCGAGTCGAACATTGCCAACATGCGTCGTCAGTTGCGCCGACTTGGCCTTGGTCACGACGCGCGCCGAAGTGTCAGCACCACCGACGAAGAGTTCTACAAGTGGACACAGTGGATCTTCTTGCAAGTTCATGGTGCGTGGTACGACACCACACAGAACCGTGCACGGCGTATTGAAGAACTCGTCAGCGAATGCGAATCCGGAGCGCATCAACTACCCGACCATCGCGCGTGGACCGAATACTCCGCCCAAGAAAAGCACGACTACATCGATTCACATCGTTTGGCATATCTCACCGATGCACCCGTGAACTGGTGCCCTGGTCTCGGAACAATCTTGGCGAACGAAGAAGTTACCGCCGACGGTCGCAGCGACATTGGCAACTATCCCGTCTTTAAGCGCAACATGCGTCAATGGATGATGCGCATCACTGCATACGCAGACCGCCTCATCGATGACCTCGACCGATTGGACTGGCCAGAGCCCATCAAATTGATGCAGCGCAACTGGATTGGAAAAAGTGAAGGCGCACGCGTCTCGTTTACTTCTTCTGCGGGCGCAATTGAAGTATTCACCACTCGACCCGACACTTTGTTCGGCGCCACGTTCTTGGTGTTGTCGCCAGAACACCCACTCGTTTCTGCAGTCACATCAGCCAATTCCGAGAGTGCAGTTGCCGCATACGTTGCTGAAGCCGCCGCAAAGGCAGATGACGAACGTCAAGATGATTCCAAAGTGAAGACGGGCGTGTTCACAGGTGCGTACGCAACAAACCCGGTCACCGGCAGAGACGTTCCCATTTTCATCGCCGACTATGTACTCATGGGATACGGAACTGGCGCCATCATGGCGGTACCAAGTGGCGACCAGCGCGACTTCGACTTTGCTCGCACCTACAACTTGCCCATCATTGCCACACAAATGCCGCCGGTGTCCTGGTTTGAGCAGCGCAACATCGCACCAAGCAGCGACTGCTCAACATGGCCCGAAGCATTCGTGGGAGATGGCGAGTACATCGATTCTGCAAACGATTCGCTCACCTTGAACGGGCTTTCTTCCATCATCGACGCAAAGTCACGCATGAATGTGTGGCTTCAGAGCAACGGTCACGGCGAAGCAACCACCACCTACCGCTTGCGTGACTGGTTGTTTTCACGTCAGCGCTACTGGGGCGAACCGTTCCCCATTGTGTACGACGAACATGGCAACGCTCACGCTGTTCCTCAATCTGCGCTTCCTGTGTTGTTGCCAGAACTTGCCGACTTCAAACCAACAGCACTCGATCCGAACGATGCCGATAGCGATCCCATTCCCCCACTCGCACGTGTGAAGGAATGGACCACCGTCACGCTTGACCTTGGCAACGGACCACGCGAGTACAAGCGCGAAGTGAACGTGATGCCACAGTGGGCAGGGTCGTGTTGGTACGAGATGCGTTATCTCGACCCCACCAATGCCGACACTTTCATTGACCCCGAGGTTGAGCGTTACTGGATGGGCCCACAAGGTGAAGGCCATACCGGCGGCGTCGACTTGTATGTGGGTGGCGTTGAACACGCAGTGCTCCACTTGCTGTACGCGCGCTTCTGGCACAAAGTTCTGCACGACCTCGGTCATGTAAGCAGCGAAGAACCATTCCATCGACTCTTCAACCAGGGATACATTCAGGCATACGCCTATCGCGATGCCCGCGGTCAAACAGTTCCCGCCACAGAAGTCGTGGAAGACAACGGAACGTATTCGTGGAACGGCGAGACGGTGTCACGTGAATACGGAAAAATGGGCAAGAGCCTGAAGAACATCGTCACACCCGACGAGATGTATGAAGAGTTCGGCGCCGACACTTTCCGTTTGTACGAGATGGCAATGGGGCCTCTTGATGCAAGCCGTCCATGGAATACGCGAGATGTTGTGGGCATGCAACGTTTCCTTCAACGCTTGTGGCGCAACGTTGTCAGTGAAGATACGGGTGAGCTTGTTGTCACCAATGATGCACCACCTGAAGAACTGTTACGACACCTGCATCGCACCATTGCCGGTGTTGAGGCAGACATGGATGGTCTTCGTTTCAACACAGTGATTGCCAAACTCATTGAGTTCAACAATGCACTCACACAACACACCACCGCTGTCGGATCATCTCCACGCGCCTTAGTGGAACCGTTGGTGCAAATGTTGTCCCCGCTGTGCCCGCACCTTGCCGAAGAACTGTGGAACCGCCTCGGTCATACCACCACAGTGACCTATGTGCCGTTCCCCCAAGCAGATCCCGCGTTGCTGAAAGAAGACGCCATCGAAGTTCCTGTTCAAGTGAACGGAAAAGTTCGCGGTCGCATCTCTATTGCTCCCGATGCCGACGATGATGCTCATATTGCAGCGGCCATGGCACTCGACAACGTTGTGTTGGCGCTCGAAGGCAAGACCCCCGTCAAGACCATCGTGGTACGCGGCCGAACAGTGAACATCGTCGTTAAGTAATGAACGCAGTCATGGGTGTCTGGTGCACCTTCACCAGCCTCATTTTCATTTGGCCACAAGTGTGGCGCATGGTCAGACACGACACGTCACATGGCATTTCGCCATTCAGCGTGGCCCATGGTTTGGTGGGTTCGGCCATGTGGTTTACCTACGGTGTCTCTATGGGACGCGAAGCCATCTGGTTTTCAAATGGGTCCTTCATCGCCGCGCAACTCATCATCATCAGTGTCTTGTACAAACATGGCAGCATGTCACCAGCGCTCATGATGAAGTTCGCATCGGCGCTCGCAGCCCTCTTGTTGATTGCTGTCCCCGTTTCCCCATCAGTGGTGGGCTGGATGGCAACCACAATCAGCGTTACTTCTCTCATGCCGCAAGTCGTACACGTGGTGAAGACAGAAAACCTTCACGGAATCTCTGTCGTCAGTTGGATCATGACCATCATGTCGTCAGCCTCATGGATGATTTACGGCTGGATGCTGAACGACATCATCATGTCGGTGATCAACTACTTCACCATTCCCATGATGATTTTCATTTTGTCGAAAGCCATTAGATGGAGAATCGCTGCAGGCGAACCAATATTTGTTCAGGCTAAGTAGCGCGCCGTCTTCTCAATGGTCTCAATATGTGGAGCACCAAGATCAAACATAATCAATCGCGTCACGCCGTCGGCAACGAGTTCTTGATGAAACGGGTGATTGGGGTCTGCGTATTCCGGTACGAACGGTGACCACACCGACACATCAAAGCCAGATGTATCTCCACGTGCAGTGAGCGCTGCGCGAATCAGTGATGCGCGATCGGGATGATTGAAGCGTGTGTTGATTCCGTCGAGATACTGTCCGGCAAGCGCGGCCAAGCCCATACTGTTCACGCCAACGATGATGGGCGGAACTGATGCCGGACGGGGAAACCCTTCGAACGCTGCATCTCGATCATGGGCCCAAATGGATTTCATCGTGTTGATGTTCTCCATGAGTTTCTGATGGCGGGCAGACATTGGCGTGAGAACCTCCATATTCAATGCACGTTGCTCAGCACCATACGGACTATTAGGCGATGTACCGGCACCTACGCCCAACATGAGTCGCCCGCCAGAAATGTCCTGCAGCGAACTGACAATGTTGGCCAGCAAACCTGGGTGGCGATTATTGATGTTGGTCACCAACGTGCCCACTTTGATGCGCGATGTCACCGTGGCCCACGCAGTGAGACTGGTGAAACACTCCATCATGGAATCACTGTTGAACATGGCGCCAGAGAAATGATCCAAGTTCCACACTGTGGAAAATCCGGCTTCCTCTGCAGCGAGGACACCATCGCGCAAGGCGGGCCACGCTGATGATCCTTGGTTGAACTGGATGTCGATGATCACGGCAACACCTTACGGCGCGTCACACCACACGGGACCCATGAAAGGCCAGATGCGCGTGACCGCATCGGCGAAATCACGCGATGAATCGTGGTATTCCCATTCACGAAGCGAACCTTGGAACCAACGCGTCTTCATGGTGTCGTCATACACCGACGCAAAACGTTGCACGGGAAAAGTAGACGACCACTTCGGTGCAGGCGCAAGAAGTGGAATGCCGCCATCTGCGTGATCGACCGACGCAACGTGCACATGTTCCT
>JBIIQG010000035.1:0-13541 GCA_044342185.1 Ilumatobacteraceae bacterium | reverse complement strand
CGCCGTTGTCGGCAACGGCGTTCTTTGCGTGACGTGACACAGGGTTATACGGATCGTCGTTAATTTCAGAACCCGCAACTATGGGCATCCACTCGTCCAACAAGTTGGTGAGCGAACGAATCATTCGGGTCTTTGCTTGTCCACGCTCGCCAAGGAACACCACGTCGTGACCGGCTAGCAACGCGTTCTCAAGCTGTGGCATCACGGTGTCTTCGTATCCCATGACACCGTCGAAGAGTGGCTTGCCCTCTGAGATGTTGCGCACTGCATTGCGGCGTAGTTCTTCTTTGATGGGAAGTGATTGCCACCCTGAGGCACGCAAAGCACCGAGTGTGGTGGGAAGGGACGCGGGCACTTCATGCGTAGTCATAGGAGTGACAGTACCCCCGCATTCGCTCACTCTCACAGTGGAAGAAAATGAAAAGGAGCCGAGGCTGACGCCCCGACCCCTTTTCTCAATTTGTTCAGAAATTATGAACGCGCAAGGTCCTTGCGGTTAGCAAACTTTGCCTTGCGGTAGTCCTTGTGCATGAGTGCAATGACGTCGATGCTGATTTCCTTCGGACATGCTGCCTCACACTCGCCGTGATTGGTGCAGGAACCGAAATGCTCGTCCATGGTCTCCACCATGGTCTCAACACGGCTGTAACGCTCTGCCTGGCCCTGTGGCAGGCGATTGAGGTGTGCCACCTTCGCCGCTGTGAACAGGTTTGCTGCGCCGTTCGGGCAGGCCGCCACGCATGCACCACAGCCGATGCATTCCGCAGAGTCCATTGCAGCGTCAGCAATGGGCTTTGCAATGGGAATGAGGTTCGCATCGGGTGCACCACCGGTTTCAGCGGTGATGTACCCGCCGGATTCGATGATGCGGTCAAATGCTGAACGGTCGACCATGAGGTCTTTGATGAGCGGGAACGCAGATGCACGCCATGGCTCGATGGTGATGGAGTCACCATCTTTGAACTTGCGCATGTGCAACTGACAGGTTGCGGTTCCACGCTGTGGTCCGTGTGCCTGTCCGTCGATCATCAATGAGCACGTACCGCAAATTCCTTCGCGACAGTCGTGGTCAAAGACAACGGCTTCTTTTCCTTCGGTAACCAAACGGTCGTTCAAGATGTCGAGCATCTCCAAGAACGACGCTTCGTCGGTGATTTCAGGAATGTTGTGAGTTTCAAAGTAACCCTTTGCTGTAGGACCGGCTTGGCGCCAGATCTTCAGCGTGATGTTCTTGATTGTGTTGCTCACTTGTAGCTCCTTGTTGCAAGGTGAACTTCTTCGAAATCCAGTTTTTCCACGTTGAGGACTGGTTTCATTGGGTCGCCGCCCCACTGCCATGCAGACACGTGGCAGTAGTTGTCGTCGTCGCGCAATGCTTCACCGTCGTCGGTTTGGTATTCGGCACGGAAGTGACCGCCGCAGCTTTCCTTGCGGTCGAGCGCGTCCTTGCACATGAGCATTCCCAACTGGAAGAAGTCGTCTACGCGGCCAGCCTTTTCCAAGGTTTGGTTCATGCTTTCGCCGTCGCCTGTGACGCGCAGGTCCTTCTTGAACTCTTCGTAGAGAGCAGGGATTTCCGACAGTGCCTTTTCGAGGCCTTGTTCGGTGCGTTCCATGCCGCAGTAATCCCAAATGATCTTTCCGAGTTCGCGATGGAAGAAGTCAGGAGACTTTGTTCCGCCGATTGCGAGGTATCCGGCAAAGCGTTCCTTCGCTGCAGCTTCTGCGGCTTTGAACTCTGGGTGATCGGTGCCTGGCATTGGCTTGTTCAGCATTGGTGCCAAGTAGTTGCCAATTGTGTACGGCAATACGAAGTAACCATCTGACAAACCTTGCATGAGTGCAGATGCACCAAGACGGTTTGCGCCGTGGTCAGAGAAGTTTGCTTCACCTGCTGCATACAAACCAGGAATGTTGGTCATGAGTTCGTAGTCAACCCACAAGCCACCCATGGTGTAGTGAGACGCTGGGTAAATACGCATTGGTGTGTCGTATGGGTTTTCGCCCGCAATGCGCTCGTACATCTCGAAGAGGTTTCCGTAGCGCTCTTCCACCACATCGCGACCAAGGCGATTAATGGCATCGGAGAAGTCAAGGTAGACGCCGTTCTTCTTTGGACCAACGCCAAGACCCTTGTCAACAGCACGCTTTGCGGCACGTGACGAAATGTCGCGCGGTGCAAGGTTGCCGAACGATGGATACAAACGCTCGAGGTAGTAGTCGCGCTCGCTCTCAGGAATTTCGTGTGCAGGACGAGTTTCGTCTGGGTTTGTTGGCACCCACACGCGACCGTCGTTACGAAGCGACTCTGACATAAGGGTCAACTTCGACTGGCTGTCGTCGCTCTGTGGAATACAGGTGGGGTGAATCTGGGTGTAGCAGGGGTTTGCAAACAATGCACCCTTGCGGTGTGCACGCCATGCTGCAGTGACGTTGCACGCCATTGCATTTGTTGACAAGAAGAATGCGTTTCCGTATCCGCCTGTTGCAAGTACCACGGCGTGTGCCGAGTGCGACGTGAGCTCGCCAGTAACCAGGTCACGAACAACAATTCCGGCTGCACGACCGTCGACAACAACAATGTCGATCAGTTCGGAACGGTTGAACAAGCGAATGCCACCAAGGCCAACTTGGCGTGAGAACTGCTGGTATGCACCAAGCAGAAGCTGCTGACCGGTTTGACCGCGTGCGTAGAACGTACGGCTGACCTGTGCACCACCGAATGAACGGTTGTCCAAAAGACCACCGTATTCACGGGCAAATGGAACACCCTGGGCCACCATTTGGTCAATGATGTCAACGCTGTTTTCGGCGAGACGATGAACGTTTGCTTCGCGTGCGCGGAAGTCGCCGCCCTTGACGGTGTCGTAGAACAAACGGTGAATGCTGTCGCCGTCACCCTTGTAGTTCTTTGCTCCGTTGATTCCGCCCTGTGCTGCAATTGAGTGAGCACGACGTGCGGAGTCGTGGAACGTGAATGCATCTACTTGATAACCGAGTTCTGCAAGCGTCGCTGCAGCTGATGCGCCGGCGAGTCCGGTACCAACAACAATGACTTTGAACTTGCGCTTGTTGTTGGGATTCACCAACTTCATGTCGGACTTGTAGGTGTTCCACTTGTCCGCCATGGCGCCAGCAGGAATCTTGCTGTCGAGTTGCACCGTGTTTTGTGCGAGGAGTTGATCTGTGAGGCTCATGAGTATCTCTTTCTTCGATTAGCTAATGACGCCAGCCATAACGGCGACAGGGAATGAGACGTTTCCGATAACAACGACGGCTGCGAATCCGGTGGCGAATGCGCGACGCCATTTATTGAATCGTGGGTTGTTCCAACCAAGCGACTGGAAGATGCTCCATGCGCCGTGGAAAAGGTGAATGCCCAACAAGATGTTGGCTACGACGTAGAACAACGCCACTGGTGTGCGTTCGAAGCTGGCAATAACGCTCGCGTAGACGGCCTTAACTTTTTCAGTGTCGCCTTCGTGCGCCACCATGTTGCCCACTTCGGAGTTCACAACACCGAAGGTCAAGTCGAGCAAGTGCCACACGATGAACGACAAAACGATGATTCCCGACCAGCGCATGGTGCGACTTGCAAAGTTTGCGATTTGGTAGTCGCGGGCGCTTTGGTACTTCACGGGGCGCGCTACACGATTCAGACGTGTAAGCGACCATGCAGCATGAAGGTGCAAGAACAACATGGTGATGAGGCCACCACGAAGAATCCACAGCACCCAGCCCTTAGGGGCAAGCGGATACAGAAGTGTCTGCAGGAAGTGTGCGTAATGGTCCAGATCGGATGCACCTGCATACATCTTCAGGTTGCCGATCATGTGGAAGAGGACAAAGCCCATCATGGCAATGCCTGTGACCGCCATGACGTACTTCTTGCCCACTGCAGTGGAATAGAGGTCAATCAGGAAGGGACGACGCTTCTTTGCTCGATTCGCGGTGCCCGTGACCGGACCGCGGTGGCTCGTGACTACTTGTGCCATTTGGGGACTCCTTGCGGGCGGGGTTTTCCCGCCGTTGCAAACTCGAGGGAAACGGTACCCCTCTTGGACCCCTAGGGACCAACTTGTGAAGTTCACCACTTGGTGTCGTAGTTCACTACTGTTGTCCTGTCCACTCAGAGGGTCCCGTTTTGCGGGTCCCCCCAACCTGCCAGGAGTTCATTCAGTGTCAGGAATATTTGCAGCTGAGGGCGGTTACCAAGAGTTCGTACTCAAGGGCGGAGAATGGGCGGTGTTGTGGCTTTCAGCTGCAGCAGCGCTCCTTGCTATCGCCGTTGGGTTCTTCTTGGTCCGCTCAGTCATGGCGGCCGACGAAGGTACGCCAAAGATGAAAGAGATCGCATTAGCGATTCAGGAAGGCGCTTGGGCATACCTCAAGCGTCAGTTCAAGACCATTGGTGTCATCCTGATTCCTCTTGCAATCATCGTGTTCGTCACGTCAACCGCGATTCTGAAGGGAGATAAGACCGAAGCATTGTCATTCGTACAGGCTGGCATTTGGCGAACGGTTGCATTCATCCTCGGATGTCTCGCATCCGGTCTCACCGGTTACATCGGCATGACCCTTGCTACACGAGGCAACGTACGTACGGCAGCAGCCGCACTCACTAACTCAATGCCGAAGGCACTCACTGTTGCCTTCCGCACAGGTGGTGTTGCCGGCATGTTCACCGTCGGACTTGGTCTCATCGGTGCAACAGGAATCATCATGATCTTCCAAAACACATCGAGCGTCATGCTTGTTGGATTCGGTTTTGGTGGATCACTTCTTGCTCTCTTCCTCCGCGTTGGCGGTGGCATTTTCACCAAGGCAGCCGACGTAGGTGCTGACCTTGTTGGAAAGGTCGAAGCAGGTATTCCAGAAGACGACCCACGCAACCCCGCAACAATCGCCGACAACGTGGGTGACAACGTGGGTGACTGCGCTGGTATGGCCGCTGACCTTTTCGAGAGCTATGAAGTAACACTTGTTGCATCAATCATCCTTGGTGTTGCAGCATTCAACTCAATCGGTCTTAACCCAGCCATGGGACTTGTGTTCCCACTTGCAGCGCGCGCAATTGGTGTTATTGCATCAATTGCTGGCGTTTTCGCAGTGAAGGCAAAAGAAGGTGAAACAGATGCGTTGAAGCCAATCAACAAGGGCTTCCTTGTTGCTGGTTCTCTCACGCTCGTCGGAACACTTGCACTTGCACTCTCGTACGTAGGCAACAAGGCAACAACGTTGTCCGATGCAGTCGTGAAGGAAAAGGGCATCGACGTAATGACCGGTGCCGGTTGGCGCGTATTCGGTGCTGTAGCAGTTGGTCTTGTGCTTGCACAGTTGGTCAGCCGTCTCACCGAGTACTACACCGCTACTCATCACGCACCCGTGAAGGAAATTGCTGAATCAGCCGAAACTGGTCCAGCAACTGCAATCTTGTCGGGTACGGCATATGGTCTTGAATCAAGCGTGTACGCAGTTATTGCAATTGCTGTTGCAATTGGTGTTGCGCTTGGTCTTGGTGGCGGAAACCTCACCTTCTCGCTTTACCTCGTCGCATTGTGCGGCATGGGAATGCTCGCAACAACGGGCGTCATCGTTTCTGAAGACACCTTTGGTCCAGTGTCCGACAACGCTGCAGGTATTGCAGAAATGTCTGGCGAGTTCCACGGTGAACCAGAGCGCATCATGGTCAGCCTTGACGCAGTGGGTAACACCACCAAGGCTGTAACAAAGGGCTTCGCAATCGGTTCTGCAGTTATTGCTGCAGTTGCATTGTTCGCGTCGTTCATTGAAACCGCTGGTACGGAACTTGGCATTGAAGCCGAGAGCCTTGCCGATGGTGTGTTCAAGGCAAAAGAATTGGCCATCAACGTCGCCGACCCGAAGATCTTCATTGGTCTTCTCATCGGTGGTGCAGTGCCATTCTTGTTCTCAGCACTTTCCATTCGCGCCGTAGGCCGCACAGCTGGTGTTGTTGTTCAGGAAGTTCGTAACCAGTTCCGCGATGGCGGAATCATGGCTGGAACAAAGAAGCCTGAATACGGCCCAGTCATCGACATCTGTACAGAAGCATCATTGCGTGAGTTGGCAACACCAGCTCTTCTCGCAGTGCTCACGCCAGTCATCGTTGGATTCGGAATTGGTTGGCAAGCACTTGGTGGATTCCTTGCTGCAGTCATCCTCACCGGCCAGCTCATGGCGAACTACCTCAGCAATGCAGGTGGTGCATGGGACAACGCGAAGAAGTACATCGAAGACGGAAACCACGGCGGTAAGGGTTCAGAGCCTTACAAGGCAGCAGTTATTGCTGACACCGTTGGTGACCCATTCAAAGACACTGCAGGTCCTGCACTCAACCCACTGATCAAGGTGATGAACCTTGTGTCGTTGTTGATTCTTCCTGCAATCATCTCGAACCAGGACAAGGACGGAACCCGTCTTGTAATTGCTGCGGTTGCCACCGTGGTTCTTGCAGCATCGGTTGTTCGTTCCAGCCGCCAGAGCGCAACTCTTACGGCCAACCTGTAATACACACTTCGTCGAAAGGGCCCGGGCAGAAATGCTCGGGCCCTTTTGCATGTCTGGGTTCTTTCCGTTCATGTCGCATCTTCACTTGTCGCTAGGCAGACTGTGCGTATGCGTTATCTCAGTCTCGAATGGATTGAAGCCATGCAAGCCGAAGTTGCTGCGTCGGAATCCCTGGCGACACTTGCTCAGTCAATGTCTATTGGAGTCACTCAGGTTGTCACCGACGGCCCTGAAGGAACCGTCGTGTACCACTTACAAGTGGGCGACGGCGTCGCATCGTTTGGCCCGGGTCCAGCGCCGCAAGAAGACGTACGCATGGAACAATCCTGGGCTTCGTCTGTGGACATCGCCACGGAAAAAGTGCCTGCACAGGAACTGTTCATCAAGGGTCTTGTACGCGTGAGTGGCGACACTCAACGCATTGTTGACTGCGCGCCTGTTTTTGGTGCGCTCGATTCTGCATTCACTGCGGTGCGCAACAACACCGAATACGTGTAGGTGGGCTTAGCGCGCCACCGCAGACGAGTCACTTGTTCCAACCGGAGACGCATCGGCGTTGCTGCCGAACGCCAGACTGGCCACAGTCAACACACTGACACCAAGTGCAATCAAGACGCCAACGGTCCACTGGCGGGCCTTCAGAGGGCTCTCAGGGGCTGTCTGAATACCAACACTGAAGTGCTGATGCGCCTGTGAGGTTTCTGGCTGCGTGGTTGACATACGGGAGATTCCTGATAATTCCGACTTGATTAGTCAGGTATTCAATCAGATGGAATCCCCTCGCGCAACTTGGGAGGGCTATTTCCGAAAGTACGGGTTAGATGGCGAGAGCATCGCCTCTATGTCGGCCGCTGAGGCCTGGGCCGGGCTCGAACACATTGCGATGGCCGCCACGGTGGCATCGCGATTGTTGTTGAAGACGGATTCCTCGTTGTCGGCGGCCGGGTTTACCCACATCGCGGCAATCACCACGAAGTCTTCCCTCCCGCGAAATGCGAAGTTCTTGTACGCAGTTCCCATACCGGCGGCGAGTCCCGCTTGCGCGGCGCCCCACGTGAGTTGGCCGTGTTGATCATTCTCAACAGTTGCTTTGTTCACAAACAATGTGAAGGGCTGAATAGGAACGCCCGGTGCTGCCACAGCAACAAACGGAACATGTCCTGTGGACGGAGTAGCGAGAGCAGTCACCCACGCAGTTCCCACCGGACCATTACGCGGACCCATCACGATGTTGACGTGGGCTGCATTTACACCATCACCAGAGAAGCCTTCTCCGATCAACATGACATCGTCATTCATACAGGCAACCGTCCATATCGCGCCAACTTCAATTCATCGTTTGAATCTGTTCCTGGCTTGGTGTCGTATGCAAGTAACGCAACATGCCGTGGCACATCGCCATGCACTGTTGTCACGCGGTGATAACTCCAGCGTCCGTTGAAGATCATCAATGTTCCGGGAGCCATTGGTTCTGTTCGTACAAGATCGGTCCTGTTCCCTGCACGAACTGCCGCAACAACGTCGGCATTGTCATCTTGCTGGCTTCTAATCATTGGCACATTCTCGAAATGTCCGCCCGTGAGCGAAGGCTGAAGCGCGATGCTGACAACGAAATCTGTTTGATCAAAATGCCAGCCCAGCATGTGTCCGTCGCGCATCACCGACAAGTTGAGTGCACCGAACGGATCGGCATATCGATACAGCGAATCATGACCCAAGACACGCGCAACGAATTCCATAAGAGGGTCCCACTCGTAGAGAGCGCGAATCATGGAATGCGTAGGAAACTGGTCGTACGCAACAACATCGAGATTGGCGTTGTTGTCGGTGTGATACGCAATTGTTGCTAGTTCGTCGCATTCGCGAACCAGTTGCGCAAGTGCTTCTTCCCGAATGAATCCAGGCAAAATTGCAATGTGTTCTGCCTGAAACTGTTGCTTCAGTGGCGCAATGATTGCGTCACTCTCTAACGGCCACCGATCTGTATTGACCAGTGCCGCCGGATTCATTAGATGAGGCCGAGCTTCTTTACTTCGTCACGCTCTTCAACAAGTTCAGCAACCGACGCATCGATGCGTGCACGGCTGAAGTCGTCAATGTCGAGACCTTGAACGATGCTGTATTGGCCGTCTTTACAGACGCATGGGAATGACGAGATGATGCCCTCTGGCACGCCATAGCTGCCATCTGACGGAATTGCCATCGACACCCAGTCACCTGCAGGTGTTCCCATGGCCCACGAATGCATGTGGTCGATAGCTGCATTTGCTGCAGATGCAGCAGACGATAAACCACGAGCCTTAATGATTGCGGCGCCACGCTTAGCAACGGTGGGGATGAAGTCGTTCTCCAACCATGCTTGGTCGTTGACAAGTTGCGCTGCGTTCTGACCGCCTACTTCACAATGGAAAAGGTCTGGGTACTGCGTGCTGGAGTGGTTACCCCAAATGGTCATCTTCTTGATGTCGGTGACTGGCTTGCCCACCTTTGTTGCCAACTGCGTGAGAGCACGGTTGTGGTCGAGGCGTGTCATTGCGGTGAAACGGCTTGGGTCGAGACCCTTTGCGTTGTTCATTGCGATGACGGCGTTTGTGTTTGCCGGGTTACCCACAACAAGAACCTTTACGTCCTTCTTTGCGGCCGCGCCAAGTGCCTGGCCCTGTGGTTTGAAAATGCCGCCGTTTGCGCTGAGAAGATCGCCGCGCTCCATGCCATCTTTGCGTGGCATTGCGCCAACAAGGAACGCTGCATCAGCGTCGCCGAATGCAGTCTCTGCATTGTCGGTGCAGACAACACCCGACAGAAGCGGGAACGCACAGTCATCGAGCTCCATGCGCACACCTTCCAACGCACCAAGCGCTGGTGTGATTTCAAGAAGCTGCAAGATGACGGGAGTGTTGGGACCAAACACTGCACCAGAAGCGATACGGAAAAGGAGGCTGTAACCGATTTGACCGGCTGCACCGGTGACGGCGATACGAACGGGAGTTGTCATGCCATAAGCGTAGGCACGAGACCCCCCATTGACCCAATGCAAACGGGCTGAAATGCCCGAGAACTAGCGACCGAGGCCCTTCATAATGAAGTCGACGTATTGATCCTGACCCAACGAATTGGGGTGAACTCCGTCTGAGGCGAACCAGTCCTTGTGAGGCTTGGAATATGCCAGCCAATCAAGAATTGTGACGTTTGGATACTTCAATGGCAATGCATTGATGATCTTGTTGTTGATGTTCTGATATTCGCGACCGGGAACCCTTACGGTAAGGACCAACACTCTGTCAACATCTGACAATGGTCTGAGCACCCTGTCGAATGTGGCTTCTTTCGTTGTTCCGTTAGTGCCGAGGTGAATAACAACGTTCTCGCCGAGTTCATTAATGGACCTGTAGTAGTTGAAGACTTGAAGTGCTTCGAGTACTTGTCGATTCTTCTCGGCATTAACTAGCAGACCGCGCGCAGTGAGTTTCCGAGCAGATCCCAACATGACCGAGTCGCCTACCGCAAGAACATCGATCTTCTTTGACGGAACTGTGGTGGTGACAACCGGGACAAGTGTGGTTCCGGAAGGAAGAGTGGTAGACGGAATAGTGACAACAGCACCTTCGTTGTCGTCGAGGTTCGACGTGACATCGTCTTCAATAACTTTTGCACCCACCATGCTGACCACAGAGAACAACGGCACTATTGCCAGTGTTGCGCCAATGATGGGAAGCGGACCACGGAGACCATTCCCACGCGACCGCCGGGCCACCCATGCATCGCGGGCCCGACCAGTGCGAATTGGAGTCTCAATGAATTGATACGACGCTTCAGTAACGACCAACGTGATTGCCATAAGGGCAATGAACTCTTGTGCGTTGAGTGCGACACCTGCGCTCTTGCGATACGCCTGGAAAATGACCCAGTGGTACAGATACAAACCGTACGAACGCTTACCAATCCACACCAGCACCGGTGTTCCCACCACGTACTTACCAAGACGTGAACGCGGGTGTGTGACCGTTGCAATGGCAACCATGGTGGCAATACCCACAAGCACTAGACCACCGCGATACAACAATGCGTAGGCCTCGGTTCCCACATTCTCCACAAGAACTACTTCGCGGAACTTCCAGCACATCCATACCAGCGATGCAATAGAAATAACGCCCAATACATCGAGTCCGTTCGCATTCGAGCCTGCGCGACCACGGCGTATGGCCCATGGTCGCCACAAAGTTGCGAGCGCAGCACCCAACAACAAGCCGGTGGCACGTGTGAGCGTGCCGAGATACAAGAAATCTGTACGCAACACCGTGCGACCAAACAGTTCCATGTATTGGTCTGGTGTCTTTGCTTGCGTATCTATAGGGCCCGCGCGAAAGACCACTGCGGTGTACACAGCAACTGCGGCAGCCAGTGCAGTGAAGAAAAGCCCAATAACCGGCAGTGTTCTGCTACCGAGTCGACGAAGCAGCACATACATAACAACAGGCCAAATGATGTAGAACTGTTCTTCTACCGCAAGAGACCACAGATGTCGAAGTGGTGCGAATTCAGATGCTGTTGTGTACGACGAACCTGTCCACACTTGAAACCAATTCGACCCATACAAAACGCCAGCGACGACATCGCCACGCAACTTGCCGAGCCTGTCGGGGTCGAAAAGTGCACAGTAGGTAATGGTGCCGATAAGCAACGTGAACAATGCGGGCAACAATCGTCGCGCACGACGCAACCAGAAATCACCGAGCGACACGGTGCCCACTCGTTCACGTTCTGCAATAAGCAACAGCGTGATGAGATAGCCCGAGATAACGAAGAACACTTCAACGCCAAGAAAGCCTCCGCCGAGCCATTCGCGATTTGCGTGATAGACGATGACCGCAAGTACCGCCAATGCTCGAAGTCCATCGAGTCCTGGAACATAGGGAACAACCGGACCACGTCGGGTGCCCCAAGCAGGCGTTCCACTATTCGTGTTGTGAAGATCTGACGTACTCATAAGCGAGGGTTATGCAACCGGAAGGCCCAATTGGGCGTAGATCTCCCGAGTGGCTGTTGACTTATTCAACGTATAGAAGTGCAGACCAGGCGCACCCGCTTCAAGTAATTGAGCACATAATTCGGTTGCAGCATCGACACCGATTTGGCGAACTTCTTCAGCAGAGTTTCCTGCTTCCAACTTCTCTCGCAACCACGACGGGAATGCAGCTCCGGAGAGTTCTGCCATGCGTTCGACTTGCGCAATGTTTGTGACAGGCATAATGCCGGGCACCACTGGCTTCGTCACACCTAGGTCGGCAAGGTCATTCACGAGCGACAAGTAATGATCAATGTCGAAGAAGAACTGCGTAGTGGCAAAATCGGTCACGCGTAACTTCTCGGCAAGATGGCGACGATCTGTGGCGAGATCTGGTGAGCGCGGATGTCCTTCGGGGTGCGCGGCAACGCCGATGCCCACATCGCTCATTGAGCGCAGATGTTCCACCAGTTCAAGCGCGTAGGTGAAATCACTTGGCGCAGCATCGCCAGGGTTCTTTGGTGGGTCACCCGCAAGAGCCAACACGTTTTCAATTCCGGCTTCTACATACGTGGAAATGATGTCGGTGATTTCCTGACGCGTATGACCAACGCAGGTGAGATGCGGCATGGGCGGAACATTCGTTTCCTTCTTCACCCACAAAACGGTGTCGCGTGTGTGTTCGCGGGTAGAGCCGCCCGCACCGTATGTGACCGAAACAAACGAAGGGCTCAGGGGCTCAAGTTCGGCAATAGTGCGACCAAGAGACATTGAGCCAGCAGCGGACTTTGGGGGCGAGAACTCGAACGAGAACGTGCGGCCTGCAGCCAGAAGGTCTCCGATTCGTGCCATTTATGCAGTCTACGACTTCGCTAGTGGCGGAAGTGGCGGGTTCCGGTGAACACCATGGCAATGCCGTGAGTGTTGGCCGCCGAGATGGATGCAGAATCCCGCACACTGCCACCGGGTTGGATAATGGCAGTGACGCCTGCGGCGGCCAACTCTTCGACCGTATCGCCGAATGGGAAGAACGCATCGCTTGCGGCCACAGAACCGCGAGTGGACTCGCCCGCGCGACCAATGGCAATGCGTGCAGCATCGACCCTGTTGGGCTGTCCCCCACCGATTCCAACAACAACATCGTTATGTGCCAACACGATGGCGTTGCTCCATGTTGCGGCAACGGTTTGCCACGCCAACAGTAGGTTCTGCCATTCAATGTCGTTTGGTGCACGTTCTGTAACGACAGTGAAATCGTCAAGTGGCTCGTCTACTTCATCAACTTGTTGCACCAACAACCCGCCGTCAATTGAACGAACGTTGATGGCCATTGAGTGAAATGGTGCGACCGCTTCAATGAGACGAAGGTTTTCTTTCGCGCACAAAATTTCAAGTGCTTCCGCGGTAAACGACGGCGCGATAACGACTTCAGTAAAGATCTGTGCGATCTCTTTTGCTGTTGCCTCATTCACTTCGCCGTTCACAGCGATGATTCCGCCGAACGCGCTGACCGGGTCTGCGGCGTGAGCACGGGTGTAGGCGTCGAAAATGGTGGGTGCAAGTGCAACACCGCACGGGTTGGCGTGCTTCACCACCACTGCTGCTGGTCGGTCGAATGCGCTAACGAGTTGCCATGCAGCTTCGGTATCCAACACGTTGAGATACGACATTTCTTTGCCGTTCAACTGCACGGCAGAGTCCCACCAGCTCTCCACACCAGGTAGGCGATAACGCGCTCCTGTTTGGTGTGGGTTTTCGCCGTAGCGCAATACTTCGGCGCGTTCAGCAACCATGGTGAGAATGGGTGGCACGGTGGCGCTTGCTCGGTCTGGACTTTCGTCGGCAAGCCACGATGCAATGGCGGCGTCATAGGCACTGGTGATGCGAAATGCCTTTTGCGCCAACACGCGCCGAGCAGAAATTCCGAAATATCCGCCTTCAATCATCTCCAACACATCGGCGTAGTCGGCTGTGTCTACAACAACACCAACATGGGCGAAATTCTTTG
>JBIIQG010000087.1:0-3983 GCA_044342185.1 Ilumatobacteraceae bacterium | reverse complement strand
GAACCAACGGCGAACATAATGACTGCACGACGCAATGCCGTCACCACGGCGGGAACAACAAAACCTCCGCGACCCCACACAAACACCATCATTCCCACAAGAACGATCAGCGCCATATAGGCAAGAAAGCGCGACACAGCAAGCGGGGTGCCAAGTGGTGATTCAGTATCGATGCCCTTCAGGACGCGAGTGAGTAGTTCATTTGCATCGACGTCGGAGGAGTTTCCTACTTCGAAGGGGAATGCGCCGCTGACCGGATGGCCGTCGGCGCTTACCGCGCGCCACACCACCACGTACACGCCATTTTCTAACGCAGAGACATCGGCAATAGCTTGTGATTGATCGGTGCTAGACCGTTGCGCATCGCCAATGTTTACTTCGATTTGTTCAGAGTCAAACAAACGAATAGAAAGCAGCGAGTTTTCAATCGTCTCGTTGAAGTCCAGAACGATTTCGTCAGGCGACTCCTGCACCACAGTAGAAGGGCCTGGCGTTGAGGAATCGAGAACTGCATGAGCCGATGCAAGTGTTGGCGACACCAACACCACACACGCAGTTGCAAGTGCTGCCAACGACAAGAACCGACGCATTAGAAACCGAGGCCTTTGGGAAGTCCGTCTACCTCGGCTCGTTGCAACAGCCATGCAAGACGATGATTCTCGGGTAACTGCAATGCAACTTTTGGTAACTGAGTAAGCCCCATAGCGTGACTCGCTGCCCATGCCATTTTCTGACGCTCTAATTCCAGACGCACATACAGCGAGGGCCATGTGTCCCAACTGCGACTCACATTTAGGTCGGTGAGATGCACCACACTTTCGCGCCAGCGAAGAAAAGGAAGTTCGTGCATTGCTACAACAGCCCCCGATGCAAGCGTTCCAGTTCCCAGCCATGTGTCACGCGTGCTTCCTGCCCATGCACCTTCAAGTGAATACACCGCTTTGCGAAGCTCGGCCGTGGCTTTCTCTTGCGACCACGATGACGCTTCTTCAATGGCGGCCTCACGCGCACCGGGACCGCCCGGATATTGCTGTCCCAGTTCTCCGCGCGCTGCACACGCCAACAAATGAATGTGGCTGTGGGCGTTTAATGCCAAATGACCGACGATGGTGCCGCGACTCCAACCCGGCAACAGCGACGGCTCTGCAAACTCTTGAGGCGTGAGTGCGTCGACAATGGCGAGTAGATCTTGATGGGTGGCCGCACAACCCTCTACACAGGCATCCAGCTGTCTTGCATCAAGTGGGCGCGGCACACCTCCACGGTACTAGACCGTTTCCAGAACGCCCTTGCGCGGTTTACGAAAGGGGCTCTCGATGCGGCACAACGATGATGGTGCCATCGGCTTCGCGGTGCACGCGAACAGAAACTCCGTAGAACTCCCCCAAAGTTTCTGGGCGAAGCACTTCTTCGGCGGTTCCTTGCGCAACTGCGTGACCCGCGTGCATGAGGCAGAGCCGGTCTGAGTAGATACCAGCAAGAGTGAGGTCGTGCATTGCGCTCACCACGGTGAGACCGTGTTCACGGCGCAACTTGTCAACAAGTTCGAGTGCTTGTTGTTGATGTCCAATATCCAATGCGCTTGTGGGTTCATCCAACAACAAGATGGGAGCTTCTTGGGCAATGGCGCGTGCAATCACCAAACGTTGACGTTCTCCACCAGACAAGGTGTCCACATCTCGTTCTGCAAGTTCGGCAAGATCGAGCCGCTCAATCACATCGCTCACCATGGAAAAATCGTGCGCCGATTCACGGCCGAAGTGAGTAACGAACGGATTACGACCCAACAAGACGTACTCAGCGCCAGTCATACCTGAGGGCAACACAGGCGATTGCGGAACATACGCAATCAACTGTGCGCGACGTCGCGACGAGCGTGCAGATAACGGCGAACCATCAACAAGAATGCGACCAGCATGCGGCGTGACTCCTGCGATAGAACGCAGCAATGACGACTTGCCGGCGCCATTCGGACCGATGATGCACAACCACTCTCCCGGCTTCACCGCATCGGAGAAGCCCGCTACGGCTGTGCGTCCGTTGTAGGAGACGCGAACATTGTCAAAAGAGAGCGAAGTCATCGTGGAGCCTGTCGAGTTCGAAGAATGAGTAGGAAAAATGGTGCGCCAAGAAATGCAGTGACGACACCAATGGGAGTCTCTGCCGGGTTGTCGAGGACGCGACCAGGAATGTCGGCGAGGATGAGGAACGCAGCACCCACCAAGATGCACATGGGTAGCACGATGCGGTACGAGGCACCAACAACAAGACGCACTGCGTGCGGAACAATAATTCCGACGAAGCCAATGAGTCCACTGACCGCAACAACTGCCGCGGTGCCAAGTGTTGCCGCAATCACCACTACAAGTCGTACGCGCGACACATCGACACCGAGTGCTGTTGCTTCCTCATCCCCCACGCGCAACACATCAAGCAATCGGCGGTGAAAGAGCAACACAATTGTGGAAACAACGACGTACGGAAGGACAAGCCGTACATCGCTCCATGTTGCCGACGACAAGCGCCCAAGAATCCACGAATACACCTGACGCACCACATCGGAGTTGCGTTGCAACAGAAATGTCTGCAACGCCGTGGTGAGCGACGTAACAGCAACACCAGCCAACACCAACGATGTGGAGTTGCTTTCACCGCGAACGCGAGATCCAACCACGTACGTGACTAACACCGCAACAAGCCCGCCCAAGAACGCGGCGAGTGGAAGCGGGTCGATAATCCACGAACTGCTTCCCGATCTGTTCACTGTGATGACAATGGTGGCGCCCAACCCAGCACCAGCCGCTACACCCAACAAGTACGGGTCTACTAACGGATTGCGAAACACGCCTTGGTAACTGGCGCCTGCCAATGACAACGTTGAGCCAACAAGTGCGGCCAACACCACACGCGGGGCACGAATGTTCCACACGATGGACCATTCTGTTGGCGTAAGTCCGCTGTCGATTGTGATGAACGGCAGGCGATTCAATAACTCCAGTGGAACTCGCCACCACTCGGGGCCCGCAGGCCCAATCATGACGCCGCCCAGCACGGAACACAGAAGCACCACTGCAGCAGTGGGCACCCACCAACGGCTTGCACCGTGAATGGCATTCTGCGACACCGTGCCAGACGGAGTCATGACCGAGTTCATGCGATTAGCCCTGCTTTTGTAATGCTTCGTAGGCGGCGGCGAATTGTTCGATGAGATCGACAATGCGTGGTCCCCAACGGCTCGCTACGTCGTCGTCTAGTTCCACCACGCTGGCGTTTTGCACAGCTGTAATCTCGCCCCAACCTGGGCGAGCAGCAACTGTTTCAGCGGTCTGCTGACAGCACTTTGTGTCGGCCAAGAAAATGATGTCCGGGTTGGCTGCAACAATTGCTTCGGCGCTGAGTTGCGGATAATCATTTCCTTCTTCCACGCCATCAGCAATGCTGTTGAATCCAATTTGCTTGAGCAATGCGCCAACGAATGTGTTCGAGGTAACGCTGTAGTACGTGTTGTCTAACTCGTAGAACGCTTTGTATGCGATGGCAGGTGCTTCATCTGGCACTGCGGCATTAATGCGTTCTTTCATGTCTTCCACAACATCGGCTGCGGCGTCAACACGACCCGTCAGTTCACCCAGTTCGGTGATTTGCTTGTACACATCATCGAGCGATACAGCAGCAGCGCCAGTCCACACATCAATGTCGGGATCTGCGGTGGTGAGCTGTTCGGTGATCTTGTTCATGTCATTTGAGATGAGAACAACATCTGGTTCATACGCCAAGATTGCTTCGGCGCTTGGTTCGTAGGCAGAAATCTTGGTGACTTTGGGTTCTACTTCTGCTGGGTATGTGCTGAGGCTGTCTACTGCCACCACCTGATCACCCGCGCCAATGGCGTACAACATCTCTGTCGCGGTAGGCGACAAGCTGACAATCTTTAGCGAGTTCTCTGGCGATGTGGTGTCTGACGACGATGTATCGCTACCGCA
>JBIIQG010000086.1:0-4041 GCA_044342185.1 Ilumatobacteraceae bacterium | reverse complement strand
GAGAACTTCCGGGGCCGGAAGCGACGGTACAAAGACTGTGTTGCCATTGATGTGACCCTACCAATGAGGTGCATCGGGGGTCTGTGTGTGCCATCGTTGAGCGCCCCGACGGTGTCCGAGTGGCTACCGTTTTCTGAAACCATGCGTCGTCTTTTCTCACTCCTCCTCGTGTTCGTCGGAACATTCACCTTGCTGGCTGGTCAGGCCAGTGCGGCGGGCGATAACACGGTTGAGTCCTCCACCCCGGCCGCTGGCGAAATCATCACCTTGGCGCCTACCCAAATTCAGCTCCGCTTCACTCAACCCGTGGGTGGTGCTGAAGCCGTGGCGCAGATGGGCTTGGTGCTCGCGTGCGACAACAAGATCACCAACTTGGCATCACCTCAATTGGGTTCAGACGGGGTCACCGTTTCCGCAGCACTCACCCAGGTGCTCGCAAATGGAAATTGCAAAGTGGACTGGACCCTTCCTGACGGAAGTGCTGGTTCATTCACCTTCACATCAAACGTGCAAGCAACCACAACCGTTCCCGACACTGTTCCTGGCGTTACCACTCCCACCATTCCAGGGCTGCCAGGTTCTGAAGTAAAGACTGCGCCTCGACTAGGTGGCCCTATTGGTTTGGTTCGTTGGCTGTCGTTCTTTTTTGTCAGCGCTTTATTCGGCGGCATTGTCTTTATTCGTTTGGCCTGGCCCGAAGGTGTTGAATACCCGGTCACCGAGCGTTACTTCCGACAAGTCGTCATTCTGGCCATGCTCTCGCTCTATTTATTAATGGTGCTCGTGAGCGCGCGCGAAGCCGGAACCGGAATTGGTTCAACATTCTCGCCAACGTCGTGGGGACCATTGCTAGAGATCAACGAAGGCCGAGCACTTCTCTTGCGCTTCATCGCTGTTGGCGTCATGGGCTTCTTCGCCTGGATAACAGAGCGTGTGTTGTTTGAAACATATGGCGTTGTCACCGTTGTTGTTCTTGGCATCATCGCCCTTACCTACGGCTTCGATCGTGTAGCGGGTCGTGGGGTCGTCATTGGCATCGTTATTGCAGTTCTACACATGGGGTTCATTGCCACATGGGTTGGAAGCATCTCTCTTATTTGGCGAGTTGTGCTGCACGGACCAGGCAGTTCCGATTTGGTAGACGCACTTCGCGGGTGGGCGCGCGTTGCAACGTTCATTATGGGCGCAGTTGTTGTTACGGGAGTTGCACAAGTTGCACGCATCGATGGCATCAGCCTTATCAACAGTGGACACGGGCGAGTCATCATTCTGAAATCGCTCGTTGTCGCCGGAATGATTTTCGTCAGTGCGAGCATTCGACAATTCATTCTTCGCGGAATGGAACGTGCAAAGTCATTGAACGACAAAGTTGTCTATCGACTAAAGCGCCCGGTCGGAGTTGAACTTTCACTCAGCATTGTTGTGCTTGCTACATCGTCATGGCTCATGGCAATGCGTCCGCCATACGTTCTGTTGGCAGACAAAGGACCACGGGTCGCGTATGCCATTGTGCAAGACCTTGAAGGTGACGATGATTTCAAAGTTCGTCTATCTGTTACGCCGGGCAATGTTGGTGCCAACAGAATGCTCATTGAATTGTTTGGGCCTTCGCGAATTCAGAACTTCACGGTGAAACTCACGCCAGAGAATCCAAACTTCTCCGGGTTCACCATCAACGTGCCCATCACCCGACCAGGGGGCGCCCTCCTCGAGGCTGATTCTGGCTTCCAATTGCGGGCCCCAGGAGTGTGGAGGGTGGAAGTCACGGGGGTCTCCACCATTGGCGACCTTCAGGTTCTCACCACTCAATTCGTCATTGCCGACGGAGTCACCGTGACCACGGTTCCGAAACAGGGACTGCAGGCGGTCACCACCACCACGGCCCCCGCCGCCACAACGACGGTTCCCCCTGCTGTGGCCACCACCACAGTTCCCCCCGCTGGCTAAACGCCCATAAATGGGCGCCACAGGGTCTGTCGGCAGTAGCGTTTCCCCCGTGACAGACACAACGGCAGCCAGTATGCAAGACAAGATTGACGACCTTCGAGATCGCCAAGAGCAGGCACGAAATGCCGGCAGCCCTCGGTCCGTTGAGCGCCACAAGGGCAAGGGCAAGTTGCTCGCCCGTGAGCGAATCGAATACCTGTGCGACCCAGGCTCATTCCACGAACTCGACATGCTTGCTCGCCACCGTGCTCACGCAGCGGGACTTGAAGAACGCCCCTACACCGACGGTGTCATCACCGGATGGGGAACCATTGAAGGACGCAAGGTGTTCTTGTTCTCTCAAGACTTCACCGTGTTTGGTGGAGCACTTGGTGAAGTCTTCGCAGAGAAGATCCACAAGTTGATGGATCTTGCTTTGAAGGTGGGTGCGCCTGTTGTCGGTTTGAACGACGGTGCTGGTGCTCGTATTCAAGAAGGTGTTGTGTCGCTGGCGTCGTACGGCGGAATTTTCCATCGCAACGTTCAAGCATCTGGTGTCATCCCGCAAATTTCTGTCATTCTCGGACCATGTGCCGGAGGTGCGGTGTACTCCCCCGCAATGACCGACTTCATCTTCATGGTGCGCGAGTCGAGTCACATGTTCATTACAGGTCCCGACGTTGTAAAGACAGTGACCGGTGAAGACGTCACGCTGGAAGAACTTGGTGGCGCAATGAGCCACGCGTCGAAGAGCGGTGTTGCAACATTTGTTTCCGCAGACGAACAAGCGTGTTTGGACGATGTGCGTTTCTTGTTGTCGTTCCTTCCACAAAACAACTTGGAAGAGCCACCAGCAGAAGACCCATCAGACGATGCAGAACGTTCATGCGACATGTTGCGCGACATTCTTCCTGTATCGCCCAACCAGCCGTACGACATGAAGAAAGTCATTCGCGAAGTGTGCGACAACGGCGAGTACTTCGAATACTTCCAGCATTGGGCAACAAGCATCACTTGCGGCTTCGCACGTCTCGACGGAATGACCGTTGGTGTTGTTGGCAACCAGCCAATGGCATTCGCTGGTGTTCTCGACATTGAATCATCAGAGAAAGCAGCGCGTTTTGTGCGCACATGCGATGCATTCAACATTCCGCTTGTCACCTTCGTAGACGTTCCCGGCTTCTTGCCTGGCGTTAACCAAGAACACGAAGGAATCATTCGTCACGGTGCCAAGTTGCTGTATGCATTCTGCGAAGCAACTGTTCCACGTATTCAGATCATCACCCGTAAGGCATACGGCGGTGCATACGTTGTGATGAACTCAAAGTCAATTGGTGCAGACCTCGCATATGCATGGCCAACAGCAGAACTTGCAGTTATGGGCCCACAGGGTGCAGTTGAAATTGTGTACAAGCGTGAACTGCAACAAGCAGCAGACCCTGTTGCTCGTCGTAGCGAACTTGTTGCGGAATACACAGAGAAGTACGCAAACCCCTATGCGGCAGCAGAGCGCGGTTACGTCGACGATGTGATTGACCCAGCCGACACACGCAAGAAGGTCATTGCCGGTTTGCGTATGTTGCAAACTAAGCGCGAAGAACTTCCACGCCGTAAACACGGCAACATGCCGCTATAGGCAGCCATCATGACGGAAGAAATCAACTGGTCTGCACCTAATCCAAATGATGCACCGCAAGCTGCATCATTTTCTGCAGCTTCACACGGTGAAGTCATGGCAACATTTGGCCAACGTGTTCTCGGTCGACTTCTCGATTCGTTGAACTCTTTCGTTGCTTATCTTGGTGTGCTGTTGTTAACAGCACTTGTCATGACCGTTAGCGGTGCAGATGAAGGGTCCGCATCTGCAACGCTCATCACATTGATTGGTGCTGGCATCGTTATTGGTTTGCAAGTTGTGTGGGAAGGAAACGGTGGCAGTCCGTTTCGTCGAGGCATCAGTGTTCTGATTGTTGATCAAAACACATTTCAACCAATTGGCCCGTGGCGCGCATTTGTTCGCATTCTGGTCGCCAATTTCAGTCTGTTGTTCTTCGGCCTTGGCTTTCTTTGGATGTTGTGGGACAAGAACAGCCAAACGTGGCACGACAAAGCAGC
>JBIIQG010000007.1:0-38855 GCA_044342185.1 Ilumatobacteraceae bacterium | reverse complement strand
CCATCATGGAACAGCTCATCATGATCGACGCTGCACAACGTGCGTCTGCAAAGAGAATTACTGCGGTGTGCCCTTTCTACGGATACGCCCGTCAAGATCGCAAAGCAGAAGGTCGAGAACCAATTACCGCGCGACTCATTGCCGACATGTTCAAAGCTGCAGGCGCATCACGCATGGTGTCTATCGACTTGCATAGCAGCCAGATTCAGGGTTTCTTTTCTGGCCCTGTTGACCACCTCACCGCGTTGCCCGTGCTCGAACAGTACGTACGCCAACACGCAGACCAAGACCTCGTCATTGTGTCGCCAGACGCTGGTCGCGTAAAGGTTGCTGAACGTTTCGCGCAGCACTTGTCCGACAAGAACGCCGATGTTGCATTCATTAACAAGCGTCGTCCAAAGGGAACACAAAACGTTGCTATTGCAAAAGAAGTCATTGGTGACATCGACGGACGCCTCTGCATCCTCACCGACGACATGATCGACACTGGCGGAACAATTGTCTCGGCTGCCGAACTCTTGCTCGACCGCGGCGCAAAAGAAGTGTGGGCCATGGCCACGCACGGCGTTCTGTCCGACCCAGCAGTGGAGCGTTTGTCCAACTCGCCCATCTCCCGAGTGGTCCTCACCAACACCTTGCCACTGGCCAAACAGAACCATTTCGACAAGTGCGAGGTGCTCTCGGTGGCCAAAATCATCGCCGACGCCCTGTCTGCCGTCTTTGACGAGACCAGCGTTTCCGAGCTGTTCAACGGCGAAAACCAGTCCTAAACCCCACATCAGGGCGCGGCAACCCGACCTTTCCGGGGGTTTTCTGCACCCGTGTGGCACTTGCGGGCATTGGGCATAGACTCGCTAGCCGTGTCCAATACAGCAACTCTCTCCGCCGAAACCGGTCGCGCAACAGGCAGCGCCGCATCACGTCGCCTTCGTGCCGCAGACCGCATCCCAGCAGTCCTCTACGGCCATGGCATGGAGCCCATCTCCTTGTCCGTCGCACGTCGTGACCTTCGCGTTGCACTCTCTGGCCCCGCTGGTCAAAACACAATTCTTTCGTTGAACATCGGTGGCACGTCCTACAACGCCATCGTCAAGGAAATGCAGCGTCACCCTGTGCGTCGCACCGTTGCACACATCGACTTCGTACAGATCAACTTGTCTGAAGAAATCACCATGCAAGTTCCTGTTCACCTTGTCGGAACCGCAAAGGCAGTTGTCTCTGCCGGTGGCTTGGTCGACCCAGCAGTCGACACCATTGAAGTGCGCACCACTCCTGCAAATGTTCCCAACGAAATCTCCATCGACATTTCCGATCTCACACCAGACAGCGTCATTCGTCTCAGCGACATTCCAATGCCTGCTGGTGTATCCGCAATTGGCGATCCCGACATGCCAGTTGTCACCGTGCTCATGTCACGTGCGGCAACCGAAGCTGCAAAAGATGCAGCCGATGGTGCTGCAGCAGCCCCCGAAGCAGCAAGCTGATTTCGCGACCTCTGGGTCGTGATTCTTTGGTCGTGTCATGTTGCGTCGTTCCGCTCCGCGAACTGGCGACATGCAACGCACGCTCATTGTTGGGTTAGGTAATCCCGGAAAGAAGTACGCACGCACGCGTCACAACGTGGGTACCGATGCCATCGAAGTTCTAGTTGCTCGTGCGAATGCCTCTCTCAAAGTTGGTCGCGATCGCGCGCAGGTAGCAGAGACTCGCCTGAAGGACCAGCCCGTTGTACTCGCAGTTCCCACCACATACATGAACGAATCGGGTGAGGCTGTTGGGCCACTTTCTCGCCGCTTCAAGAACGATGTATCAAACATCATCATCATTCACGACGAGCTTGACCTTGCGCCTGGTGTGGTGAAGATAAAAGTTGGCGGAGGACTTGCCGGCCACAACGGACTGAAATCCATCTCACAACATCTGCGCACAGACGACTACATCCGTATTCGCATTGGCGTAGGAAAACCACAATCGAAAGAACATGGCGCAGATCATGTTCTATCTGCAATTCCAGCAGCCGAACGCAAAGTGCTCGACATTGCCGTTGAAGTTGCTGCCGATGCTGTGGAACGGATTCTTGAAGTTGGCATTGCAGCCGCGATGCAGGAATTCAACGCACGGTGAGTAGCGCTACGCCTTCCCCACATCCACTGTCTCAACTCTCTGCGGTTGTTGCGCATGAACCAGGCATCGACCTCATTGCTGGTCAACGCAATGCCGTCTTGGCTGTTCCCGAATCTGCACGTGCTGCGGTACTTGCAGCGCTCACACATGCAAACAGTCGTCGACCCATTGTTGTTGCAGTTCCCACCGGAACCATGGCGAACGAAGTTGCCGAAGACCTCGCAAGTTTTCTTGGTGCAGACGCCGTGGAACTGTTCCCCGCGTGGGAGACATTGCCTTTTGAACGCGTGAGCCCCGCAGTTCATACAATGGGTGCGCGTATGCGCACCATGTGGCGTCTTCGCACCGCGAACGAACAGCCCACCGTCATTGTTGCGGGTACTCGTGCACTGCTGCAGAAACTTGCACCTGGCTCGTCCACCACCAATCCCATTCGGATATCTGTTGGCGACCGCATAGATATTGATGCCTTATGCGAACAACTTGTTCACTTTGGATATCGCCGCGAGATGGTGGTGGAACATCGTGGTGAATTCGCTCGACGCGGCGCCATTGTTGACATTTTTCCCAGCACTGCAGACGAACCAATACGTATTGATTTGTGGGGTGACGATGTTGACCGCCTCACGGAATTCACCGTGTCAGACCAGCGCAGCACCATCGACCGTGCAACAACTCTGGTCTTCCCTGCACGCGAAGTTCTCTATGTAGAGGGAGTTCGGGAGCGTGCTTCATCACTCATTGCGTCAGAACCATGGGGTCGCGAACAATGGGAACGCTTGTCCGAAGGACAGATCTTTGACGGCATGGAGAGTTGGTTGCCGTGGCTCACGGAAGGCGACGAACTTCTCACCGACCACATTGGCGACGATTCGTTGATTGTCCTTGTTGAACCGCGACGCATGATCGACCGTGCGCGCGACCTGTTAGCCGAAGAAGACGACCTTGCACGCGCACTTGCAACGTCGTGGGCTAGAGACGAGAACGTCACATTCCCGCGACTACACGTTGACACCGACCGACTCTTGGCTAGCGATCAACGCGTACCCACCATCTCGCTGATCCCTGCAGCAGAAGCACTCGACGGTCCATCGGTCTCGGCGTCGGGGTGGGGCAACATCACGCACGATGCATCATCTGTTGCGCGGCGCATTAACGAAATGTTGGCCGACAAGTGGCGCGTCGTTGTTGCGGCCAACTCGCAAGAGTCCGTTCCGCGACTTGTCGACCTCATGCGTAGTCACGGTATTGATTTCACTGCCACCGACGATGCCGAGCGAATTGCCACTCCCGGGGCATGGGTGACGCTTGCACCGCAGTCTCACGGCGTATCTCTTCCCAGTTCCAAAGTTGCTCTCATCACCGAGACAGATCTCAGTGGTCGCCGACGCACGCGTCGCGGTCGCACCACACGTGGTCGTTCATCGGGAACAGTCTTTGAAGACCTTCAACCAGGTGGCTACGTGGTGCACGCGCATCACGGCGTTGGCAAATACGAAGGAATGGTGAAGCGCAGCATTGGCGGCGTCGAGCGGGACTATTTGCTTATTGCGTATAAAGGCGGCGACAAGCTGTACGTGCCCACCGAACAAATTGGTGTCATTCGTCAATACGTTGGCGGTGAAGCACCAGCGCTACACCGCATGGGTGGCTCAGACTTCGCTCGCGCAAAATCGCGCGTTCGCTCTGCTGTTCGCGAGGTGGCGCAAGAACTTGTGGTGCTATACCAAAAACGTGTCACTGCACGCGGACACGCGTTTGCACAAGACACGCCGTGGCAAAGCGAGATGGAATCGGCATTTCCGTTTGTGGAAACTCCCGACCAATTAGAAGCCATCACCAGCATTAAGGCCGATATGGAACGCGAAGTTCCGATGGACAGGCTCTTGTGTGGTGATGTGGGTTTTGGCAAAACAGAAGTTGCTGTGCGCGCCGCCTTCAAAGCGATTCAAGACGGATTACAGGTTGCAGTACTCGTTCCCACCACCTTGTTAGCCACGCAACACGGCAACACATTCTCCGAACGTTTCGCTGGCTACCCCATCAAAGTAGAAGTTCTCTCGCGCTTTCTTACAAATGGTGAAGCAAAGAAAGTGATTGCCGGGCTAAAGACCGGAGACATTGACTGCGTTATCGGAACACATCGCTTATTGCAGGAAAGTGTTGAGTTCAAGAACCTCGGACTTCTCGTGGTGGACGAAGAACAGCGATTCGGTGTTCAACATAAAGAAGCCATGAAACGGTTGAAGACAAACGTTGACGTGTTGTCAATGTCCGCAACACCCATTCCACGAACTTTGGAAATGAGCCTCGTAGGAATTCGCGACTTGTCGTTACTGCAAACACCACCAGCAGACCGACAACCCATCCTCACTTACGTCGGTGAACAAAGCGAACAAGTGGCAATTGAAGCTATCCGTCGCGAACTCTTGCGCGAAGGCCAGGTGTTCTGGGTACATAACCGCGTTCAATCCATTGAAGAGCGTGCTGCGGAACTTCGTGAGTGGGTCCCCGAAGCACGAATTGCCGTTGCGCACGGCCAAATGGATGAAACACAACTTGAACAAGTGGTGTTGGATTTCTGGGAAGGAAGCTACGACGTCTTGGTGTGCACCACCATTATTGAAAGCGGCATCGACATGCCTACGGTGAACACGTTGGTAGTGGAACGCGCCGACCTTTTAGGACTCGGTCAAATGCATCAGCTGCGCGGTCGCGTGGGCCGAAGCGGACAACGTGCGTATGCCTACTTGTTTCATCCGCGAGACAAAGTGTTGTCCGAGGAGGCATACGAACGCCTACGCACTATTGGCGAAACCACAGACCTAGGTAGCGGTTTCAAAATTGCCATGCGTGACTTGGAAATTCGCGGTGCCGGAAACTTGTTAGGCGAAGCACAAAGTGGTCACATTGCAGCGGTTGGTTACGACCTGTACTGCCAAATGGTGACAGAAGCTGTCTCAGAGATGAAGGGTGAAACCACCGTCGAAGAGCCCGAACTCAAAGTGGACGTCTCAATTGATGCTCACCTTCCCAATGACTATGTCCCCAGTGAAGACCTTCGCCTTGAGGCATACCGCAAACTGGCCACTGTGCGTACCGCCACAGAGCTGGCCGACATCGAAAAAGAATGGCGCGATCGTTTTGGTCCCTTGCCCGAGCCTGCGCAAGCTCTCATGCAGGTTGCAACGCTTCGCGTTGAGTGTCTTCGTATTGGCATCACCGAAATCGTCATGAACGGCCTTGATGCCCGCCTCTCTCCCATTACGTTGCGGGCCAGCCAAACTCGTACACTTCGGCGTCTTGCCCCGCGCGCAGTCTTCAAAGAAACAACGGAGGTTCTCACCGTTCCCATTTCTCGGGGCGAAAACCCCGCTGTGGCACTCACAACAATGTTGTGTGAGCTGTTTGAGCCCGACGACCACTAAGGTCTCTTCGTGACCAAATCTCCCCGCTTGTACCGCGTCCTTGCCGCCATCACCGTCTCTGCTCTTGCTCTCAGCGCCTGCGGAAGTTCTTCCCCCGTTGCATCGGCCAACGACGCGTTTGTCGTTAATGGCACGTCGTATTCGCTCGACACTTTTGAAACTTTGATTGCCGACCTTGTGGCGAATCAACAGTTAGAGGTCAGCGCAAACAACCTGCCCAGCAAAGAAGACACCATCAGTGTGTTGCGCACCCTCATTCGCTACGAGGCGTACAAGCAGTACCTGAAGGACAACAACCTAAAGGAAGACCAGACAGATCGCTCCAAGATGGAAGCAGAAGCCGCAGCCGATGAATCTTTCTCGGCGTTGCCTGACTACTTGCAAGAACTTCTCATCAACCTCAGCTTGGCTCAGGTCACCATGGGCAAGTTCAAAGCATTCACGGCAGCGGAACTGAAGACTCTCTACAACGAAGCTCCTGCATCAACTGGTGTTTTGTGCCTTAGCCACATCTTGCTGGAGACAGAAGAAGATGCAAAAGCAGTACTGAAAGAACTTTCCAACGGAGCCAAGTTCGCAGATGTTGCGAAGAAGAAGTCGATTGAACCTGCAGCAAAAGAATCTGGTGGTTCGCTTCAAAGTGATGAGGAACGATGCACTGACTTAACGTTCTTCCAACAACAGTTCGATAGCGACTTCATGGTGGGTGCGGTTGCCGCCAAGGCCGGTGTTCCTACTGGTCCCGTGAAGACTCAGTTCGGCTATCACATCATCTTGAGCCAGCCGTACGACCTCATTAAGGACTCGCTCGCACGGGTTTCTGCCGTCAAGCCAAGCGTCTCAAACCTCGCTGGCTATATGGCAACAGTAGATATTTCTGTGAACTCCACATACGGCGTATGGAATGGCGCCACGGCAACCATTAGCTAATGCCACAGATCACCGTCGTCGGGCTTGGCCCCGGTAACCCGCAGTTGGTCACGACGGAAACACTCAACGCCATAGGAAACGCCACTGTGCGATTCCTACGCACCAAACAACACCCGTCGGCTCATCTTGTGCCAGATGCACCATCGTTTGATCACATTTACGACAACGCATCTTCATTTGACGACGTGTACACCGCAATCACCTCCGAGTTACTTTCCGCAGCACGCATTCACGAAAACGTTCTGTACGCCGTTCCCGGTTCGCCACTTGTACTTGAACGAACCGTCGCACTCCTTCGACAACAACACGATGTAGCGGTTTCAATCCTTCCCGCAATCGGATTCCTCGACGATGTGTGGCGAGTACTGAACATTGACCCTGTTGAAGCGGCAGTCACACTTGTTGACGGACACACGTTTGCCGAATCCGCTGCGGGTCGCACTGGTGCACTCCTTGTTGCACACACGCATGCAAATTGGGTGCTATCGAACATCAAGTTGTCCATTGATGACATAGACCCCAACACAACCGTCACTCTTTTGCACCATGTTGGGTTGCCCGACGAACAAATTGTGTCCACCACATGGTCTGAGATGGACCGCACTCTTGAGGCAGACCACCTCACGTCGTTGTGGATTCCGGCACTTGGTACACCGGTCGCGGCCGAGATGGTTCGTTTCCATTCGTTGGCGCGAACTCTGCGTGATGAATGCCCGTGGGACATGGAACAAACCCACACATCGCTTGTGCGTTACCTGCTGGAAGAAACGTACGAAGTTGTCGACGCAATTGAGCGTCTGAACGCAGACAACCCCAGCACCGACGACGACTTCATTGAAGAGCTCGGCGACTTGCTGTATCAAATTGAATTTCACGCCGCTATTGCTGAAGAGCAAGGTCGCTTCACAATGGCCGATGTTGCACGCACTGTTCACGACAAACTTGTTGCACGTCACCCGCATGTCTTTGGCGATGTTGAGGTGTCATCTTCAAGCGATGTGGAAAACAATTGGGAAGCCATCAAGCGTGCAGAAAAACCAGAGCGCACCGGCATCTTCGATGGCGTCGTGCATGCAGCGCCGTCACTATCTTTTGCTGCAAAAGTTCAACAGCGCGCAGCACGTGCAGGTTTCGACTGGCCTGATGTCAACGGACCCCTTGCAAAGATCTCCGAAGAGGCTGGCGAGGTTCGCGATGCACTCACCTCTGGTGACCCTGAAGCAACGCATTCAGAAGTGGGCGACTTACTGTTTGCAGTGGTCAACGTTGCTCGCCATCTCGATATTGACCCCGAAAGTGCTCTGCGGTCCGCCGTCCACAAGTTCCGCTCTCGCGTGGAAGCCGTTGAGTCTCTGGCGTCGGAACGGGGTCTTGTGATGAAAGACATGAGCCTTCAGCAGTTAGACGAACTCTGGGAAGTGGTGAAGCAGCACCCGACTCACTAGCGTTCATGGAATGAGCGAAATTGTTGAGGTCATCGGCCGCGAAGTGTTGGATTCCCGCGGGAATCCCACCGTCGAAGTAGAGGTAGTTCTCGATAGCGGTGCAACTGGTCGCGCCATTGTCCCTTCAGGTGCATCCACCGGTGAGCACGAGGCAGTTGAACTTCGTGACGGTGGCTCGCGATACCTGGGCAAAGGTGTTGGTCGTGCAGTCGACAATGTGAACCAACTCATCACCACTGCAGTCATTGGTATGGACGCCACAGATCAGCGCGCACTCGACGCAGCACTCATCGATCTTGACGGAACAGAGAACAAGTCGAAGCTGGGCGCAAACGCAATGCTTGGCACCAGCCTTGCCGTGGCTCACGCAGCCGCTGCTGAACTCGAACTGCCGCTCTACCGCGCCGTTGGTGGACCACACGCACATGTGCTGCCTGTTCCCATGATGAACGTCATCAATGGCGGCGCTCACGCCGACAACAACGTCGACCTCCAAGAGTTCATGATCATGCCCGTGGGTGCACCAAGCTTTCGTGAAGCACTCCGCTGGGGAGTCGAGACGTATCACACATTGAAGAAAGTTCTTCATGATCGCGGGCTCTCCACTGCAGTTGGCGATGAAGGTGGATTCGCACCAAACCTCTCCAGCAACGAAGACGCCGTTGCAGTTCTCGTGGAAGCAATTGAAAAGGCCGGTTACGCACCAGGTAAAGACATCGCTATTGCCCTCGACCCCGCAATGAGCGAGCTGTATCGCGACGGCGCCTACCACCTCTCTGGTGAAGGCAAAGTGTTGTCAGCCGGACAAATGGTGGAATGGTGGACGTCACTTGTTGACCGCTACCCCATTGTCAGCATTGAAGACGGAATGGCCGAGGACGACTGGGACGGTTGGTCACAACTCACCAGCGCACTTGGTGGTCGCATTCAACTTGTCGGCGACGACCTCTTCGTTACCAATGCACGTCGATTGCAAATGGGAATCGACCGCAATGTTGGAAACAGTGTTCTTGTGAAGGTCAACCAAATTGGCACACTCAGCGAAACTCTCGACACAGTTGAACTGGCAACACGCCATTCCTACACAAGCGTCATGAGCCATCGCAGTGGCGAAACCGAAGACAGCACCATTGCCGACTTGGCCGTTGCAACAAACTGTGGCCAAATCAAAACTGGCGCACCTGCGCGCAGCGACAGAGTTGCCAAGTACAACCAGTTGTTGCGTATTGAAGAAATGCTCGGAGACTCCGCTCGCTTCCGCGGTCGCTCCGCACTCGCACCGCTTCGCTAAACGAACATCCGTTCGTGTGCCACGATTCAGAGGCACATACACGGCACAATGGATGTGTGGCACCCCGCACGAAATCTTCTGTCTCTCGCGTAAAAGAGCGCACACAAGAGATCACCCGTGCCATCGCTGAACCCACGCCAAGAGATGCTCGTATCGGCCGCAGTCGAGGCACCAAAGCCATTGTTCGCACAGGCGGACTTCTTGTGGGTCTTGCCGCCATGTTCGCTCTGTTCATCATTCCCGTTACCGATTTCATTGAACAGCGCGAGGCATTAGCCAAAAAGACCGCTGAATTTGATGCGCTTGCCGATGCAAACGAAGAACTCCAGAACGAAGTCAACGACCTGTCCACTCCAGAGGGCATCCGCAATGCTGCGCGAACCCAATTGGGCTACGTGCTTCCAGGAGAACAAAAACTCTCCTTCGCAAAGACTCCCCTTCTCCCCACCGCCCTGCCGGCTCAGTGGCCTTACACCATGATCTCCAGCATCGTGGCAGTGCGTACCGAAGCCGTTGCGGGCTCGGGTTCAGCACTTCAATCACATCTCCCGTAGTCGGGCTCGCCCCGCTTTCGGACACCACCCCAATGGGTAGGTAGTGTCTGCAGTACTACAGCGGTCACGCGACCAGGGGGAAAATCATGGGCGGAAGCATTCTTGGTAACCGAGTTCTCCGTAAGGAAGATCCGAAGTTTCTCACGACCGGAGGCGTCTACGTAGACGACATGCTGGACGAACCGTTGTTGGTCGGTTCCGTACATGTCACCTATGTGCGTAGCTCCGTTGCACACGCAATCATCAACTCCATCGACACCAGCGATGCAGCGCAAATGCCTGGCGTACTCGCAGTACTCACCGGTGCCGACCTTGGATTGCAACCAGTTCCGTCCAGCTTCAACCCAATGGCAACACGCACACTTCTTGCAATGGACAAAGTGCGTTACGTGGGCGAACCAGTGGCAGCCATTGTCAGCGAAACTCGTGAACAGGGTGAGGACGCGTCGGAAATGGTCATTGTTGATTACGACTTCCTTGAGCCACTCATTGATCTTGAACAATCAATGGCAAGTTCCAATCTCATTTATGAATCATGTGGAAGCAACGTTGTATTCGACACCACCGTTCTTGGAATCCCCGAGAACACAGGCGATGCCTACTTCGCTGATTGCGAAGTAGTGGTGAAGGGTCGCTTCATTAACCAGCGCGTTGCACCGTGCCCACTTGAAGTTCGTGGTTCGGCTGCAGCATGGGGTTCCGACGGACGCCTCGTTCAGTGGTTGTCCACTCAGCACGCACAAGGCGCACATGCACCTATTGCAGCAACCAACGGAGTCGATGTTGCTCAAGTACGAGTCATGACCCCAGACGTTGGTGGTGGATTCGGCGCAAAGATTGGCGCATACCCAGAAGAGTTGCTGTTGGGAGTTATTGCCAAGCGCATTGGCCGCCCTGTTCGCTGGCGCGAAACACGCAGCGAATCAATGGTGGCGCTCGGACACGGTCGCGCTCAGTTGCAATACATCACTATTGGTGGAACAAAGCAGGGCAAAGTCACCCACTACCAGTTGCACGCAATTCAAGACTCAGGTGCGTGGGTCGACATGGGCACAATCCTTGCCCCATTCATGACTCGCCCCATGTCCTCTGGTGTGTACGACATTCCCAACATCGAGTGCCGCACAACATCTGTTGTAACCAACACAACGCCAACGGTTGCGTACCGTGGCGCTGGTCGCCCAGAGGCAACTGCTGCAATTGAGCGTGCCATGGACTTGTTTGCTGCAGAACTCGGAATGGACCCTGCAGAAGTTCGTCGCATCAACCTCATTCCAAAGTTCCTGGAACCGCACACCACAGTTGTCGGCCAGACATACGACGTGGGCGACTACGAAGAATCCCTCGACAAAGTGTTGGCAGCTGCTGATTACAAGGGATGGCGTGCGAAGCAAGCAGAGCGTCGCACCAGCAATAGTTCAAAGCAAATTGGTATTGGCATCAGCGTGTACGTAGAGATCACTGGCGGTGTCGGTAACGGCGAATCCGCAAAGGTGGAAGTGCTGGAAGATGGTCGCGCCATTGTGTACACCGGAACATCTCCGCATGGTCAAGGCCACGACACATCTTGGTCAATGCTCACCAGCGAACAGACGGGTATCCCCATCGATCGCATTGAACTGGTGTGGGGCGACACAGACCGAGTTCCCATCGGAACAGGCACCATGGGCTCTCGCTCACTTCAGCAAGGCGGCAACGCAGTGTTTGCTGTGGCTGGTCAACTTGTCGACAAGGCAAAGTCCGTTGCTGCTCGCTTGTTAGAAGCAAACGAAGCCGACATTGTTCTCGACAAAGATCGCGGTGCTTTCCACGTGGCCGGTACTCCTGCAGTATCGAAGACATGGGCAGACTTGGCTATTGCCGAGAAGCAATCAGGTGGCCTTGTTCACTCCGATGTCATCGGAGTTTCTGGCGCAACATTCCCCTTTGGTGCACACGTCGCCATTGTGGAAGTAGATACGGAGACCGGCAAGGTTCGCCACATTGCACACACTGCATGTGACGACGCTGGCAAGGTGTTAAACCCCATGTTGCTGGAAGGCCAAATTCACGGTGGAGTTGCACAAGGTGCAGCGCAAGCACTTCTTGAAGAAGTGTGTTACGACCCAGACGGAAACCCCATCACGTCGAACCTCGCTGACTACGCATTTATCTCTGCAGCAGAACTGCCAAGCGTCACCGTTGTTCACATGGAAACACCAACACCGGTCAACCTCATTGGCGCTAAGGGAATTGGCGAATCCGGAACCATTGGTGCAACACCAGCGCTTCAGTCCGCAGTAGTCGATGCAGTGTCACACCTTGGTGTTCGCCATATCGACATGCCCACCACCGCAGAACGCGTGTGGTCAGCAATTCAGCAAGCCCGTTAAAGAACAGATCGAAAAGGAAGAGAAAAAGTCATGAAAGTTTCCATCACTGTCAATGGAACCGCATACGAAAACGATGTGGAACCACGCACACTTCTCGTGCAATACGTACGCGAGACACTTGGTCTTACCGGAACCAACATCGGATGCGACACCTCAAGCTGCGGCGCATGTTCGCTGCATGTCGATGGTGAATCGGTGAAGAGCTGCACCATGCTGGCTGCTCAAGCAGACGGCTGCAGTGTCACCACCATTGAAGGCCTTGCACAAGGGGGCGAGATGCACCCCATGCAAAAGGCATTCATGGAAAACCATGGCCTTCAGTGCGGTTACTGCACACCAGGCATGGTCATGGCATCCATCAGTTTGTTGAAGGAAAACCCAAACCCCACCGAAGAAGAAGTTCGTATCGGTTTGGAAGGAAACTTGTGCCGCTGCACCGGTTACCACAACATCGTCAAGTCGGTCTTGGCCGCCGCGAAAGCACAGTAGGAGCACACAATGATTCCCGCACCATTTGATTACAAGCGCGCATCATCGGCAGCCGAAGCCATTTCACTTGTTGGTGAGTACGGCGACGAAGCCAAGTTCCTCGCCGGTGGCCACAGTCTGTTGCCACTCATGAAGTTGCGTCTCGCACAACCTGCAGTTCTTATCGACATTGCACGCATTACAGACCTCTCCTACATTCGCGATGCGGGCGACCACATTGCCATTGGTGCACTCACACGCCATATGGACGTTGAGAAGTCGCCCATCGTTTTGCAGCACGCACCGCTGTTGGCAAACGCGGCCAGCCACGTGGGTGACCCACAAGTGCGTCACCGCGGAACAATCGGTGGCTCAATTGCCCACTCCGACTCTGCGTCAGACTTGCCTGCAACCACGCTTGCTCTTGGCGCTACCTACATTGCGCAGGGACCAAACGGCACCCGTGAAATTGCTGCCATCGACTTCTATAAGGGCTTCCTTGAGTCCGCGTTGGAACCAGATGAAATGCTCACCGAAATTCGCGTTCCAAAAATGAATGGCGCTACGTGGGGCTTCCAGAAGTTCAACCGCCGTGCTCAAGACTGGGCAATCGTTGGCGTTGCAGCATGGAAGCGCGGCACAGAATCTGGAGTCGCACTTGTCAACATGGGATCAGTTCCCGTGCTTGCAACAAGTGTGTCGAAAGCAATCGCATCGGGAGCAAGCATCTCCGAAGCAGCAGAGCTTGCAGCAGCCGAAGCCGAGCCACAGTCAGACCTGAACGCAAGTGCCGAGTACCGCGTGCATTTGTCCAAAGTTCTGGTCCGACGGGCACTCGAATCCGTCAACTCCTAACCTTCACCCCATGACTGGGGGCCACAACACATCTGCGCGCGTTCGCCAGTTAGGACTTGCTGCGTACTTCGTGGTGTTCTTTTGGAGCATCTTTGCCAATGGCATTCCCGTTGATCGCATTGCAGTCTTGTTGTGGATGCTGGCTGCATTTCTCATTGCATCCATCGGTCGCACTCGTGTTGAAGCCACCCAAATGGTGCGTGATTGGCTCGTCCTTGTTGCGGTGTACATGGCATACGACTACAGCCGTGGAACGGCCGACCAATGGGGTATCGGAGTCAACTACACACTGTTGCGAGACATTGACCGTTTTCTGTTCTTCGGCAACGACCCCGGTGTATGGATGCAGAAGACATTCCTAAGGCCCGACGTTCGTTGGTACGACGTGGGTGGCGCAATTGTCTACATGATGCACTTTGTTCTTCCGGTTGTGCCGCTTGCGTTCTTGCGAGTTCGCCAACGCACCGAATGGTTGAGTTATGTGCGCCGCTTCTCGTTGACCCTTGGCATCGCAGTCTCTGTGTTCATCATGTTCCCCGCCGCTCCCCCGTGGATGGCGGCAGAGAGGGGCTACTTCCCGCCCATTCAACGCATCACTGGTCGTGGCTGGTGGGAACTCAATTTGAAAACCGTGTCACGCACATTGGACCGTGGCGCGGCCGTCTTGAATGCCGTTGCGGCCATGCCATCTCTCCACGCCGGACTCTCGCTGTTGGCGGTCATGTGGTTCACACGCAACACGCGCACATGGGTTCGCATTGCCTCGCTCTCGTACCCAATCGCAATGTCTGCTGCATTGGTGTACTTCGGCGAGCATTACGTCATCGACTGTCTCATTGGTTTTGCAGTAGTAGTTACTGCTTGGAAACTTGTGGACGTATGGGAAGCACGCCGCGACATGTCGTCTTCGCTAGATCAACTAACGAACTGAATTACTTTTCTTTCGGCCACATATGGTCCAAACACTTCCCGTCGAATGCGATTGTGTTCGTCTGCTGTGTCGTAGGCGTGCCAGGCGGCTTCGTTTTCAAACACCGCAGTGACTGCAAAATCTGCAGCACCCGGCGTGAGACCAGCATTGGGCCCGCAGTAATACGACACCAGCCCGCTCAAAGTCTTGGCGTAGGCCTGCAATTCGGCTTGTGCAATGGCCGGATGACCAGCAGGAACCTGATCATTCCATGTGAAGAGAACTACGTGGTGAAACATGATGAAAAATTACAGCAGCGCGCCGTATGCGCCACCATCCACATGCAATTGCACACCTGTCATGAACTTTGCGGAGTCGCTGCACATAAATGCAGCGATGCGACCAAAGTCTGCGGCGTCTCCGATAACACCAGCAGGAATTCCTGCGGCAGCTCCCTGCACATTGCCGCCATACAACTGCGTGATGCGGTCGGTGGCATGAATACCTGGCTGAATAGTGTTTACCGTGACACCGTCACCTGCCACTTCACGAGCCAACGTCTTCAAGAAACCAGTCACACCAGCGCGTGCGGTGTTGGACAAAATGAGATTGGGAATTGGTTGCCGCACAGCAACAGATGTAATTGCTAAAACTCTGCCCCACTTTTGTTCGCGCATTGCTGGCACTACGCCGTGGCACATTGCAACAACAGACAACAAGTTCTTCTGTAGAGCATCGATGTATTGATCAGCCGGAACATCGGCGAATCCGCCAGGAGGTGGACCACCGCCATTGGCAACAAGAATGTCAACGTGACCAAGCACCTGTGATGCGCGCGTTACGAATTCGGTGCCACCAGCATCGGTGGACACATCGCACACAAACCCTTGTGCACCGTGTCCAATTTCGGCAAGGGCCGATGCGAGTCGTTGTTCGTCTCGGCCACACACCACCACCTTCACGCCTTCGCCCGCAAGCGCAACCGCTGTTTGCAAGCCAAGACCTGCTGTACCCGCTGCAACGGCTGCAGTTCGTCCTGAAATTCCTAGGTCCATAAAGCCACCCTAGTGGTGGCCCGTGTGGGGCTAGCCAGACAATGCCCCGTACGCTCTTAGGGTGCCCGCAACACCTGCAAACTCTCACGATGTCGCCACAGCACTGGCAGAACACGGTTACCTTCCCGACGAAGGACTCGCTACTGCAGTGTTCTTGTCTATGTCGCTTGGCCGTCCATTGTTCTTAGAAGGTGAAGCGGGCGTTGGCAAAACAGAACTTGCAAAAACTATTGCGCGCTGGCAAGGAACCGAACTCATTCGTTTGCAGTGCTACGAAGGCATTGACGCATCACAAGCCGTGTACGACTGGGACTACTCACGCCAGTTGTTGCACCTGCGCGCTGCCGAAGCAACAGGCGAAGCAAGCCGCACCAACACAACAGAGCTTGAAGGCCAGTTGTACAACGAACGTTTCTTGTTGAAGCGCGCAATTCTTCGCGCCATCGACCACGGCAGCGGCCAACCCCCTGTTCTTCTTATCGACGAAATCGATCGCGCCGACGACGAGTTTGAGGCGTACTTGTTGGAAGTGTTGTCAGACTTCCAAGTCACGGTTCCTGAACTTGGAACTTTCAGTGCCGCCACTCCCCCCATCGTCATTCTCACGTCTAATCGCACACGCGACGTTCACGACGCTTTGAAGCGACGCTGTCTGTATCACTGGGTGGAACACCCCACTTTTGAACGCGAAGTCAGCATTGTTGCCATGCGTGTTCCTGAAGCAGGCGATGTTCTTGCACGTCAAGTGGCCGGTGCTGTGGAAGCACTGCGGGGACTCAGTTTGTACAAGCCACCAGGTGTTGCAGAAACCATCGACTGGGCCACCGCCCTCGGTCGCCTTGGCGTGACACAAATTGACGAGATGGTGGTGGAACAAACACTCGGCACCGTTTTGAAGTACCGCGAAGATCAAAGTCGCGTGCGCGATCACGGCGTTGCCGCCATTGTGCGTCAAGCTTTCGAACGCGGACTACTGAACGGCTAATCATGACTTTTGCCGTCGAGTCATCGCCCGACGAAATTGCCGTTGCATTTGCGCGCGTCTTGCGTTCGCTCGACATTCCCACGCCACTCGACTCCGTTCTCACCTTCATGAACGCGCTGTCACTTGTTGGTATTGACGATCGCGAATCTGTGTACTGGGCAGGCCGCACCACCTTGGTTCGTCGACCTGAAGATATTCCTGCGTTCAACAATGCGTTTCGTGTGTTTTGGGATCACCGAGAATCCCCCGAAGCACTTCCCGAAGAACTCAGCCACATCACCGTTGCCCTCGATACCGAAGACGAAGGATCTGCCGACGGAGATGCGCAAGCAAGCGACGAACCCACCATCACAGTTCGCTTCTCGGGCGTAGAAACTCTCAGCGAGAAAGACTTTGCTGAATACAGCGATGACGAAATGCGTCTTGCGCAACGGTTCATGGAAACACTGCGCATGGCCGGACCTCCACGTCCATCGCTTCGAACTGTGTCAACGCGTCGACGCGGAACTCGTCCCGACATGCGACGCACTGTCCGTGCATCACTTGCCGCCGCAGGTGAGCCAATGCGCCGTCGGTGGACCCAAAAAGGCACAAAGCCACGTCGCATTGTCTTCTTGTTGGATGTCAGCGGTTCTATGGAGCCCTATGCGCGCGCACTCGTGCGTTTCGTACATGCCGGTGTTGCTGGGCGTCAACGAGTGGAAGCATTCACGCTTGGTACCCGCCTTACTCGCGTCACCCGAGAACTGTCGTCAAAAGACCCTGACCGTGCATTGCGTAGCACCGGCGAAAGTGTGCGCGACTGGAGTGGCGGTACTCGTTTAGGTGAAACGCTTCGTTTATTCAACGACGAATGGGGCGTACGCGGAATGGCGCGCGGGGCAATTGTTGTCATCTTGTCTGACGGCTGGGACCGTGGCGAGCCCGACGTGTTGGCCGAACAGATGTCGCGACTCAAACGAGTGGCGTTTCGACTGGTCTGGGTGAACCCCCTGAAGGTCACCCCTGGCTATGCCCCGCTTGCGCGTGGAATGGCTGCGGCATTGCCCTATGTTGATGACTTCGTAGAGGGACATTCCCTCGACGCACTTGAACAACTCACGAAGGTCATTAATCATGCGTGATTTATTAGACGACATCGATCGCTGGCGTACAGCGGGCAAGAAAATTGCTCTTGCACGCGTCGTCGACATTCAAGGGTCTGGCCCTCGTGAAGCAGGTGCGTCTATGGCCGTCAATGAAGACGGTGAAGTCATTGGTTCAGTCAGTGGTGGCTGTGTTGAAAGCGCAGTGGTCACCGAAGCCCTAGCAATTCTTGCGGGCGAACAACCAAGTCGCATCGTTACCTTTGGCTACTCCGACGATGAAGCATTCGCTGTGGGACTCACGTGCGGAGGAATCATTCATCTCTTCATTCAGCCCCTCGAGTGGTGACATGAGCGCATACGACATTTTCTCGGCGCATGTTCGCGACAACTCCCCTGTTGCACTTGCAACTGTGATTGAAGGCCCCAACACGGGTGCCATTTTGGTGGTGACCCCACAAGGCGTTGTTGGCGGAACACTCGGGAACGAAGACATTGACCGAGTTGTTGCACGCGACACCGCCGGCGAACTAGAGGCCGGTCGCACCATTGTTCGTCATTACGGGCCACATGGTGAATCAACACCAGAAGATCTCATCGAGACCGACACAGTGCGAGTGTTTATTGAGAGCTTCTCGCCACCACCACTTATGTGGATCTTTGGTGCGGTCGATTTCACCGCAGCGCTTGCACGCGTTGCAAAAGTGTTGGGTTACCACGTCACTGTGTGTGATGCTCGCGAAATCTTTGCAACACGTCGTCGTTTCCCCATGGCCGACGAGGTGCGTGTGACATGGCCAACACCCATGTTCACCGAACGTGGTGAGCGTTTAGGCCCACGCGACGCTGTGTGCATTCTCACGCACGACCCAAAGTTCGATGTACCTGCAATTCAAGGCGCCCTCGCTACAAGAGTGGGCTACATCGGAGTGATGGGAAGTCGCAAGACCCACGCAAAACGACTGGAACGACTTGCAGAAGTAGGCGTGACCAACACAGCCGAACTGGGACGTTTGCATTCACCCATTGGTCTCGACCTCGGCGGAAGAACACCTGAAGAAACTGCCATCTCCATTGTTGGAGAAATCATCGCGGCACGTACCGGACGCGAAGCACGTTCTCTTGGGGCAACAGACGGCCCCATTCACTAACGCAGTTGCCTACAAACGGTAGGTGGCGATATTGCTGGGGTTTGCCCAGACAACTCTGTTGTATTGCGCTTCCGACATTGTCTTTAGGCGAACACTCTTGCCGTTAAACGGTGCGTGCACCATTGCGCGACCAACGCCCAAGTAAATGTGCACGTGAGTTCCTTCGCCAACAATGTCGCCAGCAACTGCATCTTCTCGCTTCACGCGCATACGTGGATCTAATTGCGACACCGCTTGACGTGGCATGTCGACTCCGGCCGAGCGCCATGCAAACCACAACAAGCCAGAACAATCAACTTGAACGTATGGAGATTCTTTGCCCACCACGTAACGCACACCCAATTGAGTAAGCGCCGCAAGCATCGCAATTTGATGAGCACGAGGTGCGCGTGACCATGCACGATTCAGTACATCTGCATTGAGAGAAAGTCTCTGTGCAACAAGATCGGAAACACTGCGACGTTGTGTGAGATACGTAGGGTCTTCAATGTTCTCGGTGCGCATGATGACGGTGAGAGCCGCAACTGCACGTAGCGAGATGGGATTTCGCTGGCGGAACCGACTGCCAGGCATTTCCAAACGTTCCACCTTGCCGTCGGACCGTGTTCCGCCGGTGGCGTGAGCCGATGCAGGGAGAGCCGCCGTCACCACAAGGCTTGCCGCAACAAGTGCGCGCCGAAGTGTGGTGAAACAAACCATTTCAGGCAGGCTATTACTTATGTCCTCGACCCGCGGAACACACCTGGCCGTTCTTCTGGCTGCAGGCGCAGGTCAACGCTTCACTGGCCCCGTACATAAGCTTCTGGCGCCATTTCGGGGTGCACCATTGGTCTCTCATGCCATCAGAGCCCTCCAGGAGGCCCATATTGGCGAGTTAGCCATTGTGACGGGCGCGGTAGACCTAGGGCCCCTCACGATGGGTCTGGTGGTTATCCCCAACCCCGCGTGGGCAACCGGCCAAAGGTCTTCGGTCGAGGCGGCAATTACATACGCCCGGGACCTCAATTACGACAGCATTGTCATTGGTCTTGGCGACCAGCCCTTCATCACCTCCGATGCATGGCGCACCGTGGTACGCACCGACGGCCCCATCGTGGTGGCCACATACGACGGCGTTCGCGGCAACCCGGTCAAACTCTCGAAGTCAGTGTGGGACGACTTTCTCGCACTCACCACAGAGCCCGATGCTGGCGCGCGAACACTCATGCGCATGCGCCCTGAACTGGTTCGCGAAGTAGCCTGCAAGGGCGTTTCCGCAGATATTGATACCCCGGAGGATCTCTCGCAATGGACCTGAACCATGAATTCACTGTTCCCGTGCCCGTTGAAGATGCATGGAAGATCCTCACCGATGTAGAGCGCATTGCACCATGCTTGCCTGGCGCAAAACTCGAAGACATCGCCGACGACACCTACAGCGGTTTCGTGAAGGTCAAAGTGGGACCCATTCAGGCACAGTTCAAGGGTCAGGCAAGTTTCGTTGAACTCAACGAAGGTGCCCACAAGGTTGTGTTGAAGGGCGAAGGCCGCGACACAACGGGCAAGGGAAACGCAGCCGCACTCATCACCGCACAACTTGTCGCCGAGTCACCAACAGCTACAAAAGTCACCGTGCACACCGACTTGAACATCACCGGCAAAGTCGCTCAGTTTGGTCGCGGCGCAATGGCCGACATCTCCAACAAGTTGCTCGATCAATTCGTCGCAAACTTGAACGGACTCATTGCCACTAGCAACCAACCAGCCGCTGCTACTGGCGACGCTGCACCAGCACCAAGCGCACCACAAGAAGTAGAAGCACTCAACTTGTTGTCGGTTGGCGGTGGAGCCATCTTGAAGCGTGCTCTTCCTGTTGTGGTTGTCATTGCCGCTGTCATCATTTGGCTCGTCGCAAAATAAGCCATGCATCTCGCCGGTGAACCGCCGTCGGCGACAGATTTAGACGATGTCACGCGTCTCATTGGCCGTGTTCCCCAAGGCGACTTTCGAATTGTGGTGCGCGCAAAGAACAGCGAACCAGTAGTTCTGCTGAATGCCCCACTGCTCGACAATGGAACACCGATGCCTACTTTGTATTGGCTCGTTGGTTCTGCCGAGGTGTACGCAGTCAGCCAACTTGAAGCCAACGGCGCCGTTGACGAAGTGGAAGAACTCATCGGACTCGATGTCATCGATGCCATTCACGCCTCGTATGCCCAACGCCGTGACTCACTGATTCCCACATCACACACGGGCCATCGCCCATCGGCAGGTGTTGGTGGAACACGACGTGGTGTGAAGTGTCTCCATGCACACTTCGCACATTGGTTAGCCGGTGGCAACGACGCAGTAGGCGAATGGGTGGCGCAACAACTTGATGCACAAGGCATAGAACGAGCAGAGCGCATATGAACATTGCAGTCATCGACGTTGGCACTAACTCCACCAACCTTCTCGTTCAAGATTCATCTGGCAACGACATTGTTCGCACTGTTGCAACAACACGCCTTGGTGATTCGTTGCACGACACCGGGTTGTTGTCCGCAGAAGGAATTGAACGCACGCTCTCCACAATTCAGACACACATTGCATCGGCCCGCCAGCATGGTGCAGACCTCATCGTTATCACCGGCACCGCTGCATGTCGTCGCGCACGAAACACACACGAATTCATCACAGCTGTACAGAATGCAACAGGTATCACCGTTGAAGTTCTCTCTGAGAAAGATGAAGCCACGTACGCATTCATGGGCGCGTTATCAGGCCTTCCCGAAGTGCTCTCCCCCACCCTTGTCATAGACATTGGTGGCGGTAGCACCGAATACACGGTGGGAATTCTCGATGCCGAAATGTCGGCAAGCATTCCATTCGGTGCTGTTACTGGTACCGCATCCCACACAGGGACTGGTCGCCCGAAACCAGAAGATCTCACCAACCTCATTGGCGCAGTCTCCGACGAACTTGAAGAGCTCGGTCGCGAAATTCCCGCACTCGCCTCTCCCTCTCGCGTCATCGGAGTTGCGGGCACCATCGTCACAATGGCCGCAGTAGAAATTGGACTTGCGGAATTCGACAGCACTGCACTTCATGGCTTCGAGCTCACGCGCGATGCAGCCGAAGACGTGTTCCGCACGCTGGCCACCGAAACCTTGGAGGAACGAAAGTTGAACCCGGGTCTTCCCGCCGACCGAGCCGACATCATTGTTGCGGGATGCTGCATTCTGGTCGCCACCATGCGCCGCCTACACCTGGACTCCATCATCGTGTCCACGCGCAGCCTGATGGACGGCATCGCCAGCCGTGAAAGACTGAAGCCATGACCGCCATGCACCCAGCCCGGCCAACCAGTGTTGGCTTGCGTCTGTACGGACGTCGTGTGGTGTTACGCCCGTTAGTTCCCCAAGACTTCACGGGGTGGAGCGAGGTGCGTCGTCGTAACGGTGAATGGCTCACTATGTGGGAGCCACAGAGGCTGTCTCACCACCCCGACCCAGAAACCAATCGTGAAGTGTTTGCTGCACGTTGTGGCGCGCGCGACCGTGAACGACTTGCCGGAACACAATATGCGTTCGGCATTTTTGTCGACGGCGCATTTGCTGGCGAGATCAACTTGAACAATGTTGTGCGTGGTGCATTTCAATCAGCCACCATCGGCTACTGGATAGACCGCGCACGAGCCGGACGTTCACTCATGAGTGAAGCAGTCGTGGTGTTGTCTCAGTTCGCTTTTGAAGAACTCAACTTGCACCGCATTGAGGTGTGCATCATTCCGCGCAACCAAAACTCACGACGCGTCATGGAGAAAATCAACATTCGTGAAGAAGGAATTGCAGAACGATTCCTAGAGATCAATGGCGTGTGGGAAGACCACGTGCGCTACGGACTTACTCGCGAAGAGTGGGATACTCGACGCGCCGAACTGTTCTCTGACTGGATGAACTAGTTAGCCCAGCGCGTGCCACTCAAGTGCACGCTGACGGCGAACAGCTTTGCGACGTTTCCAGTCTTTCGTTTTCCAATGCTTCAGCGGTTGACGACGACTTTTCTCTTTGCCGCGTTCCGCATCGTGATGATGCACCGGTTTCCACGCCTGACCCGGCTCAATGACATCAAGTGGTTCAGTGCCGTGTTGAACGGCCTCCACCACAAGGTGTAACTCGCTGTTGACTCGGTGCCGTTCATTGTGAGCATGTGCCCTCAAATCGGCGCGCGGTGCAGGAGCAAGGTCCTGATTGCGATGTCGTTGACTCATCGCTGCCTCCTTCCGGAGCCCGGGGGCTCCAAATGGTTCCCTAGTTGGCAAGGTACTCCTGCAGGCAACAGATGTGAAGGTAATCAGGCCAGATTTTTGTCCACAGAACTTTGTTCTACGACACGCGAAGATTCCGCGCTACCGCTGGCCCATCCGTAATGGTGCGCAACGCAACACGGCATGTTCCCGAACGCATGAAGTGAACCTTGGTTCCACCCGATGTGAGGCGACACACACGGTTACTCCCCGACGACACTCGCCATTTCAACGACAAGTCACCACCTATTTTTGCGATTGCCGTAACAGCGACGTAACTGTTGGCCCGAAGGAAACGGACCTTTGGTGCGGAGTACCGCGGAGTAGCGATTCCCTCACCCAATGCATTCACAGCTTTCACAACAACGCTGTACTGAGCTCCCACGGGTAAATTTGTGAAGCGCGTACTAGTGATTCCTGGCCCGACTGTCACTTTCTTCACTACTCTGCCGTTTCGAACAAGCGCAACACGTGTTGATGTAATGGGAGATCCACCATCACACGGCGCATGCCATGACACGCCAAGCGCACTTCCACCCGTCGACAGCACAACATTCGATGGCTGACCGGGAATTCCAGCCACCACGGGTGCCGAATCAACAAACAACAACCTGTTTGCAGTTTGCGCATCGAGTGCGGTGACGACACCTGTAGTTGCCCGAGCCACAATGGCATCGGAAATATCATCTGCGCACAGTCCCGGTTGCTGTTGTGCCAATAACGCCGCATAGCCAGCAACTAGTGGGGATGCCATCGATGTTCCGGCATCAAGGTCGTAAGCGGCTGCACCACCAATCCACGCCGACTCAATACCCGTAGAGGTTGTTCCACCAGGTGCCAAAAGATCAACGCATGGTCCGTATCCGGAGTACGTGGTGAATGCATCGTTAATGGCAATTGCACCAACAGTGAGCGCACCGGGAACATGTGCTGGCGAGATGTCGCACGAGTTATAACGACCATATGCATCACCATTCCCAGCCGCAATAGTGACCACTACACCTTCATTCAACAACGCATTCACTTGGTCATCTATCGATCGGCCTTCATCGCCTCGATCAACTCCAAGACTCAGGTTCACGACTGCTGCTCGGCCGCTTACATGATGACCCCGAATCCACTTCAGCGCAGTGACAACATCTGACACATCGCCTTCGCCATCACAGTCAAGAACCCGAACAGAGACAATGGTTGCTCCGCGCGCAACACCTACGGTTGCACCCGCGGCGAGAGCTGCTACATGTGTTCCGTGTCCGTCACAATCAGATGACAGTGGAGATACCGGATCGTCACCGCGCGGTGTCAAAGTGTCGAGCCCCACAACGGCTCTACCGCCGAATTGTTCATGCGAGAGATTTGTGCCGGAGTCAACGATGTAGATGGTGACTCCTTCACCTGTCAACGCACCAAAGGATGAATTCGTATCAAACGGCAAGTTTCGCTGGTTAATGCGATCGAGTTGCCATGGCTGAGCAACGGGGGCAGACGATGCCGATGGTCCAGACACCACAACCAACCCGACCACCGCACACACAAATGCAATCAGCGGCTTTCTCATCACTTCAGTAATGGTAACGGCGAACGTCTGCGCCGTAGATGCAACGACGAGTAGTTGTCTACTTCTTCGAGATCTTCTTCTGAAGAGCAGCGAGGCGTTCAGCGAACCATGGCTGCTTGGTGCTCCAGAGTTGGGGCTCCAATTCACGCTTCACAGCATCCGGATGGTTGTCCACGTTCGGCATGTCTTGGATGGTCTTCTTCACACTCTCCAACAATGGACGAGGAATATCTGCGGCGCGGGCGGCGAGCTTTTGTGCTTCCACCAACAATTGATCGTCGTCTACGCACTTCCACACCAAGCCCACACGCTCTGCTTCTTCACCCGACAAAATTTCGCCGAACACCACAGTTGCAAAGGTTGTTTGTGGTCCAGTGATTCGACGCAGCATCCACGTGTGGCCGCCGCCTGGGTGAATTCCAATCTGCAGGAACCGCGTGTCGAACTTTGCGCGACGAGCAGCAATGCGAATATCGCATCCCAAGGCCAAGTTCATGCCAGCGCCAACTGCCGCACCATTCACTGCTGCGATAGTGGGAAGCGGGCTTCGCGCGATTCGCAAGAAACCTTCGTAGATGACTCCGAGGCTCTCGCCCGATGCGGTTGCCAAATTGCCCAGGTTTGCACCGGCACAAAATGCAGGCGCTGTACCCGTCACAACAAGTGCGCCAATGGAAGGGTCTCCTTCAATACGATCCATCGCAGCGGTGATTTCGTCCACCATGGGCTGGGTGAGCGTGTTGCGCTCATCTGGATTGTTGAGAGTAAGGGTGGCGACGCCGTCCACGACGGACACAAGAACAAGGCTCATGCGTCTAGTTTCGCACACTCAGTTCGGAGCCCCACCGCTCGGTCGCCTACGGTTTGACCATGTCTCAAGTAATTCTGTATGACGTCAGCGACCGCATTGCCACCATTACCTTCAACAGGCCCGAGGCACGCAATGCACTCTCTAGCGAGGTTCTCCGCCTGCTTCCCGAGTTAATGCTGAAAGCAGATGCCGACCCCGATGTTGACGTCCTTATTCTCACCGGCACAGACCCTGCATTTTGCGCTGGCCTCGACCTGAAAGAACTTGGCGACACTGCCGGAAACCTGGGTGGTACGGGAGCAGACGGAAGCGTGAACTCCACGGGAGTTCGTGGACCCTTCCCCAAAGTGTCAAAGCCACTCATCGGCGCAGTGAACGGTGTTGCAATTACAGGTGGATTCGAACTTGCGTTGAATTGCGACTTTCTCATTGCTTCCGAGAACGCAAAGTTCGGCGACACCCATTCCCGAGTAGGAATCATGCCGGGCTGGGGTCTCACTGTTCTTCTACCGCAAGCCATCGGTGTTCGCCGTGCGCGCGAGATGAGTTTCACTGGCAACTTCATGCTTGCCGACGAAGCATTGGCATTTGGTCTTGTGAACCACGTTGTTCCCCACGAGCAACTCATGCCCTTCACTCGTCAAATTGCTCTCGACATCATCGGTAACGAACAAGACGGCGTGCGCCAAATTCGTTCCACCTATGCAAGCCATGCCCAAGAAATGGACAAATGGGAACATGAATCAGTAGTGGGTGCTGAATGGCGCAAGGCCCAGTTCGACCCAAAGAAAGTTGCAGAACGTCGCGCCAAGATTATGGAACGCGGACGCAAGCAGTAATTACGCGCGAAGTTCGCTGACAGCGGTAATTGTTATTCCGCCACGCGGATGTTGAGTGAGAGTGACGCACACACGACGAGGCTTGGCTGTAGCCATGACTTCGCCCGCAATCTCTGCTGCAAGTGCTTCTGCAAAAACTGCGCGATCTCGAAAGCCCCACAGGTACAACTTCAGGCTCTTTGATTCAATGCAAAAGTCACCTGGTTCGTATTCAATGGAAACACTTGAGATATCGGGTTGATTCGTCACAGGGCAAATGGATTGCACTTCGTCAGAATCAAATGTGACCGACGAGATGTTCTTCGGCGCAGGAAATACTTCAACATGATCGATGGAATGCTGAACGGTCTTTCCAAGAACGGTTAATCCGGTGGTGTCACTCATACTGGCGAGCCTACAAATCAGCGAAGGTCATCGGGCAAGAGACCAACAAGTGGCACCAACGGACGTGGCCCCACATGAGAAATAACTTCTGCCGCGGCGATTGCGCCAATACGTGCACAACTGGTGAGATCTTTGCCTTGTGTCAGTCCACGCAAGAATCCGGCGGCGAATAGGTCACCCGCACCTGTTGTGTCCACCACCGATGCAATGGGCACTGCGGGAACAGCATGCACATCGTCCCGGGTGACAATGACAGCACCCTTCTCGCTGCGAGTCACAGCCGCAATGTGGCAATCGCGTCGCAACAGCTGGATCGCATCGTCAAAGTCGTTCACTTCATACAACGACTTCAACTCATCTTCGTTTGCAAACAGAATGTCAATCTCGTCGCGTACCAATTCCTGGAAATCTGCGCGGTGTCGGTCTACACAGAATGAATCGGACAGTGTGAGAGACACAACACGACCATGTTCGTGAGCGATAGTTGCCGCTTGGCGAAATGCAGCCTTTGCTTCATCACGGTCAAACAAGTAGCCCTCTAAGTACAACACTGCGCCGGCACCGATGACAGTTGGATCAAGGTCTGTTGATGACAGTTGTGTGGAGATTCCGAGAAAGGTATTCATTGTGCGCTGTGCATCGGGTGTGACCGCAATAATGCAACGCCCCGTTGGCTGATCACCCGAGGCGGTTCCGCTTCTGAAATCAACGCCCACCGACGTCATGTCCCCGGCGAACTCTTTTCCAAGATCATCGTTAGCAACTTTTCCAATGAAGGCAACCTCGCCGCCCAGACTTGCGATGCCGGCCAACGTGTTTGCACCAGAACCACCGCTTGTACGCGTTGACATTCCCACCGCTGTGGTGAGCTCCAGCGCGCGGTCGGTCTCAATGAGTGCCATTGAACCCTTCACCATGTTGTTCGACTGCAAAAACGCATCGTCCACCATGGCAATCATGTCGACGAGTGCGTTACCGACGCCAACAACGTCGTACAGAATTCCCTCTTTGTTGGTGAGGGCTGGGATATGGGCGGTGAATGGATGGCTACGTGGCACGGTTCTCCACGGTAGTCCGCCTGGGGTGGGCGTTAGCCTTTCATCTGTGAGTCACCTTCAAAGCCCGTATCGCCTGCCCCGCACTGTTCTCCCATCGAAATACGCAGTTTCTCTTTCCCCAGACCTTGATAAGGCATCGTTCACCGGATCTGTCACTATCTCGGCCGAAGCAACACAGACTGTCAATGAGATTGTTCTGAATGCCATTGAATTAGATATCCACGCCGTTGAGGTCAACGGTTCGCCCGTTCCATTTTCGCTGAACGAAGAACTTGAGCGACTCATCATTGACGTCGCAGTCTCGCCCGGTCCCATCACGTTGCACATTTCGTTCACTGGCACACTCAACGACAAGCTGCGTGGTTTCTATCGCTCCACCTTCACCGACGAGAACGGTGCGATACGCACTATTGCCACCACACAGATGCAATCCACCGACTGTCGCCGTGCGTTCCCGTGTTTTGACGAGCCCGATTTCAAAGCGACTTTTGCGATCGACATCACATGCGATGCCGACCTTCTAGCGGTATCAAACGGACGTGAGATTCGTCGCGAAACACAACCAAACGGGCAAGTGCGTATTTGGTTCTCCGAAACAATGCTGATGTCCACGTACTTGGTGGCATTTGTTGTCGGACCACTCGAAGCGACCGAACCCGTCATGGTGGGTTCACTTCCACTTCGCGTTATTCATGTTCCTGGCAAGTCGCACCTCACCGAGTTCGGGCTGCGTGTTGGTGCCTTCTGTATTGAGTGGTTCGAGAACTATTACGGAATCCCCTACCCCAGCGACAAGTGCGATCTTCTCGCGCTTCCCGACTTCGCTGCTGGCGCAATGGAAAACCTCGGTTGCATTACCTTCCGCGAAGTGCTGTTGTTGGTAGACCCCGCAACGTCAACACAAATTGAACAAGAACTTGTTGCAGCAGTTGTTGCCCACGAACTAGCTCACATGTGGTTTGGCGACCTCGTCACCATGCGTTGGTGGAATGGCATTTGGCTCAATGAAGCATTTGCGACGTTCATGGAAGTTGCCGCCACAGATGCTTTTGCACCGCAGTGGACAATGTGGACTTCATTTGGCCTCGATCGAAGTGCCGCATTTGAAGTGGACTCATTGCATTCAACACGCACGGTTGAATTCCCCGTTGAATCACCAGCCGATGCCGACGGAATGTTCGATGTTCTCACGTATCAAAAAGGCGGAGCGTTGCTTCGCATGTTGGAGCAATACCTTGGTCCAGACCGCTTCCGCGCTGGTGTTAACCACTACCTGAAGAAGCACTCGTACGGAAACACCGAAACAGGCGACCTCTGGGATGCCATTGAATATGTGGTGTCTACCGACGGTGGCGAGAACGTTCCCGTTCGTGCACTCATGGACTCATGGATCTGGCAGGCCGGGTACCCACTGGTGTCTACACGAGTCGACGGCGCTGAATTGGTGTTGTCACAAAGGCAATTCACGTTCGACAACACGCCCAACGCAACTCTCTGGGTTATTCCTGTTCACGTTCGAGTGGGCAACGAAGCTTCAAAAGTTCTACTCAACACCGATGAACTGCGCCTTCCGCTTGCCAACTCTTCTGCCACTGTTGTGGTGAACGCAGGCGGTCCTGGTTTTTATCGTGTGGAGTATTCAACAGACCTGCTCTCGCGCATCACAGGCACCACTTTGGCAACACTCACCACCTTGGAGCGTTACAACCTCGTCGACGATGCATGGAATGCCGTAGTGGCTGGTGCACTCACCACAGAGAACTTCATTGAGTTTGCTCGCGGTTTCGAGAACGAAAACGATCTGGCCGTGTGGCAAGTGCTCACCAAAGCACTCACGGGGCTTGGTCGCCTCATTCCGCGCGACAACATGGCGCCGTTCAACACTTTCGTGTCATCGCTAGTCACTCCGGCCTACACGCGCCTTGGTGAGTCACCCGCACCAAACGAAGACGACCTGGTGTCGAAACTCCGTGGTTTGCTGTTGTCCACGCTGGCCATTCACGGAAACAACACGGCAGCCCAACAGCGGTGCCGCAACATTCTGATGAATCACGCAGAATCAGACCCCGAACTCGTCGCCGCATCCACCACAGTTGTGGCGGCAACAGGAAACAACAACGACTACGAATGGTTTGTCGACAAATTTACGAATGCACCGACACCTCAAGAGAAAGTGCGCATGTTGTACGCACTTGCAGAATTTGATGACGTAGAACTGATGAAGCGAACCTGTCGCCTGGCATTCTCTGGCGACGTCAAGAGCCAAGATGCTCCGTTCTTGCTAGCCCGTTGTATTGCCAACAAGAACCACGGTGAAATTGCGTGGGCTGCAGTACAAGAAAATTGGACCTACGCCAACGACACCTTCCCTGGCAACACCATTGTTCGCATGGTGAGCACCATCACCACGTTGAACACTGAAGCGCTAGAGACGCAGGTGAACGCCTTTTTCTCCGAACATCCCATTCCACAAGCAACAAAGACTCTGGAACAAGCGCTTGAGCGCCAAAAAGTAAACGTGGCGCTTCGCTCTCGCGAAGGCGCAACAATTCTCACCGCGTTGCAAAAATAGTCTGCGCCACTTAGGACACAGCATCTGTTGTTGACGTAGTGACCTCGTCGCGCTTCTTCAAGACAACTACAAGCCCACCTACTGTCGAAATCGCCGATAGATACCAGCCAAGACCAAGTGAGGGGCGAAAAGCGTCTTTAAGCGACTCTTCAAACTCATCCAACGCGTCTTGGAATTCTGAACCAAGTACTGATGTGTCAACGTCACCTGAATCAGTTGACGTTGCTTCGTTGAACTCTCGGCTCGCGTCGGTGAGACGAACTCCGACGTATGCAACTACACCCAGCGACGCAACCAAACCGACAACGACAAGTTTCTTCAAAAGTGGGACAAGTTTCTGATCGAGAACATTTGGCCACAGTTGTGAGGAGAAATACGCAAGGAGAAGAAGTGCCCCAACAATCGTGACGAAACCCCACCAGGTTCGAGTGGGAGCAACACTGATAATTCCAATGTTGATCCAGGCGGTAAGACTTCCAATAAGAAGCAATACCCCACACCCAAATCCGACTAAATCAAACTTATTTTGTTCCATGCATCGAACATAACAAGGCGAAGACGACAGCGATATCGGTTGTGTCAAGCAACCAAGTCGTTTATGTCGACGCTAGTGCAGAACTAGTGAGGGATTTAGCGGCTGGTTGGCTTCAGTTGGCCGTTGGCCACCATGTCGCGCAATGCAGTCTTCAAGAACTTTCCTGCTGCGTTGCGTGGAAGCTCTTCGTTCATGATGACCACGTGATTGGGCACCTTGAACGACGAGATCTTTCCATCCAAGAACTTCCACAGATCTTCTGCAGTGAGTGATGCACCATCGGCCACCTTGATGGCAACGGCAACCTCTTCACCAAGACGCTCGTGTGGAACACCAAAGACGGCTGCTTCGTGCACTGAAGGGTGTTCGTAAATAGAACCTTCTACTTCAGAACAGAATACGTTCTCGCCACCGCGAAGGATCATGTCTTTGATGCGGTCCTTGATAAACAAAAAGCCTTCATCGTCGATGTAGCCACCGTCGCCGGTGTGCAACCAACCATTTTCAATTGCTTCTGCAGTTGCGTCGGGACGGTTCCAATAACCACGGATGAGCATGGGGCCAGACATCATGATTTCGCCGTACTCGTTTGGACCAAGAACCTGCTTTGTTGCAGGGTCCCATACAGCAACTTCCATTGGACGAATAGCGCGACCCGTTGAGGTGGGACGGTCGGTGTAAAACTTGCCCACGTTGCCTGGTCCGAACGCATTCGTTTCGGTCATGCCGTAGCCCAACTGTGGGCTTCCCTTTTTGACACTCTTTGCCACTTTGTCGACAAGCGTTGCAGGTGCAGGTGCACCGCCGCCGCCTACTGCGCGCAGAGACGAGGTGTCGTACTTCTCGAAATCGGGATGGTTGACGAGGTCCCAGCTTTGCGTAGGAACGCCGACGAAGTTGGTGATCTGCTCATCTTGAATGATGGGCAATGCCTTGCCTGCATCCCACTTGTACATGATGACCAACTTGAGTCCGGCAAAGAAACAACTGAGCATGACGGGCACACATCCGGTGACGTGGAACAACGGCACGATGAGAATGAACGATGGTGGGAATGAATCGGGCACCACTGGTTCTGCTGGTGGGTCAGATGCAAGCGCAAGAACTCCGTTACGCGCAGAGAACGCCATGAGTGCGCTCACCACTGCACGGTGTGTGCTCACAGCACCCTTCGGGCGGCCTGTTGTTCCCGAGGTGTAGAGAATTGTGCAGTCGTCGTCTGGCTGAATGTCTGCCACCAATGGTCCAAGACCACTCTTTACTTCTGTAGCCCACTCGTCAATGTCGGGGCCCACTTCGGTTTCTGGGCGCACAATGAGCATCTTGATTCCGAGCGCACGGCATGAGTGGTGCGCGGTATCGATGCGCTGCTGGTCACCAATGAGAACCTTTGCGCCACAATCCTTCAAAGCGAAGTCCATTTCGTCTTCGGTCCACCATGCATTGAAAGACACATTGACTGCGCCAACGGAGACGATGGCTGCAAACGAAATGATCCATTCGGGATAGTTACGCATTGCAACGGCAACGCGGTCACCCTTCTTGATGCCGTACTTATTCACCAACAGGTGAGCCAGACCATCGACTTGGTCCATCACATTGGCAAACGTGAAACGCTCCCCTTCGTAGAGAAGAAATGTTTTGTCGCCGTGAGCGCGAGCGCCCTGCAACACAAGTGCGAGGTTCTGCGGCGCATGCTTGAAGACTTCCATCTTCACGCCGAACACTTCTTGCTCCATTAACTCGAATGGAGTTCCGGATCCCGGATTCAGAACTGCGTTTTGTGCGTCTGTCCACGACAGTGCCATGTGATTCCCCTTGTGGTTGGTTCGCAGAAGTCTAGGCGTGAGGGTGTCGTAGTTCACATTCCGCACACGGCGGCGAAACGACTCAGGCTGCGCGACGCTGGCCGTAGTAACGGCGCAAGTATTCCTGGTTACGAATCTGCACGAGGATGTAGCAGTACGCACCAAGACCAAGGAATGCAACGGTGAACAAATACACCATTGCGGTGCTTCCTGTGGTGAGACCCAAGAACAACGTGACAGCGTTGGCCGCAACCAAGCCGTACAAAACATTCACCCGACGACGACGGGTGACTTCACGTGGCGACATGTATGCAGCCTCGGCACCGTAATGGTGGCGTGGCAACTCGGCAGTGTGATGAGAACGGCGATGACGTGGCTCTTGTTCGAGCACTCCGTCAGATGCCACCAAGCGCGGGCGCTGTGGTGTGCGCGCGGGAGCCTGACGCTGAGTAGGAACTCGGCCAGTCATAGGGCGCTGCTGTGGAGCAAGAGGGCGGGTCATGGCGCGCATGGGGTGGGCTGCACCAACGTGACTTTGCGTGCGCTGCAATGTATTCAACTGACGACGGAAGTCTGAAACAGAAGAGACTGCGCCACCGTCGAACCGGGAGCGCAATAACGGCGGCAGAAGTACTGCCATCCACATTGCCCCAACGATGAGGAGAACGAGCTTGCTCATAACTTGAGAAAGCCTAGTAACGATCTGGCAGGTAGGCGACCCAAACACCCCCCAATCGCAAGAAAAATCTGCGGAAACCCTTCACATTGAACAGTTTTGATGCGAAACGGTCGATTTTCACACCCCTTGACAAGGACGAACATCCTGGCCAACGGGCCGCCGATACCCGGTCAGGAGCCCCGCTGATAGTCCCCGGAGCGGCCACCTGACTTCTGCCAGAGCGCCAACTCGCCGATGACCATGTCCTTGTCGGCCGACTTACACATGTCGTAGAGAGTGAGAGCAGCAACCGAGCATGCAGTGAGTGCCTCCATCTCGACGCCGGTCTGTCCGGTTGTTTCCACCACAGCTTCAATGTCCACTCGGCCATCGCTCACGGTGAGGTCGACGCTGACCGAGGTGAGCATGAGCGGGTGACACAGCGGAATGAGATCGCTGGTGCGCTTCGCTGCCTGAATGCCTGCAATGCGCGCAGTGGCGAGCACGTCACCCTTCGGCAACGTGCCTGCTGTGATGGCCGATGATGTAGCGGGCGCCATGGTGATGGAACCGCGCGCAACGGCGCGACGACGAGTGACTGCTTTGTCCCCCACATCCACCATGTGGGCATTGCCTTTGGCGTCTAGGTGGCTGAATGTTGGCTCGGTCATGGCGGTCAGACTACGAGCGCTTCCACGGCCATCGCACGGGACGCTTCGCAAGAAATGCCGCAACGCCTTCGCGCACTTCCCCGCTCTTGTCCATCTCGTCTTCCCAGTGACGCGTAGTAGCCGGCTTCACTCGCCCATCGCGTACTACTTCGTCGATCATCGCTTTGCTGGCCACCTGCGTCAGTGCGGATCGTTCCACCAGCGTGGCCACCAATTGCGCCACTCGACCCTCAAGTTCAGTGGGGTCTAGAAGCTCATCAATAAGACCAATGCGTGATGCACGGTTCGCATCGATGAGTTCACCCGAGTACATGAGGTGCTTGGTAGCCGAAGCGCCCAACAAACGAACCGCGCGTTCTAATGCATTTGTGGGATACACAATTCCCAACTTCGCAGGCGTAATGCCGAAGATGGAATCTGTACTTGCAATGCGAATGTCGCACGCAGTGGCAATACTGACGCCGCCACCCACGCAGTTTCCACGAATCATGGCAATGGTGGGTCCGGGGAAATTGGCTAACGCTTCTTCGGCGTTCCAATTCACTCGCGCGTATTCGCCACCAGGACCGTTCGTGAGTTCTGAAATATCTGCGCCTGCACAGAAATGATCTCCGGCGCCCTTCACCACAAGAATGCGAATCTCAGGGTCTTCGATAAGTGCAGTGATGTGGGCGTTAATGGCTGCCCACATACTCATTCGCACGGCGTTGCGCTTATCTGGCCTATTCAACGTGAGTGTTGCAACGGGGCCGTCCACCGATACCAACACATTCATGTTGGCTAGTTCGCCAGTTTCATCGGCAGCCATGTCACCCGCCAATCTGGCTCATGGAACGATTCGGCCGAATGAAGTTCACCTGATTGATTTGGTGGCCTGCCCACTTGGTTCCCACTGCGTGAATGATGAGATTCGCGATGTCATCGTCGCTACCGCCATTGCGCAACAAGGCACGAAGATCGAATTCATCAGTTGTGAACAAACATGTACGGAACTGGCCATCACTCGTGAGACGCACACGATCACAATCGGCACAGAACGGTTTCGACACGCTTGGGATAACACCAACAGTTCCCTTGCCGTCGGCATAGCGCCAACGGTCTGCAGGCGCAGCTCCACGAGCGGGAACAATTTCCAGTTGGAACTCAGCAGAGATAGCAGACACAATTTCATCTTGCGTCACTACTTTGTTGCGCTCCCAAATGTTTGATGCATCGAGTGGCATGAACTCAATGAAGCGCACTTCAAGTCCGTTGTCGCGACCGTAACGAGCCATGTCGAGAATCTCGTCGTCGTTCGCGCCGCGTTCCACCACTGCGTTCACTTTGATGAGATCGAATCCAGCTTCTTTCGCTTCGGCAATGCCAGCGAGAACATTGTCGAGTTCATCACGACGTGTCATCGCAAGGAAACGATCTGCGCGCAAACTGTCGAGGCTCACGTTGATGCGGTTGAGACCTGCGTCGCGCAATTCACTGGCAATGTTGCGCAGCGTTGCACCGTTTGTGGTGAGAGCAATGTCGGGCTTTGAACCATCGGCCAAACGCAATGCGGCCAACTGAGTGATGAGACGTGGCAAATGCGCACGAACCGTGGGTTCGCCACCGGTCAGGCGCAAGCTATCGATGCCGAAACGCTCGACGCAGATACGCGAGACGCGTTCTATCTCTTCAAACGTGAGAACTTCAGACCTGTCGAGCCACGTCATTCCTTCAGCAGGCATGCAATAGGTACAACGGAAGTTGCAGCGATCGGTAACCGAGATACGCAAGTCGCGCACAACGCGTCCGTGCTGATCAATAAGGTCCACGTGCCAATCCTACGCAGTGGTCACCTTTTGACTACTGCGCGGTCGCCCCCGCATCAGGGCCCAAGAACGTGACCTCCACGGTGTCTCCCGCATGAATACCCGGTCCATCGGGCACCGCCATAATTGCGTTGGCAACGGCGGTGGCCGCTAGTTGATGACTTCCTTGAGGACCCGTGCGACGCACATGCACTCGCCCATCACTTCCCCACGTTGCGTGAACTCGATCGAAATGGGTTTTGCCGTCAGGCTTGCGATTCACATCTTCATCAACGATTGCCTGAATGATTGGCCGATACGGATTCGGCATTCCCATCATGAAACGCAATGCGGGTCGTGCAATGAGTTCGAAACTCATCAACGAACTCACTGGATTACCCGGCAACCCGAAGACGGGAACAATGCGTCCGTCTTCACCAGGCATGACACCAAACGCAAATGGCTTTGCTGGTTTCATCGCAATTTGAAACCAGCGCATGTCGGCAATACGACCTAACACTGCTTTTACAACGTCGTAGTCACCCATGCTGACGCCGCCACTCGTAATGAGCGCATCGACAACTCCGCGACTTGTCACTTTCAGAAGAACCGACTCAAGTTCTTCTTCGTTGTCGCGAAGAATTCCTAAGTCAATTGCTTCCGCGCCACTTTGTTCCACCAACTGCAACAACATCTTGCGGTTCGATTCACGAATTTGACCATGCTTCAACGGAGATCCGTCATCAACTAGTTCATCACCGGTGGAAATGACGCCAACGCGGGGCTTCCAATACACCGACACCTTTTGTGCATTGATGCTCGCAAGAACACCTTCCACCATTGGCGTCACAACAACGCCTGGTGTGAACACTGTGGCACCAACAGCAACGTCGGATCCTGCGTTGCGTATGGCGTCTCCCGACGATGCAGTTTTGAAAATGCGAACACCGTGATCGGCGATTCGTTCGGTGTCTTCCACCATGACCACTGCGTCACAACCATCAGGAATAGGCGCACCCGTCATTATGCGAATGGCGGTTCCTTCACGTACTGCTACTGGCGACACTGCACCAGCGGCTACTTCACCAATGACTTCCAACTCAACGGGGACATTCTGAACGTCGACTGAGCGAACTGCATAACCGTCGACAGCAGTATTGGCGAACGGCGGGACGGGTTCCGTTGCAACAACTGTGGTGGCAAGCACACACCCGCGGGCCTCGCGCACTGGAAGAGTGACTGCGGGGCCTCGCGCACACTGCGCCAGCACAATTTCCCGTACCTCTTCTAAAGGAGTCATGCGCTCAACCTACTGTCAGCCGATAGACCTAATGACATGTCGAATTACCGCCCCCCGTCATCTGCAGGCCATTCCGTGGCTTGGGAGACATGGGATGGTTCACCCGCCAGCAGTGTTTCATTGCGTTGGGAGAACGAAGGGTGGACCGCAGAGATCTCGTTGCATACCGACAATGCGTTGGCCATTGTGCGGTTATCGGCCCAATGGGTGGTGCAACAAATGCTGTTGTTTCGAGACATGGAAGAACCAGATCTGTGGTTGGCAACCGATGGTCATGGTCGATGGGGCGAAATGAACGGCGCACACCGCACCGAGCTGGATGGCTGTATCGATATTGACTTTGTAAACACCCCGTTCACGAATTCCATCATCACGCATCGCCTACCACTGCACGTGGGGCACACGGCCGATCTGAATGTCATCACCATTGATGTTGAAACGCTGGAAGTGGAAAGCGTGCCGCAGCGCTACACACGCCACGACGAGTTCTCGTGGGAATACACATCACTTCTCACCGGGCAACAACACGTCGCACGAGTCGACGAATTCGGTTTTGTCCTAGACGAACACAACGCGTTTCGTCGCACCAATCACTAATCAGTGCTAACTGAGATTTTTTTTAAACCACTCGGTCAACATCTGATTCACCTGTGGTTGTGATGCAGCTGCATCAAGCACGGCTTCTAACCAGCCAGCTGGTGTACCCGTGTCCCACCGCTTCGTGGTGGTGAGATAACCAAGTAGGTCGTTGCGTAACCCTTGTGCCAACAATGCATCGGTGAGTTGGTATTCACCATTTGCATGAGGCTGCAATGCATCAATGTCCGCGAAGATCTCGGGAGTCAACACATAACGACCGAGAATGATGAGGTCGCTTGGTGCGTCTTCCATTTTTGGCTTTTCCACCACACCGCAGATTCCAAATGGACCATCTGCAGGCGAACCCTCTGTCACAGTGACAACGCCATATGCGCTCACTTGATCCATGGGAACACGCTTCAACTCAATGGCGCTCTTTCCTGTTGCGTCACACGAATCAATCAGCAAACGCAACAAGCCTGAGTCTCCACGCAGTTCGTCGGGCAACAACACAGCGAACGGTTCGTTACCCACTAACTCACGTGCACATCCCACTGCATGACCAAGACCTTTCGGATTGTCTTGGTAGGTGACACTCACGCGTACATCGGACCCAATGCGCGCAAGCCTGTCGGCTACATCGTTTCGTCCTTGGTCGCGCAACTTTGCAACAACGTCGGGCGAGGGGGCGATGTACGCCTCAAGCCCTGGCTTCGTGCGACTGGAGACCAACACAATGTGATCGCACCCAGCGCCAATTGCTTCATCGATAATCAGCTGAAGCGCCGGAACATCGAAGATGGGCAACAGTTCTTTCGGCACGGCCTTGGTGATGGGATAAAAACGGGTGCCCAGCCCGGCAGCAGGAATAACGGCGGTGCGGGCTCTCATGGATTTCCACGCTAGCCAGATACCATTTGGCACTCGTAGGACCAGAGTGCCAAACCCGGAGACACCCCCATGCCGACATACGTGTACAAGTTCGTAGAAACCGGCGAAACCATTGAGGTGCAACAGGATTTCTCTGAAGACTCCCTCACTGAAGCCATGCACCCCGTTGACGGAACCATGCGCCCCGTGAAGAAGGTGTTCCTGCCCGTTGGCATCACCTTCAAGGGTGGCGGGTTCTACAAGACCGACAGCGGCAAATCTGGGTCCAGCACCGCCTCGTCCAGTTCTTCCTCTTCTTCTAGCGATTCGTCGTCTTCGTCAGATTCGTCATCGAGTTCCAGCTCGAGCGACTCGTCATCTAGCGCTTCATCGTCAGCCGACTAATTGATAGAGACTTTGTACGACATCCCTGTCTGCATTTTGAAATAACTCCCTAATGAATCCGTGCCACCCAGCGATGGAGTGGAAACGTGAGAATTTCGTGTGA
>JBIIQG010000085.1:0-4184 GCA_044342185.1 Ilumatobacteraceae bacterium | reverse complement strand
CGCGCAGGTAACTGACCAGCAATCATGTCAACGACTTCGAACTGGCCCTTCTCTATTGCTTCGTCTACTAATTCCGAAACGAGCACACGGATCTCTTCAGTACGCGTGGCCACGCCCGCGCGTGTGAGTTGTGGTTGCACCAACATGCGTTGTTGACGATGGCGTGGATCGTCTTGCGCAATCATGTTGCTTTCGCCTGGCGACAACACGGCGCGGTACACGCCAGATGATGAAAACACCATGGAGCGTCGTTCAACGTCCATGACATCTGCGTGACGCGAGACTCCCCACAGACCGTTCTTCTCATCGCGATACACAGGTTCGTTCGCGCGCATCCACGACCACACATCGTGTGGATTGCGTTGGTACAACGCTGGGTCTAATAAATCAATTGTCATTCGTTCTGATGAAACAGACATGGTCACCCTCCCCGCCGGGTTTCCGCCCACGATAAACCCTTTTCCGTGCTGGGTTCGGACGGAAGCCCCAGCACACGCTCGCCCAGAATATTTCGTTGCACTTCCCCTGTGCCCCCACCAATGGTGAGGGCTTTCGAGAACATGTACCCGCTGTACCAACTCTTTGAACGAATGTGTTTGCCGGCAACAGAGTCGTCGGGCCCAATCACCATGGCGTCTGCGCCGGTGATATCCCGAGCAACTTCCATCACTCGTTGGCCGTGTTCATCCGCCATGATTTTGCGAATGCTGGCCTCTGGCCCTGGTTGGGTGCCGCGTAGGCGTGCGGTGAGAGTGCGCATACGAATAATTTCAAGAACTGTGTGCTCGATGTAGAGCGAAGCAAGTCGCTGACGAAGAATTGGATGCGAGACACCCAACGAACGTGCCTCGTTAATGACGTCAAGTGCGGTGGGGCCGTTCCCCCACAACACTCCCCCTGTCGACAACGACACTCGCTCGTTTCCGAGAGTGACTTTTGCAAGCCGCCATCCATCGTTCACTTCACCAACGACGTTTTCATGGGGAATTCGCGCATCCGTGAAGAACACTTCGTTGAAACTGTCGGCACCAGCAATATTTCGGATCGTGCGAATTTCAATTCCGGGAAGATCCATGGGGCAAATGAAATACGTAATGCCTTTGTGCTTGGCAACATGTGGGGCTGTTCGCGCGATGAGAATGCCAAACTTCGAATAATGAGCGCCCGTGGTCCACACCTTCTGCCCATTCACTACCCACTCATCGCCGTCGCGAACAGCGCGTGTTGACAAACCCGCTAAGTCGCTTCCGGCACCAGGCTCACTAAACAACTGGCACCAGATTTCCTCAGCCGCAAGTGCGGGCAACACGTAACGATCTTTTTGTTCTTGCGTGCCCGCAAAAATAATTGTGGGTGCCGCCCAACCGATACCAATTTGGTTTGATGGCCGTGCAAGTTGTGCGCGCGCAAATTCGTCGTCAATGATGAGCTGATGAATGGGGTCAGCTCCTATTCCATACGGAGCGGGCCAATGCGGAGCAACGTACCCACTCTCTGCCAACTCTCTATTGGTGGGTGCTGGATGGTCCGCTATCCACTGACGAACAGCAAGCCGGCGTGGGTCGTCGGGGCCTGGCAAAAGTTCGTCCATGTGGTCAGAGTAAGCGGTCGGGACTACGGTGAACTACATGAGCCAATTGACATATGACGGAAAAGTTGCAGTAATCACCGGTGCAGGTGGCGGTCTTGGTCGCCAACACGCACTTCTTCTCGCATCGCGGGGCGCACTGGTCGTTGTCAACGACCTTGGCGGCACCGTCGACGGATCGGGTGCAGATTCAAGTGCAGCACAAAAGGTTGTCGATGAAATTCGTGCCGCTGGCGGAGAAGCCGTTGCGAATCACGACAGCGTGTCCACCCCCGAAGGCGGCGAAGGAATCATTCAGACAGCCATCGATGCATACGGCCGCGTTGACATCGTGATCAATAACGCAGGAATCTTGCGCGACAAGACATTCCACAACATGACACCAGATCTTGTTGACCCCGTCATCGATGTTCACTTGAAGGGCGCATTCAATGTCACTCGTCCCGCATGGATTCGTATGCGTGAACAGGGCTACGGACGCATTGTCTCCACATCTTCTGCCGCAGGCATCTTTGGAAACTTTGGACAGGCCAACTACGGCGCAGCAAAGATGGGCCTTGTCGGATTCTCACGAGTACTTGCTGCCGAAGGTGCTAAGTACAACATCAAGGCAAACGTCATTGCGCCACTCGCACTCACACGTATGACCGAAAATCTCATGGGCGCAGTGGGCGACAAACTTGATCCCGCTCTCGTTACGCCAATTGTTGCGTGGCTGTCGCACGAAGACTGCGACGTATCGGGCGAGATTTACTCCGTTGGCGGTGGCCGTGTTGCTCGCGTGTTCATCGGTGAGACGCAGGGTTACTACACCCCACATCTTTCTCTTGAAGACATCCGCGATAACTGGGAACAGATTCGCAATACCGACGGCTACCAAATTCCGGCCAACCTTCCCGAAGAGACGGCCATGTTCTTCAACGTTCTGAAGTAAGTGTCCACCGAGTCGGTTGACGAATTCCGTGTTCGCGCGGCGGCGTGGTTGGCAGAACACCGCCACCATGCGCCTCGCGACTACGGCGCAATCTGTCCGCCCGATCTCATTGACGCAGCTGTCGAGTGGCAACAGCTCATCTATAACGCTGGCTTCGCTGGCCTTCACTGGCCGACGGAACACGGCGGGCAAGGGCTGTCCCCTGTACATCACGGTGCATGGGTAGAAGAGTGCGCAAAGGCCAGTGTGCCGCCACTTCTCAACATGGTGGGCCTTGTACTCGCTGGCGGAGCAGTGATGGCATTCGGTTCCGACGAACAAAAGCGACAACATCTTCACTCAACACTCACCGCCAACAGTGTGTGGTGCCAATTGTTTAGCGAGCCTGGCGCTGGCAGTGATCTTGGGTCTCTCGCCACCCGCGCAGAACGCGATGGAGACAACTTCATCGTCAATGGGCAAAAAGTGTGGTGCAGTGGCGGACGATGCAGCAACTGGGGCATCCTCATGGCGCGCACCAACCCCGACGCACCAAAACATGAAGGCATCTCGTTCTTCTTGGTTCCGATGGATCTCCCCGGAATTGAAGTTCGGCCACTTCGACAAATGACAGGTGAATCAGAATTTGATGAAGTGTTCTTTACCGACGTTCATCTTCCCGCTGAACATCTCATCGGCCCACTGCACGGTGGTTGGGGTGTAGGAATGGCGGTTCTCACCAACGAACGCGGCCACATCGGAGCCAGTGTCATTGGGTTAGAACGACGACTTGAATCAATCGCTGCTCTTGGCCGTGGACGTGGACTTGATGCATCGCGAAGAGATGAGCTTGTGTCACTTTTGTCTTTAGGAACCGCATTCAAAGCAATGGCACAAACTCAAGGACCCGTTGCTTCCACTGCATCGTCGTTAATGAAACTTGGAATAACGGAAATGATGTTCGGAGTGGCCATGCTGCGTGGAGACATTTCTGGTGCAGATGCCATGTTGGACGGATCAGACGCAACCGGGATGCTCGCCGCGCCTGGCGGTCGCATTGCTGGCGGCAGCAGCCAAGTGCAGCGCAACATCATCGGAGAACGTCTCCTCGGATTACCGCGAGAACCAAAATGACTCAACACATTGCGTGTAACGACAGCACATTGATTCCTTCGATCGATGGAGTCACCATTGCACTTCATGATTTCGGGGGGGCAGGTTCACCGGTTTTGCTCTCTCACGCCACGGGTTTTCACGCACACTGCTGGGAACCACTTGCCGCAGACCTACGTAGTGAACATCACGTTGTTGGTTTTGACCATCGCGGATACGGCGATGCAGAAACAGTTGACCCCGCACATCTTGAATGGCGTGACTACGGAATCGATGCACTTGCAGCTGCGCGCGCGTTGTCTGCGCAACATGGCGGTGCACCACTCGTAGGAATTGGTCATTCAATGGGCGGGGCTTCTCTCCTAATGGCGTCGCTTGTTGAACCATCACTCTTTACGGCATTGTTTGTTTTTGAACCCATCGTGTTTCCACCCGCCGATCCCGCAGATGGCGACCGTCCACCAAACCCACTTGCTGGTGGAGCGCGTAAGCGAAAAAGCACCTTCCCCAGCTTCGAAGCAGCGCTCGAGAATTTCTCTTCAAAGCCCCCAATGGCGTCGTTTCATCCGG